>NZ_JBHSKM010000043.1:0-224826 GCF_042657965.1 Streptomyces coerulescens
TGAGTTCTCAAGGAACGGACGCTTCCTTCGTACTCACCCTCTCGGGCTTTCCTCCGGGCGCTTCCCTTCGGTGTTCCAAACTCTATCAGTGTTTTTCCGGCCCTCTGACCACTGTCCTGCGGGCATGCAGAAAGTGACCCCGAGATAGGATCTGACAAGTTGGGTGCTGCCGGGCAAGGACGCCAAGTTGCGTCACTCGGCCCCAAGCAGGAGTACGACTGTACACGTGGCCGCGGAGCGCGTGCAAATCGATTTGCGGTATGGTCTAGACCACTCTGGAGTGCCCACGCGGAACCGGCACTTCATGTGACATACCCTGCTGAACAGTGTGCCGTCCGGCACAGGCAGAGACGGCCCATAACGATCTCCACCCCTGGGAGGTTTCCCATGACCACCGTGACGTCCCCACTCGCAGGACGCGCCGTCGGACTGGCGTCCGTACCGGATCCCGTCTTCTCCGGGGCCATGGTCGGCCCGGGCACCGCGATCGACCCCGTACGTGAGCCCTCCGAGGCCGTTTCTCCCGTGGACGGGGTCATCGTCTCTCTCCACCCTCATGCCTTCGTCGTCGTGGACGACGAAGGTCATGGGGTGCTCACCCACCTCGGTATCGACACGGTGCAGCTCAACGGCGAGGGCTTCGAGTTGCTCGTGAACAAGGGCGACACCGTGACCCGCGGCCAGGCCATCGTGCGCTGGAACCCCGCGGCCGTGGAAGCGGCCGGCAAGTCGCCGGTGTGCCCGATCGTGGCCCTCGAGGCCACGGCCGAGGCTCTCTCGGATCTGCGTGACAGCGGCGATGTGAAGGCCGGCGACAGTCTCTTCACCTGGAAGTGACTTCGGTGCCGTCCCATGGCGGCGAGTAAGGACGACAACCACCGCGGCGGCGGGACCCGCCGCACTATCGGAGACGGGTGAGATGGAGACAACGCTGCGAGGCGTCGGCGTGAGCCACGGTGTGGCCATCGGCGAGGTTCGGCACATGGGAACGGCGGTCCTGGAACCGCCTGCCAAGCAGATTCCGGCCGAAGACGCGGAGCGTGAACAGGGGCGCGCCCGCAAGGCGGTGGAGGCTGTGGCAGCCGACCTGATGGCGCGCGGCAACCTGGCGGGCGGCGAGGCCCAGGCGGTGCTCGAGGCGCAGGCCATGATGGCCCAGGACCCCGAGCTGATGGCGGACGTGGACCGGCGGATCGCCGTCGGCAGCACTGCCGAGCGTGCGGTGTACGACGCTTTCGCCGCATACCGCGAGCTGCTGGCCGGTGCCGGTGAGTACCTTGCCGGTCGTGTGGCCGATCTTGACGACGTGCGGAATCGTATCGTCGCCCGGCTGCTCGGGGTTCCGATGCCGGGTGTGCCGGACAGCGACGAGCCTTATGTCCTGGTGGCGCGCGACCTCGCGCCCGCCGACACGGCGCTGCTGGACCCCACCCTCGTTCTCGGCTTCGTCACCGAGGAGGGCGGGCCGACCAGTCACAGCGCGATTCTGGCGCGGGCGCTCGGGGTGCCGGCCGTGGTTGCGCTGCCAGGTGCCGGTGAGCTCGCCGAGGGTACGGTCATCGCCGTCGACGGCAGTACAGGCGACATCTTCGTGAACCCGAGCGCCGAGAAGAAGGCGGAGCTCGAGGCCGCTGCCGCCGAGCGCAAGGCCGCGCTCGCGGCGTCGACGGGGCCGGGTGCCACCGCCGACGGTCACAAGGTGCCGCTGCTGGCGAACGTCGGCGGACCGGCGGACGTTCCGGCCGCCGTCGAGGCGGGTGCCGAGGGCATCGGGCTGTTCCGTACCGAGTTCCTCTTCCTGGACGACAGCAAGAAGGCGCCGTCGGAGGAGAAGCAGGTCGAGGCCTATCGGCAAGTTCTCGAGGCCTTCCCCGAGGGCCGGGTGGTGGTCCGCGTCCTGGACGCGGGTGCGGACAAGCCGCTGGACTTCCTGACGCCGGCCGACGAGCCGAACCCCGCGCTGGGCGTGCGTGGGCTGCGCACGCTGCTGGACCACCCCGACGTACTGCGGACCCAGCTGACTGCGCTTGCCAAGGCGGCGGAGGGGCTGCCCGTCTACCTCGAGGTCATGGCCCCGATGGTGGCGGACCGTGCCGACGCCAAGGCGTTCGCGGACGCGTGCCGTGACGCCGGGCTGCAGGCGAAGTTCGGGGCGATGGTGGAGATCCCCTCCGCCGCGCTGCGGGCGCGCTCGGTCCTTCAGGAGGTCGAGTTCCTGTCCTTGGGGACCAACGACCTCGCGCAGTACACGTTCGCCGCGGACCGTCAGGTGGGTGCGGTGTCCCGCCTTCAGGACCCGTGGCAGCCCGCGCTGCTCGACCTGGTCGCGCTGTCCGCGGAGGCGGCGAAGGCCGAGGGCAAGAGCTGCGGTGTCTGCGGTGAGGCCGCGTCCGACCCGCTGCTGGCCTGTGTGTTGACCGGTCTGGGTGTCACCTCCCTGTCCATGGGCTCGGCGTCCATTCCTTATGTCCGGGCGACGCTGACGAAGTACACGCTGGCGCAGTGTGAGCGTGCCGCTGCGGCCGCGCGGGCGGCGGACAGCGCCGAGGAGGCGCGGAGCGCCGCTCAGGCGGTGCTGTCGGGCGAGTAAGCCGGATCAGCACCGCGGGTTGTTATGGGGCGCTCCACCATCGGGTGGGGCGCCCCTGCCGCGTCTCAGTGGTGGTGTCCGGGCGGGGTTACGTCGCTTCCGCCTCCGAGGTCCGGGGGCACGCAGTAGTCGACGCCTGATTCCGGGGAGATGAGGTCGCCGGATTCGTGGTCGGTGCAGTATGCGTCGAAGACCTCTCCCGCCGTGAGGGGTTCCAGTCCGTCTCCTCGCAGACGCCAGCCGTAGATGCGGTCGGTTGTGCCGGGCGCGCTGGTCCGCATCACGAGTCCGCCGGGGCTCCGGGTGGCGAGGCCGAGGGCGAGAACCGTGGTGAACTCCAGTGCTTCGGCCTCGTCGAGGTCTGTGGCGCCCTGGTCGTTCTCGTCGGCGTGCAGGACGGAGAGCAGTGTTTCCGGGGTTCCGGTGATGCTGCATACGAGGTGTCGGGTGCCCGGCGGGGCTGTGTCGAGGATGCGTACGAGGAGGTCGGAGGCGCGGGTGAATGCCGCGCGGCCGATGTCCTCGCCGCAGGTGGCGCAGGTGCCGAGGCGGGCCAGGAGGATGGACGCGTACTCCCAGGTGGCTTGTCGGACGGCTTCGTCGACCAAGGCCGGGACGACATCCGACAGCGGCCGGCCGTCGTACGGGATGGTCGGCCCGGTGGTCGCGAGTTCGGCGGTGAAGCGCGTGCGGCTCGACGGGGCGTCGGGGTCGAGGCCGGTGTCCGAGCAGAACTCCGCGTACTCCTGTGGGTCGAAGAGAGCGATCGTCGTATGGCTGCCCCGGGAGGCCCGGGTCCTGAGGAGTGCCTCCACCTGTTCCAGGTAGATCTTGTGGTCGTCGAAGGTGAAGCTGCGGTAGCGCCGCATCGCGCGGAAGTCGTGCTCGTCGGTCAGCAGGCCGATCGTGCCGGCGATCTCGCGGCGCAGGACGCGTCGCATGGTCTGGTGGTCGGTGTGCGCCATGTTTCCCCCTGATACGCAGTCGATCAATGCTCACTCACAGTAACTGGCAGCACTGACAACGGCGTCGGGGTGAGGTGCATGGTGAGCCGGTCGCTCGTAATCGCGCAGGTCGGAGGGGTTCTCGGTGCGGCCTGCCCCGGACTCCACGTGGGTCCGGGGCCGTGTGTCCGTTCGGTCAGGCGCGCTTGCGGGCGAGTTCCTCGTAGAAGTGGAGGAGGTCGAGGTTGTCGATGGAGCCGGGGTTGACCGCCTTGTCCAGGGGTGTGCCCTGGAGGAGGCGTTTGACCGGGACCTCGATGCGCTTGCCGGTGAGGGTGTGCGGGACGCCGGGGACCTCGATGACCTCGTCGGGGACGTGGCGCGGTGAGAGCTGTTCGCGGATGGTCTGCTTGATGCGGTTCAGGAGGGCCTCGTCGAGCACGGCGCCGGGGACCAGGTGGACGAACAGGGGCATCCAGTAGCCGCCGTCGGGCTGTTCGATGCCGATGACGAGGGATTCCTTGATCTCGGGGAGGCGCTCCACGGCTTCGTAGATGTCGGCCGACCCCATGCGGACGCCCTGGCGGTTGAGGGTCGAGTCGGAGCGGCCGTGGATGACGACGGAGCCGCGTGAGGTGATGGTGATCCAGTCGCCGTGGCGCCATACGCCGGGGTAGGTGTCGAAGTAGCTGTCGTGGTACCGGCTGCCGCCGGGGTCGTTCCAGAAGTGGATCGGCATGGACGGCATGGGGTTGGTGACGACGAGCTCCCCGACCTCGTCGATGACGGGCTTGCCGCTGGGGTCCCAGGACTGGAGGTCGGTGCCGAGGCCGGCGGCCTGGAGCTCCCCGACGTACACGGGCAGGGTGGGCACGGCTCCCGCGAAGCAGGAACACACGTCGGTGCCGCCGCTGACGGAGGCGATCCAGAGGTCGTCGCGGACTTCGTCGTGCAGCCAGCGGAAGCCGTCGGGCGGCAGTGGTGAGCCGGTGGTGGCGACGCACTGCACCTTGGAGAGGTCGAAGTCGCGCGCGGGGTGCACGTCGGCCTTGCGGCAGGCCATGACGTAGGCGGCCGAGGTGCCGTAGAGGGTGGCTTCCGTGCGTTCGGCGACGCGCCACTGGGCGGCGGTGTCGGGATAGCCGGGGCTGCCGTCGTAGAGGACGATCGTGGTGCCGGTGAGCAGGCCGGAGACGAGGAAGTTCCACATCATCCAGCCGGTCGAGGTGTACCAGAAGAAACGGTCCTCGGGGCCGAGGTCGCAGTGCAGGCCGAGCTGTTTGAGGTGCTCGACGAGGATGCCGCCCTGGGACTGGACGATGGCTTTGGGGAGGCCGGTCGTGCCGGAGGAGTAGAGCACCCAGAGGGGGTGGTCGAAGGGGACCTGCTCGAAGAGGGGTTCCTCGTCGGCGGCCGTCAGGGCCGACCATTCCAGGGCGCCCTCGGGGGCCTCGGTGCCGAGGACCGGAATGTGCACGACCGCTCGCAGGGTCGGCAGTTCGCGGCGCAGTTCGGCGACGGTGTCGCGGCGGTCGTGCTCCTTGCCTCCGTAGCGGTAGCCGTCGACGGTGAACAGGACGACCGGTTCGACCTGCTGGAAGCGGTCGAGGACGCTGCGGGCGCCGAAGTCGGGGGCGCAGGAGGTCCATACGCCGCCGACGGCGGCTGTGGCGAGGAGGGCGACGACGGCCTGCGGGATGTTGGGGAGGTAGCCGCTGACGCGGTCTCCGGGACGTACTCCGAGGGCGCGCAGCTCGGCGGCGAGGGAGCCGACCTGGCGGCGCAGCTCGGACCAGGTGACCGGGCGGGGCTCGTGGGTTTCGTCGACGTGCAGGAGTGCGGGTTGGTCCGCGCGGGTCTCGGCTGCGCGCAGGGCGTGCTCGGCGTAGTTCAGGGTGGCGCCGGGGAACCACTGGGCGCCGGGCATGGAGCGGTCGCCGAGCACGCGCGCGTAGGGGGTGGAGAAGCGGACGTCGAACCACTCGGTGACGGCTTTCCAGAACGTTTCCAGTTCGTCGACCGACCAGCGGTGCAGTGCCTCGTAGCCGCCCTCGGCAGGGGCACCGTGGTTTTCGGCGGCCCAGGCCTGGAACTGGGTGACTTGTGCTCGGGCGATGCGCTGCGGGTCTGGCTGCCACAGCGGCTGGGGGTTCACGATCGACATGGAGCGGCTCCCGGACTGTGCGCGTCGTGTGCGTCTTCCGCGCACGGCGGGGGTGTGCGCGTGACGCGGATGACACGGACGATGCCATGTGATCGACTTCTACACCAGGGTCCGCCCCACATAGTCCGTGTCGTGAAGATGTGGTCCCGGCACTGGTGAACGGCAGTTGAACGGCACACGCGTGTGGGGCGGTGAATGGCAGGCTGAGCAGCATGGACGGTCGTGACCTGGTGCGTTCGATGAAGGTGGTCGGTTCTGTGGGGGCGGCCCAGGGGTTGCGTACCGTACGAGCGGCGTGGCGCAGGAAGCGTGCGGACGCCGCGGGGCTGCCGCCCCGGGGTGCCGAGCGTGCTCGTGTGCCCGGGCCCGTGCAGGAGGTGCGGCCCGGGCCGGGCGGCGGCGTGATCCGGTTCAGCCGGTCCGAGCTGTGCGTGACCGTGACGGTGAACGGGGCGGTCTTCTGGGGCTGGGACGGGGCGGCTCCCGAGCCGTCGTACGCGCTCGCCGGCCGCTGTCCGGAGCCGGACCCCCGGGCGGTCCTGGAGCCCGACAAGGACGGTGGCTGGCGGGTCGTGGCCGAGCGGGTGACGGTGGTCATCTCGCGGCACGGCGCCGTGGAGGTGCAGACGCCCGGTGGTGTGACGCTGCGCCGTGATCTGCCGCCGCGCTGGTGGGAGCCGGTCGCGGGTGGGCCGGCGCGGTGGATGCAGCGCTCGGAGGTGGCCGCGGACGCGCGGATCTTCGGGCTCGGGGGGCGGGCTTCGGGACCTCGGCTCAGGGACGGCACGTACCGGCTGTGGAACACCGACCCCGGGCATTCGTTCGATCCCGGCGACGATCCGCTGTACATCACCATGCCGGTGCAGCTGGTCGTGGCCGACGCCGCGACGCACCTGGCGTTCCACGACACCTCGTGGGACGGCACCGTGACGCTGCGGGAGGGCGAGGAGGGTGCCGGTTCCGGCCATGACCGGGCGGGGACCTGCGAGCTGCGGATGGACGGCGGTCCGTTGCGTTGCTGGGTGATGGTGGGCACTCCCGCGCGCGTGCTGCTGGTGTGGGCCTCTCTGACCGGTGGGGCGGCGCTGCCGCCCGCGTGGGCGCTCGGGCACCACCACGCGCGGTGGGGGTTCGGCAGTGAGCAGGAGGTGCGGCGGATCGTTTCGGGTTACCAGGCGCGGGATCTGCCGCTGGACGCGGTCCATCTGGACATCGACCACTACGACGAGCACCAGGTGTTCACGGTCGGCCACGAGGCCTTCCCCAAGCTGCCGCAGCTTGCCGAGGACCTGCGACGGGACGGGATCCGGCTGGTGTCGATCGTGGACCCCGCGGTCAAGGCCGAGCCGGGCAACGCCGTGTACGACGCGGGGACGGCGCAGGACGCGTTCGTGCGGGACGCCTCGGAGGAGGTCGTGCGGGGTGTGGTGTGGCCCGGGGAGGCCGTCTTCCCCGACTTCACGCACGCGCGCGTGCGGCAGTGGTGGGGTGGGCTGTACGAGGAGCGGCTGGCGCAGGGCTTCGCGGGTTTCTGGCATGACATGAACGAGCCGACCTCCTTCACCGCCTTCGGGGAGTCGACGCTGCCGCGTTCGGCCGCGCACTCCCTGGAGGGGCGGGGCGGCGACCACCGGGAGGCGCACAACGTCTATGGCCTGTGCATGGCCAGGGCGGCCTACGAAGGCCTGCGTGAACTGACGCCCGACGAGCGCCCCTTCGTCTTCTCGCGCTCCGGATGGGCCGGCATGCAGCGCTACGGAGGCACCTGGTCCGGGGACGTGGCCACGGGCTGGCCCGGGCTGCGGGCGTCGCTGTCGCTGGTCATGGGGCTCGGGCTGTGCGGAGTGCCGTACTCGGGGCCGGACGTGGGCGGCTTCGACGGAAGTCCGTCGCCGGAGCTGTACCTGCGGTGGTTCCAGTTGGCCGCGTACCTGCCGCTGTTCCGTACGCACGCGAGTCTGCGGGCCGGGCGCAGGGAGCCGTGGGAGTTCGGACCCGAGGTTCTGGAGCACGCGCGCGTGGCGCTCGTCGAGCGCAGGAGGCTGCTGCCGTACTTCATGACGCTGGCGCATCTGGCCCGGCGTACGGGGGCGCCGTATGTGCGTCCGGTGTGGTGGTCGGCGCCCGAGGACCGCGCGCTGCGCGAGTGCGAGGATGCGTTTCTGCTCGGTGACGGGCTGTTGGTGGCGCCGGTGCTGGATCCGGGTGCCGACCGGCGTGCCGTGCAGCTGCCGCGTGGGCGTTGGTACGACACGGCGACGGAGCGGGCGTACGAAGGGCCGGGGCAGGTTCTCGTGGACGCGCCCATGACTCGGATCCCGGTGCTCGCGCGCTCGGGCGCCGTCGTCCCCGTGCGTGGGGACGACGGCGGGCTGGAACTGGAGGTGTGGGCGCCCGCCCGGGGACGGGCCGGGGGCGGGCTGGTGGTGCCGGACGCGGGTGATGGCTGGGACGAGCCTGAGGTCGAGCGCTACGTCACCCGTTGGGTGGGCGACCGGGTGGCCGTCGAGCTGGATCGCGAGGACGGCGTGATCCCGTCACCACGTCCGGTGCGGGTACGCGGGCTCGGCGGGCGTGGGGCTCAGATGTAACGGCCCTCGAAGAAGGCCCGCACGGCCAGCGTGTGCAGTGGGAAGGCGAGTTCCTCCGGCCTGCGCAGGAGGTGCCAGCCCTCGGTCTCGTCCGTTGCGGCCGACGTCGGCAGACGGTCGGCGGGCCGCTCCGGAAGGAGGCCGAACAGCAGTAGGTGCCCGTCCGGGGAGCTCATCGCGTCGACGAGGCGTACGTCGCGGTCGGCCGCGTCGATCCCGGTCTCTTCGCCGAGTTCGCGGACGACGGCATGCCGCCAGTCCTCGCGGTCGTCGATGTAGCCGCCGGGCAGGGCGATGCCCCCGCGCGCGGGGGCGATGGTGCGGGTGACGACGACCAGGGCGGTGCCCTTCGTGTCGTACACGGGCTGGAGCGCGATGGCCACCGGCAACGGATTGCGGTAGGCCACGGCGCCACACACCGGGCAGGTGCGCGGCCAGCCGGAGACGCCCTCTCCGTAGGGCGCGCCGCAGGTCGAACAGTGGGAGTCCGCTGCGGAGTTGGGAACGGAGGCTTGAGTTTCGGACACGCGGCGGACTGTATCCGATGGGTGGAAGGGCGTCTTCCGGGGGCCGGTCACTTGTGCGTCGTGAGGGATTTCGAGGACACGGGGAAGTCGAAGTAGGTGTCCGGGTACAGCTCCGGCTTGTACGTGTAGTGCCACCACTCCTCGGCGAGGTTCACGAATCCGAGGGCTTCGAGGGTGCCCTTGAGGAGCAGCCGGTTGGCGCGCTGTCGGCCCTGGATGCGCGGGTCGAGGGTGTGGGAGAGGGTGTCGAAGCAGTCGAAGCCGGTGCCCATGTCGACGGAGTTGTCGGGGAAGCGCTCACCCTTGGGTGCGTAGCAGGGCAGCAGGGGCTCTCCGGGTACGTACGGCCGGGTCGGCCTGGCCGGCAGCCTGACGATGGTCAGGTCCATGGTGGAGCCGCGGCTGTGGCCGGATTTCTCCGCGATGTAGCCGTCGAGGAACAGCCGGGTCTTGTCGACGTTCGGGTAGAACTCGCTCTTCATGGCCTCGTCGTCGAGGTCCTCGGCCCAGCGCACGAAGTGGTCGACGGCGCGCTGCGGGCGGTAGCAGTCGTACACCTTGAGCGAGTACCCCTGGCGCAGGAGGCGCTTTTGGGCCTTGTGGAGCGCTTCGGCGGCGGGTCGGGTGAGGATGCAGAGGGGCTGCCGGTAGCCGTCGATGCGTTCGCCGACGAAGTTGTGCGGGGTGAAGTACCGCATCTCCTGGATGATGGTCGGGTCCACGGTTCTCAGCGCCACGAAGTCCTTCGGGGCCTTGTCGGTCCCGGTCTTGGCCTGGGCGGTCGGGGGTGCGGCGGTCACGGCGAGCAGCGTGGCGAGGGTGACGGTCAATCGCCGCGCCAGGGTCGAGAGTCGTGTCATGTCTCCTGCATCTATCAGGTGCGCGGTCCGCCCGGGAAGCGATCGGTCACGGTTCCTTCCGAAGGCCGAATCCGGCGCCCTGCCGCTATCGCATTGGCCGTGGCACACTTTCTGACGTTCCGTCAGATCGCTGGCCGGGAGGGGATGTGCCACGTACGCGTACGCCTGTGGTTGCCGGGTGGTTCACCGGTGACGGGGAGGACTTCCGGCTGATCGGTACTCGCTGCTCCGTGTGTACGTCGGTGTTCTTTCCTCGTGAGGACGCTCATTGCCGCAATCCGGCCTGCCCCGGCGGTGACCTGGAGGAAGTCCGTCTTTCCCCGCGCGGGCGCGTCTGGTCTTTCACCGACAGCCACTATCGGCCTCCGTCACCCTATGTGACCAATCCGGAACTTCCGTGGGAGCCGTGCACGTTGATCGCTGTGGAACTGGAATCCGAGCGCCTCGTGGTGCTGGGACAGGCGGTTCCCGGGGTCACCGTCGCCGATCTGACGGTGGGCATGGAGGTGGAGGTCGTCCCCGGTGTGCTCCATGAGGACGCGGAGATGATCTGGACGACCTGGCAGTGGCGACCGACGGGGGTGACGGCATGACGGACGACGTGGCGGTGCTCGGCGCGGGTATGCACCCATGGGGCAAGTGGGGGCGCAACTTCGTCGAGTACGGCGTTGCGGCGGCACGCGCGGCGCTGGCCGACGCGGGCCTGGAGTGGCGGGACATCGGGGCGATCATCGGTGCGGACACCGTGCGGGGCGGCTATCCGGGGTATGTGGCCGGGGCGACGTTCGCGAAGGCGCTCGGCTGGCAGGGCGCCCGGGTCACGAGCGTGTACGCGGCGTGCGCTTCGGGGGCGCAGGCGGTCAACACCGCACGGGCGCAGATACTTTCGGGGCTCGCGGACGTGGTGCTGGTGGTGGGTGCCGATGCGGCCCCCAAGGGCTTCTTCCGGCCTGCGGGCGGCGACCGGCCCGAGGATCCGGACTGGCTGCGCTTCCGTGTTCTGGGTGCGACGAATCCGACCTACTTCGGGCTGTACGCCCGTCGGCGGATGGCGGTGCACGGGGACACACCCGAAGACTTCGCGCAGGTCAAGGTGAAGAACTCCGCCCTGGGCGCGCTCAATCCCAACGCGCGCTATCGCAAGGCGGTCACTGCCGAGGAGGTCGCCGCCTCCGCGGTGGTCGCCGACCCGCTGCGGCTGCTCGACATCTGCGCGACGTCGGACGGCGGGGCGGCGCTCGTGCTGGCCGGGATGGATTTCGCACGTCGGCACGGGTCCGGCAATCCGGTGCGGATACGGGCGGTTTCCACGGTGACGCCGCGCTACCCCAACACCGTGCTGGACCTGCCGGACATCGCGACGGACTCCGCGGTGGCGGTGCAGCCGGCGGCCGAGACTTTCCGGGAGTCGATCGCCAGAGCCGCCTACGAGGAGGCGGGGATCGGACCCGAGGATCTGTCCCTCGCGGAGGTCTACGACCTGTCCACCGCACTGGAGTTGCAGTGGTACGAGGATCTCGGGCTGTGCGGCGCAGGGGAGGCCGCGAAGCTGCTGAGAGAGGGCACGACGGCGCCTGGAGGACGCATACCAGTGAACGCGAGCGGCGGACTGGCTTCCTTCGGTGAGGCGGTGCCGGCCCAGGCCATCGCCCAAGTATGCGAACTGACCTGGCAGTTGAGGGCCGTCGCGGGCGACCGCCAGGTCCCAGGTGCGCGGGTGGGCATCGCCGCGAACCAGGGGCTGTTCGGGCACGGGGCGGCGGTGGTCGCGGTGCGCTGAGAGCGGTGCGGCGGCCGTAGCATGCCCGTGCGGGTGGTCGGACCACCGTTGCATCAGCCTCGCTCGCACCCCAGGCGATCAGCATCTATCTACAGAGCGTGAGCAGCTGGGAATCCTGCGTGAACGTCTCATGAACTGGGCTCGGGCGGGCTCAGGGAGCGCAAGTATGCTGCCGTGCACTCCTGGACGGATACTCTCCGCTTCGCTTTCCAACCGGTGGTCAATCTGACGACCGGCGGGGTCGCGGGGCTGGAGATACTGGCCCGCCCGGAGACCGGCGACGTCCTGGCCGAGGCGCGCCGCGATCCCGAACTCGACGGCCAGCTCGCCGTGTTGGCGTTCCGTGCGGCGGCTCGCAAGGAGACACTGCTCCCCCTGTACGTCAACGTGTTCGCCGGCACTCTCGGCGACCTCGGCGGGCTGACGCCGCTGCACGACGCTGTCCGTGCGGCGGGGCGGCTGCCGTGGGAGGTGACGATCGACATCGGCCCGCCGTACACGCACGTGCCCCAGCAGGCGCTTCTGGAGGCGGTCGGCGCGCTGCGGGACCAGGGGTTCCGGATCAGCGCGGACGGCGTCGGCGACGGGGACGTCCCGCTGCGGCTGCTCACCGACATGTCGCCGGAGCTGGTGAAACTGGACGCGTCCCTGTTGGCGCGGCCGGCGGCCATCAGTGCGATGCGGGCGTTGTGCGAGCAGCTGGGGGCACTCGTGTGCGTCGAGGGGGTGGAGACGGAACTCCAGTGCGCGGCTGCCCGAGCGGCTGGTGCGCAGCTGGCTCAGGGCGAGCTGTTCGCTCCGCCTGCCCGGCTGCCCGCGGCGGAGGTATACGTTCCGCCGCGCTCACCAGGCCTGCCGGTGACGCCTCGTTCGGGACCTTCGGTGCGGGAGTTCGTGCGGCCGGCTGCACTCCTGCCCGCCACCGCGTCGGCCGGGCAGGTCCGGGCGCTGCTGACCGGGTGCCCGGAAGTGTCCGGGGTGCTGCTGGTGGACATGCACGGCATCCCGGTGCGATCGGTGCACCGGTCCCGCTTCCTGCTGTCGATGTCGGGCCGCTACGGCCACGCCCTGTACGCCGACCGGCCCGCGGCCAAGCTCGGCGACCCGCCTCGCACGGTGGGGGTCGACGCCACGGCCTGGGAGGTCCTGGACGTGGTCGCGGACGGCGGCCGGGACCGCACCTCGGACGACGTCGCCGTGGTCGACCGGTTCGGCCGGTGCGTGGGCGTCGTACGGCTCGCGGACCTCGTGCGCGCGCTCGCCGAGAACCGGGTCGAGGAGGCCGCCGGGCTCAATCCGCTGACCCGGCTCCCAGGATCCGACGCGATCACCGGTGAGGTGGACCGGCGGATCGCGGACGGGCGGAGGTTCGCCCTGAGCTGGCTCGATGTGGACCACTTCAAGCAGGTCAACGACGGTGCCGGATTCGCGGCCGGCGACGAGCTGATCCGGTCGGTCGGACGGGCGCTTCAGCACGTGGCGACGGACAACACCCGCGTCGGCCACATCGGCGGGGACGATTTCCTGGTCCTCGCCGACCCGGAGGGTCTCAACCCGCTGGCCGCCTCGGTGCTGGACGCGCCGTGGTCGGCGGGTGGGCGCCCTGTCACGCTGTCCCTGGCCACGGTTCTGTGCGAACCCGGAAGCGTGACGGACCACAGGCAGGCTGCCTCCTGTCTGGCGCCGCTGAAGAAGGCAGCGAAGTCACTGAGCGGGGCAAGTTGGGTCCTGGGGCGCGCCGGGCTGCCCGGGCACGAGATCCTTCGCGGAGTCGAAGAGGCACCCGCCGCCGGTTGCGCGGTGGCGGAGCCCGGCAGGGGGTGAGACGCTTTCCCCACGAGGTCGGCGGTGACCGAAAGGCAACCGCGGGCCTCAGCACAGCTGCACAGCGTTGGCCTGCGACCCCTGCCGAGTCCAGCAGCAATTGGCCCACCTGCCGGCCTCAGCAGACTCCGGTGTCCCGTCCCAGTCCCGTCTCACCTCCGGTCAGGCGTGCCCCGAGCACGGAAGGCGTGCGCCCGTGGCCCGTCGGCACACCCCGAACCGTTGGCGTCAGCGACCTTGACGCCCCCTGGACACCGGTGAACACTTCCCGGTGTCAGCCGACATGGCCGTACATTCTCGGCGTATCCACGCACTGCGCCGCGTGGATGCGCCTGTGCAAAGGCCCTCCCCCACGGGCGATTCGGCTGCGACGGCACGCTCGTCATGGACGCCGGGCGGGGCGCGGGACCCTCCGCCTTCGTCTGAAGTCGCCATGGGAAACGCACCCCGCACGAAGAACCGGGGCCGATCGTCCCGGCCAGGGCCTAGGAGCAGCCATGAGCAACGGAGACATTTTCCTTGGTGAGGTCATCGGCACCGCGATCCTGATCCTCTTCGGGGCCGGCGTCGTAGCCGCCGTCCTTCTGAACTACTCCAAGGCCAAGGACTCGGGCTGGATCGTCATCGCGTTCGGCTGGGGGTTCGGCGTCATGGCCGGCGCGTACACCGCGGCCCCGCTGTCCGGTGGACAGCTCAATCCGGCCGTGACGATCGGGATCGCCATCGACACGGGGAACTGGGACAAGGTCCACATCTACATCGCCGGCCAGATGGTCGGCGCGATGCTCGGTGCGGTGCTGTGCTGGCTGGTCTACTTCGCGCAGTTCCAGGCCAACGCCGACAAGGAGATCGCCCAGCCGACGCTCGGGATCTTCTCCACCGCCCCCGCGATCCGCAATACCGTCGCGAACCTGATCACCGAGATCATCGCGACCATCGCGCTGGTGCTGCCGATCCTGGCGTTCGGTCTGACCAAGGGGCTCGGTGTGTCGGGCACCGCGATCCTGATCGTCTCGTTCCTCGTGGTCGGCATCGGTCTGTCGCTCGGCGGTCCCACGGGGTACGCCATCAACCCGGCCCGTGACCTGGGCCCCCGCATCGTCCACGCCGTGCTCCCGATTCCCAACAAGGGCACCTCGGACTGGGGTTACGCGTGGATCCCGGTGGTGGGACCGCTGATCGGCGGGGCGCTGTCCGGGGTCATCTTCAACGCAGCGTTCTGAAGGATCCGACGAAGGGGACGTCATGACGGACAAGTTCGTCGCCGCAATCGACCAGGGAACGACCTCGAGCCGCTGCATCATCTTCAACCAGGACGGCGCGATCGTGGCCGTCGACCAGCGCGAGCACCGCCAGATCTTCCCCAAGCCAGGCTGGGTGGAGCATGACGCGACGGAGATCTGGTCCAAGGTGCAGGCGGTGGTCGCCGGAGCGATCGCCAAGGCCGGACTGCGCACCGACCAGATCAGCGCGCTCGGCATCACCAACCAGCGCGAGACGACGGTCCTGTGGGACCGCGCGACCGGCAAGCCGGTGCACAACGCCATCGTGTGGCAGGACACACGCACCGCGGCGCTGTGCAACCAGCTCGGCGGCTCGGACGGTCAGGACCGGTTCCGCGAGCAGACCGGACTGCCGCTGGCCAGCTACTTCTCCGGTCCCAAGGCCGCCTGGCTGCTGGACAACGTGCCCGGTCTGCGGGCCCGCGCCGAGCGCGGCGAGATCGCCTTCGGCACCATAGACTCCTGGCTCATCTGGAACCTCACCGGCGGCACGGACGGCGGGCGGCACGTGACCGACGTGACGAACGCCGGACGCACCATGCTGATGAACCTGGAGTCCCTCCAGTGGGACTCCTCGATCCTGTCCGCCATGAACGTGCCCGAGGCCGTCCTGCCGGAGATCAGGTCCTCCGCCGAGGTGTACGGGACCGCTGTCGGGCAGCTGGCCGGCGTGCCGGTCGCCTCGGCCCTGGGCGACCAGCAGGCGGCTGTGTTCGGGCAGGCCTGCTACGACGTCGGCACCGCGAAGAACACCTACGGCACCGGTAGCTTCCTGCTGCTCAACACGGGCAACCGGCCGGTGCCGTCGAAGAGCGGGCTGCTGACGACGATGGGCTACAAGATCGGCGACGAGGCGCCGGTGTACTGCCTGGAGGGTGCGATAGCCATAACGGGCGCGCTGGTCCAATGGTTCCGCGACCAGCTCGGCATCATCCGCACCGCCGACGAGATCGAGCCCCTGGCGGAGAGCGTCGAGGACAACGGCGGCGCGTACATCGTGCCCGCCTTCTCCGGCCTGTTCGCTCCGTACTGGCGCTCGGACGCCCGCGGTGTCATCACCGGCCTGACGCGCTACGTCACCAAGGCGCACCTCGCCCGCGCGGTGCTGGAGGCGACGAGCTGGCAGACCCGCGAGGTCGTGGACGCGATGTTCCAGGACTCCGGAGTCGAGATCACGACCCTGAAGGTCGACGGTGGCATGACGAAGAACAACCTCCTCATGCAGCACCAGGCCGACGTACTCGACGTGCCCGTGATCCGGCCCAAGATCTCCGAGACGACCTGTCTGGGCGCCGCGTACGCGGCTGGGCTGGCCACGGGCGTGTGGAACGACCTGGATGAGCTCAAGGCTCACTGGGCGAAGGACGCCGAGTGGACGCCCACCATGACCGCCGAGGTGCGCGACCGCGAGTACCACAACTGGCGCAAGGCGGTGGAGAAGAGCTTCGGCTGGGAGGAAGACGGCGAGAGCTGAGAAAGAGAGCAAGAGGAGAAGCAGCGCCGAGAGCGGCCCACGCGTGCGTGCGTCGCACACGAGCCACGCGCGTGTGCTCAAGGCGCACGGCCCGTACCCCGGTCGGCGGGGGTACGGGCCGTGTCCTGGATCGGGTTCAGGTGGTCACGGTCTGCCTGCGGTCCGCCTGGAAGGCCATCGCGTGCTGGACGACGCCGATGAGGGTCTCCTTGACGGACTCCCGATCGCGGGCGTCGCACAACACCAGCGGAACGTCGGCGTCGAGATCGAGGGCCTGCCGGATGTCGTCCGCCGGGTAACGGGCGGCTCCCTCGAAGCAGTTGACGCCGACGAGAAAGGGTATGGAGCGCCGTTCGAAGTAGTCGACCGCCGCGAAGCAGTCCTCCAGGCGCCGTGTGTCGGCGAGGACGATGGCACCGAGGGCGCCCTCCGACAGCTCGTCCCACATGAACCAGAAGCGCTCCTGGCCGGGCGTGCCGAAGAGGTACAGGACCAGGTCCTCGCGCAGGGTGATGCGGCCGAAGTCCATGGCCACGGTGGTGGTGCGCTTGCCCTCGACACCGCTCGTGTCGTCGACCGGACGTCCGGCCTCTGTGAGCAGTTCCTCGGTGCGCAGCGGCCTGATCTCGCTGACCGCGCCGACGAGGGTGGTCTTGCCCACGCCGAAGCCGCCGGCCACCAGGATCTTGAGCGTGACGGGCTCGACCGGAGGCTTCCCGCGCTCAGAACGCCCGAAGATCATCGATCTCTTCTCCTGCTTGATGGGGGTCGCGCGACGGTGGCCCGTAGCCTCCGCCGCCGGGGGTTTCGATGACGAGTACGTCGCCGGGGCCGACGTCCGCCGAGTCGCTGCCGCCGAGCGTGGTGACCGTGCCGTCCGCGTGTTCCACGCGGTTGGCTCCGAGCGCGCCGGGCTCGCCGCCTGCCATGCCGTAGGGCGGGACCCGGCGGTGCTGGGACAGCGTGGAAACGGTCATGGGCTCGTGGAACCGGAGGCGGCGTACGGCGCCGTCCCCTCCGTGCCACCGGCCGACGCCGCCGCTGCCGTGCCGGAGCGCGAACTCGTCGAGTTGGACGGGCAGTCGCCATTCCAGCACTTCGGGATCGGTGAGCCGTGAGTTCGTCATGTGGGTCTGGACGACGGGCGCGCCGGGGAAGCCGTCGCCCGCACCCGACCCGGAGGCCACGGTCTCGTAGTACTGGTGGCGTTCGTTGCCGAAGGTGACGTTGTTCATGGTGCCGGAGCCCTCGGCCTGGACGCCGAGAGCCGCGTAGAGGGCGCCGGTGATGGCCTGGGAGGTCTCCACGTTGCCCGCGACGACCGCGGCCGGGGGTTCGGGGGCGAGCATGGATCCGGGCCGCACGACGATGTCGAGGGGGCGCAAACAGCCGTCGTTGAGCGGGATGTCGTCGGCGACCAGGGTGCGGAAGACGTACAGGACCGCCGCGTTGACCACCGAGAAGGGCGCGTTGAAGTTGGTGGCCAGCTGCGAAGAGGTGCCGGTGAAGTCGACGGTGGCGGTGCGTTCGGCGCGGTCCACGCGCACGCGTACCCGGATGACGGCGCCGGAGTCGGTCTCGTAGGCGTACTCGCCGTCGTCGAGGGCGTCGATGACGCGGCGGACCGCTTCCTCGGCGTTGTCCTGGACGTGCCGCATGTACGCCTGGACGACGTCGAGGCCGAAGTTCTCGATCATCCGGGCGACTTCGTCGACGCCCTTCTGGTTGGCCGCGATCTGGGCACGCAGGTCGGCGAGGTTGGTGCTGGGATTGCGTGAGGGGTACGGCGCCTCGGTGAGGAGTCGGAGGGTCTCCTCCTCGCGGAAGCGGCCGTTCTCGGCGAGCAGCCAGTTGTCGAAGAGGATCCCCTCCTCCTCGATGGTGCTGCTGTTCGCGGGCATGGAGCCGGGCGCGATGCCGCCGATCTCGGCGTGGTGCCCGCGTGAGGCCACGTAGAAGAGGATCCGGAACTCACCCTCCGTGTTCGCCGTGCCGCCCGTGTCGAAGACCGGGGTGATCACGGTGACATCGGGCAGGTGGGTACCGCCGTGGTACGGGTCGTTGACGGCATAGGTGTCGCCGGGGCGCATCCCGGAGCCGCGGCGCCGGATGACCTCCTTGACGCTCGTGCCCATCGAACCCAGGTGGACGGGGATGTGCGGGGCGTTGGCCACCAGGTTTCCGTCCGGGTCGAAGAGCGCACACGAGAAGTCCAGACGCTCTTTGATGTTGACGGACTGGGCCGTGGACTCGAGGCGGGCACCCATCTGTTCGGCGATGGACATGAAGAGGTTGTTGAAGACCTCGAGCAGAACCGGATCAGCTTGTGTGCCGAGATCGGAACTCTCCGTAATCGCCACGCGTTCCATGACCAGATGCCCGTCATCGGTCGCCACGGCTTGCCAGCCGTCGTCCACGACGGTCGTCGCGCTGGCCTCGGTGATGATCGCCGGGCCGGTGACGGTGTCGCCGGGAGGGAGGAACTCGCGGCGGTGGAGGGGCACTTCGCGCCGGGTGCCGCCGGTGTGGAGGCGGACGGTCGACGGTGCGGACGGGCTGTCCTCGGGGGCGGCCTCGTAAGGGGCGAGAGCGGAGAGATCGGGGGGTTCGGTGATGCCGGTGGCTTCGACGGAGAGGGCTTCGACGACGATCGGGCGGTCGAGGGTGAAGGAGTACGTGGCGCGATGACGTTCTTCGAAGGCGCGCCGCATGGTGTCGGGCTCGGTGAGTTCGACAGTGAGGGTGGTGTCGGTGCCGTCGTAGCGGAGTTGGGCCCGTCGGGTGATCCTGATGCGGTCCTCGGGGACGTCCTCGTCGAGGAGTTCGGCGCGGGCGGCGGATTCGAGGTCGTCCGCCGTCTTCAGGACGCCCGGCATCGAGGCGGTGTCCAGGGGTACTTCCACGGACTGTTCGCGCATGGCCGTCGTGTCGGCGAGACCGATGCCGAGCGCGGAGAGGACGCCGGCCATGGGCGGCACGAGGACGGTACGGATGCCGAGCGAGTCGGCGACCATGCACGCGTGCTGACCACCCGCGCCACCGAAGGTGGTGAGGGCGTAGCGGGTGACGTCGTGGCCCTTCTGGACCGAGATCCGCTTCACGGCGTTGGCGATGTTGGCGACCGCGATCTGGAGGTAGCCCTCGGCGACCTGCTCGGGGGTGCGGTCGTTTCCGGTGTGTTCGCGGATCTCGCGGGCGAGGGCGGTGAAGCGGTCGCGCACGAGGGCGTCGTCGAGGGGCTGGTCACCGTCCGGCCCGAACACCTGGGGAAAGTGGGCGGGTTGGATACGGCCGAGCATGACGTTGGCGTCGGTCACGGCGAGCGGTCCGCCGCCCCGGTAGCAGGCCGGGCCCGGGTCCGCGCCCGCCGAGTCCGGCCCTACGCGGTAGCGGGAGCCGTCGAAGTGGAGGACCGAGCCGCCGCCGGCCGCGACGGTGTGGATGTCGAGCATGGGGGCGCGCAGCCGGACTCCGGCGATCTGCGTGGTGAAGACGCGTTCGTAGTCGCCGGCGAAGTGCGAGACGTCGGTGGAGGTGCCGCCCATGTCGAAGCCGATGACCCGGTCGAACCCGGCGAGCTGCGACATGCGGGCCATGCCGACGATGCCGCCGGCGGGGCCGGAGAGGATGGCGTCCTTGCCGCGGAACTGCCCGGCTTCGGCGAGACCGCCGTTGGACTGCATGAACATCAGCCGGACGTCATCGAGTTGGTCGGCGACATGCTGGACGTAGCGGCGCAGCACGGGCGACAGGTAGGCGTCGACGACGGCGGTGTCCCCGCGCGGGACGAGTTTCATCAGGGGGCTGACCTCGCTGGACAGCGAGATCTGCGGGTAGCCGATGCGGGCGGCGAGCCGGCCGACGGCCTGCTCGTGCGCCGGGTGGAGGTGGCTGTGCATGCAGACCACGGCGACCGCGCGGATCCCCTCGTCGTACGCCTCCCGGAGGGGGTCGGCGAGGGCGTCCAGGTCGGGAGTGTGCAGGACGGTGCCGTCGGCGGCGATGCGTTCGTCGACTTCGACGACCCGCTCGTACAGCAGCTCCGGCAGCTCGATACGGCGGGCGAAGATGCGGGGGCGGTTCTGGTAGGCGATGCGCAGGGCGTCACGGAAGCCGCGGGTGATCACCAGCAGGGTTCGCTCGCCCTTGCGCTCGAGGAGGGCGTTCGTGGCGACCGTCGTGCCCATGCGGACGGCCTCGATGGCGTCCGGGGAGCCGTCCAGCAGCTCACGTACGCCCGCCACCGCCGCGTCGGAGTAGCGTGCCGGGTTCTCCGACAGGAGCTTGTGCGTCAGCAGGCGGCCGTCCGGGCGTCGCGCGACGATGTCCGTGAAGGTGCCGCCACGGTCGACCCAGAACTGCCAGCCTGTCACGTCACTACCCCGCTTCCACGCCGCTCACAGCGCCCGCAGGCCGTTGATCACGTCGCGCAGAATACTCTCGTCGACCAGCTCGGCAGGCGGTACCGGCCGGTTCACATGGACGAATTCCGCGTCCACGAGGTCCCCGACGAGGACCCGTACGACTCCGATGGGCAGATCGAGTTCGGCGGAGAGTTCCGCGACGGACTGCGGGGCGTCACGGCACAGCTCGACGATGTCCACGTGTTCCGGGGACAGTGTCGAGTCGGCGTCCGGGTCGTCCGCCTGCGATTCCGCGACGACCACCGCGATCAGGTCGAGGCGGTGCTGGGCCGCACTGGTGGTGCGGCCGCGTGTCATGGCGTACGGACGGACGACCGGCCCGGCCTCGTCGTCGAACCAGTGGCTTCTTCCCTGACCGTCAGCGCTCATGCCATCCCACTACCCGCCCGAGGTCAGATCGGTGCGCGGAGCGGAGCCCAGATGTACGCCGACCCGCTTGACGAGGAGCGTCATCTCGTAGGCGACCTGGCCGACGTCGGAGTCGGCGTCCGAGAGCACCGCGAGACAGCTGCCGTCACCGGCCGCCGTCACGAACAGGAAGGCTTCGTCGAGCTCGACGACCGTCTGGCGGACGCTGCCCGCCTCGAAGTGGCGGCCAACGCCCTTGGCGAGGCTGTGGAACCCGGACGCGACGGCGGCGAGGTGCTCGCTGTCCTCCCGCGTCAGGTCCTTGGACACACCTGTGGGCAGGCCGTCGCCGGAGAGCACGAGCGCCTTGCGGATGCTGGCGACCCGGTCCACCAGGTCGTCGAGGAGCCAGTTGAGCTCCCCGTACTGGTTGGTCGCGGTGTGGCCGGTCGCCTCTGGTGCGGTCATCGACCGTCCCCCTTAGTCGTTCCTTGTGGTGCTGTGCCGCTGTGGGCGTCGTCGCCCGCGGCGTTCTCCGTACGGCCACGCTGCCAGCCGCGTTGGAGTGAGGCCATCCGGCTGCGTACCTCGTCCGCGTCCCTCTCCACGGGCTCCGGCTTGTCCTCGGTGCGCCGCGCGGGGCCCTGCCTGAGCTGGGGCGCCAGATTGGCCTGTCGTACGCGTCGGGGCAGCGCGCCCGCTCCGGAGCCGGCCGGCGGTGGCGCGGCGGCCGGGCTCGGTGGGGAGTCGTCGGGGCCGCCGGCCGAGATCGCTGGGCGGTGTGTGCGTCTGGGCAGGGCCGGTGGCTCCGGCTGCTCACCGGGGTCCCGTCCGCCGGCGGACGGGATTCCGGGGCGCTCCTCCGTGCGGTCGGGCCCGTCGACCGCCCCGCCTCGGGGTCCGGTACCGCGGCGGCGGGTCGGCAGTGGAGCGAGGCCGTTCGGCTGCGGTCGGTTCGGGGTCGCCGAGGGCTCGGCCTCCGGCTTCTCCCGCCGTGATCGCTGCTCGGTGACGGGGCGGCCGTGGGAGCTGACCAGCTTGGGTGTGCTGCGGCGGGGCAGTGGCACCGGGGCGCTCGCATCGTTCTCGGGGCCGGTCCGGTCCGGGCCGCCGGGGATGCCGGAGACGGGGTTCTGGTCGCCGAGCGGGCCGGTGGCCTCGGTCTCCGTGGGGCCGAGGGCGCGGCGCGGACGGAAGAGGCCGCCGCGATCGCCGTCCTCGTCGTCGAGATGGTCCGGGAAGTCACCGAGCGCGTCGAGATCGACGGGGGCCTCCAGCTCGACCGGGCCGTCCAGGAGCGAGGTTGGCAGGCCGGGCACGCGGACCGGCACCTGGGAGAGGGCCGCCCGGCGTGCCTCCTCCAGTTCGGCTTCCTTGGAGGGCGTGGGCCGGTCCAGACGGAACCCGATGCCGTTGGTGTCGGGCACGTCGTCGGTGAGCAGCGCGTCGGGGATGAAGACGACGGCGGTGGTGCCGCCGTACGGCGACGGCTGGAGGGAGACGCGGACGTTCTGGCGCTGGGCGAGCCGGCTGACCACGAAGAGGCCGAGCCGGTCGGTGTCGGACAGTTCGAACTCGGGTGTCTCCGCGAGCCGGAGGTTGGCGTCGAGGAGAGCCTCGGCCGCCATGCCCAGACCGCGGTCGTGGATCTCCAGGGTGAAGCCGTTGGCGACGCGCTCGCCCAGTACCTGGACGGCGGTGTGCGGCGGGGAGAACACCGTGGCGTTCTCCAGGAGTTCGGCGACGAGGTGGGTGATGTCCGCGACGGCGGGGCCGGTGACGGCGACGCGGGGCAGGCGGCGCACCTCGATGCGCTCGTAGTCCTCGACCTCGGCGACGGCTGCGCGCACGACGTCCATGAGCTGGACGGGCTTGCGCCACTGCCGGGAGGGGGCGGCGCCGGAGAGGATCACCAGTCCTTCGGCGTGGCGGCGCATACGGGTGGTCAGGTGGTCCAGGCGGAACAGATCGGCGAGTTCGTCGGTGTCCTCGGTCCGGCGTTCCATGGTGTCGAGGAGGGTGAGCTGCTTGTGCAGCAGGACCTGGCTGCGGCGGGCGAGGTTCACAAAGACCTCGGAGACGCCGGCGCGCAGTTCGGCCTGCTTGACGGCGGCCTCGACGGCGGCGCGCTGGAGGGTGTTGAGGGCTTGGCCGACCTCGCCCATCTCGTTCTTGTCGTACTCCAGGCGCGGAACCTCGGTCTCCACGTCGACCTGTTCACCGGCGGAGAGGCGGCGCATCACGCTGGGCAGTCGTACACCGGACGCCTCGTGGGCTTCCAGGCGCAGCTGCCGCAAGTCGCGGATGAGGCTGCGGCCGATCCGCACGGAAAGGATGAGCGACAGCAGCAGGGCGACCAGGCCGAGGACGCCTGCGATGGCGGCCTTGACGATGACGCCCATCGCGACGGGCTGGACGCGCTCCTGATAGCGGGTGCCCGCTTCGTCGTTGAGTTTGCTGAGTTCTTCGAGGACGCTGCCTGCGGCGGTGTCCCAGCTCTTGGCCTCGACGATGCTGGGCCTGCCCGGCTGGCCGAAGATGACGGCCTGCTCGGCGACGCGCAGCGGAGCGGTGGAGGCGTTCTTCCAGAAGCGCTCGTAGCGCTCGCGCTCCGTCGACGGCAGGTCCGTCAGGCTGACGTCGTACATGAGGGTGCGCTGGGCCACGAGGTCGGAGACGTCGCGGATCTCCTCGCGGGTGAGCTTGCCGACGACGAGGGCGGAGCTGAGCAGCGCGTCCTCGCGCGAGAGGAGCTCGCGGGCGCGGGTGACGTTGAGCAGGGCGCGTGCCTGCTTGTCCATCGCGACGCTGTCGATGCCGTCGAGGGAGCCCAGCAGGGCGTAACAGGGGTCGACGAGCCGGTTGTAGAGGTAGAGGGCCTGGGCGCGGGTCACCGTCCCGTCCTCGACGCTGCGGCGCAGGGCGTCGATACCGTCGAAGGCGTCCAGGACCGCGGTGAGGCTTTCCTCGTCGCCCTCGTCCATCCCGTCACGGACGTCGGGGTCCTTGGCGTTCTTGCGGATCTCGGAGACGGAGGCGTCGGTGGCGCGCCGGGTGACACGCAGCGCCGTCAGTGCGTCCGAGGCCCGCGGATCGGCGAGATAGACGAGCGCCTGACGGCGCTCCTGCTGGAGAACGCGGACGGCGTCCTCGGTGGAGTAGCCGATCTTCTCGACGAGGGACGACACCGTGAACAGCTGGGCCACACCTCGCCCCGTGAGTACCGTGGCGAATCCCCAGATCGCGGTCAGGGACACCAGCGGCACGAGAAGCAGCGCCACCATCTTCCGGCGGATCGACTTCCCGCGAAAGCGCATGGCCTCCCCCAGCTCAAACCCCCCACCGGTCAGGGGGCACACCTGTGCGTCAACAGTCGGCGCGAGCCTACTACCGACGCACAAGTAACTCGAAGAGCGGTCCGGAACCTGAACTTCCGTACCGGCGACAAGACATGTGGAGTTGTCCGTTCATTACGGGAGATTGCCTACCGCGATCCCCTGGCACTCAGAGGGAGAGAACCGGCCGGTTTCTCTGGCCAGTTGGCCGGATTTTTATCATTCCGGGGAATCTTCGGGTCGTGCCGTTCGTCCTTCTGTACAGGAAATGGGGGCGGAAGGGGCCACAGGAGCCGCATCCTGCCCCTGAGGGGCCTAAAACAGCGCAAGCCGGGCAGCCACTGGGAAGTCGGGTCTACGGACACGGGCAAGTGGTCTGCTGGCGGTGGGGAGTGACACGGTGATGGGCACGGCGGAGCGGCGTGAGGCGCCCGAGGACGGAGCCACGGCGCACGAGAGGGCGCGACGCGGCCCCGAAGCGCTGGATCGCGACATTCCGGCGGGCGCGCGCACAGCGACAGTGACCTGCGAGGCCCCGGTGGCCGACCGCGTCGTTAAGGCGAACAGGGACGATGTGGTGGCCGACTCCCGTGGCAGGGTGCCGATGGACGACGACGTCGCGACCGACGGTGAGCGGGGGCCCGGGGGCTGGTCCGGCTACCGACCGTTGTGGGTGGAGGAGCCGGCACGGCGGCGCCGGATGCCCGATCCGGTGCGCAGGTCGGCGGTGCGGGCCGTGCTGATCATCGCGTTGACGCTGATACAGGCGATGGTGGCCTTCCTGTGCACGCTGGCGGGATCGTGGCTGGCGTTCCCCATGGTGATCAGCAGTGTCGTCAGCACCGTGGTGGCCACCTGGGGCGCCCTCGACGTCTGGGTGACCCGCCAGGTGTGGAACCAGCGCAACGGCGTGGTCTCGGCCCCGAGCAGCACGGCACGGTCCCTGCGACGCGAGCGGCGCCGAGCCCGGCGGCTGGCGCGGGAGGCCGAGCGCGCGCAGGAGCGAATAGGCCGACGGGGCGGGACGGGCCGGTTGTCGCACTCCTGAGAAGTTCGGTCCTGCGCGACCGCGGCTCCGGCCGTGACGGTTCGCGGATCACCCGGCAGTCGCCCTTCGAGGACTGGACGTATGTCCCGCTGCCGCTGAACGCCTATGAGTTGTACGACGACCTGGAGCAGGCCCCGACGGCGCCGAGCGCCCCACCGGCCTGTTCAACCCCCACCGGCCCGTTCGACCCGGCTCACCTCATTGACAGTGTCCTGCCGCACTGACACTGTCCTTGATCCACGCAGCCGCCGAGCCGCTCCCTCCCCCACTTCGGCCCATGAGGAGTCCGCTCATGTCGACAACGGAGCAATCAGCCGGTCCAGACAGTAGTGACGACAGCGAACTCGCGGAGTTCGGCTACAAGCCCGAACTCAAGCGCACCCTCGGCAACTTCCACACCTTCGCCGCCGGGATCAGCTACATCTCGATCCTGACCGGCACGTTCCAGCTGTTCTACTTCGGATACGGCAGCGGCGGTCCCGCCTACTGGTGGTCGTGGCCGATGGTGTTCGTCGGCCAGTTCATGGTCGCCCTCTGCTTCGCGGAGCTCGCCGCCCGCTATCCCGTGGCGGGCTCCGTCTACAACTGGTCGAAGAAGATAGGCAACCCGCATCTGGGCTGGCTCGCCGGCTGGATGATGCTGGTGGCGTCCATCGTGTCGATCTCGGCCGTGGCGCTGGCGTACCAGTTGACGCTCCCCCAGATCTCCTCGGCCTTCCAGATCGTGGGCGACGGCACCGGCAAGTACGACGTGGCGACCAACGCGGTCATCCTGGCCGCGGTGTTGATCCTGTTCACCACCCTGGTGAACGCCTTCGGCGTCAAGCTGATGGCGAGGATCAACACGGCGGGCGTGTTCATCGAGCTGATCGCCACCGTCGTACTGATCGTCCTGTTCGCCGTCCACGTCACTCGCGGCCCGCAGGTCGTCCTGGAGACGAACGGGACGGGGGCGGACTACGGCACGGGGTACCTGGGCGCGTTCCTCGTCGCCTCGCTGGCGTCGGCGTATGTGATGTACGGCTTCGACACGGCCTCCTCCCTGGGTGAGGAGTGCCTGGATCCGTCCCGCAACGCACCGCGGGCCATCATCCGGGCCATCGTGGCCTCGTTCGTCCTCGGCGGTCTGATCCTGCTGCTGGCGCTGATGAGCGTCTCGAGTCTGAAGGGCGAGAAGCTGTCGACGGACGGCCTTCAGTTCGTGGTGCTCGACGTGCTCGGTCCCACGGCCGGGAAGGCGATGCTGTGGTGCGTCCTGATCGCGGTCACGGTGTGCGCGCTGGCGGTGCACACGGCGGCGATCCGGCTGGCGTTCGCGATGGCCCGGGACAACAACCTGCCGGCGTCCTCGCGCCTGGCGAAGGTCAGCCCGCGGTTCCAGACGCCGGTGCTGCCGACCGTGATCATCGGGATCCTGGCGCTGTCGATCCTGGTGGTGAACATCCGCCAGCCGCAGATCTTCACCGTCGTCACGAGCATCGGCATCATCATGATCTACCTCGCCTACCTCGGTGTGACGACGCCGATGCTGGTGGCGCGGCTGCGCGGCAGGTGGCAGCCGGCGGGGGACGGGAAGTTCTCGCTGGGGCGTTGGGGGCTGCTGGTCAACATCGTCGCCGTGGTGTGGGGCGCGGGCATGACGCTGAACCTGATCTGGCCGCGTGCCGCGGTCTACAACGCGGCGGCCCCGTACCACTGGTATCTGCGCTGGGGCGCGGTGCTGTTCGTCGCCGTCATCGCGGGCGGCGGCTTCGCCTATTACTGGTTCGTCCAGCGGCACCGGACGGGCGTCCTCGCCGAGCACAGCCTGGAGGGGACGGTGACGGCCGGAGACGGTCCCGTCGCCTCGCCGGTGGCGGAGTGAGCGGCCCCGCCGCCCGGTTCACCGTCCTTGCCGCCGTCCTCAGGGTGTCGCCGGCGCCGGGCGCTTGAACATCCGGGTCGCGGTGATCTCGCTGTGCACCGCCTCCCCCGCCTGGGGCTGCTGGGGCAGTCCCGGGCGGAGGTGTTCCTCGACGCTGATGTACTTCAGGCCCGCCCGGAGGTCGGCGTCGTTGCGCAGGCGGATGACCAGCGGGAACTCGGCGAGTGCGGTGGTGTCGAACAGGCCGGTGGTGTAGAGGAGCTGGACGCCGAGGGCGTCCGACACGGCGCGCTGGAGCTCCAGGAGGTAGGTCGCGTTGGCGCGGCCGATGGGGTTGTCCAGGAACAGCGTGCCGGCGTGACGGTGCTTGTCGCGGCCCCGGTCGTTCGAACGCAGCGCGGCCATCGTGCAGTACAGCGCGATGGCAGCCGTGAGCAGCTGGCCGCCGGAGAACACGTCTCCCATCTGCCCGACGGGCACGCGCTCGGCGCGCAGTACGGCGTCCGGCTTGAGGATCTCGACGGCGACGCCCTTGGGCTGGAGCGCCGCCGCGACTCCCCTCAGGAGCAGCGACATTCCGTCGCGCCGCAGGTCGGAGTTCTTCTTCACGGCCGCGCGCGTCGCCTCGTCGACGACCTCGCCGAGCCGCTCGGTCAGAGTCGCCTGGTCGGGCTCCTCGAAGCGGATGCGCAGGAACTCCTGTCCGGACCACTCGCCGAGCCCCTCGGGCAGCCGGGACAGCCGCTGGGCGGACCGCAGGGTCGCGAGGGCGGACTCGACGAGCCCTCGCAGCCGGTCCACGATCGAGTCGCGGTTGCGCTCCAGCTGGGCCAACTCGTCCGTGAGTACGCGGAGTCGGGGCGCGAAGGCGTCCGCCCACTTCTGCGCGTGCTCGGGCAGCGCGGAGGCGGGCAGTTCGCGGATCTGCTGGCGGGCGGGGGTGCGGACCTGCTCGTAGCGCGTGGAGTTGGCGTGCCGTACGAGCACGTCGCTCGCCTCACGCACGGCGGCCTCGGCGGCGGAGAGATCGGCGGCGCAGCCGCGCAGCGACCGTCGGGCCTCGGCGGCGGAGTGCCGGGCCTCTTCGGGACTGCCGGGATAGGGCTCCGACTCCTCCTGCTCCTCGTCGGAGGCGTGCTCCCGCAGCAGGTCGCGCAGCATCGCGGCGATCTCGTCGAAGCCGCCGGCCGCGTCCTCGGCACTCCGGTGGGCTTCGAGGAGCTCCGCGTGCGCCTCGCGGGCCTGTGCCAACGCCTCGGTGCGGGACGTGAGTTCGCCGGTCGCGGTGCGCAGCAGCGCCTGCGCGTGGTCGGCGTCGCGCGGCTGGAGTTCCTCGGACAGCTCGGTGTGCGCCTCACCGTCCTCGGGGGCGTGCCGCTCGGCCTCGCCACGCAGTCGGCCGAGTTGTTCGCTCGCGCTGGACATGCGGGTCTCCAGGAGCTGCACCAGCTCCTCGGCGCGCGCCGCGGCAGCCTGACGGGAGGGTCCGTCGGAGCCGTCCGGCGATTGCAGGAGTTGTTCGGCCCGGGTACGGACCTTGTTGCTCAGCCGGTCCAGTTCCGCGCGTGCCGCGCTCTCGTCGCTCTCCGCGCGGGCCTGCTCGGCACGCAGGTCGGCGCCGACGCCGACCTTCTCGTACACCTGGGACGCGGCCCGGTACGCCTCGCGCAGCGCGGGCAACGACGTCTGCGGCGCATCGCCGTCCGTGTCCGGTACGTCGTCGGGGGCGCCCGCGATCTCCGAGCGCTCGGCGCGCAGGGCACGCGCGGTGCGGCGCGCGTCGTCGGCCGCGCGCTGGGCGGCACGGCGGTCCTCGTCTGCGGCGCGGGCACGCTCCAGGCAGGTCTGGGCTCGGGCCTCGGACTCGACGGCCTCGTCGGCGAGTTCGCGCAGTTTGACCTGCCAGCCGGCCCGCTCGCGCAGCCGGAACGCCAGCCCGGCCAGGGCGTCGGCGGAGCGCCGGGCCTTCTGTGCGGACTCCTGCCGTTCGTCGCGGACCTGGGCCGCCTCGGCGGCGGCTTCGTCGGCCTCGGCCCGCACGGTCCGCGCCTCGGCGAGTTCGGCCTCGGTCTCCTCGGCGAACGCGCGCGCCTCCCCGGCCGCCCGTGCCAGCTCCACCAGTCGGCCGTCCGGGCAGCCGGTCCGCCACGAGGCGAGTCGTGCCGCCAGTTCACGGTCCTTGCCGAGCCGTGCGGCGAGGCCGCGGATCTCCTCGTCCCGCTCGGTCGCCCGCGCGCGCAGCGCCTGGCGCTCCTCGTCGGCGGCGAGTTCGTCGTGCATGGCCGGGTTCGGAGGTACGAGGAATACGTCACCGTCCGGCGCTTCGGCGGCCGGAGTCGGGGCGAGCAGGGCGGCGGCCGTGCCCACCGCGACGGCGGACCGGGGCAGCAGGGCCGCGTCGCCCAGCACCTCGCGGGCACGCGCGTGCGTGGCGGGGTCGGTGATGATCACGCCGTCGACCAGTTCGGGCCGGGCGGCGAGCACGCGCGCGTGGTCGGCGGGGTCGACGGCCTGGGCGAGGTAGCGCCAGCCGGGCAGCGCCGGGATGCCCTGTTCGCCGAGGAACTCCACGGTGGCGAGCACGTCCGGGCCGGGCGGCAGCAGCCCGCCGTCGCCGAGGGCGCCCAGGATCCGGGCGTCGTCCGCGGCGGCCGTACGCAGCTCGAAGAGCTGGCGCTCGGCGGCGGAGACGGCGTCGTCGAGCAGTTCGCGCAGTTCGCCGGCGAACCGGTCCAGCTCCTCCGGGGTGAGAGCGCCCCCGCGCGCCGACCCGCCCTCCTTGTCGTCGTCACCCGCGCGCGGGGCGGGCACGGGCCCGCGCTTCGCACCGGACTCGCCGGTCAGGCTGAGCAGTTCGGCGAGCCGCTCCTCTGCAGCCAGCCCCTCGGCGAGCCGCCGCTCGGCTTCGTATGTACGCTCCGCCGCCGTCGCCGCGTCTGCCGCGCGGGCCGCCGTCAGTTCCGCGCGGGACTCGGTCGAGGCCGCCTCGCGCGCGTGCTCCGAGGCGCGCCGGGAGGCCTCGCGGGCGGTGTCCCAGGCGGCGACGGCGCTCTTCTCGGCGTCGCTCGCCGCGAGGGCGGCGCGGGCCGGGTCGGCGTCGGGCGCGCTGTCGTCGAGCCAGCCCGCGCGTACCGCCTCGGCGGTCTCCTGCTCCACCTCGGTCAGGCGCTGCCGCAGATGCCCGGCCTCGCTGCGGGCGCGCTGCGCGTCGGTGGCGGCGGCGGTGGAGTCCCCGTAGGCGGATTCGCTGACCTCCTGAAGGGCGGCGGACCGCTCCTCCCCCTCGTTGGCCAGGCTCTCGGCGCCCTCCGCCGCGGCGTGCAGGGCCCGTACGAGATCGACGGCGGCCTTGGCGCGGGCGGCCAGTGCGGGGGCCGCGTCCCGCTCGGCCTCCTGGATGGCGGCGGCCACGCGCGCGACGCGGTCGGAGGCGGCACGGTGGCGCAGGACGGCTTCGGCGGCCTGCCAGGCGGAGTGCAGGGTGCGTGCGTCGGCGAGCTCGCGCTTCTGGGCGGCCGCGGACTTCTCGGCTGCGGCGAGCGCCAACGAGGCGTGCCGGTAAGCCAGTTCGGCGGCGATCAGCGCGCTGCGCTCGCGGGCCGCCTCGGCGTGGGTGACGGCGTACGCGGCGGCGGTGACCCGCTGGGCGAGATCGGCGGCCCGTACCCGCTCCTGGACGCCCCGCGCGGACAGCCGCCGGGCCAGGGTCCGGGTGCGCCGCTCGGCGCCGGCGTGGATGTCACGCGCGCGTGAGCGGGTCTCGGCGGCCTCGACGATCCGCCCGAGCAGGTCGACGGACCCGGCGGTGAAGTCCCGCTCGGCGATCAGCTCGGCGCGCCGGCCCAGCTTGTTGCCGAAGCCGCCGACCAGGTCGGCGAGGCCGTCGGTGTCGCGTGTGTCGGTCACGGCCCGCAGCAGCAGGTCGGTGAAGTCGGCGTCCTTCTTGACCGCGAAGAGGCCGGCCGCCTCACCCTCGTCGGCGTTCATCTCGCGCTGGTAGCGGAAGAGTTCGGGGTCGAGGCCGAGGTCGCCGAGGTGCTCGATCCAGCGGTCGTGGATCTCCTCCCAGTGCACCTCCAGATGCGGATACGCCTTGCCCGCCTCCGTGATCGCGTCCCGGAAACCCTTCATGGTGCGGCGGCGGCCCTGTGCGCCGGACTGGCCCTCGACGGGCGGCCGTACGGCGGTGGACTCGGCGACGGGCAGATTGTCCAGGGACAGCCCGGGGCCGGGCCGGAAGGAGTACCAGGCCTCGGCGAACTTGCGCGGGTCGTTGGAGACCTGGCGTCCGCGCCACTCGCTCACCTTGCCGACCACGACGCACTCGCCGGTGAGGGTGTGCTGCCACTCCAGTGCGACATGCCCGCAGTCGTCGGCGAGCAGGAACTTGCGCAGCACGCCGGAGCTGGCGCCGCCGAGGGTGTTGCGGTGGCCCGGCAGCATCACGGAGAAGATCAGCTTGAGCAGGACCGACTTGCCGCCGCCGTTCTCCAGGAAGAGCACGCCTGCCGGGGCGGGCCGGCGCGGCGGGCCGACGGGCTCCTCCTCGAAGAACTCCGCCTGCGTGGGGGCGGGGTCGGGCACGGGCTCGCCGACACCGCGCAGGTCGAGCACGGTGTCGGCGTAGCGCGCACCGGCGGGCCCGATGGAGTAGAGGCGGACGCGGGACAGCTCGTACATGGCGGACTCTCGTAAGTCTTCGGCAGATCGGTGAGGTTCGGGGAACTGAGGGAGGGGGTGTGGCTCAGGCTGAGTGGAACGGCAACCCGGCGTCGGCCACCAGCTCCAGGTCGTCCGTCTCCTCCGCGGGCAGCAGGGTCGGTGTGCCGTCGGTGACCGGGACGACGCCCAGCTCCAGCAGCTCGGCCATGGCGGCGCTGCCGGCCATGTCCCGCACCTGGAGCTGGTAACGAGCGGTGGTCCGATAGGTACCGCCGTTGTCGTCACCGGTCCGCTGGAGGAATCCGGAGTCGGTGAGGAAGGCCACGGCCTTGCCGATGATGCCGGTGGTGGAGCCGGCGAGCCGGCGCGCGTCCTTGGTGGCGCCGGTCGCGCTGCGTCTCACCCAGATCCGCCAGGCGGCCTCCAGGCCGGGAGCGTCCGTGGCGGGGTCGGTGTTCTCCCCCTGCTCATCGGCGCGCTCCTCCAGCCGGCGGCAGGCCTGCCGGACGAAGGCGTCGACGCCGTTGACGGTGACGCGCCCGATGTACGCGTCGTCGGCGAGGTCCTCGGGCCGTGGGAACGCCATGGCGGCCACGGCGAGATGGGCAAGGCCGTGCAGGAACCGGTCGCTGCCGTCGGCGGACGTACGACGCGCGTAGTCGCCCATGCGGACGGCGAACACGGAGTCCTCGGCGGCGGTCACGGCCATCCCCGCGCGCGGGGACACCTCCAGCACGACCAGTCCGAGCCCCGCGGCCACGGCGTCCGCGAGCCGCGCGAACGGCGGGTCCTCGCGGTACCGGCGCAGCAGATCGGCGTACTCCTGGTCCCGCGCGGGCTGCAACTTGGGCTGGAGCCCGAAGGCGACGAGCCGCGCCGCGTCGGCGGCGTCGGCGGGGGTGACGGCGGCGGTCGCCGACGGGGCGGCGGCCTCCGGCTCACTCCGATCGACGTGCTCGGTCACGGTTGCGGCTCCTCGGTGCGGTGCTGGTGCTGATGCAGGCTCATACGGTGCTCGACGCGGCTCATGCTGCTTCCGTTCTGTCGGCCGCCATTCCCACGGCGTCCAGCAGGGCCGTGCCGACGATGAGGTCGGCGCCGCCGAACTCGGGGTCGTCCAGCTCGGTCCCGTCGTCCACGGCGAACAGCAGCTTCTCCTCGCCCTGCCGATAGGCCGTGCCCACCGGCGGACTGGCCGCGTGCACGGCCAGCAGCGCGACCAGGTAGGGCAGTTCGGGGTCCCGTCGCCGTGCCTCGGCCAGCAGGCCCGAGAGCCGGCGCGGCGCGTCGGCGGGCAGGTCGAGCAGGACCGTCGCCGCGGCCAACTGCTCCTCGCTGAACCGGCTGTCGTCCGGTGTCGCGATGAGGTCGGGCTCGGGCATCTCGGCGCCCAGGTGCTCCCGCTCCACGGGAGGCGTCAGCAGTATGTCGACGAGGTCGGCCACACGGACCGACACCGGCGTGCGCAGCCCGGTCCCGCGCGCGAAGTAGGCGTCCGTGACGCGGACCGCCTGCTCCAGCGGCAGCGGGAGCACCGGCGAGACCAGGTGCCCGTACAGGTCAATGCCCGACGTGGTCATGGGCGTCGCGAAGGCCTGCCGGTCCTGTTCGGCGCGGAACAGGGGACCGGCCTCCAGCAGGCGGGACTGCAACTGAGTGTGCCGTCGGATGCAGTCCTTGACGATGTCGACGAGCTCGGCCGCGCGGCGCTTGTGCTCCGGGTCCTCGGTCTCGTCGCGTGCCTTGCGGATGTTGGTGAGGATCGCGTTCTCGTGGCGGTACCGGTCGGCGACGTGGTCGAGGGCCTCGGCGATCATGTCCGGAACGGAGTTCAGCCAGTCGACCGCCCGGACGTTGCGCCGGGTGGCGTCCAGGGCGCGGCGGAGGGTCTCGGAGTACTGCACGGTGCGGTACCGGGCCTGCTCGGCGGCCAGCTGGGCGTCGGCGAGGCGGCCGCGGTTGATCAGCACCTCCAGCTTGACCTCGGCGGCGATCTGCGCGCTGGTGACATCGGTGTCGAGAGCGCCGACGAGGACGTTGACCGCCTCGTCGGTGGTCCGGAGGTAGACGCTGCCGCCCGGCCCCGGCACTTCCTCGATCAGCTTGAAGTCGTAGTCACGGCGGACATAGCTGCCGTCCGGCGCGAAGGTGCCGTAGACGGCCCGGAAGCCGCGGTCCACGCTGCCGACGTTGATCAGGTTCTCCAGGACCCAGCGGGCCACGCGCTCGTGCTCGGCGACAGGGCGGCGCGGGGCCTGGGCGGCGATACGGGGGATGAGGCGGGCGACTATCTGGTCGTGGTCGGCGCCCGTGTCGAAGTCCATGTTGAGTGTGACGAGGTCGATGGCGGCGAGCGCCACCTCGGCCATGCCGTACACCGAGTACTCGCCGGCGAGGTTCGCCTTGCGCGTGTCGAGGTCGTGCAGCGGCGCGGTGCAGGCGAGCGCGCGCAGCCGCCGCGCCAGGCCTTCGTCGGCGGCCGGGCCCGGAGCCGGGCGCGACCCTGCGCTGAGCTGGGGCGGAACACGGTCCGTCGATGCGGGTGAAGTCACGGTGCACAGACTAGGTCCTGGGTCTGACAACGACCGAACCCTCCGCTGGGAGAGCCGGGGAACTGACGGTCGTGTTTCGCCCGCGGGTCCGGATGCGGCTGGTCGCGCCCACGCGGCGGAGCCGCCTATCGATACAGCCCCGCGTCCCTAGGGCGTGCTCGTCACCCGGCGTCGATAGACCTCCACGACGCGCTCCAGCGAATCCTGGAGGTAGACCGCGAGCAGTTTCTCCGCCTCTGCCCGGTTCCCCGCCCCCAGCGCCTGCAAGATCTGCTGGTTGCGGGTGAGATACGGCTCGTGCAGGCGCTTCGGGTCGTCCACGACGTGGAAGGCGAGCCGTAGCTCGGCGAAGACGCTGCGCATCAGTTCGTCGGTGCGGGCGCTGCCCGCGAGGGCGACCAGTTCCCGGTGGAAGTGGATGTTGGCGGTACCCACACCTTTCCAGTCGTCTTCGGCGGACGCCCGGCGGCCCTCCTCGACGGCCGCCGCGAGCCCGTCCAAGTCGTACGGCGGCTCCCCGAGCCCTCGCACGACCGCGCACTCGACCAGCCCGCGCGTCCGGTAGATGTCCTCGACGTCCTCGACGGTCAGGACCCGGACGAAGACCCCCCGATTCAGCTCGTGCACGAGCAGACGTTCATGGGTGAGCAGCCGGAACGCCTCGCGCAGGGTGTTGCGGGAGACGCCGAGCGCGCCGCCGATGCTGTCCTCCGACAGACGGGCGCCGGGTGGGAAGAACCCTTCGGCGATACGGCTCCTGAGGATGTCGGAGACCCGCTCCGCGGTGCTCGTACGGCCGAGGAGCGCGCGGTCCTCGGACAGTGAGGTCAGGTGCTCGTCCATGCGGGAATTCAACCGCAGACCACAAGAACGAACCAACATGGGTATTGAGGGATCGTTGAACAATCCCCTACGGTACTTCGCACCGGCACGGCTCACCCCCCCATGCACCCTCCGTCCCCTCTCTGCGAGGTGCCCATGAGCGCGACCCCTCCACCGCAGGCACTGACCCACCCCACCGCTGACGAACGCGCCGCCGACGACGGCGCGTTCGGCTGGCTGCGCGCCCTGGGGCCGCGCGGCCGCCGCGCCTTCGCGGGCGCTTTCGGCGGGTATGCCCTGGATTCCTACGACTACTTCACGCTACCGCTGAGCATGGTGGCGCTGGCGGCGTACTTCGGCCTGGACAGCGGCCAGACCGGTCTCTTCACCACCGTCACGCTCGTTGTCTCCGCGATCGGCGGTGCCCTCGCCGGAGTGCTGGCCGACCGGATCGGCCGGGTCAAGGCGCTGATGATCACCGTGATCACCTACGCGGTTTTCACCGTCGCCTGCGGTTTCGCGCCCAACTACGAGACGCTGCTGGTCTTCCGGGCCCTCCAGGGCCTCGGATTCGGCGGCGAATGGGCGGTCGGCGCGATCCTGGTCGCCGAGTACGCGAGCGCCAAGCACCGGGGCCGTACCCTCGGCGCGATCCAGAGCTCGTGGGCCGTCGGCTGGGCGCTGGCCGCGGTCATGTACACCGTCGTCTTCTCGCTCGCCGACGACGATCTGGCCTGGCGCGTGATGTTCTGGACCGGCGCCCTGCCCGCGCTGCTCGTCATCTGGATGCGGCGCCGGGTGCACGATGCCCCCGAGGCCGTCGCCGTGCGCGAACGGAGCACCGAGAAGGGCAACTTCGCGGCGATCTTCAAGCCCGGCCTGCTGCGTACGACGATCTTCGCGGGGCTGCTGTCGACCGGTGTGCAGGGCGGCTACTACACCCTCGCCACCTGGGTGCCGACCTATCTCAAGACCGAGCGCGAGCTGTCGGTCGTCGGCACCGGCGGCTATCTGACGTTCCTGATCTCAGGCGCCTTCCTCGGCTATCTGACCGGCGGTTATCTCACCGACCGGCTGGGCCGGCGGCGCAACATCTGGCTGTTCGCGCTGCTGTCGGCGGTCTGCATCCTGGCGTACGCGAACATCCCGAGCGGCGCCAACACCCTCCTGCTGATACTCGGTTTCCCGCTCGGGTTCTGCATGTCGGCGATCTTCAGCGGCTTCGGTTCGTACCTGAGCGAGCTGTACCCGACGGCGGTGCGCGGCACGGGACAGGGCTTCACGTACAACACCGGCCGCGCGGTGGGCGCCGTCTTCCCCACCACGGTCGGCTTCCTGGCCGACAGCTGGGGCGTGGGCGGCGCGCTGGTCTTCGGCGCGATCGGCTACGGCATCGCGGCGCTGGCCCTGCTCGGACTGCCGGAGACGCGCGGGAAGGAGCTGGCGTGAACCCTACGGTCACCGTCAGGGCAGCCGACCAGCCCGTCGCCGCCATCGACGAGCAAGCGCACGCGTGGAGCCCCGCGACCGCACGGGCCCGCTTCCGGGACGGCCTGACCGGCCCCACGGCCGGGGTCGCGGCCGGGCACACCCAGGTCAATCTGATCTCGGTGCCCGCCGACTGGGCGTACGACATGCTGCTGTTCTGCCAGCGCAACCCCAAGCCCTGTCCGGTGCTCGACGTCACCGACGCCGGTTCCTGGACGACCGTGCTCGCCGACGGCGCCGACCTGCGCACCGATCTGCCGCGCTACCGGGTGTGGCGGGACGGCGAGTTGGTGGACGAGCCGACGGACGTGCGCGCGCACTGGCGGGGCGATCTGGTGTCGTTCCTGATCGGATGCAGCTTCACCTTCGAGTCGGCGCTGACCGGGGCGGGCGTCCCGATCCGCCACGTCGAGCAGGGTCGCAACGTCCCGATGTACGTCACCGGTCGGCAGTGCCGGCCGGCGGGGCGGCTGCACGGCCCGATGGTGGTGTCCATGCGCCCGGTGCCGCCGCAGCACGTGGCGGCGGCCCTGCGGGAGACCGGCCTCCTGCCGGCGGTGCACGGCGCCCCCGTGCACTGCGGTGATCCCTCGGCGCTGGGCATCGCGGACCTCGGCCGGCCCGACTTCGGCGACCCCGTGGACCTGGAGCCGGACGACATCCCGATGTTCTGGGCCTGCGGCGTGACCCCGCAGGCCGCCGTGATGGCCTCCCGCCCGCCGTTCGCCATCACCCACGCACCGGGCCAGATGTTCCTGACCGACGCCCGCGACGAGCAGTACCGCATCGTCGCCTGACCGAAGAGATGACAGGACGGATGACCTCGATCGATCTCAACGCCGACCTCGGCGAGGGCTTCGGCCGCTGGCGGCTCACCGACGACGAACGGCTGCTGTCCGTCGTCACCAGCGCCAACGTGGCCTGCGGCTTCCACGCCGGGGACGCGGCCACCATGCGGCGGGTGTGCGAGCAGGCGGCCGAGCGCGGGGTGCGGATCGGCGCCCAGGTCTCCTACCGGGACCTGGCGGGGTTCGGGCGGCGCGCGATGGACGTGCCGCCCGCCGAGCTGGCGGCCGAAGTGGCGTACCAGATCGGCGCCCTTGAGGTCTTCGCGCGAGCAGCGGGCACGCGCGTGTCGTACGTCAAGCCGCACGGCGCGCTCTACAACCGCGTCGTGCACGACGAGGAGCAGGCCGGCGCGGTCGTCGACGGCGTGCTCCTGGCGGACGCGACGCTGCCCGTGCTCGGCCTGCCCGGCTCACGCGTGCTGGAGCTGGCCGCCAAGGCCGGACTCCCGGCCGTAACGGAGGCGTTCGCGGACCGCGCGTACACCGAACGGGGCACGCTCGTACCGCGCGGCCAGGACGGTGCCGTGGTCACCGATCCGGAGGCCGTCGTGGAACGTTCGGTGGGCCTGGCCCGCTCGGGCACGGTCACCTCGCACTCCGGGCTTCCGGTCGAGGTACGCGCGCGTTCCCTGTGCCTGCACGGGGACACGCCCGGCGCCGTCGAGCTGGCCCGCCGGGTGCGGGCGCGGCTGGAGGAGTCGGGGATCCGGGTGGAGGCCTTCGCATGAGGGTGCTGCCCGTCGGAGACGAGGCCCTGCTCGTCGAGGTGTCCTCGGACGAGCAGGCCCGGGCGCTGCACACGGAGCTGCTGCGGCGCCGTTCCGAGGGCGCGCTGTCGGTCCGCGAGATCGTCCCCGCGGCCCGGACCGTCCTGCTCGACGGCCTCACCGACCCGGCCCGCCTGGCCACCGAACTGACCACCTCCGAAGTGCCGCCCGTCCCCCCACGCGCGCGGGAGACCGTCGAACTGCCGGTGCGCTACGACGGCCCGGACCTCGCGGATGTCGCCGCGCACTGGGGCGTGTCCGCACGGGAAGTCGCCCGGATCCACGCGGGCACCGAATTCAGCGTCGCCTTCTGCGGTTTCGCCCCCGGCTTCGGCTATCTCACCGGCCTGCCGCCGCACTACGACGTGCCGCGCCGGGCCACCCCGCGCACGTCCGTACCCGCGGGCGCGGTGGCGCTGGCGGGTCCGTACACGGGTGTGTACCCGCGTTCGTCACCCGGCGGCTGGCAGCTGATCGGCAGCACCGACGCGGTGCTGTGGGACCACACGCGCGTGCCGGCCGCGCTGCTGTCACCCGGCACGCGCGTGCGCTTCGTTCCCGTGGGGAGCTCATGAGCGACCATGCGCTGTCCGTCGTACGCGCAGGGGCGCTCACCACGGTGCAGGACCTCGGCCGTCCCGGGCACGCCCACCTCGGCGTGCCCCGCTCCGGGGCACTGGACCCGCCGGCGGCGGCGCTGGTCAACCGGCTGGTCGGCAATGTGCCCGAGGCGGCGGTGCTGGAGACCACGCTCAACGGCTGCACACTGCGGCCCCGTTCGGCGGTCACCGTGGCGGTCGCCGGCGCACCCTGCCGGGTCACGGTCGACGGGCGCCCGGTCGCCTGGGGCGCCCCGGTGCACGTGCCCGCGGGTGCGCTGCTGGACATCGGGGCGGCCCTCTCCGGCGTACGCGGCTATGTGGGCGTCTGCGGCGGCGTCGCCGTCGAGCCGGTCCTCGGCAGCCGCTCCACCGACCTGCTGTCCGGGCTCGGCCCACCACCCCTCACGGAAGGCGCGGTGCTGCCGCTTGGCTCACCGACGCGGCCGCACACGCGCGTGGACGTCGCCCCGCAGCCGGCGCCCCCTGCCGAGCTGGTGCTGCGCGTGACCCTGGGCCCGCGCGACGACTGGTTCACCACGGCGGCCGTGCGGGACTTCACCTCCCGCGTGTACCGCGTCTCCGCCGCGAGCAACCGCATCGGGCTGCGCACCGAGGGCCCCGCCCTGGAACGGGCGCTCACTCGCGAACTCCCCAGCGAGGGCGTGGTCCTGGGCGCGGTCCAGGTCCCGCCCGACGGCAGGCCGGTCGTGTTCCTGGCCGACCACCCGACGACCGGCGGCTACCCCGTGATCGCCGTCGTCCGCGCGGCCGACCTCGCGGCCGCCGCCCAGGCCGTACCGGGCACGCCGGTCCGCTTCGTGGCCGTACGCCGCCACTGACGACCAGGGACCGCTGCACCACCGACTGCACACCGCCCTGCCCACGACGAGCCACGGTGCCCGCACTTCCCGCGCTGCGCCGCCTTGACCGCGTCGAGCCGCCTCGACCGCGCTACGCCGCCCAGATCGCCTCGAAGTGCCGTGGCCCCGGGCGGTGCCCGCCTCCCCCGCTATGTCACCCCTCCCCCGCTACGCCGCCTCCGGTTCCGGCTGTGGCTCCGAAACCGTGCGCTGTCCGGGCACAGGCACCGACAGTCCCTCCGGCACGCACAGGTGCTCCGGCACGGGCCGGTGCTCGGGGACCGGCCGATGGTCGGACCCGGACAGCCCGTCCGGCCGGCTCAGGTGCTCGGGCAACGCCATCGCCTCCGGTACCCGCCGCTGTTCAGGCAACCCATCCAGGTCAGCCACCCGGCGATGCCCGGGCAGCCCGTCCAGCTCCGGCATGCGCCGCTGCTCCGGCAGCAGCCCCATCGGTTCGGGTGCCGACAGCGCGGCCAGGGCCCTGGACACCGACTGTGCCGCTCGCAGGTCGAGCCGGTCGCTGGTGCCCTTCGCGCGGTGCCGCATCTCGACGGCGGCGAGGCGCACCAGTTGCGGCAGCAGGTCGTTGCAGCGCCGGATCACCCAGGCGGTACCCGCGGTGGCCAGCCACAGCAGGCTCGCCGACCTGGTGGGCGGCGCGAACTCGGGCTCGGGCGAGGGCGCCGTCTGCGTCGCGATGCCCCGGTGCCGCAGCATCGCGTGGAAGCGCAGGGCGATCTGCCGGTGCCCGCGCTCCCCGGGATGCAGCCGGTCCGAGCTCCACATCGCGCGGTCCATGATCCAGGGGTCGTCGACGGCGTGCAGATGCACCGCCCCGTACCGCTCGGACAGCGTGTGGACCACCGTGTTGACGGCCCGCTGCCTGCGCGCCAGCGGATGGCCCAGGACCCCCGGCAGGCCCAGCATCGTGCCCGGGTCGGGCAGACAGGCCGTGAGCACGGCCGTGCCCTGGCGGGTGAAGGACTCGTAGACCTTGTCCAGGCGCTGGGCGATCTTCTCGATGTCGAAGGTGCTGCGCAGGGTGTCGTTCACACCCACCAGGACGGACGCGACATCGGGGCGCAGCTCCAGCGCGGCCGGCAGCTGGGTCTCCAGCACGTCCCGCGTCTGCGCCCCGCTGACCGCGAGGTTGGTGAACTCGGCGGACGGTTCGGACAGCCCGCCCGCGAGCAGCGCGGCCCAGCCGCGCCACCCGTTCCCCACGGGATCGCCCACCCCCTCGCTCAGGGAGTCCCCGAGGGCGACGTAACGCAGCGGTCTCATGCCGCGCCCTCCGCACGCACGAAGGGACGCGCCGGCAGGGCCGCGTCGTGCGCGGTGAGGAAGGCGTCCACCGCCGTGCCCCAGCCGAAGCACTCCGCACGCGCGCGTGCGGCCTCCCGGCGCTCGCGCTCGGGACGGTCGAGGATCATCTCCACGGCGTCCGCGAAGGCGTCCCCGTTGTCCGCGGCGGTGGCCCCGGCGGAACCGATCACCTCGGGCAGCGCGGAGGACGCGCTCGCCACCACAGGTGTACCGCAGGCCATGGCCTCCAGCGCGGCGAGCCCGAACGTCTCGGCGGGCCCCGGAGCCAGCGCCACGTCGGCGGAGGCCTGGAGCGCGCCGAGCAGGCTGCGGTCGGCGACATGGCCGAGGAAGGTGACCGGCAGGTCGCGCTCCTGCGCCCGCTTCTCCAGCCCCGCGCGCAGCGGGCCGTTCCCCGCCACCACGAGCACGGCGCGCACTCCGCGCCGGCGCAGCGATTCCAGGGCGTCGAGGGCGGTTCCGGGCCGCTTCTCCACGGAGAGCCGGGAGCACATCACCAGCAGCGTCTCGTCGGCCCGCGCGTGGGTGGCGCGCAGCGCGGTGTCGCGAAGGGTGGGGCGCCGGTTCATCAGGTCGACGCCCAGCGGGGCCCGTACGACGTTGCGGGCGCCGATCCGCACGAACTCCCGCTCGGCGAACTCGGTGGTGCACACGACCCGTGAGTACGTGTGGGCGGTACGGACGTTGAGGGCGTCGGCGGCCCGCCGGGACATGTTCTCCGACAGGCCCCAGGTCCGCAGCACGCCGTCGGCGGTCTCGTGGGAGACCATCACGGCGGGCACCCGGGCGCGGCGGGCCCACTTGCCGGTCCAGCGCAGCGTGGTGCGGTCGGAGACCTCCAGGCGGTCGGGAGCGAGCTCCTCCAGAAGGGACGCGACCCGGCGCTTGTCGATGAGCACGCGGTAGCCGCCGGTGCCGGGCAGCATCGGGCCGGGCAGGGTGATCACGCGGCCCTGCTCGGTCTCGCGGTCGCCGTACTTCTCACCGGGCACGATCAGGACGGGGTCGTGGCCCGCCAGCTTGAAGCCCTTGCCCAGTTCGCGCAGGGCGGTGCGCAGCCCCCCGGAGGCGGGCGCGACGAAGTTCGCGAGCCGGACGATCCGCAGGCCGGTCATGCCGCCACCACCGCCCGGCGCGCGGCGAGCACGTCGCCGTAGTGGCCGATCAGCTGGTCGCCGATGGCCGCCCAGGTGCGGCCCTCGACCGTGGCGTGTCCGGCGGCGCCGTACGCGGCCCGCAGCGCCGGGTCGGCGACCAGGGACCGCACGGCGTTGCGTACGGCGTCGGCATCCCGCGGCGGCACGAGCAGGCCGGTGCGGCCGTGGTCGACCAGGTCGAGCGGACCGCCCGCGGCGGGCGCGACGACGGGGACTCCGCTGGCCATGGCCTCCTGCACGGTCTGGCAGAAGGTCTCGAACGGGCCGGTGTGGGCGAAGATGTCGAACGAGGCGAAGATCCGCGCAAGGTCGTCGCCGCCACGGCGGCCCAGGAAGACCGCGCCGGGCAGCGCCTCGGCGAGCGCGGGCTGGCTCGGCCCGTCGCCGACGATGACGACCTTGACGCCGGCCAGGCCGCACACACCGGAGAGCAGCTCGATGTGCTTCTCCGGGGCGAGCCGCCCGACGTAGCCGACGATGACCTCGCCGTTCGGGGCGATCTCGCGGCGCAGCTTCTCGTCGCGCAGCTCGGGGCGGAAGCGGGCGGTGTCCACGCCGCGTGCCCACAGCTTGAGCCGGGGAACCCCGTGGGCCTCCAGGTCGTTCATGGAAGCGCTGGAGGGGACGAGCGTGAGGTCGGCGGCGGAGTGGACGGACCGGATGCGCCGCCAGGCGGCGGCCTCGCCGGCGCCCATGTAGGTGCGGGCGTATCCGGCCAGGTCGGTCTGGTAGACGGCGACGGCGGGGATGCCGAGCCGGGCGGCGGCGGCCATGCCGCGCACACCGAGGACGAAGGGGCTGGCCAGGTGCACGATGTCGGGCCGGTGCTGGATCAGCGCGGCGGCGAGGCGCCGGCTGGGGAGCGCGACCCTGACCTGCGGATAGCCGGGGAGCGGTAGGGAGGGGACATGGACGACGGGGCAGGGCGCCATGGAGGCGGCTGCCTTGTTCCCGGGAGCGGGAGCCGGTGCGACGACGAGGGGCGCGTGACCGCGATCGACGAGGTGTCGGGCGGTCTGGAGCGCGCAGTGGGCCACGCCGTTCACATCGGGGGGAAAGGATTCGGTCACGATGACGACACGCATACCGGTGTTGTCGCCGTGCTGGACGTGGCCGCGTCAAAGTGGATCTTTCCGAACGACAAACGTCCCATGAGCGTTCCGCTGCGCACCCGAGCGGGTCAGGTCGCGTCCATGCGCGCCTGACCCGCGGGTCATCCCGTGTTCACCCGGCGGGCGGATCTCCGCGAGATTCACAGGGTGAACACATGTCCCGCGTGCCGCTCAGCCGGCGCTCGTGTCCGGTCCGATCCGGCTGCGTACGGCGGTCTGGACCTCGGCCTCCTCGGCCGGATCGGCGGCGAGCCGGCGCAGTCGCTCGACGACGCGTGTGTCCCCGGTCTCGGCGTGCCGGGCGGCGATCTCTCGGGTCGTCTCCTCGCAGTCCCACAGGCATTCGACGGCGAATCCCGCCGGGAAGGAGGGATCGGTGGCGGCCAGTGCACGGGCGGTGCGGCAGCGCAGATGGGACGAGGCGGTCTCGCGGTAGATATGGCGCAGCACGGGCGCGGCGCAGGCGATGCCGAGCCGTCCGGTGCCGTCGACGAGGGTCCACAGCGTCGGGGCGTCGGGGCCTTCGCCCCGTACGGCCTCTCGTAGGGCCGCGAGGACGAGGTCCTTGTCCTCGGCTCCGCCCCGGCAGGCGAGCATGCGTCCGGCGGCGGCACCGAGCGGATCGGGCCGTCGGGCCCAGCCGCGCGCCCGGTCGACGGCGGCGACGCTGCGCATCCGCTCGAAGGCGTCGACGGCGGCGTCCACCACTGCGGATGTACCGGTGACCACTGCCGCCTCGATCAGATCGAGGGCGTCCGGGTCGTTGCTGTCGGCGAGGTAGCGCAGGGCGGTGCAGCGGGCCCCGTCGGTGCCGTCCTCGGCGGCGGCGACGATCTCGGGCCGGTCCTCGGGCCCGGCGACGGCCATGAGGCACCGCGCGGCGGGCACATGGAGTGCGGCACCGCGCTCCATGCCCTGCTGGGCCCACTCGAAGACCGCCTGCACGCTCCACCCCGGACGGGGCCCGGTAGGTCGCATCTGGCGTTGCCAGCGGTCGAAACAGCCGGCCTCCTGAGCGGCACGCACGCGCGTGGCGATGGATTCACGCGGGTCCTCGGCCCACAGCCGCCACGGCCGTGGCTCGAAGGCGTCCCGTACGGCGGCGGCCAGCTCGGCCTCGCCCTCGGGATCGGCCGGGAATCGGGCGAGCACGGGCGCGGCGAGGGCGCGCAGCCCGGTGTCGTCGTCCCTGAGCGCGAGCTCGTCCAGCGCCCAGGCCCAGTTGGCGCCCGAGGCGGCGTACCTGCGCAGCAGTTCCAGGGCGTCGCGCCTGCCGTAGGACGCGAGGTGGCCGAGGACGGCCAGGGCCAGCCCCGTGCGTGACTCCTCGGTGTCGAGAACGTCCTCGACGTCGAAGAGGTGGGCCTCGATCTCGTCCAGCTCGCCGCTGAGGTCGAGGTAGAGACGGGCGTAGTACAGGGAGCGGTTCTCCACCTGCCAGTCGTGGCGGGGATCGCGCAGCACACAGTGGTTCAGAGCCGCGAGCGCCTCGGCCCGCGGGGCGGTGAGCGCGTGCAGGGTGCCGTCGCCGCGGCCCCGCTGGAGCAGGCCGAGCAGCGTTCCGCTGGGCGCTATGACCGGTTCGAACATGGGAAACAGCCTCACATCAAGCGTCGACGCAACCGGGGTTCTTGCTTCACCTGGCCGCGTGACAACACGTCGGGGCGCCCGCCGTTTCCTGCTTGCTGTAGACCATGTTCCTCTGCCTCTCGTCGGTGGCCCATGCGGACCGATCACGGCCCGCGCGGTGCGGCAACACCTGCCCGGCCATCGCGTCCGTGAATCACGACGTCATGATGACTCGGCACTTACATCTGCCGCGACCGAAATTTCGGCGGCCCTGTACCGCCTCCCCCGTTTTCCGTGTCTTAGCTGGTCAGCGCGTTCGGCTCAGTGGGCGCCGAACAGTTCGAGCAGCTCCGTCTTGGCGAACATGCGGGCGGTGTCGACGGCTGAGGGGGTGCCCTCGGCCGGGTCGGCGCCGCCCTCCAGAAGAGCCTTGATCACTTCCGTCTCCCCCTTGAAGACTGCACCGGCGAGTGGCGTCTGGCCTCGGTCGTTGACGCGGTTCGCCTCGGCGCCCCGGGCGAGCAGGGCGCGCACCGCGTCCGCGTGGCCGTGATAGGCGGCGAGCATCACCAGGGAGTCGCCGCGGTCGTTGGTGAGGTTGGCCGGAACGCCGGCGTCGACGTACGCCACGAGCGCTTCGGTCTGCCCCTGCCGGGCCAGATCGAAGATCTTGGTCGCCAGCTCCACGACCTCGGGGTCGGGGGCATCAGTCATCGGCCGGACCGCCTCTCACTACGTACACGGGGACTGCGGGGGACTGCGGGCTGCTGCGGGGAGCAAGGGTACGGCCGGCGAGCGGTGCTCGGCCGTACGAGTGATTCGCCAGCGTACTGGCTAGCGCGGCACATGACCCGGCGTGTCCAAGGCAAAGATCATCGCAGACACAGCGGGACGCAACACCCAAGCTCATCCGGTCAAGGACACTCCACCACCCGAGGGAAATCTAGCGAATTTCACCCAGTTGCACCTTTTATCGTATGGATACATGCTGTGAGCCTGGAAGTACTCATGGTGACTGTCCCCACCGAACCAGGAGCACTCACATGATCCTCTCCATCTCAGGCGTCGTTCTGCTCGGCATCGTCGTCTTCATCTTCTTCCGCAAGGACGGGCTGAAGGCGTCGCACGCCCTGATCTCGGCCCTGTTCGGCTTCTATCTGGCAAGCACGGCGATCGCCCCGAGCATCAAGGCCGGCGGCGAGAGCCTCGCGAGCCTCCTGGGCGGCATCCAGTTCTGACGCCGCCCCATCCGCCCGTACGCACCTGTAGGAGACCGCAGTGGCCCGCCGCCCCCTCCCCCGCATCCTGAGCACAGGCAGCGCGCAGTTCGCCCGGAGCCGGGATCTTGCCCGGGCGCAGTTCGCCCGAAGCCGGGAGCTGGCCCGGACGGCCGGCGACAGCGCCTCTGACGTCCTCCATCCACTGATCACGATCACCCGTGGTCTGCGCCGGCTGGCCTCGGCCGGGCGGCGCAGATGGGCCGAGACCCCCAAGGACAGGCGCGGTCCGCTGCTGTTCCTGGTGGCCTCTGTGATCCTGGTCGTGGTGCTCGTGCCGTACGGGCCGCTGCTCGCCGTCATCACCGTGATGGCGGCGGCAGCCTGGCAGGGCCGGGATCGTGAGCCGGCGGCGCCCGACGGCCCCGACGAGTCCCAGTCGGAACGTCTGCGGGCGCTGTACGAGGCCCTCGTCCCGTACTTCTCCGCGGCCGACGACCCGGCCCCGCTGTACACCCACGGCGGCGAGTGGGAGAAGGCATTCCCGGAGTTCGACTTCGACGGCACCGGTCGCATCAGCCGGCTCCTCGTGCGCTACCCGGCCTACTTCACCGACGGCGAGGCGCAGGCCCGCGCGCGGATCGAGCATCTGCTGACGACGAAGTCCGGCCGCGGCCGGGAGTACCACTTCGACTGGGACGAGGAGGGCAACGAACTCACGGTCACCGTCCTCGCCCCGCTGCCCACCGACATCGCCGCCCAGCGGTTCGTCACGGCCCCCGGCGAGACCGTCCTCGGCTTCACCGACCCCAGCGGGGTCCAGCGCACGCTTCCGCTGACCCACGGCGCCCAGCAGCTCGACGTCCCCCCGGTCGTCTGGCGCACCGGCATCCGCTCCACCGAGCCGCACCTGCTGGTCGTCGGCCAGCCCGGCAGCGGCACCTCGACCCTGCTGCGCTCCATCGCGCTGCAGGCCCTTCAGTACGGCGACGTGGTCATCGTCGAGGGCGGCAGCACCGGCGAGTACGCCTGTCTGACCGGACGGGACGGCGTCCTTGCCGTCGAGTGCGGCCTGGCCGGGACGCTGGCGAGCATGGAGTGGGCCGCGACGGAGACGGAGCGGCGCCTGATCGCCGTGAACCGGGCGCGACAGGCCGGCAACCCGCCGCCGGAGGACACCAAGCGCCCGTTGTGGCTTCTGCTGGACCGCCCGACCGTGTTCACCCACCTCGCCGCGGCGGACGACCGCAAGGACCCGCAGTCCCTGCTCCAGGTACCCCTGCGGCACGGACGCTCGGCGAACGTGACGGTGGTCGTGGCGGAGCAGTGGGACACCATGGACGCCCTGTCCGACGCGGTACGGCAGCACACACGCGCGCGTGTCGTACTCGGCCCCGCGACGGCCGGGCAACTGGAGTCGACGCTGGGCGCCCCTCCGCACACCACCCCGGTCGCCGAGGTCCCACCCGGCCGCGGCTACGCCCGCCTGGGCACCGGCCCCGTCCACCGCCTCCAGGTCCCGGCGACCCCGGACCCCTACGACGACGCGACGAGCGACGCCCACCGCCAAGCGGTCCTGGAACTCCTGCCGGAGCGCACGACGCCGGTGGCGGCGGAGCAACTGCCACCCCTGGAGAAGACCGAGCAGCAGCCGGAGCCGGTACCGGCAGAGGCGGTGGTGGCGGAGACGACCTGACACTCCGCCACCACGAGCGGCCCTGTGAAAAGCGGCCCACTCACCCCGCAGCCCTCAGCCCTCAGCCCTCACGCGACAAACGGCCGCACCGACTCCCCGGCCCCGTTCACCCCGCTCGCGCCGCTCTCCACCAGCCGGGCTGCCGCGGCCAGTCTGACCGCGGCCTCCTCCGCCACCGCTCCCCCGACGGTGAACGGCAGCCGCACATACCCCTCGAAGGCCCCGTCCACCCCGAACCGGGGCCCGGACGGCACTCGTACGCCGACCCGCTCCCCCGCCTCCGCGAGCCGCGAGCCGGACAGGCCACCGGTGCGGACCCAGAGGGTGAGTCCGCCCCCGGGTACCTCGAACTCCCACTCGGGGAGCTCCCGGCGCACGGCCGCGACCAGGGCGTCCCGGTTCTCCCGGGCCTGCCCCCGCCGTACGTCCACGGCCTGTTCCCAACCCCCGGTGCCGAACAGCCAGTTCACGGCCAGCTGCTCCAGCACGGGCGTGCCCAGATCGGCGTAGGCGCGCGCGGCCACGAGGCTGCGGATCACGTCCGGAGCCGCCCGTACCCAGCCGATCCGCATGCCCGCCCAGAAGGCCTTGCTGGCCGAGCCGACGGTGATCACCGTCGACCCGGCGGGGTCGAAGGCGCAGACGGGCCGCGGCATTTCGAGGTCCGGGTCGAGCCACAACTCGCTCATCGTCTCGTCGGCGACGAGCACCGTCCCGGCCGAGCGAGCGGCGTCGACCAGCCGTCGCCGCTGGTCCTCGTCGGCCAGGGCGCCGGTCGGGTTGTGGAAGTCGGCGACGACATAGGCGAGTCGCGGCGCGGCCTCCCGCAGCACCTGCCGCCAGCGGTCCATGTCCCAGCCGGACAGCCCTTCGGCCATGGCCACGGGCACCAGCCGGGCCCCCGCCTCCCGCATCAGCTGAAGGATGTTCGCGTACGACGGCGACTCGACCGCGATCCGCTCACCGCGTCCCGCGAACAGATGGCAGATGGCGTCGATCGCGCCCATCGCCCCGGTCGTCACCATGATCTGCTCGGGCATGGTCGGTATCCCACGCTCCGTGTACCGCTCGGCGATCATCGACCGCAGCGCGGGCAGCCCGGCCGGATAGTCGCCGTGGGTGTGGGCGTACGGCGGCAGTTCCTCCAGGGCGCCCTGGACCGCACGGGTCAGCCACGGCTCGGGCGCGGGCAGCGCCGCGCAGCCCAGGTCGATGATCGAGCCCAGCGCCTCGGGCGGCAGCGGCTCCAGGCCGCGCGCGGGCAGCGGGTTCCCGGCCGGCACGGCGGTCCAGCTCCCGGCCCCGCGCCGGGACTCCAGGAACCCCTCGCCACGCAACGCCTCGTAGGCGGCGGCCACGGTCGTACGGCTCACGGACAGCGCGAGGGCCAACTCCCGCTCGGCGGGCAGGCGTGCGGCGACCGGGACACGCCCTTCCAGGACGAGCAGCCGGATGCCGTCGGCCAACGCCCGGTACGCGGGCGGACGTTTGCTGCCCGGCCCTGCGGGGCGATCCTGCTGGGAGGTGAGGAGCCGGGCGAGCTGCGCGGCGCCCACCGCGGAAGTCCACTGCGCCATGATTTCCAGTCCACCTTCTCCGAATTGGCCATGGATGACATCGCATCCCAAGCCACAGGGTGTCATGCATCAGGCCACTACCACCACAGGGGGGCACGTCTTGTCCACGCAGGGGCGTTTCGCACAGCGGCTCACGCAAGGGCATCTCATACGGCGGCTGACACAGCTCTACACCGGGCTCGCGCTGTACGGCGTGAGTTCGGCACTGCTCGTCGAGGCGGGCCTGGGCCTGGAACCCTGGAACGTGCTGCACCAGGGCCTCGCCGAGCTCACCGGCCTGACGATCGGCGTCGTCTCGATCATCGTCGGCGCGGCCGTGCTGCTCCTGTGGATCCCGCTGCGCCAGCGCCCGGGCCTGGGCACCGTCTCCAACGTCTTCGTGGTCGGCATCGCCATGGACGGCGCCCTCGCCCTGCTCCCCGAGGCGCACGGCCTGGCCGTACGGATCCCGCTGCTCCTGGCCGGCGTCGTGCTCAACGGCGCGGCCACCGGCCTCTACATCGCCGCCCGCTTCGGCCCCGGCCCCCGGGACGGCCTGATGACCGGCCTGCACCGGCGCACCGGCCGCTCGATCCGTCTGATGCGCACGGCCATCGAGATCGCGGTCGTGGTGACGGGCTTCGCCCTCGGCGGCACCGTCGGTGTCGGCACCCTGCTCTACGCGCTGTCGATCGGCCCGCTCGCCCAGCTCTTCCTGCGGTTGTTCGCCGTCCCCACGGCATCCGACGGCAGCACGGTCGTTGCCACCGGGCAACCCCGGGGAGCGATACTGCGTCCGTGAGCACCACGCGGATACGCCACCCCTACCTCGACCACCCCGGCCCGATCCCCTTCGCCCATCGCGGCGGGGCGGCGGACGGCCTGGAGAACACCCCGCTCCAGTTCCGGCGCGCGGTCGACATGGGCTACCGGTACATCGAGACCGACGTCCACACCACACGCGACGGCAAGCTCGTCGCCTTCCACGACTCGACCCTGGACCGGGTGACGGACGGGGCGGGCCGGATCGCCGACCTGCCCTGGGACGACGTACGGCAGGCGCGCGTGGCCGGGAAGGAGCCAGTGCCCCTGTTCGAGGAGCTGCTGGAGACCTTCCCCGACGTCCGCTGGAACGTCGACCTCAAGTCGGAGCCGGCGCTCCACCCCTTCCTGGACCTCATCGAGCGCATGGGCGCCTGGGACCGCATCTGCGTCGGTTCCTTCTCCGAGGCCCGAGTCATCCGCGCCCAGCGCCTGGCCGGACCGCGACTGGCGACGTCGTACGGCACCCGGGGCGTGCTGAACCTGCGGCTGCGCTCCTGGGGGGTGCCGGCCGCGCTGCGCCGTTCGGCGGTCGCCGCACAGGTGCCCGAGGCCCAGTCCGGCATCCAGGTGGTGGACCACCGCTTCGTCCGTGCCGCCCACGCGCGCGGGCTCCAGGTCCACGTGTGGACCATCAATGATCCCGATGCGATGCACCGGCTCCTGGACCTGGGAGTCGATGGCATCATGACCGATCACATCGACACGTTGCGCAAGGTCATGGAGGACCGGGGCACCTGGGTCTGACCCGGTCTCCGGCTCCGCCCTCGCGCGGGATCATCACGGGGAAGCGAGGGCACGGGGTGGGCACCGATACCGTGCGAACCGACGCGGCCGACGAGGCCGCGGGACGGCGGCGCGAGCAGCGCGGCTGGTACTTCTACGACTGGGCCTGCTCGGTCTACTCGACGAGCGTGCTCACCGTGTTCCTGGGCCCTTATCTGACGTCGGTCGCCGAGGCGGCGGCGGACGCGGACGGGTTCGTCCACCCCCTGGGCATACCGGTGCGCGCCGGCTCCTTCTTCGCCTACTCGGTGTCCCTGTCGGTCATCGTGGCCGTTCTGGTGATGCCCCTGGTGGGCGCGGCGGCCGACCGCACCGGCCGCAAGAAGCCGCTGCTCGCGGTCGCCGCCTATGTCGGGGCGGCCGCCACCACGGCCATGTTCTTCCTGGACGGCGAGCGCTATCTGCTCGGCGGAGTCCTGCTGGTCGTGGCGAACGCGGCCCAGTCGGTCGCGATGATGCTCTACAACTCCTACCTCCCGCAGATCGCCCCGCCCGAGGAGCGCGACGCGGTCTCCTCCCGGGGCTGGGCCTTCGGCTACGCGTCGGGGTCGCTGATGCTGATCGTGAACCTGGTCCTGTACCTGGCGCACGACTCCTTCGGTGTCTCGGAGAGCACGGCGGTCCGCATCTGCCTGGCCTCGGCCGGCCTGTGGTGGGGCGCCTGGGCGCTCATCCCGCTACGGCGACTGCGCGACCGCCGCTCCGCCGGCGACCGCGCGACCGGGCCGGCGGGCGCGATGGGCTTCCGGCAGCTGGCGGCGACGATCCGCGACATGCGCCGCCATCCCCTGACCCTTGCCTTCCTGCTGGCCTATCTGATCTACAACGACGGCATCCAGACCGTGATCTCCCAGGCGTCGATCTACGGTTCCGAGGAACTCGGCCTCGGACAGTCCACACTCATCGGCGCCGTACTGCTGGTCCAGGTGCTGGCGGTGGCGGGGGCGCTGACGATGGGACGGCTGGCCCGGATCTACGGGGCGAAGCGGACGATCCTCGGCTCACTCGTCGCGTGGACGGTGACCCTGGCGGCCGGATACTTCCTGCCGGCCGGGGCGCCGGTCTGGTTCTTCGTCCTCGCGGCCGGCATCGGGCTGGTGCTCGGCGGCAGCCAGGCCCTGTCCCGCTCCCTCTTCTCGCATCTCGTCCCGCCGGGCAAGGAAGCCGAATACTTCTCCGCCTACGAGCTCAGCGACCGCGGTATGAGCTGGCTGGGCCCGCTGCTGTTCGGGCTCACCTACCAGCTGACCGGAAGTTATCGGGACGCGATCATCTCCCTGGTGGCGTTCTTCGCCATCGGGTTCGTCCTGCTCGCGAGGGTTCCGGTGCGCAGGGCGATCGGCGCCGCGGGCAATCCGGTGCCGACGACGATTTAGCGTTCCGCGCGAAAGGGCGGTAGTGTACGCGTTTGGCCTGCCAGGCGTACCGTTACTGCGCGTCAAAGATGCCGAAACGCTGGGTTACATCTGCTATCAGATGTGACAAACCGGGCGCCGGTGGGTACGACATTGGTCAGCAAGGCTGCGGGCTACGACGGCGACGCATGACCCGGAACGTGACGCGGAACGGGAATCTTTACCGCCGACCGGACGTTGACCGGATGACGACGACAGCGACACCTGTCCTGTGGGCGACAAGCCCGGGAGGCACGATTCATGAGTGAGCGAGCTCTTCGCGGCACGCGCCTCGTGGTGACCAGCTACGAGACGGACCGCGGCATCGACCTGGCCCCGCGCCAGGCCGTGGAGTACGCATGCGAGAAGGGGCACCGGTTCGAGATGCCCTTCTCGGTCGAGGCGGAGATCCCGCCGGAGTGGGAGTGCAAGGTCTGCGGGGCCCAGGCACTCCTCGTGGACGGCGACGGCCCTGAGGAAAAGAAGGCCAAGCCCGCGCGTACACATTGGGACATGCTGATGGAGCGGCGTACCCGCGAGGAACTCGAAGAGGTCCTCGAGGAACGTCTTGCGGTGCTGCGCTCCGGGGCGATGAACATCGCGGTTCACCCCCGGGACAGCCGCAAGTCCGCGTAGTCCCAGCGCGGCTTGGGTGGACTTACCAGGTAACGCGTACAACCGCGGGCGCCGTACGTCATGTGATGACGTACGGCGCCCGCGGTTTCGTGTGCCCGTTTCCGGGTGAGCTCAAGTGGGGGCGAGGGCCCGAGGGCCGGGCCCGGCCCTCGGCGGCTCAGCCGGTCAGCGGCGGCCGCGGCCCCTGCGGGGCGTCACCCGGCTCGTCCCGGATGACCTCACCCTGTACGACCTTGCCGTCGGGGCGGTGAATGCGGGCCTGCTGAAAGGCGTCACCGAACGAACCGGGCGTCGCCTCGCGGAGCTTTCGGTCGAAGGTCCGCTCGGCGTAGCGGCTCAGGGCCTTCTGAACCGGCGGTATCAGCAGGACCAGGCCCAACGCGTCCGAGATCAGGCCAGGCAGCATGATCAGCAGGCCGCCCAGCATCATCAGACCGTTGCCACCGCCGCCGACGGGGGTGCCGCCGCGCTGGACCGCCTCGTTCAGCGCCTGGAAGGCGCGTCGCCCCGCCCGCTTGATCACCACCGAGCCGAGCACGAGACCGGCGACCAGCAGCAGGAACACCGCGAGCCCGCCGGTCACGTCCGCGACCACGGTCAGCAGCCAGATCTCCAGCACCAGCCACGCGGCGATCCCCAGCGGCAGGAAGGTGCGCAGCCGGGAACGCCGGGGCCGGGCGGGATACGTAGGGGGCGGAGCGCCAGTCGTCATGCGTCCAGTGTGCCTGGGTGCGGCTCAGAGCGGGATAAGCGGACGTTCGCCCGCCCGCGCCTCGGGCCCTACGCCTGTGCCTGCGGGGGCTGCTCCTGCGACTGCGGCTGTGCCTGGGACTGCGGCTGGGACTGTGCCTGGGACTGCGGCTGCGGCTGCGGCTGCGGCTCTGACGACGAAGTCGTCTTGGGGCGGCCCAGCAGCTTGCCCACCCGCTCCTGCGCGCCCCACGTGGTGACCCGCCACAGCGCCTCGACCAGGATGTCGCGGCTCATCTTGGAGTCCCCGAGCTCCCGCTCGACGAAGGTGATCGGCACCTCCACCACGTGATAGCCGGCCTTGACCGCGCGGCGGGCGAGGTCGACCTGGAAGCAGTAGCCCTGGGAGGCCACGTCGTCCAGGCCGAGGCCCTGAAGCGTCTCGCGGCGGAAGGCGCGGTAGCCGCCGGTGATGTCGCGCAGCGGCAGGTCCAGGGCGACGCGGGAGTACAGGCTGCCGCCGCGGGAGATGAACTCCCGGGACTTGGGCCAGTTCACGACCCGGCCGCCGGGCACCCAGCGCGAACCGAGCACGAGGTCCGCGCCCTTGAGGGCGGTCAGCAGGCGGGGCAGTTCCTCGGGCTGGTGGGAGCCGTCGGCGTCCATCTCGATCAGGACGCCGTAGTCGTGCTCGATGCCCCAGCGGAAGCCCGCGAGATAGGCGGCGCCGAGGCCCTCCTTGCCCTTGCGGTGCAGCACCTGGACGTGGTCGTCCTCGGCAGCCAGTTCGTCCGCGAGCTTGCCGGTGCCGTCGGGGCTGTTGTCGTCGGCCACCAGGACGTGCGCGTCCGGCACCGCCTTGCGGACCCGGCCGACGATGCTCTTGATGTTCTCCGCCTCGTTGTAGGTCGGAATGATCACCAACGCCGTGCCGAGCGGACCGAACCGCTTCCCCCGGTCCTGTGCCGCGAGGGTCCCGTCGCCGTCGTTCACTGCTGCCCCTTCATCTCCGTACGCAGAGGACCACCATAGTGGTCGCGGCCTGCGCTGACGTGACAGCACGTTCGTATGGCGGTGCCGAATCCACAAGAGCGGGGCGAGTGCGGGTTTTCGCGCGGCCCGTGGGTCCGGAGCACGCACGCTGCGGATGGGGGCCCGGCGCCCTTCGGGCCGACCTGGGACCCGCTGGCTGCGGGTCGACCGAAAGCCGTTGTCTACTGAGCGCCCGGGCCCCATCCGGGTCACACCTCCCCGACCGGCCGGAAAGTTCCGTCGTCGCCGCGCGAGCGCTGAGCCTGGCTCCCAGTGGCGGTGCCCGGTGCGGCACACCGTCCCTGACCCAGCGGCGTTGCGACGGACTCCCGGAAGTTCCGCGGTTGCCCGGTCGGGCGTCCGGTGGTGGACTCCGCCGAACCTACCGGCCTCGGACCTCCGCCTGTCAACAGCCGTTTGACCTGCGGTTTTTCGCCTCTTCCGCTGGTCAACGCAGAGGATACGCAGGTCGCGCGACGGGACGGCGCGCGGTGATCGGCTTCGCGCCACCCCGGGAGATCACTCGCCCGGCCGTACGAAGACCGTTCGTCCGCCCACCACCGTGCGCAGACAGACCGGCAGGTCACGGCCCGGGGTGAGATCGGGCAGGCCGGGGGTGCCGGAGCGCGGATCGGTGGACCAGCGCGCGACCCGGTCGTCGGGGGCCTGGACCACCAGTTCGTCGGTGCGCCACACGGCGTAGTCGGCGGGCGCGCCCGGCGTCAGGACACCCGCGTCGTCGCGTCCGATCGCCCGCCAGCCGCCGCGCGTGTGCGCCGTGAACGCGGCGCGCACCGACACCCGGTGCTCGGGCGTGTGGTGGAAGGCGGCGGCACGGACCGTGCCCCAGGGGTCGAGGGGCGTGACGGGGCTGTCGGAGCCGAAGGCGAGCGGGACGCCCGCGCGCAGCAGGGCCGCGAACGGGTTCAGGGTACGGGCGCGTTCGGCGCCGAGGCGCTGGACGTACATGCCCTCCTCACCGCCCCACAGCGCGTCGAAGGCGGGCTGCACCGAGGCCGTCAGACCCAGTTCGGCGAAGGCGGCCACCGCCTCGGGGGTGAGCATCTCGGCGTGCTCGACGCGGTGCCGGGCGGCGCGGACGCGGGCCGTGCCGACCTTCTCGGCGGCGGTCCGCACACCCTCCACGACGGCGGTGACGGCGGCGTCACCGATCGCGTGGAAGCCCGCCTGCAGGCCCGCCTCGGTGCAGGCGGCGACATGGGCGGCGACGGCGGCCGCGTCCAGGTAGGCGGTGCCGGTGTGGGCGGCGTCGGCGTACGGCTGGTGCAGACAGGCGGTGTGCGAGCCGAGGGCACCGTCGACGAAGAGGTCTCCGGCCGCGCCGAGCGCGCCCAGTGCGCGCGCCTTGGCCACGTCCTGCTCGGCCCAGTAGCCGACGACCCGCGGCCCGGCCTCCTCGGCGGCGAGCCGGAGCAGGCCGGTGAAGTCGTCCTCGGAGGAGATGTCCGGCCCGCCGCACTCGTGGACGGTGCCGATCCCGAGGGAGGCGGCGTGCGCCAGGGCGGCGCGCTGGGCCTCGACGCGCTGGGCCGGGGTGAGGGAGGCCAGCGCGGTGGCGCGGACCGCGTGGTGGGCGTCGGCGACGAGGGGGCCGTCGACGGCGCCGAGGTCGCCGGGCGTCATGTCCAGCAGGGCCGTCGTGACGACCGCGGAGTGGACGTCGATACGGGACAGGTACAGCGGGCGGCCACCGGTGGCGGCGTCGAGCTCGGGGCGCGTCGGCGGACGGCCACCGGGCCAGCGGGCGGCGTCCCAGCCGTGGCCGAGCAGGACGCGGTCGTGCGGGCGGGCGGCGGCGAAGTCCCGTACGAGGGCGAGTGCCGCCTCCAGGGACGGGGCGCCCGACAGGTCGAGGCCGGTCAGGGCGAGGCCCGTGGCGGTGGTGTGCACATGGGCGTCGGTGAACGCGGGGGTGACCAGCGCGCCGTCCAGGTCGACGACCTCGTCCACACCCTCGGCGAAGGCGTCGGCGGCCCCTTCGGATCCGACCCAGGCGACCTGTCCGCGCTCCACGACCATCGCGGTGGCGAAGGGGTCGGCGGGGCTGTGGACCTCGCCTCGGCGCAGGAGGACGGTCTTCGGCTGGGCGTTGGACTCACTCATGGAGAACAGTCTCGCGCCTCACGCCGGCGCCCTCTGAACAGGGCCCGCCCATAGCGCCCCCCAAGGAGCGCGGGGCTGTATCGATATGCCGCTCCGCCGCGCGGGCGCGACCAGCCACAGACAACCCGCGGCCGAAGAACAACCGGCGATCAGACCTTCGGCGGCCGGGCCTCGTACGGCGTGGACAACACAACCGTCGTCCGCGTGGACACCCCGGCCAACGACCGCACCCGGGCCAGCAGCTCCTCCAGCTCGTGCGGCGTGGCCACCCGGACCTTGAGGATGTAGTTCTCGTCGCCCGCCACGCTGTGGCAGGCCTCGATCTCGGGCACGTCGGCGAGCCGGTCCGCGATGTCGTCGGGGGCGCTGGGGTCGAACGGTTTCACCGAGATGAAGGCCGTCATGGGCAGCCCCACGGCCTCCGGGTCGACGACCGCGGCATAGCCGCGGATGACGCCGCGCTGTTCCAGCCGGCGCACCCGCTGGTGCACGGCCGACGTGGACAGGCCGGTGGCCTTGCCCAGGTCGGTGTAGCTCATCCGCCCGTCCTTGACGAGCAGCTGCACGATTTGTCGGTCCAGCTCCTCCATGGCGCAAGAACCTACAGTGCGGCTGATCTCATCGGATACCTCAGCAGCGCAGGTCATGCCCGGTTTGTGATGTGGGGCGCGGCCGTCTGTGAGCCACCTGAGGGACAAATCGGCCGCCTCGGGCACCTGCGGGCGGCATGTGACGAAGGCCACAGGCCCCGAACAGGCTCCGTGATGTACCCGTGATTAATGCCGAACCGAGGCGGGAAGTGCTTGCTGTGGTCGAGGCCGCAGTGCCGTCACGGCCCAGCCCGAGGGGGAGAATCCCATGCAGAGTCTTAAGCGCCCTGGTCGTACCACGCCCAAGCGGCAGCAGCTGGTCGTCGAGCCCGCTCCGGAGGGCGTCGAACCCGACGCCGTGGAGGACGACGAGGAACTCGACGCGTACGACACCTTCGAGATGTACCGGGTGATCTGCCCGGACTGCGCGCAGCCCATCGCCCTGCTGGCGGACGAGGAGGTCCTGCCGGAGCACGCGCTGTGTGCCTCGCCGTGGAACCCGTTCGGCCTCACGGTCTGCGCCGGCACGGGCCGCCGGGCAGGGGAGGCCCGCTCCGCCGACGCGTCGGACGAGCCCCAGGAGCAGGACACCGCCCTGCTGTTGACGCTTCCTCAGGGACTGGACTGGCGGACCCAGCCCTTCTCGCACGTCGGCGGCCCGGGCTCACGGCCCATCAGGGTTCCGGTCATGCGGCGTCAGGCCGCCTGAGCGCGTACGCCGTCCGTTCGCGCCTCGCTCAACTCCAGTAGCTGCCCTGCACCATGGCTCGCAGGCTGCCGTGGTGCAGGATCAGTGTGTCCGGGTCGGCCGGGACGGCCACTTCGCCGAAGTAGGCCTGCCGGTAGGCGATGCGCAGCATGACGACGGCGTGCCGCAGGGCGGCGTACAGCGTGTAGAAGTCCATGTCGCGCGGGATGTGGCCGGTGAGCTCGGCGTAGCGGGCCTCGACGCGGTCGCGGCGCAGGAACTCCGGCAGTCCGCGCTGTCCGAAGGCGACCGTGAGGTCCTGGAAGAAGCGGTGCAGGTAGACGGTCCAGCCGAGGTCGACCTCGCGCGGGGCCAGGGCCGCCATCTCCCAGTCCAGGACGGCCGCCGGGGCGAACCCGTCGTAGACGACGTTCCCGATGCGCGCGTCGCCCCAGTTGAGCACCGGTGTGCCCGGATCGCGGGGCCAGATGTCCTCCAGCCGGTCGAACGCGTCCTCGATCAGCGGTGAACGGGCGAGTCCGTCAACCACCCATTCGTAGTACGCGCGTTGGGCCGTGACGTGCCGCCGCAGGGCGTCGCCCGCGCCCGGCAGCGCGAGGAACTCCGCCGCCGTCCGCGGTACTTGGTCGTGCAGCCGGGCCAACAGGTCGACCGTGGCCCCCTCCAGCCGCTCGCGCTCCTCGTCGGTCGCCGCGTGCAGCCAGTTGCCCTCGTAGGTGTACGGCATGACGTCCGGCGGCACGCGTCCCTCGACGCGCTCCATGACGAAGAAGGGCGCCCCCAGCGGACCCGGGTCCTCCTCCAGCCACAGCACCCTGGGCACGGGCAGATCCGTGTGCTCGGCGACGACGCGCATCGTCCGGAACTGGCGCGGCATGTCGTACACCGGGAACACGGTGTACGCCGCCGGATCGGCCGCGAGCCGCAACGCGCAGGCGTGCGCGGGGCGTTCGGGATGCCGGATGTCGAAGAGCAGGGTCTCGCTGGACAGGCCGTTCGACTCGGGGACGGTGACGCCGGCCGCCTCGGCGCCGGGCAGCCTGGTGCGGAGCCAGGCGGTGAGACGGCGGGTGAGCTCCTCCGGATCGCGGGTGGTGGTGCGCGGGCGCGGTGCCGTGGCTGCCATGACGCCATCCCCCTAGGGTGCGACCGACTTGAAGTCCGCAAAGCCGCTCGGGTCGTGCCGCCCGAACGAGCCGTGCTCGAGGATGCCGTGGCCGGTCCGGCCGTTCAGCCGGAAGCGCGCGGCGTGGTCGGTGACGCCGTACGCGGCCAGGGGGTGGGGCTCGGTGAGGTCGTAGGTGCGCCGGTCGGTCCAGCCGCGCCCGCGCCAGGTGCCGTGCTGCCAGTCGTCGGCGGGCGGGTAGCCGGCGCCGACGGCGAGCGGGGAGGAGGTGAGGATCTCCACCTCCAGTTCCTGCGGTTTGCGCAGGTCGCCGAGGTGGATGAGGGCGCGTTCGGGGTGGCGGGTGCCCGGGCGGTAGGTGATCTCGGCCTGCGGCCAGCCGAGTTGGGTGTCGCGGCGGCCGGGGCGGACCAGCGTCGCCTCGTTCAGCGAGCGGTGTCCGTCGGCGTCCTCCTGGAGGATCACCATCAGGAACCGGTCCTCGAAGCGGACCGGGCACCAGATCCAGTGGAAGCCCTCCGTCGGGTACTCCTCGGCGAGCCGTCCGCCCTCCTCCCCCGGGAGGGGCCGCACACCCCAGCTGCGGTCCCGGGTCCCGGTCCAGCCTGCCTCGGTGACCCGGAACTCCTCGCCCCCGGCGCGGATCACACCCGTCACGCTCCCCGCCTGCACGAATCGGCGCCCCTCCAGGGTGAGCCGGTCGCCGCGGCGCTGGACGTGATGGGGTTCCCACAGGGCCGGGAAGTCGGCGGTCCAGGTGAGGTCGTACGACAGGGAGTCGTCGTCGCCGACGAGGCGCAGTCGGCTCAGCGGCTCCTCGACCTCGATCCTGAGCGGCCCGACGGCGAGCCGCATCCGGTCGTCGCCGAGCGCGTCCGAGGCGCGTACGGCGTGCAGGGTGTCCCCCACCCGCAGGGTCGCGTAGGCGTCGATCACCCCGGCGTTCGGGTACACCCCGAGACCGAGGATGAGCAGCGCGCGCCCCTCGTGGTCGAGGACGTGGAAGATGCAGCGGTCGTAGGCGTTCCGGTCGCCGGTGGCGACGTGCTTCATGGACAGGGGCACCTGGTGCACCGGGTACTCGTCGAGCGGTACCGGGCGGTCGTCGTCGGTCACGGCAAACCTCCCTGGACGCGGGCTGGGCTGACGGTACGTCAGACAGCCTCGGGTGACCAGAGAGGGAACCGGACGCGGGTGAACTCACGCCCGATTCCGACCGGCGGTGACTTGTCCCGCCACCTCCGCGTTGCCCGGGTATGCCCCACACCTACTACGGGACCGGGCCCCAGCGCCGCGTCTTCGTTCCCCGGCCCGCAGGAACGCTTCAGCCGCCGGCACCCCCGCAGCAGCCGGATCCGCCGATCTACCGCGATCTGATGCGGATGTGGGCCGACCGGGGCCGCACCTTGCCCGGGCACCACGACCCGGAGTGGATCCGGCTCGCGGCGCCGACGGTCAAGCACGGCCAGTTCAGCGTCCCTCGGGACCAGCTAGGTGACGGGCGATGACCATCCGCTGAATCTGGTTGGTGCCCTCGACGATCTGGAGGACCTTGGCCTCGCGCATGTAGCGCTCGGCCGGGAAGTCCGCGGTGTATCCGTACCCGCCGAGGATCTGGACGGCGTCGGTGGTGACCTTCATCGCCGCGTCGGTGCAGTGCAGTTTGGCCATCGCCGCCTGCTTGGCGAACGGCCGCCCCGCGTCGCGCAGCCGCGCGGCCGCCAAGTACAGCGCGCGGCCCGCCTCGATCTGGGTGGCCATGTCGGCGAGCATGAAGCGCAGGCCCTGGAAGTCGGCGATCGGCTTGCCGAACTGCCGGCGCTCGGTCGCGTACGTCACCGCCTCGTCGAGCGCCGCCTGGGCGACGCCGATGGCGCAGGCCGCGATGCCGAGCCGGCCGGAGTCGAGCGCGGACAGGGCGATGGCGAAGCCCTGGCCCTCGTCGCCGATGCGTCGCTCGTCGCCGACCCGGACGCCGTCGAAGTGGACCTGGGCGGTGGGCGATCCCTTCATGCCCATCTTCTTCTCGGGCGCCGCCGCGCTCAGGCCGGGCGCGTCGGCGGGCACCAGGAACGCGCTGATCCCGCGCGGGCCGTCCTCGCCGGTGCGGGCCATGACGGTGTAGAAGTCGGCGATGCCGCCGTGGGTGATCCACGCCTTGGTGCCGGTGATGACCCACTCCTCGCCGTCGCGCACGGCCTTCGTGCGCAGCGAGGCCGCGTCGGATCCGGACGCCGGCTCGGAGAGGCAGTACGCGCCGAGGAGCCCGCCGCCCAGCATCGCGGGGAGGTGCTCGACCTGCTGCTGCTTGGTGCCGTAGGTGGCGAGCGCGTAGGACGCCAGGGTGTGCACACTGACGCCGAGGCCGACGGTGAGGCGGACCGCGGCGAGCTCTTCGAGGACCTGGAGGTAGACCTCGTACGGCTGGTCGCCGCCGCCGTACTCGGAGTCGTACGGCAGGCCGAGCAGTCCGGATTCGGAGAGCAGGGTGAAGACCTCGCGCGGGAAGCGTCCGGCGTCCTCCTCCTCGGCCGCCTTCGGGGCGATCTCGCGCTGCGCGATGTCGCGGACGAGCGAGATCAGATCCCGGGCCTCGTCCGTGGGCAGTTGACGATCCACCGGCTGCGGGGCGCGGTCGGGCATGACGACGATCCTCCCTGTCGGGCACATCGGCGGACGCACGCCTTGGGTGGGGCGGCTCCGCCGGGTCTCACTGGCGCCGGGCCGATGCTCGCATTCCCGGGTCTCGGAAGCTGCTGACCAGCGGCTGTGCGCTGTGAGTATGCCCGATCGGAGGCACCGAGTCACCAGTTAACGACCGCTCACTTCAAGAAGTGTCCGACACGTCATCAACGCTTCCAAAATTGGTCCGAACCATTGACGTACTGGTCTAGTCCTCCTACCGTGACGGATCAACGCATCATCGCGTCCATGCCAATCGGCACATGCTCCCCTCTCCCCCACGAGGAGACACCCGATGCACCTCACGCACCGCCCCCGCGCCCGGCTGATGGCGCTCGTCTCCGCCGCGTGCGCGGCCGTGCTCGGCGCCGGACTGCTGGCCGGCGCGGGCACCGCAACCGCGGAACCCGCCGCCTCACCGAAGCTCGCCGCCGGCTCCAAGGTCGTCGGCTACTTCACCGAATGGGGCACCTACGACCGCAAGTACTACGTCAAGAACATCGAGACCTCGGGCTCGGCGGCCAAGCTGACCCATATCAACTACGCCTTCGGCAATGTCACCGGAGGCAAGTGCGCGATCGGCGACTCCTACGCGGCGACCGAACGCACCTATACCGCGGCCGAGTCCGTGGACGGCGTCGCCGACACCTGGGACCAGCCGCTGCGCGGCACCTTCAACCAGCTGCGTGAGCTGAAGAAGAAGCACCCGGGCCTGAAGGTGCTGTGGTCCTTCGGCGGCTGGACCTGGTCGAACGGCTTCGGCGAGGCCGCGCGCAACCCGGCCGCGTTCGCCCAGTCCTGCTACGACCTGGTCGAGAACTCCAAGTGGAAGGACGTCTTCGACGGCATCGACATCGACTGGGAGTACCCGAACGCCTGCGGTGCCACCTGTGACACCAGCGGCCGGGAGGCCTTCAAGAACCTGATGTCGGCGGTGCGCGCCAAGTTCGGCTCCGGCAATCTCGTCACCGCGGCGATCACGGCCGACGCGACGAGCGGCGGCAAGATCGACGCGGCGAACTACGCGGGCGCGGCGCAGTACGTCGACTGGTACAACCCGATGACGTACGACTTCTTCGGGGCCTGGGACGCGACCGGTCCGACGGCTCCGCACTCGGCGCTGAACTCCTACTCCGGCATCCCGAAGGCGCAGTTCCACACCTCGGCGACCATCGCCAAGCTCAAGGGCCTCGGCATCCCGTCGTCGAAGCTGCTGCTGGGCATCGGCTTCTACGGCCGCGGCTGGACCGGCGTCACCCAGGCGGCGCCCGGCGGTACGGCGACCGGGGCGGCCGCCGGTACCTATGAGGCGGGCATCGAGGACTACAAGGTTCTCAAGACCAAGTGCCCGACGACCGGGACAGTGGGCGGCACCGCCTACGCCAAGTGCGGGAACAACTGGTGGAGTTACGACACTCCGGCGACCATCGGCACGAAGATGACGTACAAGAACCAGCAGGGACTGGGCGGGACCTTCTTCTGGGAGCTGAGCGGGGACACGGCGAACGGTGAGCTGATCAAGGCGATCAACTAGCCGGTCCCACGGGGGGCTTGGGGCGGAGGACCACGAGACCTCCGCCCCACGCGCACACCCCGGGTCAGTCGTCCCGGCGGGCCGGCTCCGGGGCCCGGTCCCGGCGGGCCGGCTCCGGGGCCCGGTAGGCGGGGTCGAGTTCCTCGATGGAGCGCATGGCGCCGCCGAGCATCTTCACCAGCAGCTCGCGCATGGTGTCCCGGGGCAGGTCGGGGTGGTCTATCCAGTCGAGGGTGGCACCCTCCACGCTGCACACCCAGGCGAGCAGGCCCATGCGGGCCACCGGGGCGATGTCGGTCCTGCCGTACGCCCCCTCGGCGAGGGTCGCGACGATCGCCTCGCGCACGCCGTCCCTGATGGCGTGCACCTCCGCGTCGAAGCCGACGCCGCCGCTGACGATGGTGCGGTAGGCGGCCTGGTTGTGCTCGGCGTAGCGCAGATAGCTGTCGATGGTGCGGTGGACCCGGTCCACCGCGTTCAGCTCGATGCCGCTCGCCGCATAGGTGACCAGGTCGGCGACGGAGTCCTGGATGATGGCCAGGTAGTAGCCGCGCTTGGACTGGAAGTAGTAGTAGATGAGCCCCTTGGCGACATGGGCCTGGCGTGCGATGTCGTCCATGGAGAGCGCGTCGTACGACGTGTCGGCGAACAGCTTCCGCCCGATGGCGATGAGTTCGGCACGGCGCGCCACCGAACGTTCGGTGCCACGTGCCCGGGGACGGGCCGTGTCGCGCTGTTGACTAATATTCAATTTAGACCCTGTTGTTCAACGGGCTGTGGGACATCGGCAGTATGGCAGACCTTCACCAGGCACCCGTTCGAGTCTGAACGACTCTGAGGCGCCCATGAACAACAGGGTCGGTATATGTCCGCACAAGGGCTGCCGTGTGGGTCAGCTCACAGCAGACCGAGCTGGGTGACGAGCATGGCGACGACCACGACGAGGGTCCAGCCCAGGACGTGCTCGAGGATCTTCGGGCCGTCCGGCTTGGGTCCGCCGGTGCCGGCCCGGGCGGCTGTGGCCGAGTGCGTGGTCATATGCCCACCCTGCCATCGGGAACGGCTTATGCGGCGGAGACCTTGCTCACAGGACGCCCACGGCCGCGAGCGCCCTGCGCTGGCGCGGGTTCGGGCACGCGGGGAAGTAGAGGTAGCAGACGCCGCCCGTGCCGGAGACGACCTTGCCGCTCGCGTTGTACCGCTTGGTCCGCAGCCAGATGTTCTCCCACTCGCGCCGCTTGTAGACGCGCCGCACTGCCTCGTTGCTCGCCGAGTTCGGGTCGTTGGCGATCACGTCGCCCTCCGCCGTGAAGCCGACGACCGTCATCAGATGGCCGGCGGTGCCGTACCCCGCCCCGGTCAGCTCCTCCTTCAGGAAGGACTGGGACGTTATGGCCGGGATGCCGGCCGCGATCAGCGTCTCCAGGTCGGTGAGCGAGCCGAGTCGGGTGACGACGCCCTGGAGGTCGTCGAAGGTCGCGGCGTAGGCGGCGTTGAACGGCCAGTTCCCGCAGCCCTCGTACTGGTAGTCGTAGGTGAACCGGGCCGCGTGGCAGACTTGCGGGTCGGCGAAGGCCGGGTCGACCCAGGACATCTGCTCCGGGGTGAGACGGCCGCCCCAGTACTCGACGATCATCTGCGAGGAGGTGGGGCTGCACCAGGCCTCGCCGCCGTTGTCGTACTCCGGGTACTGGCCGACGTGGGTCTCCTGCGAGTAGCGCGGGACGGTCAGCTCCTGGGCGAGGCCGGGGGTGGAGGCCGGGACGGTGAAGCGGTCGGGGACGTCGGAGCCCATCGCGCCGACCCGCCAGACCTTGGGGGTGAGCCGGGTGCCGGGCCTGCGGTACAGGGTCAGCCGCAGCCGGTACGCGGTCAGCCGCAGCCCGGTCGCCGGGTCGTCGATGGCGAAGGTGTCCGTCCAGATGCTGCTTCTGCCGTCGCTCTGGTCGTCGACCGAGGTCCGGCGGATGTCCTGGTCACCGGCGGCCCAGCGGCCGAGGACGTACCAGGGGGTCGCCGTGCCGTCGGAGTAGGTGCCTTCGAGCTCGATCTGGAGCCAGGTGCCGTCGGGGGTGTGCGCGTTCCAGGAGGCGATCGCCTCGGTCGCGGGCACGTCGAGCCGGTGGACCGGGGAGGTCCAGGTCGCGTACTCCCAGGTCGCGGTCCGGCCGGTGTGGGGGTCCGTGTAGTCGACGGAGCCGGCCGGCGCGGTGATCACGATGCCGGGGCGGCGGCCGGAGACGGCCCGCAGGCCCTGGGCGGTGCCGCAGCGCCAGTCGCGGTACGTGGTCCAGGCGCGGTTGTCGACGGTGCGGGCCCGGGCGTCGCCGGGGGGCGCGGCATCGGCGGCGGTCTCGGCGGTGCTGTCGGCGGCGGCCGGGCCCGTGCCGCCGGCGACGGCCGCGGCGACCGCGGCGGCGAGGACGGTTCTGCGGGACGGCTGTTCGGCTCTGCTCATGGGCGGAAGACCCCCAGGTGTCCGAGTAGGGCGGATCCTGTGCACGGCTGTCCGCCAACTATGAACGCAAGGGGCAGCCTCTGCCAGCACTTCGGCCCCTGGCGTGGCTACGAATATTGGTGTCGACCATTGGCGTGACCCGGGCGGGGCCCGCAGCCCCAACCCCCTTGCGGGCGGGGCGACATGAGCGGGCCGGCGGCCCCGGTGCACACCGCCGCGACGGCATGCACCGGGACCGATGACGGTACGTCAGACCAGGTCCATCGCCGCCACCTCGTCGGGCCGGCCGTAGCTGACCGGGCCGTGGAAGCGGCGTCGGGCGGTGGTGAACCACCACACCGTGGCCACGGCCAGGACCACGGCCAGGGCGACCGGCGCGTAGTTGAACGAGTCGACGGTGACCGGTGAGGCCTGCGGCAGCATGAAGAGGACACTGCTGACCAGGATCCAGGTCACCGCGACGATGCCGACCGGGCGTCCCCAGCGGCCCAGGTGCCAGGGGCCCGGCTGGAACTCGTCGCCGAGCCGCAGCCTGAGCAGGATCGGGACGGCGTAGGCGAGGAAGAGCCCGACGACATTGACGCTGACGATGGCCGTGAACGCGGTGTGCGACCACCAGCCGGGCACCACCAGCGTCAGCGAGCAGCCGACCGCCAGCCATACCGCCTTGACGGGGGTGCGGGTGCGCGGCGAGACCGAGTGCCACCAGCGCGAGCCCGGCATGGCGCCGTCCCGGGAGAAAGCGAAGATCTGCCGGGTGTTGCTGGTGAGATTGGCCAGGCCGCAGAAGAGCATCGCGCCGATCACGATCAGCAGCAGTGCCTTCGCGCCGCCGACTCCGAGCCCGTCGATCAGAATCTGCACCGGCGGTGCGTCGGCGCCCGCGACCCGGTCGTAGTCACGAATGCTGTAGACCAGTGCCAGCATCAGCAGCAGTCCCGCGATTGCCGAGTATGCGATCGCCCGCGTGATCCCCTTCGGCGCGTTGACCGTGGCCCGGACCGTTTCCTCCGACATGTGGAAGCTGCCGTCGAAGCCGGTGAAGGTCCAGCTGGTGACGAGCAGTCCGAGCATGCCGCCGTAAAGGGCGCTCGTGAAACCGGTGTTGTTCGCGAAATGCGTGACATACGAGGCCGGCTGATGGTGATCGGGAATGACGATCAGTGCCGTCACGATCACCACGAGTCCGCCGAGCAGCCACCAGACGGAGATCCTGTTCAGTACGGCGACCAGCTGAACGGTGTAGGTGTTGGCGAGGCCTTGGAGCACGATGATCAGGGCCGTGATCAGCACCGTACGGTGGCCGGTCGCCTCGTACGAGGGCCACTGGAGGGTGATGAGGGCCTGGACGAAGGTGGCGGCGGCGTACCCGGTGGCGGCCGTGCCGCCGACCTGGCCCACGAAGTTCAGCCAGCCGGTGTACCACGACCAGGCGCCCTTGTGACGCTTGGCGAGTTTCCCGGCGGAGAAATACAGTGCGCCGCTCGTCGGATAGGCGGAGGCGACTTCCGCCATGGCTGCCCCCACGAAGAGCACCATGATGGAAACGCCTATCCAGCCGAAGACGAGAATGCTCGGGCCGCCCGCGTTCAGACCGAACCCGAAGCCCGAGAAGATACCTGAGATGATGTTGATGATGGTGAATGAGATGGCGAAATTGTCGAACGCCTGAAAGCGTCGCGTGAGTTTTCTCGGATAACCCATCGCATGCAGTGTGGCGTCGTCGTCGAGCGCGTGCGGATCCGCTCCACCGCGTGCTCGGGCACGCGGGGCGGATATCCGGTGTGACACGGGCCGGACCTTTCTCTCGGTGGGGGGTGGTGGCCCGTCAGGCGGCCGGTACGGGCAGCCCGCAGGCGCGACGCGCCCGGGACAGCTGCTCGGCCGGGTCGCCGAAGACGGACCAGGGCATGCGCGAGGCGTAGGGGCCCATCGCCGTGAAGACGGCGCGTGCCTGCGCCTCGCACCCGGCCATGACCATGGCGTGTGCGAGGTAAGCCAGGTCGAGGACCGGAGTGAAGGGGTAGCCGGCCACCACGGGCAGCCAGCTCTGGTGGATCTCCAGCGCGGTCGAACGCCACTGCGGCTGCTCCCAGACGCGGTCGGCGAGCAGTTGGGTGGGGTCGTAGCACTCCACCAGGGCGACCAGCGGGAGCAGCCGCAAGGGTGAATCGGCGGGCGCCCGCTGACCGAGGAAGGCGGCGACGTCCCAGGCGGCGGTCACGGAGCCGCCGTAGCGGGGGAAGAAGCAGGCCAGAAAGCGGTGGTGGGCCTCGCGGTGCCAGGGGTCCAGGGACAGGACGTGCGCGAACAGGCGCCACGGACCGGGCGGCGCGGTGAGCAGCCCGCGCGGTGCCTGGTCGCGCAGCCGGTGCAGCCGGGCCATGGCGAGCTTGGCCACCCAGGGCGTGGGATCGGCGGGGTCGACCGTCGTGGCCCGCTCGCAGGCGGCCAGCGCTATCCGCTCCAGCGCCTCGGTGCGCGGGTCGCGGACGTCGGCCGCGCGCAACGCCCGCAGCACGGCGACCCGCGCCCACATCAGGGCGGCCTCGGGGCCCGGTTCCTCGGTCAGCCAGCGCTCGACGAGGTCGGAGTCGGCGGCCTCCGAGGCGAGCACGAGGGAGCGGTGGGCGCGCAGGGCGAAGGCACCGCGGGTTTCGGCCAGGGCGTCGCGGGAGCTGAGATAACGCCCGGCCCGGACATCGACGCATACGCTCGCCAGCACGCGGTCATCGGCCGCCGGATGCCAGACATACTGCCCTTCGAATAACCCCGCGGCCATGTGTCCCAGCCCATCCCCGTTACGTCACCTCACAGTTGCGCACCTGGCACCTTACTCAGCGTGGGCCTCAACCGGAACGCGGATTTCACTGTGGTGGCCGGAGTTTTTCGGCGGCATTGCGGAGATCCACCGGCTAGTTCAAAGCGACACCTTTTCTCTTCCCGCCACGGATCCCCCGCCCCATCCGGTTTCACCCACTACTAGAATGTTCCAACGAAATATGCCCAACCCCGACCAGCTTTCAGGAAAAACGATTCACGAGCTCGCCGCGCGGCTCCGCCGCCTCCCCCCGTCCTGCGGCCCCGTCCGCCTCATCGGCGTCGACGGGCACGCCGGGTCCGGAAAGTCCACGTTCGCCGGGCGGTTGGCCCGGGAGCTGGACGACGCCCCGGTGCTGCACCTCGACGACATCGCCAGCCACGACGAGCTGTTCGCATGGACGGACCGTCTGCTGGCCCAGGTGATCACGCCGCTCACCGGGGGCCGCACCGCCCACTACACCCCCTACGACTGGCGGGCCCGCCGCTTCAGGGCACCCGTCGCCCTGCCGCCCGCGCCGGTGATCGTCGTCGAGGGCGTGGGCGCCGGCCGCCGGGCTCTGCGCCCGTACCTCGCCCGGCTGCTGTGGATGGACGTGGCGCACGAGGAGTCGTGGACACGAGGTCGCTCGCGGGACGGGGAGGAGCAGCGGGAGTTCTGGGAGGGGTGGGTCAGGGCGGAGCTGAGTCACTTCGCCGAGGACCCTTCGCGGCCGTTCGCCGACCTTCTGGTTCGGCAGTGCGGCAAGGGATATGAGGTGATTCCTGGGCCTGTCGGGACTGTTGGACCGGACCAGTCCATCACACACGGTGACGACCCATCGGCAATGTGCTGAACTTGTGAAGAGCCCCCTCGGACAAGTTCCCGGAGTGCCTCAACTCGGCTTGACCCGGGGGCCGTACAGGACTTACGTTCTCAATGTGCGGTCATTCGAGACCGCCCGCAGTCGCGAAGCCCCCGGTTGTTCCCCCGTGATCGGGGGCTTCGTTCTGCCCTGACTCCTCATTTCGGGCGCCGAGCGACGTGATTTGCTCACGCTCGGTCACCGCGCGTACTCCCCCGATCTGCTCCCACCTCGCCAAACGGCCGGTGCGGCACCCTGGGGCGGGCCATGCCCTCGCAGGTACGATGCCCTCGGTGCGACCTACGGACGGCTGCTCTGCGCACCACTGCAACTCCGGTCCGCGGTACGGCGGTTCGAATCCGGCGGCCGGCGGGCGAGTGGTCGGCCAACCGACGGGGGCACGGTTTGTGGGGGACGTGATGGACTTCGGCACGCAGGGCCCCGAGGCCCCGGCCGACCTCGCCTGGCTGCGAGGTGTGGACGCCTACACGATGGGGGCGTATCCACAGGCGGAGGAGGAGTTCCGCACCGCTGTGCGGATCGATCCCGGGATGGCCGACGGCTGGCTCGGACTGCACGCGCTGCGCGTCGACACGACGACCGCGCTGCTGCGGATGTTCCGCCACCGGGACCGCTTCGGGGAACAGCGCGCCCGGCACCGCCGGACGCTCAACTCCTGGTACTGGCTGGGCTGGTGGGTGCAACCGGTCCTGGAGAGCCCGCGCGACCTGCTGCTGGCGCACGCCTCGCACTGGCTGGACGGCCGGCACGTCCCGGAACTGGACCGGGCGCTCGCCGGGCTCCCGCCCGTGGACACCGACCACCAGGTCCGCTTCCTGCACGCCTGCCGCGCCTATCTGGTCAAGGACTGGGAGCAACTGGTACGGCACACCGAACCACTGCTCGACGATCCGCTGCTCGGCATCGAGGCGGGCCTGTTCGGCGGGATGGCACGGGTACGCCTCGAGATGTACGGGCAGGCCGAACCGCTGCTGTCGGCCGCGCTGATGCGGTGCCGCAGCGAGCAGCCGCAGCGCAAGGAGCTGCGCTACTGGCTGGCCCGGGCGCACGAGGGCACGGGCCGCTCGGCCGCCGCCCTCCCCCTCTACCGCGCCGTGCACCGTGTCGACCCCGCCTTCATGGACACCTCGGCCCGGCTCGCGGCCATCGCCGAGGGCGACGGGTACGACGACCCGACCGACCTCGCGGCGATCACGCTCACCGGATTCGGGCAGGACATGGCCGACGGACTCGACCCGCTGTTCGGCACCGAGGGACGAGACCTGAAGCTGTCGGATCCCGACCTGCCGCCCACGGGACCGCTGCCGTCGGCGGTGGATCCGGCGGTGCGGGAGAAGACCGCCGTGTCCTCGCAGCCGCTGCCCGCCGGGCCGACCGACCCCGCGTTACTCGAGGAGGCGCTCGCCGAGCTCGAGCGCATGGTGGGTCTCGAGCCCGTCAAGCGCCAGGTCAAGGCGCTGTCCGCCCAGTTGAACATGGCCCGGCTGCGCGCCGGGCAGGGGCTGCCGGTGCAGCCGCCGAAACGGCACTTCGTCTTCTCCGGGCCCTCCGGCACCGGCAAGACCACGGTCGCCCGCATCCTGGGCCGGGTCTTCTACGCCCTCGGACTGCTCGGCGGCGACCATCTCGTGGAGGCCCAGCGGGCCGATCTGGTCGGCGAGTACCTTGGCCAGACGGCCGTGAAGGCCAATGAGCTCATCGACTCCGCGCTCGGCGGTGTCCTGTTCGTGGACGAGGCGTACTCCCTCTCCAACACCGGCTACGGCAAGGGCGACGCCTACGGCGACGAGGCCCTGCAGGTGCTGCTGAAGCGGGCCGAGGACAACCGGGACCACCTGGTCGTGATCCTCGCCGGCTACCCCGAGGGCATGGACCGGCTGCTGGCCGCGAACCCCGGTCTGTCCTCGCGCTTCACGACCCGCGTCGACTTCCCCTCGTACCGCCCCCTCGAACTGACCTCGATCGGCGAGGTCCTCGCCGCCGAGAACGGCGACGTGTGGGACGAGGAGGCCCTGGAGGAGCTGCGGTCGATCGCCGGGCATGTGGTCGACCAGGGGTGGATCGACGAGCTGGGCAACGGGCGGTTCCTGCGGACGCTGTACGAGAAGAGCTGCGCGTACCGCGATCTGCGGCTCACGACCTATCCGGGCGCGCTGACTCGGGACGAGCTCTCGACGCTCCGGTTGCCGGATCTGATGCAGGCGTACGGCGAGGTGCTGTCGGGCCGGGGCCCGCAGGATCCGTCGGCCATGTGACGGATCCCGCGGTCCCGGGTCCTGATCAACCTGCCAGTGCCTCTTCCGGCTCCCCGCTGCCGACCCGCGGCGCGGTGACCCGCACCTCGGGCAGCTCCCGGTGCGCCGGGTCCCGTACCTCGCCCACCAGGAGCTCCAGTACGTCCTCCAGCGCGACCAGGCCGAGGACCCGTCCGGAGGCGTCGGCCACCTGGGCGAGGTGGGTCGCGGCGCGGCGCATCACCGTCAGGGCGTCGTCCAGGGGCAGTTCCGAGCGCAGGGTCGTCATCGGGTGCCACACCTGCTGCGGCACCGCACGCTCCGACTCCTCCAGGTCCAGTACGTCCTTCACATGCAGATAGCCCATGAAGGCGCCGTTCTCCGCGGCGACCGGGAAGCGGGAGTACCCGGTGCGGGCGGTGAGCGCGACGATCTGGCCGGGAGTGACCGAAGGGCTGACGGTGACGAGGGACTCGCGCCCGAGCAGGACGTCCGTCACCGGGCGGGAGCCCAGCTCCAGGGCGTCCTCCAGACGCTCCTGCTCCTCGGGGTCGAGCAGACCCGCCTGCCCGGAGTCCTCGACGAGCCGGTTGAGCTGCTCGCTGGTGAAGACCGCCTCGATCTCGTCCCTGGGCTCGACGCGGAACAGCCGCAGGATGGCCTGCGCGACCGCGCCGAGGGCGACGGTGATCGGCTTGCAGAAGCGGGCGAACCACACCAGGCCGGGGCTGAGCCACAGCGCCGCCTTCTCCGGCGCCGCCATGGCCAGGTTCTTCGGCACCATCTCGCCGATGACCAGGTGGAAGAAGACCACTGCGGCGAGCGCGATGACATAGGTGAGCGGGTGGATCATGCCGTCCGGCAGATGGGCCCACTCGAAGACCGGCTCCAGCAGATGCGCCACGGTCGGTTCGGCGACCGCGCCGAGCGTCAGGGAGCAGACGGTGATGCCGAACTGGGCCGCCGCCATCATCTGCGGCAGCCGCTCCAGGCCGTACAGGACCTGGCGGGCGCGGGCCGTGCCCAGCGGTTCGATCTGGCTGCGGCGCACCGAGACGAGAGCGAACTCGGCTCCGACGAAGAAGCCGTTGGCGAGCACGAGCAGTGCGGCGAAGACGAGTTGGAGCACGCTCATCGGGCGACCTCCACCACGGACCCCGTCCGCACCAGCCGGACGCGTTCGGCGCGGTAGTGGCCGACCCGGCGCACCGACAGCCGCCAGCCCGGCAGCTCCGCCCGGTCGCCGACGGCCGGGATACGCCCGAGCAGGTCGGCGACGAGGCCGGCGACGGTCTCGTACGGCCCCTCGGGCACGTCGAGTCCTATGCGCTGGAGGATGTCGACCCGGCAGCTGCCGTCGGCGTCCCAGGCGGGGCGGCCGTCCTCCGGCGGGGCCGCGGCGAGTTCGGGGAGGTCCTGGCCGTCGTGCTCGTCGCGGACCTCGCCGACGATCTCCTCGACGATGTCCTCCAGCGTGACCACGCCGGCCGTGCCGCCGTACTCGTCGACGACGACGGCGATGGGCTGCTCGCTGCGCAGCTGGGCGAGGAGCGGCTGGACCGGCAGGGTCTCGGGGACGAGCAGCGCCGGGCGGGAGATCCGGCCGACCGGGGTGCGCAGCCGCTCACTCGAACGGATCGCCAGCGCGTCCTTCAGATGGACCATGCCGACTATCTCGTCGATCTTCTCCCGGTAGACCGGGAATCGGGACAGACCGGTTGCGCGGGTGAGGTTGACCACGTCCTCGGCGGTCGCCGACGACTGCAGCGCGCTGACCTTCACACGCGGGGTCATGACGTGCTGCGCGGTGAGCTCGGCCAGCGACAGGGTCCGGACGAAGAGGTCCGCGGTGTCCTGTTCCAGGGCGCCGGCCTGGGCGGAGTGCCGGGCCAGGGACACCAGTTCGCCGGGGGTGCGCGCGGAGGCCAGCTCCTCGGCCGGCTCGATGCCCAGTGCGCGCACCAGCCGGTTCGCCACGGCGTTCAGCCCGGCGATCACCGGGCGGAAGAGCCGCGCGAAGACATGCTGCGGGCCGGCGACGAAGCGCGCGACCTGCATCGGTCGGGACACCGCCCAGTTCTTGGGCACGAGCTCGCCGATCACCATCTGCACGGCCGAGGCCAGCAGCATGCCGACGACGACGGCCACCCCGGACACCGCGCCCTCGGGGATGCCGATCGCGGTGAACGGGCCGCCCAGCAGCTCCGCCAGCGCCGGTTCGGCGAGCATGCCGACGACGAGGGAGGTGATGGTGATGCCGAGTTGGGTGCCGGAGAGCTGGAAGGACAGTTCCTTGAGCGACTCGACGACCCGGTGGGCCCGGCGGTCGCCCTCGGCGGCCGCCTTCTCGGCGTCCGTCGCCTCGACGGTGACCAGGCCGAACTCGGCGGCCACGAAGAAGCCGTTGGCGAGGATCAGCAGGAACGCGGCTGCGAGTAGCAGCAGGGGGATGCTCATGACGCGGCCGCCCCGGTATGTCGGGTGGGGGCGGCGCAGGTACTACAGGACGATCCGTCCATCGCTGGAAGGAATCACTCCTCGGGTAGCAGGGGGGCCTCTGAAGACCGTGGGGAACATCAGTGGCGGAGGCGTCACGAAAACGCCTCCGCCAACAGATTAATCAAGACATCGCGATTTACGGCAGGGTGGACGCCGCCGAGTCAGCCCTCGTGGTCCTCGGGCTCCTTGATGCCATGGGCCTCGGCGAGCGCCCGCAAGGCCCGCGCGTCGGCGATGGCGTGCTGCTTGGCGATGCCCGGCTGGATGCCGAGCGCGGGCAGGCTGGTGCCGTCGCTGAGGTTGAGGAACACCCAGGGGTCGCCCGGACGGAGGTTCACCTGGAGGATCTCGGCCCAGTCCAGCCGGCGCCGGGTGGCGATGTTCACCACGGTGACCCCGGACTCGTCGGCGACGACCTTCACGCGCGCCAGCATCGCCAGCACGCCGAACATGAGCGCGCCGGTGAGGATGAAGCTGAGGCGCTCACCGGGGCCGAGCTTCTCCAGGAGCAGCGCGACGGCCGTGATGACGACGAAGATCGCGACGCCCGCGGTGAGCAGGACGGCCCGGGTGCGGCCCGGTCGGAACGTGACGGGAAGAGCAGGCAGTTCGGACATCTCTGTGTTCTCTACAGACGCGTTCTCTACAGGCGGCAGGCGTGGATGGCCGTGGTCAGGATGGCCCGGGCGCCGATGTCGTACAGGTCGTCCATGATGCGCTGGGCTTCCTTGGCCGGGACCATCGCGCGGACGGCGACCCAGCCCTCGTTGTGCAGCGGCGAGACGGTCGGCGACTCCAGGCCCGGGGTCAGCGCGACGGCCTTCTCCAACTGCTCGACGCGGCAGTCGTAGTCCATCATCACGTAGGTCCGGGCGACCAGGACGCCCTGGAGGCGGCGCAGGAACTGCTGGACCTTGGGGTCCTCGGCGTCCGCGCCGACGCGGCGGATGACGACGGCCTCGGACTTCATGATCGGCTCGCCGACGACCTCCAGGCCGGCGTTGCGCAGCGAGGTGCCGGTCTCGACGACGTCTGCGATGACGTGGGCGACACCGAGCTGGATGGCGGTCTCGACGGCGCCGTCGAGGTGGACGACGGAGGCGTCGATGCCGTTGTCGGCCAGGTGCTTGGCGACGATGCCCTCGTAGGAGGTGGCGACCGTCTTGCCCTTGAGGTCCGCCAGGTCGTCGCCGACGGTGCCGGGCCTGGTGGCGAAGCGGAAGGTGGAGCGGGCGAAGCCGAGCGGCAGGATCTCCTCGGCGTCGGCGTCGGAGTCGATCAGCAGGTCACGGCCGGTGATGCCGATGTCGAGCTGGCCGGAGGCGACGTAGATGGCGATGTCGCGGGGGCGCAGGTAGAAGAACTCGACGTCGTTGCCGGGGTCGACGATCCGCAGCTCCTTGGACTCGCGGCGCTGCTGGTAGCCGGCCTCATGCAGCATCTCCGCCGCAGGGCCGGACAGGGAACCCTTGTTGGGGACGGCGATGCGCAGCATGAGGTCGGCTTCCTTTGCTCTGAGAGGTTTCTTGCGGCGGGTGGCTTACAGGTGGGCGTACACGTCGTCGAGGGAGATGCCGCGGGCGACCATCATCACCTGGACGTGGTACAGCAGCTGCGAGATCTCCTCGGCGGCCGCTTCCTTGCCCTCGTACTCGGCGGCCATCCAGACCTCGGCGGCCTCCTCGACGACCTTCTTGCCGATGGCGTGGACGCCCTTGTCGACGAGTTCGGCGGTACGGGAGGTGGCGGGATCGCCGTGGGCGGCCTTGTGCTGGAGCTCGGTGAAGAGCTCCTCGAACGTCTTCTTGGACATGGTGACGCTCAGCCTATGCCACATACGGCTTTCGTCAGCGCCAGGGTTCAGATACTGAGCGGAGGGTCGCCGCGGTGGCCACGGCGGCCGTCACCGCCTCGTGCCCCTTGTCCTCGTTGGAGCCCTCGATGCCCGCCCGGTCCAGGGCCTGCTCCTCGGTGTCGCAGGTCAGCACGCCGAAGCCGATGGGGACGCCGGTCTCGACGGAGACCTGGGTCAGGCCCTGGGTCACGCCCTGGCACACGTACTCGAAGTGGGGGGTGCCGCCGCGGATGACGACCCCGAGGGCCACGATCGCGTCGTAGCCGCGGCCCGCGAGGACCTTGGCGACGACCGGGAGCTCCCAGCTGCCGGGGACCCGCAGCAGGGTCGGCTCGTCGATGCCCAGGTCGTGCAGGGCGCGCAGCGCGCCGTCCACCAGTCCGTCCATCACCTTCTCGTGCCACTGTGCCGCGATGACCGCGACCCGCAGGTCGCCCACATTGCGTACGGACAGTTCCGGTGCGCCCTTGCCGCTCACGTTCTTGCGTCTCCTCGGTGTGCTGTTACTGGTTGGTGCAGGTGGACAGGGGGGCCGGGGCCTCGGGGGCCGTGTCCAGCCAGGGCAGGTCGTGGCCCATCCGGTCCCGCTTGGTGCGCAGGTACGTCAGGTTGTGCTCGCCCGCCTGCACGGGCATCGGCTCGCGCTCGGTGACCTCGATGCCGTGGCCGCGCAGCGCGTCGGACTTGTCGGGGTTGTTGGTCAGCAGGCGCACGCTGCGCACGCCCAGGTCGGCCAGGATCCGCGCGCCGGCGCCGTAGTCGCGGGCGTCGGCGGGCAGACCGAGTTCCAGGTTGGCGTCGAGGGTGTCGCGGCCGCGCTCCTGGAGTTCGTAGGCGCGCAGCTTGGACATCAGACCGATACCCCGGCCCTCGTGTCCGCGCAGGTAGACGACGACTCCGCGGCCCTCGTCCTGGATGCGTTCCAGCGCCGCCTGAAGCTGGGGGCCGCAGTCGCAGCGCAGCGAGTGGAAGACGTCGCCGGTCAGGCACTCGGAGTGGATCCGGACCACGACGTCCTCGCCGTCGCCGAGCTCGCCGTGCACGAGGGCGACGTGTTCGACGCCGTCGACGGTGGAGCGGTAGCCGTACGCGGTGAAGGTGCCGTGGGCGGTGGGGAGATGGACCTCGGCCTCGCGGCGGATCGTGGGCCGGCCCGGGGCGGGCTCTTGCCGCACGGGCTTCGGGTGCTCGGCTTCCCGCAGGTAGGTGATCAGGTCCTCGATGGAGATGATCGTCAGGCCGTGCTTGCGGGCGAACGGGATCAGCTCGGGCAGGCGCAGCATCTCGCCGTCCTCCCCGGCGATCTCGACGATGGCGCCGGCCGGGCGCAGGCCCGCGAGCTTGGCGAGGTCGACGGCGGCCTCGGTGTGGCCGTTGCGCACGAGGACGCCGCCGGGGCGGGCGCGCAGCGGGAAGATGTGGCCGGGGCGGACGAGGTCCGACGGCTCCGCCTTGCCGCTCGCGAGGAGCTGGAGGGTGGTGGAGCGGTCGGAGGCCGAGATGCCGGTGGTCACGCCGTGGGCGGCCGAGGCGTCCACGGAGACCGTGAACGCGGTCTTCATCGACTCGGTGTTGTCCTGGACCATCTGCGGGAGCTCCAGCCGGTCCAGCTCGTCCGGCTCCATGGGGGCGCAGATCAGGCCGCGGCACTCGCTCATCATGAACGCGACTATCTCGGGGGTCGCGTGCTCGGCGGCGATGACGAGGTCGCCCTCGTTCTCCCGGTCCTCGTCGTCGACGACCACGACCGGGCGGCCGGCCGCGATGTCGGCGATGGCGCGCTCGACCGGGTCGAGGGTCAGGTCCTCGACGTCCTCGATGTCCTCGGTGCGGTACAGGGTCGGTGCCGTCGTCATGCCGGCGCTCCTTCCAGGACGGGCCGCGCGTCGTTGCGGGAGCGCAGCCACCAGTCGCGCATGCCCCACAGGACGAGTGCGCCGTAGATGACGTAGACGAAGCCGGAGAAGGCGTAGCCGTTGGCGAAGTTCAGGGGCACGCCGACCAGGTCGACGAGCAGCCAGGCGAACCAGAACTCGACCATGCCGCGGGCCTGGGCGTACATGGCGACGATGGTGCCGACGAAGATGTAGGCGTCGGGCCAGGGGTCCCAGGACAGGGTGGGGTACGCCTTGAAGAGCAGCGCCACCGCGACGGTGCCGGCGGCGGCCGCCGCGACCATGGCGCCGCGCTCGCGCCAGGTGGCGAACCGGACGCTGATGTGGCCGTCCTCGGCCTGCCCCTTCCCGCGCTGCCACTGCCACCAGCCGTACAGGGCGACCAGCATGACGACCGCCTGCTTGCCGGCGCTGCCGGTCAGATGGCCGAAGAACGCCGCGAACAGGATCAGTCCGGCGAGGAACTGCACGGGCCAGGTCCATATCGAGCGCCGCCAGCCGAGGGCGAGGGCGGCGAGGCCGAAGAGGTTGCCGATCATGTCCGACCAGAGGATGTGCTGGTCGAACAGGACGAAGGCCTCGGAGTTCAGCGAGTTCACTTCGCCGTCTCCCCTTCGGAGGAGGTCCGGTCGCCGAGGGCCCGGTCGCCGAGCATCCGCTCGACGTACTTGGCGATGACGTCGACCTCGAGGTTGACCGGGTCGCCGGGCTGCTTCAGGCCCAGGGTGGTCAGGTCGAGGGTGGTGGGGATCAGGCTGACGGTGAAGTAGTCGGGTCCGGCGTCGACGACGGTGAGGCTGATGCCGTCGACGGTGATGGAGCCCTTCTCGACCACGTAGCGGGAGAGGTCCGCGGGGAGCGAGATCTTCACGATCTCCCAGTTGTCGGAGGGCTTGCGCTCCAGCACCTCGGCGGTGCCGTCGACGTGGCCCTGCACGATGTGCCCGCCGAGGCGCTCGCCCACGGCCATGGGGCGCTCCAGGTTGACGCGGGAGCCCACGGAGAGGACGCCCAGGCTGGAGCGGTTCAGGGTCTCGGCCATGACGTCGGCGGTGAATTCGTCGCCCTCGTGGTCGACGACCGTCAGGCATACGCCGTTGACGGCGATGGAGTCGCCGTGCTTCGCGCCGTCGGTGACGACGGGGCCGCGCAGTCGGAAGCGACAGGCGTCGTCGAGGGTCTCGACGGCGGTGATCTCGCCCAGCTCTTCGACGATTCCGGTGAACACTTCCCGGGTCCTCCTGCCACATAGGGGCACGGACTCCGGGGCTGTCGATGACGACAGAATGTACGGGCAGGGACACCGGGGGCGACGCCGGACAGGGCTCGCCTCATGGACGAACCGGTACGGCGGCGCGCACGAATGCCCGCCCGCCGCGCACTGCCTCCCATCCGGACTTTAACCGTCGGTCCAGGAATTTCACCTGGTCAACCGGCCGCTGGAGGCGACCGGGTCGCGGACTGTAACCGCCGGTTCGGACTTTCACCGACCCCGGAGTGCGCTGCTTCTGGTACAGGGCCAGTGTGCCACGCCTGATCGGTGTCCATACGGGCGAGGGGTGTGGGGTGGCTCACAGGCCCTTGCGCTGGACTTCTACGACGGCCGGCCGGGCCCCCAACTCCCTTGCGCGGAAATGCCCTTGAGATTGGTCCATACCTATTGACGCTATGGTCTAGTCCATTTTACTGTGCGGGAACCTCCCCGTCCTCGGATCCCTCTTCCCTTGGAGCCCCCCGCAGACGGCCCGGCGGCGGTGACGACGGCCCTTGCCCGCCGCCGGGTCTCCCAACTCGTGCCCGCGGCGCCTCTGGCAGGGTGAGGGCATGACGAGCGCGACCGCCGAAGAGTTCGAGACACACCGCCCGCGGCTGTTCGGCCTGGCCTATCGCCTGCTCGGCTCCGCGGAGGAGGCCGAGGACACCGTCCAGGACGCCTATCTGCGCTTCAGCGGCGCCGACCGGGACACGATCGAGCATCCGTCGGCCTGGCTGGCCAAGGTCGTCACCAACCTCTGCCTCAACCGGCTGACCTCCGCTCGCGCCCGGCGCGAGCGGTACGTCGGCCCCTGGCTGCCGGAGCCTGTGGCCACCTCGGACGGCGCCCTCGGCCCCCTCGAGGCCGCCGAGCAGCGGGATGCCGTGTCCCTGGCGATGCTCGTGCTGCTGGAGCGGCTGACCCCGACCGAGCGGGCCGTGTACGTGCTGCGGGAGGCGTTCGCCTACGGCCACCGGGAGATCGCCGAGGCGCTGGATCTGACCGAGGCGAACTCCCGGCAGCTCTACCGGCGCGCGGTACGGCGGGTCGGTGAGGACCGCTCGCGGTTCGAGTCGACTCCCGAACGGCAGGAGGAGCTGGTCAGGTCGTTCCTCACGGCGGCCCGCGACGGTGACCTCAGCGGGCTGGAGAAGCTGCTGGCGGCCGACGTCGTCTGGTCGAGCGACGGCGGCGGAAAGGTCTCGGCGGCACGGCGGCCGATCGAGGGCCGGGAGAAGGTGTCCCGCTTCCTCGCGGGTGCGTCGCGGACGTTCCTGGCGGGTGTGGACTTCACGCTCGCCGAGGTCAACGGTTCGGCCGCGGTGGCCGTCTGGGCGGGCGACACCCTGATGACGGTGATGGCGTTCGACGTGCGGGACGGGCTGATCGGGCACGTGCGGGCCGTGGCCAATCCGGACAAGCTGGAGTTCGTGGGCCGGCAGCTGGCGCGGGCGTAGACCGGCCCGAGCGCGCGGCGGGTTCCGGGCTGTCACATTTCGCGCGGGTGCCCGGTCCCTAGTCGGCGAGGGGGCGCTCCGCCCGGGAGCGCCCGGCGTCCGAGAGGACTGAACAGCATGACCACGATCCTGGTGACCGGCGGCACCGGCACGCTCGGCCGGCTCGTCACCGAGCGGCTGCGCGGGGACGGCCACGAGGTGCGGGTGCTCAGCCGGCACGCCCAGCCGTACGCCGTCGACCTGCGCAAGGGCGGTCCCGGCCTGGACGCCGCGATGGCGGGCGTGGACACGGTCGTCCACTGCGCGACCTCGACGAACGGTGGTGACGAGGAGGCGGCGGGACAGCTGATCGCGGCGGCGCGGAAGGCCGGCGTACGGCATCTGGTGTACATCTCGATCGTCGGCGTCGACCGGGTGCCGCTGGGCTACTACAAGGCCAAGCTCGCCGTGGAGCGGATGGTCGAGGAGTCGGGGCTCAAGTGGACCGTGCTGCGCGCGACCCAGTTCCACGACCTGGTGGTGAAGGTGCTCGGAGCCCTGGCCAAGGTGCCGGTCGTGCTGATCCCGTCCGGCGTGCCGGACCAGCCCGTCGAGGTCGCGGAGGTGGCGGACCGGCTGGCCGAGCTGGCCGTGGCGGCTCCGGCCGGACGGGTCGCCGACATGGGCGGACCCGAGGTCCGCAGCTTCGACTCGCTGGCCCGCGCCTATTTCAAGGCCGCGGGCCGCAGGCGGCTGGTCGTGAACGTGCCGCTGTGGGGGAAGGCGTACCGGAGCTTCCGCTCGGGCGGTCATCTGGCGCCGGAGCATGCGGTGGGCAAGGGGACGTTCGAGGAGTATCTGGGGCGGCGGGTCGGGGGCGCGCGGGGCGTCTGACCCTGCGCCGGCAAGGCCCGTGTGCCGTCGGCCTGCCCGGTTCTCCCGTGGTCAGCGGTCCGGCGGCGCGAACAGTTCGTTCTGCGCCGCGTCCCGTGCGGTGAGCAGTGCGCCGCGCAGGACGGCGCCGCCGCCCAGGCCGCTGGGCCGCACCACTGTCGCGAGCGGCGACATCCGGCGGATCCGTTCCTCCACCCGCGCGGCGAGCACCTCTCCCCCGGCCTGCCCGACCTCGCCGCCGAGGACCACACAGCCGGGGTCGAGGATGGCGACGACCGAGGCGACGCCGATGGCCAGGCGGTCGGCGAGGGTGTCCAGGAAGCGCTCGGCCGGGCCGGTGAGGTCCGAGGGCCCGGCACGCTCCGGCCGGCCAGCGGTCCCGGCGACCAGCGCGACGGCGCTCCCCACCACCCCCGCCGCGAGCGGCCCGGACGCGGCGGCGTCCTCGACCGGCAGGCCGTACGACTTTGCGAGTTCCACGATCGCCGTCGACCCCGCCAGCGAGTGGAAACCGCCGTCGCAGTCCACCGCCGACGGCAGCCCCGTCGTCCCGGGCACCGGCAGGAAGCCGATCTCGCCGGTGCCGCCGGAGGCGCCGCGGCGCAGGGCGCCGTCGAGGACGACCGCAGCGCCGGTGCCGTGGCCGAGCCACAGCAGGACGAAGGTGTCCCGGTCGGCCGCCACTCCGTCGCGCTGTTCGGCGAGGGCGGCGAGGTTGGTCTCGTTCTCGACGTTGACGCGGGCCTCGGGGAGCCGTTCCTGAAGGGCCGCGACCAGGCTGCGGTGCCATTCGGGCAGGCCGCTGGAGTCGCGCAGTTCACCGCTCGCCGGGTCGATCAGGCCCGGGGCACCTATGCCCACCGTGTGGAGCCGGTCCGCCCCGGCCTCCTTCACCACCCGTTCCACCAGCGCCACCGCCTGCTCCACCGCCGGACCCGTCCCGGTGTCGCCGCCGATCGGCACCGACGCCTCGGCGAGCACGGTCCCGACCAGGTCGGACACGAGCACCGAGACACCTTCGGTACGGACGTCCAGGGCCGCCAGCTGGGCGCGGTCGGCGACGATGCCGTACAGCTTGGCGTTCGGGCCGCGGCGCTGCTCGCCGGCCTCGCCGACGACCGCTATCAGGCCGGCGTCTGTGAGGCGATCGACGAGGTCGGCCACGGTCGGCCGGGACAGTCCGGTCAGCTGCTTGAGCTGTCCTGCCGTCAACGCGCCCTGCTGCTGGAGCAGTCGGAGGGCGAGCCGGTCGTTGATGGCCCGGGCGGTGCTCGGGGATGCGGGCATGCCGGGATCCTTCCAGATCGGCCGGGCCGTGCGGGGCACGGCAGCGGGTGGCCGCGAAAACACTCTATCTATCAGGCAGGGTTCCTGATAGTTTACGGCCGACTCAGGCGAAAGCGAAGACCGGGAGGGGCCGCACAATGAGTGGGATGGTCTACGACCTGCGCGAAGTGAGGCGAGCCCGGTATGCCGTGGCCGCCGTCTTCGCCGTGCACGGCGCCGTCACCGGCTCGTTCGCGACGCGCGTGCCGTGGATCCAGGACCATGCCGGCGTCAGCGCGGGCCAGTTGGGCATCGCGCTCGCCTTCCCCGCGCTCGGCGCCTCCGTGGCGATGCCGCTGGCGGGCAGCATCACCCACCGCTTCGGTGCCCGCAACGCCCTGCGCGGACTGATCGCCCTGTGGACGCTGGCGCTGATCCTGCCCTCGCTCGCCCCCAACCTGCTGACGCTGTGTCTGGCGCTGTTCGTCTACGGCGCCACGGCCGGCATGGCGGACGTGGCGATGAACGCGCTCGGCGTCGAGGTCGAGACCCGGCTCGGCCGGTCGATCATGTCGGGCCTGCACGGCATGTGGAGCGCCGGCGCCCTGATCGGCTCGGCGGCCGGCACGCTCGCGGCACACCTCGGCTCGGACGCCCGGCTGCACCACGCGCTCGCGGCGGTGACGCTCACGCTGCTCGGTGTGGCGGCCTGTCAGTGGGTGCTCGACCTCCAGCCCGCCGAGGACGAGGAGCCGCCGCCCCGGTTCGCGCTGCCGCCCAGGTCGGCGCTGCTCATCGGCGCGGTCGGGTTCTGCGCGGTGTTCGCGGAGGGGGCGAGCCTGGACTGGTCGGCGGTCTATCTGCGGGACCAGCTGGACACCTCGGCGGGTCTCGCGGCGGCCTGCACGACCGGGTTCACGCTCACCATGGCGATCGCCCGGCTCGTCGGCGACAAGGTGGTGGACCGCTACGGCTCCGTGCGCACGGTCCGGTTCAGCGGTGTCCTCGCCACGCTCGGCGGACTGCTGATCATCGTCTCGGACCAGCCGGCCCTGGCGATGACCGGGTTCGCACTGCTGGGGCTCGGCATCGCGGTGGTCGTGCCGCTGTGCTTCGCCGCGGCCGGCCGCAGCGGCCCCAACCCCTCGCTGGCCATCGCGGGCGTCGCGACGATCACCTACACCTCGGGGCTGATCGCCCCGAGCGCGATCGGCGGGATCGCCCAGGCCACCAGCCTGGTGGTGTCGTTCTGCCTGGTCACCGTGCTGTCCTTCGGACTCGTCGTGTTCGCTCGCGTTCTGCGGGCCGGCGACCGTGAGCGCCCGAAGGTCAGCCGACCGGACGCAGCAGTTCCCGACCCGCGGCCCTGAAGCCCTCGCTCCACGGCGCCGGGCGCAGCGTCCCGGCGTCCAGCCGGACCAGGACCCGGGCGCCGTGGGCGTAGGTCACCGAGCCGTCGGCCGAGCAGAACCGGAAGCCGTACGTCAGCCCGGTGTTGCCGAGCCGTTCCAGCCAGAGGTGGACGGCGTAGACGCCGGGCCTGGTGACCGGCGTCTCGTAACCGATGCGCAGCTCTTTCACCGCGTTGCAGGCATCGCCGGCGGCGACCCAGTCGCCCTCGAAGCGGAAGCCGTGCTCCTGCCACAGCTCGGCCCAGGCCCGCTCGACCATCAGCGGGTAGCGGGCGTTGTGCAGCAGTCCGAGCGCGTCCAGGTCGTCGAAGTGGACGGTGACGGGGACGAGTCGGCCGTAGGACGTGGGCGCGACGGGGGCTTCGGCGGTCACGGGTGGGTCTCCTGGGGCGTACGGGATGGCTCCCACCATCCTAAGCGGGCGCTCAGCATCCCTGATGGGCCCGGGCCGGCACCGTCTCCGGTGTCCCTGACAATGGTCCGGACACCCACCCGCACGACGAAAGCGAAACCGCACCATGGATCTCGGCGTCCGCTGGAAACTGCACGGCGACGGACGCACCCCCGCGCCCGGAGCGGTCGTCCGGCCCGACGAACGGCTCTCCTGGCCCCGTACGGTCGGGCTCGGCGCCCAGCATGTGGTGGCGATGTTCGGCGCGTCGTTCGTGGCGCCGGTCCTGATGGGGCTCGACCCCAACCTGGCGATCATGATGTCGGGCGTCGCGACGGTGATCTTCCTGCTGGCCACGCGCGGCCGGGTGCCCAGCTATCTCGGCTGCTCGCTCTCCTTCGTCGGCGTCGCGGCGGTGATCCGGGCCGACGGCGGTTCGAGCGCGGTCGTGACCGGTGCGGTCCTGGTCGTCGGCGCGGTGCTGTTCCTGGTGGGCCTCGCCGTGCAGCGGTTCGGGGCGCGGATCATCCACGCCACGATGCCGCCGATCGTCACCGGCGCGGTGGTGATGCTGATCGGCTTCAACCTCGCCCCGGTGACGGCGTCCACGTACTGGCCGCAGGACCAGTGGACGGCGCTGCTGGTGATGCTGTTCACCGGTCTGGCCGTGGTCGGTCTGCGCGGTTTCTGGTCCCGGATCGCGATCTTCCTGGGCCTGGTCTTCGGCTACGGCGTCTCCTGGGCCTCCGACCGGATCTTCGGCCGGATCCACTCGGCCGACGCGAGCGGCAAGGTCACCGACCACTGGCGGCTCGACCTCTCCGGCGTCGGCAAGGCCGACTGGATCGGCCTGCCCGATCTGCACGGCCCGTCCTTCCAGTGGTCGGCGATCCTGGTGGCGCTGCCCGTCGTCATCGCCCTGGTCGCCGAGAACGCCGGGCACGTCAAGGCGGTCGGCGAGATGACCGGCGACAACCTGGACAGCAAGCTGGGCACCGCGATCTCCGCGGACGGGGCCGCCTCGGTGCTCTCCACGGCGGTGGGCGGCCCGCCCAACACCACGTACTCCGAGAACATCGGCGTGATGGCGGCGACCCGCGTCTACTCCACCGCCGCCTACTGGGCCGCCGCCGGCTTCGCGCTGCTCTTCGGCGTCTGCCCCAAGTTCGGCGCCGTCGTAGCCGCGATCCCCGGCGGTGTCCTCGGCGGCATCACCGTCATCCTGTACGGCATGATCGGCCTGCTCGGCGCGCAGATCTGGATCAACGCCAAGGTGGACCTGCGCAATCCGCTGAACCTGGTGCCGGCCGCGGCGGGCATCATCATCGGCGTCGGCAACGTCACCATGGAGTTCACCGACACCTTCCAGCTCAGCGGCATCGCCCTGGGCACGCTGGTCGTGATCACCGGCTACCACGCGCTGCGGGCGTTCGCCCCGGCCCACCTCAAGACGCAGGAGCCCCTGCTGGACGAGGGCATGTCCTCCTACGACGACGAAGGGACTCAGCGCGCCAAGTCGTAGGCGTACGACGCCGTGAAGGTCCCCGGGCTGCCCTTGCACCCGTCCGACTCCCCGGGGAGCTTCACCCACAGGTAGGCGTCGATGCGCGCCTCACCCGTGGCCAGCGTCGGCGCCCGGCCCAGCTTGCGGCCCGCCGGATCGCACCACTCCCCGTCCGCCGGAGCACCGGCGCCGTTGCGGCTGGTGTCGATGACGGCGCCCAGGCCCGCGGGGCCGCCGAGCGCGTCGAGGACCTGCCGGTCGTAGGCGATCTCGGCGGGTGTGGTGTGGAAGTTGGAGACGTTGCTGAAGACGCCGTCGGAGGACGCGGTCGAGGCGGCGCCGGCCTGTCGCAGCCACCGGGCCTGCCGGGCGGGCGTGTTCCATCCGGAGTGGCCGGCGTCGTAGTAGACGCGGACCTTGGGGTTGGCCGCCTTCAGGACGCGGCCCGCGCGGGCGAGGGAGGCGAACCGGTCGGCGCGGGCACCCTCGGAGAGGCACTCGGCCTGGGCGACGGAGTCGGGCTCCAGGACGACGATGACGTCTCCGGTGCCGAGCCCGGCGGCGAACCGGTCGATCCAGTCGTCGTAGGCGTCGAGGCCGGGCGCCCCGCCCTCGGAGTACCCGCCGCAGTCCCGGTCCGGTATGGCGTACGGCACGACCACCGGCACCCGCCCGAGCGCCGAGCCGCCCGAGGTGACCGCGCGGACCCGGGCGGTGATGGTGTCCGGCGTGAAATCGGCGAACCACACCGCGGCCGGCTGGGCGGCGATCCGGGATTCGATGACGGCGTGCCGCGGGTCGGCGGGGTGGTCGCGGACCCACTCCAGGACCTGGGAGTCGGGGTGCCGGTAGAGGCGGCTGGAGACCCCGGCCGTGCTCTGCTTCCTCTCGGTCCGCGGCGGCGAGGGCGTGGCGGTGGCCTTCTCCCGCGTCCGGGTGGGCGAGGCGGACGTCGGCGAGGGGGACCTCGTGACCGACGGGGAGGCGGACGGCAGAAGCGGCAGGGACTGCAGGCTCGGCGAGCGCGTCACCCGGGGCGGCCCGGCCTCGTCGGCGCCCCCGCGGTCCTCGAGCGCGGAGATCATCCCGGTCGCCGCGCCGACGGCGGCAACGACCGAGGCCGCCACCACCATGACGCTCCGCCGGGCCGTCCTCCTGCGCTCGGCCCTGCGTGCGGCCAGTCGCTGGGCGCGTGAGCCTGGCACGGTCCTGCTCCCCCTCCCCCACAGCGAGCGCGTCCCCCGTTCTGGGGAAGCGCCGGGCCCGCCGACACTGCGGCCACCCTAAAGCTGGGACATTGCCCCCATGGCGCAATGCGAACAATTCACCACAGCCGTGGACGCGGTCATCTCCCGTATGCGCTCCCTTGAAGCGATGCTCCCCGAACGCGACGGTGTCGCCGTCTTCAACCGCGTCTACCTCACCGTCACGGAGGAGGTCGACCGGCACATCGACGGCGGCCGGTTCCCGGACGCGCGGGCGGCGATCACGCTGGACGCGCGGTTCGCGGAGCGGTATCTGGCGGCCGTGGAGTCGGCCGAGGACGAGCGGCGTGCGCCCGCGTGCTGGCGGCCCCTGTTCCAGATGCGGCGCCATCCGGGTGTACGACCGTTGCAGTTCGCGCTCGCGGGCATCAACGCGCACATCGGCCACGATCTGGCGCTCGCCGTGGTGGACACCTGTCGTAGCCTCGGCTGCGAACCCGTCGATCTGGAGGACGAGTTCGAGCGCGTGGGTGATCTCCTCGTCTCGCTGGAGGAGCGCATCCGCGAAGATCTGATGCCGGGTCCCGATCTGCTCCAGATCGCCGACCCGCTCACCCATCTGCTCGGCTCCTGGAGCCTGGAGCGCGCGCGGGACGCCACCTGGTCGTCGGCCCGGGCGCTGTGGGCGCTGCGCAGGTTCCCCGACGTCGCCGAGGAGTTCACGGAGCGGCTCGACGCGGCCGTGGGGCTCGCGGGACGCATGATGCTCACGCCGCTGGCGGACTGATCTCGGCCACACCGCGCGGTACATCTGACCCACGCGGGTACCCGAGTTAAGTTGAGGATTGAACCGTCAGTGACGCATGGGACGTCATCTGTGACGGACCGACGCAAAGGAGCGTACGGATGACCCTTCGGCTGGGGCTCAGCCTCCCTCAAGCACAGCAGTACGACATCGGCCGCGACGTACCGGACGTCGCGCGCGCCGCCGAACGCATCGGCTACGAGAGCCTGTGGGTCTACGAGCGGGCCCTGTTCCCCGAGCCGCAGACCCAGGGCCTGTACGGCATCGAGGGGCTGGCGTGGCCCGACATGTACCGGGGCGTGCCCGACCCCTTGGTGACGCTGACGCTGGCGGTGACGGCGACCGAGCGGGCCCGGCTCGGCACCAGCGTCCTGGTGGCACCGCTGCACAACCCGTTCCAGCTCGCCAAGGCGCTCGCCACGCTGGACGCGGCGAGCGGCGGCCGGGTCGTGGCGGGCTTCGGCACCGGCTGGTCGCTCGACGAGTACGCGGCGGCGGGCGTGGCGCCGTTCGAGGAGCGCGGCAAGGTCCTCGACGAGATCATCGACGTGTGCCGGGCCGTGTGGGGCCCCGACCCCGTGTCCTACGAGGGCCCGCACTCCAAGGTCGCCTCGGCCGTGGTCTCGCCCAAGCCCGCCCGGCCGATCCCGATCCTGGTGCCCAGCAACAGCAGGAAGGCGATGACCCGGCTCGTCGACCGCCTCGACGGCTGGATGCCGATCGCCATGGGCGCCGAGCAACTCACTTCGCAGTGGCGCCAGTTGCAGGACCTCGCGGCCGAACGCGGACGCACCGAGCCGATCCAGGCCGTGGTCCGGGTCAACGTCCAGTACAGCCCCAAGGCGTACGACGGCGCCGACCGCGCCGCCTTCCAGGGCAGCGTCGACCAGATCGTGGAGGACCTGGCCGCGCACGCCGCGGACGGGCTCGACGAGTTCTTCTTCGAGCTCCAGGGTCTCGCGCGCGACGCCCAGGAACTGAAGGACGTCGCCGCCGAGGTGTACGAGGCGGTGCGGGCCGCCGGACTGTGACGGCCCCGCCCGGGGTCAGTCCTCGGGCAGCTCGACCGGCGCGATCTCGTCGTACACGTCGCCCGGACCCGGGTTGACCGCGTCCGTCGACCCGCCGAGGTGGTGCATGACGCCCCAGACCGCGTTCAGCGCGGTCTGGACGGCGCCCTCGGCCCAGCCGGCCGTCCAGGAGATGTCGTCGCCGGCGAGGAAGATGCCCCGCTTGTCCTCGGGCAGCCGGTCCTGCATGAAGTGCGTGAACAGGCGCCGCTGGTAGCGGTAGTGGCCGGGCAGGTTGGCCTTGAACGCGCCCATGAAGTAGGGCTCGTTCTCCCAGGAGACGGTCACCGGGTTGCCGATGATGTGCTTCCTGATGTCGACCTTCGGGTAGATCTCGCCGAGCGACTTCAGCATGACCTCCATCCGCTCGTTCGCGGACAGCGGCAGCCACTTCAGGCTGTCGTCGCACCAGGTGTAGGAGAGGCAGATGACGGCGGGCTTGTCCGGGCCGTCGTCGAGGAGGTACGTCCCGCGGGTCATCCGGTCGGTCAGCGTCATCGACATGACGTCCCGGCCGGTCTCCTCGTCCTTGTCCAGCCAGAACGGCCGGTCCACGGGCACGAAGAGCTTCGAGGACTCCATGTAGTGGGTGCGCTCGATCGCCGTCCAGTGGTCGATCGGGAAGAGCGAGTCGTCACAGGCGATCTTGGAGAGCAGCATCCAGGACTGGGCGGTGAAGATCGCCGCCGGGTAGGTGCGGATGTCGCCGTTGGCGTCGGTCACGGTGATCCGGTTGCCGGCGGCGCGGTGCAGCCGGGTCACCGCCGGCCGGGGCGCGCCGTTCTCGTGCAGCGACGCCAGCGAGGTGCCGTAGCTCCAGTGGACGATCTTCTCGGGCTCGCGCTCCCACAGGCGCACCGGCAGCTGCTGGGAGCCGCCGACGATGCCGCGGTGGTGGTCGTCGGCCTCGGTGTAGACGACGCGCAGGATCTCCAGGATGGAGTTCGGGAAGTCGGTGTCCCAGCCGCCGGTGCCGAAGCCGACCTGGCCGAAGATCTCGCGGTGCCGGAAGGACTTGAAGGCCTCGGAGTCGCAGAGGAAGCCGTAGAAGGTCTGGTTGTCGAGCTTCTCGACGAGCTTCGCCCAGATCTCACGGATGCGCGGCACGTCCCGCTCGCGCATGGCGCGGTTCATGTCGGAGAAGTCGGCGCCCTCTTCGAGGCACTTGTTCCAGGCCTCGGCGACGTCGCGGTAGACCTGCGGCAGGTCGTCGATCGTCTCGGCGTAGTGCGACTCGCCCTTGAGGTCGACGACGGTCGAGGGCGTCGCCTCGGCGAGGGGGTTGGGGAACGGGCTGGTCTTCAGGCCCACCAGGTCGATGTAGTGCTGGAGCGCAGTGGAGGACGGTGGGAAGCGCATCGCGCCCATCTCGGCCGTCAGGCCCTCGGTGCTCGGGCCGTCGAAGCCGACGGTGCGCAGCCGGCCGCCGATCTGATCGGCTTCGTACACGACCGGCTTCAGGCCCATCTTCATCAGCTCGTACGCGGCGATGAGACCGGACAGACCGCCGCCGATGACCGCGATCTCGGTGCCGTGCTCGGTCGCCGGTATCTGGCCGAGGCCCGCCGGGTGGGCGAGGAAGTCGTCGTAGGCGTAGGGGAAGTCCGGGCCGAACATGGTGATCGGCGGCTGCTGCTGCTCGTCGGTGTGCTCGACGGCGTTGGGCACCATGGACGTCATGGGGTACGGACTCCTTGCGACTGCGTCAGGCGGGGGAAGCGGGGGATTCAGACGAGCGACCCGTACAGGCCGGGGCGGCGGTCCTGCAGATACGGGTTCGCCTCGCGGGAGGCGGCGACGAAGGCGGGATCGACATCGGCGAGGACGAGTTCCTCGGCGTGGCCGGCCCGGGTGCGGGCGACTCCGTCGGGGCCCGCCAGCGTGGAGAGGCCGACGAACTCGAACTCCCCTTCCTGGCCCACGCGGTTGACGTAGGCGACGTACATCTGGTTCTCGAAGGCCCGCACCGGGATCATCGACTCGGCGACGAACTGGAACGGGTGCATCTGCGCCGTCGGGACGAGCAGCAGGTCGGTGCCGGCGAGGGCATGGGCCCGGACGTTCTCCGGGAACTCGACGTCGTAGCAGATCAGGATGCCGACTCGGACGCCGTCGACCTCGGCCTGGACGATCTGCTGCTCGCCCGGCGTGAAGTGGTCACGCTCGAAGCAGCCGAAGAGGTGGGTCTTGCGGTAGTTGGCGAGACGGGTGCCGTCGGCGGAGATCAGCTGGGCGGAGTTGTGGACGACGTCGCCGTCGCGCTCCGGGTAGCCGTAGACGATCGCGAGGCCGTGCTCGGTGGCGATCTCGGCGATCGTGTCCGCGCACTCGCCGTCGGCCGGCTCCGCGAGGCGGGCGATGTCGTCGCCGATCGCGTACCCGGTGAGGAACATCTCCGGCGCGACCAGCAGTCCGGCGCCCGCGGCGGCGGCACGGCCCGCGGCGTCGTCGAGGACCTTGAGGTTCTCGACGGTCGAGCCGGGGCGGCCGGAGCTCTGGAGCAGGGCGGTGCGCATGCGTGTTCCTCACCGGGGCGGGCGGACGGGGTGGTTGTGGGGGCCATATAGAAGGTACGGGCGGCTGACCAGGGGGGACAAGGAGGAGCCGTTGCGCGCCGGTGAGCGGTTTGTTGCGTCGACCACGGGCCTGGCGGCGATTCGTTGCGCCCCCTCCGACGGAGGTTCCCTCCTCTTCGGAGCGGAGGGGCGTACGGGTGTCCCCGCAGTACGGGGGAGGCGGGGTCCCGTCCTCGGTGCGATGTGGCCGGGGCGCGCCGCCGCGACAGTGGTGACCGTCCGGTTGACCTGTGGAAAGGACCGCCATGAACCGCCGTACCAAGACCGTCGTGCTCTGCTGTGCGCTGCTGCTGCTCACCGCCGGAACGGTCGGTCCCGCCGCCACCGCAACAAACGGGCCGCAGCACCGCGAGGCCGCCGCGGTCACCGGCACCGCCAAGCTGTACCGCTCGGCCGGGGACGACATCACGTTCTCGTTCGACGCCCATCTGGCGGCGAAGGACACCGCCGACCCGACGAAGGCCACCGGTACCTTCGAATTCAGCCACTACCTGAACGGCGAGGGCGCCCGGGCGAAGGCGAAGGTCGACTGTCTCGTCACCGGCGGCAAGGTGGCCGTCGTCTCCGGCGTGATCACCGACTCCGATCTGCCGGGCGCCGAGGGCAAGCGGGTCGGCATCACGGTCCATGACATCGGCCGGCACGACCGGCTCGGCTACAGCTGGGCCGCCACGGGCAGCCCCGTCGAGACGAAGGGGCTGCCCAAGTGCGTGGGCTCCGCCCCCTTCGAGAAGGTCAGGAAGGGGACGGGCGACTTCACGGTCGTGCCGTGGCGGCCCGAGTTCTAGCCAGCGCCAACGCCGTCACCAGGTAGGGGATGGCCAGCATCGCGAAGACGGTGCTGTGCGCCTTGTCGGTGCCCAGCAGGGCGTACACGCCGAAGGTGGCGACCGTGGCGAGCTCGGTGCCCAGGCTCGCCACCGAGGTGAGGGTGGCCCGACGGGACTCGTCGATACGGTGCTGGAGCCGGACGTCGGCGAGCACCTCGGCGAGCTGGAACCCGGCGAAGGCGAGGCTGACCAGAGCGATCCCGGGCAGGGAGCGGGCGGCGGCGCCGACGGCCAGGGCGACGGCGCTGCCCGCGAGTAGTGCGGCGAGTCCCCTCGTCCCGAGGCGTTCGGCCGGTCCGGCCAGGAGGCTGCCGAGGGTGACGCCGGCCCAGATCAGCATGATCAGACAGGGCACGGTCGCCTCGGCGACGCCGATGTCCCGGACCAGCAGCGGGGTGTACTCGTCGAGCGCACCCCACACCGCGGCCACGGCCGGGACCAGCAGCAGGGCGCCGCGCACCGAACGGTCCCCGCGGACCTGGGCGAGTCCGCTCCGCAGGGTCGTCGCCCAGCTGTCGTCGCCGGTCTCCGGCCGCACCCGGTGCTCGGGGAACCGGGTCGCGACGGCGGCGGTCAGCACACAGGCCGCGAAGCTCGCGGCACCGACCGCCGCATAACCGCCGCGGGCGAAGACGGGTGCCGCGAGGCCGATGGAGGAGACGGTGCCCAGCAGCCGCGCGGCCCGGGCCCGGCCCATGACGCCGGCGTACCGGCCGGCCGCGCCCAGCCGGTCCAGCTCGTCGTAGACCAGCGCCTCCAGGGCGCCGGAGCCGAGCGCTCCGCCCGCGCCCCACAGGACGAAGCCGGCCGCGAAGGCCCAGTACGACGGGACGGTCACCCACAGCGCGAAGCCGGCGGCGGTGAGCAGCGGGCCGATCCACAGCAGCCGGCGCCGCGACACGGCGTCGGCCCAGGCACCGGAGGGCACCTCAAGGAGCACACCGGTGATCGACCACAGGGCGAACAGGGAGGAGATCTGCCAGAGCGACATGCCGGTGTCGGCGAACAGCAGCGCGTACACCGGGTAGAGCAGGACGAAGTCGTCGAGGAACGCATAGCCGTACAGCGTGGTCGTCAGGCGTCGGACGCCGGTGGCGGGCACGCGTGCGGGGGTGAGTGTCATGGGGCCTTCCCGGAAGGGCGGTTCGGACGTCGTCGGAACGGCGTCCGAGGCGGCCCTCGGGAGGCACGGCTGGTGGATCAATGTCGCCAGGTCATGGCACCGATGGTAGGCGCATCCGGCTCATTCGCGCGGTTCTCGCAGCGAGAATGTGGTGATCACGGCGGCGTGGTCGGAGGGCCAGTCGTTGTGCTCGACGTCCGGCCAGGGCCGCGGTTCGCCCCTCACATAGGTCTCGGAGTCGACTACGCGCAGCCCCCTGTGCAGCACGTAGTCGATCCGGTCCTGTGGTTCGGGACGTCCGCTGCCGTCCTCGTGCAGGGCGTGGATCGGCGACCAGGTGTGGCCCGGGTGGGTGGTCGGGTCCGGGTGGGCCTCACGGTAGGAGTCGCGCAGCCCCGCTTCCTCCGCCGCCTTGGTGACCGGCCAGGCGACGTCCGGCCGGTCCAGGTGGGAGGGGCTGTTGAAGTCGCCGACGAGGACGACGGGGACGGCCGTCGCCCGGAATCGCCCCAGGGTGTCCCGCATCTGGTCGAGCCGTACCTGCTCGTGGGCGATCAGCTCGGCGGCCGGGAGCCCGTCGAAGGCGGACTCATAGGGACCGTAGGGCGTGTAGTCGAGGTGGGCCGTCCAGATGTCGACCACCCGTTCCCCGACCCGGATCCGGGCGCCGGCCGCCCCGTAGAAGCCGACGTCGGGATCTCCGAGGACGTCCGTGATCGGATACCGGCTGATGACGCCGAGGTTCTCGCCGGCCCGGTGGTGGTACCAGCCGAGGGCGTCGGCGAGGTCCTCGGCCGCGGTGCCGTTCGTCTCCTGGAGGCCGACGACGTCGACGCCGGTCTCGGCGATGACCTTGAGCTGCTTGGCGAGGTGGTCGTGGACCTTGGTGCCGCCGTGCCAGAGGTTCCAGCTCATGACGCGGAGGCGGTACGGCAGCAGGGTGCGCAGCAGCTCTGGGGTGACGCCCTCCAGGCTGTCCAGCACGGTCCGTCCGGGTGCCGGCTCGATCGGGGCGAGCGAGGGCACCGCGAGCACCGTGCAGCCGGCCGCCTCCGCCGAGCTGACGCCGGTGCGGGTGTCCTCGACGGCGACGCAGGCCTCCGGGTCGACGCCGAGGGCGCGGCAGGCGGCGAGGTAGGGGTCGGGGGCGGGCTTGGTGCGGTCGGTGTCGTCGGCGGTGACGGAGACCGCGAACCGGCTCGCGCCGAGCGCTTCGAGGACGGTGTCGGCGACGGCCCGGGGCGAGGCGGTGACCAGGGCCGTGGGGACGCCGTCGCGGGCGAGGGCGTCGAGCAGGTCGAGGGCACCGGGGCGGGGGACGATGCCGGCGCGGACCCGGTCGGCGAACTCGCGGTGGAGCGCGTCGGCGAGGTCGGCGGCCGGCCCGCCGGTGGCCGCGGCCAGCCAGTCGGCGGTGTGCTCGACGGGCCGGCCGAGCACCTCCGCCTCGTCCGCCTCGTTCAGCGCCCGGCCCGCGACCTGCTCCACCGCCTCCCACCACAGTCGCTCGGTGTCGACGAGCGTGCCGTCCATGTCGAACAGGACGGCCTGGAGCGGGAGTCGAGTCACGGTTGTCTCTTTCTTGCGTGGTTCTTGCGTGGGGGGATCAGCGGGTCGTACGGGGCTGGTTCAGCGGCTACGTTCGGCCACCAGCACGGGCCGCTCCGGGAGTGACACGCTCACCGCGGCGCCGGCCCCGAGTGCGGCGCCCTCGTGAGCGGGCAGGTCGGCCTTGACCTCGGTGCCGTCGGTGAGCCGTACGGTCAGCCGGGTGGTGGCGCCGAGGAACGACGTGGCGACGACATGCGCGTCGGAGGCGTCATCGGCACTCACCCTCACGGCCTCCGGCCGCACCAGCACATCCACCTCGGACACCGAGGGCGCGTCGCCGTCGAAGGGCAGCCGCCGGCCGAGCACCTCGACACCACCGTCGACGAGGGTGCCCGGGATCCGGCTCATCGTGCCGACGAACTCGGCGACGAAGGCGGTGGCGGGACGGCCGTACAACTCGGCGGGGGCGGCGCACTGTTCGAGCCGTCCGGAGCGCATGACCGCGACCCGGTCGGCCATGGACAGGGCCTCCTCCTGGTCGTGGGTGACGAACAGGGTGGTGATGCCGAGCTCCCGCTGGAGCCGCCGGATCTCCTCGCGCAGCGTCAGGCGCACCTTGGCGTCCAGCGCGGAGAGCGGCTCGTCGAGGAGCAGGACGCGCGGGCGCAGGGCGAGCGCCCGGGCCAGGGCGATGCGCTGCTGCTGGCCGCCGGAGAGCTCGTGCGGATAGCGCTCGCCCTTGTCGGCGAGACCGACCAGCTCCAGCAACTCGGCGGCGCGGGCGCGCCGTTCGGCGGTGCGCACCTTGCGCATGCGCAGCCCGAAGGCCACGTTGTCGAGGGCGCTGAGATGCGGGAAGAGGCTGTACGACTGGAAGACCATCCCGGCGTCCCTGCGGTGCGCGGGGATGGCGGTGACGTCCTCGCCGTCGACCAGCACCTGTCCGGAGTCGGGATGCTCGAACCCGGCGAGCATCCGCAGGGCGGTGGTCTTGCCGCAGCCGGACGGGCCGAGCAGGGCGAGGAGTTCACCGGGCTGGACGGTCAGGTCGAGTCCGTCGAGGGCGACGGTCGACCCGAACTCCCGGCGCAGGCCGCGGAATTCGACGGTGGCGGCCTGCGTCGCGGTCGCTTCGGCTGTCTTTTCGAGCACGGTCATGGTTCAACCCCGGGAGGTAGTACGGGTACGGCCGCCGAAGCCGGCCATCACGAGGAGCAGCATCCAGGTCACGAGCAGGCTCAGCACGGACACGGCGACCGAGAGCTGGGCCTGCGAGCCGCTGACGTTCACGATCCACACGGCGAAGGGCTGGAAGCCCAGCAGCTGCGCGACCGTGAACTCACCGAGCACCAGGGCGAGGGTGAGGAAGGAGGCGTTGAGCAGGGCGCCGCGCAGATTGGGCAGGACGGCCCGCAGCAGCGCCTGCGGCCAGCCGGCGCCGCAGCTGCGGGCTGCCTCCACGAGGGTGCGTACGTCGATGGCGCGCAGCCCGGCGTCCAGGGCCCGGTACACGAACGGCAGCGCCATCACGACGTAGGCCAGGACCAGCACCACGGGGAAGTCCGGGTTCTGGATCGCCACGAACGTCTGGAACAGCGGTGTGCGCGAGAGGTGCTCGGGCCCCCACTTCAGCACCGTCCCGATGCCGGCGACGAACGCGATCGGCGGCACGACCAACGGCAGCGAGCACACCACCTCGACGACCGGCCGCAGCCGGGGCGCGCCGAGCCGCAGGGCGACCATGGCGGGCACCATCAGCAGCAGGACGACGACGATGGTGGCGAGGGCCAGCTCCAGCGAGAGCAGCAGACTGGAGACGAATCCCTCGGTGGAGAAGATCTGTCCGTAGGCGTCGAAGGTGAGGCCCTGCCCGGGCACGTCGACCGTGAAGACGACCGACGCGGCCAGCGGCACCAGGAAGTACAGGCCGGCGAGGCCGAGCACGCCCCACCGCCACAGGTTCAGGCGAGCCATCGGGCGCTCCGTCGTTGCAGGGGCAGATACACGGCCATCACCAGGCCGGCGACCAGGACCATGTCGAGGCTGAGGGCGAGCGCCACGTTCTCCTGCCCGACCAGGACGTTCCCGGAGAGCGCGTCGGCGATCTGGAGGGTGACCAGCGGGATCGAGCTGCCCACCATGGCGGCGGCCGTGGCGTACGCGGCGAAGGCGCTGCCGAAGAGCAGGACGAAGCCGCCGAGGAGCGTGGGCAGCAGGACGGGCAGGGCCACGTGCCGCCAGTACTGCACGGTCGTCGCGCCGTTGTTCTGCGCCGCCTCGCGCCACTGGGAGCGCAGGCCCTCCAGGGCGGGGGTGATGGTGAGGACCATCAGCGGGATCAGGAAGTACAGGTAGACGAGGACCAGGCCCCAGAAGCTGTACAGGTCCCAGCCCTTGTCGCTCAGGCCCAGATGCCGGGTCAGCACACCGGCGTTGCCGAGCGTGGCGACGAAGGCGAAGGCCAGCGGGACGCCGCCGAAGTTGGCGAGCACCCCGGACGCGGTGAGCACGGCCTCGCGCAGCGCGCGGAAGCGGGAGGTCACCACGGCCTGGGCGAGCGGCAGCCCGAGGAGGGTACCGAGCGCGGCGGAGACCGCGGACAGCTTGACGCTGCCGAGGAGGGCCGTGAGGTAGGCGCCCTGGAGCGAGTTCGTCAGGTTGTCGGCGGTGTACGAAGTCGCGCCGGTGGCCGGGTCCTTGACGGTGAAGGCGCCGTCCAGCATGGCCAGGGCGGGCAGCCCGAAGGCGAGTCCGGTGAAGACGAGGAGCGGGAGGACGGCGAGCCCGCCGCCGACGGCACGGCGCCGCCGCTTGTGCGCGGCGGCGGTCGCCGTGTCGACCCGGGTGAGGGTGGCCGTCATCCGGAGACGGCCTTCGCCCAGCCCTGGCCGAGAACCGTCTTGGCCTTGTTCTGCTGCTCCTCGCTCGGGAAGGCGGGCGTCCCGGAGACCTCGGGCAGCTTGGCCGCAGCGGTCTTGTCGAGCGTCCCCGCCTTCTCCATGGCGGTCATCAGGGCCGGCCGTGCGAAGCCCTTGAGCCACAGGTTCTGGCCCTCGGCGCTGTAGAGGTACTCCTGCCACAGCCGCGCGGCGGCGGGATGCGGGGCGTCCTTGTTGATGGCCTGGGAGTAGTACTGCGAGAACTTGCCGTCGCTCGGCACCGACACCTGCCAGTCGACGCCCTTGGACTTGAACTCCTCGGCGTAGCCGGCGTTGAGGTAGTCCCAGTCGATGCTGATGGGCGTCTCGCCCTTCTCGACGGTGGCCGGCGTCGACTCGACGGGCGTGTAGTTGCCGTTCTTCTTCAGCTTGGCGAAGAAGTCCAGGCCGGGCTGGATGTCGTCGAACGAGCCGCCGTTCGCGAGCGCCGCCGCGTACACGCCGCCGAAGGCGGAGCCGGACTTGGTGGGGTTGCCGTTCAGCGCGACCTGGCCCTTGTACTGCGGCTTCAGCAGATCGGCGAAGGTCTTCGGGCACTCCTTGACGCGCTTTGCGTCGCAGCCGATGGAGATGTAGCCGCCGTAGTCGTTGAACCAGCGCCCCTGCGCGTCCTTCTGCCCCTCGGGGATGTCCCCGAAGGACGCCACCTTGTACGGCGCCAGCAGCCCCTGCTGGGCGGCGCTCAGCGCGAAGGAGCTGCCGAGGTCGAGCACGTCCGGCGCCCGGTCCTGGCCCTTCCTCGACGTCACGGCGTTGATCTCGTCCTGGCTGGAGCCGTCCGGGTTCTCGACCTCGATCTTGATGCCGTACTTCTTCTGGAAGCCGTCGATGAGGGCACCGTAGTTGGCCCAGTCGCGGGGCAGCGCCATGGCGTGCAGCGTGCCCTCCTTCTTGGCGGCCTCGACCAGCTTGTCCATGCCGCCGAGGTCGGCGGCGGACGTGGCGGTGGCGGCGCTCTTGCCGTCGGCGGTGGTGGACGCGTTGTCGGGTGCGGCGCCACAGGCGCTCAGGGCGAGCGCGGCGACGACGGCGAGGGCGCCGGCCGGGACGGCGTTTCTCGGCAGGGCTGTGCTCGACAGAAACGAGGACACGGTTGCTCCAGGGGACGCGCGAGGGTGCGGGAGGTTCTTGCCCAGGAAAGGTCTCGAACTTGTCCGAAGAACTTGTCTGAACAAGTTGGCCCCAGTAGGCCCGCCGATGGTGACACGTCGGTTAACACTGGCGAAAGCCTCAGCCCTGAATTTCTGCACACTCCCCACGACACCGATCACTGGACGCGCTCGATTAGGCTGGTCACGCTGTGCACAGCAACCGACTCAGAGGGGAAGCATGACGGCGCGACACGAGGAGATCGCCGACGAGCTGCGCCGGGCGATCGACCGCGAGGAGTACACGGTCGGCTCACTGCTGCCCGCCGAGACCGACCTCGCGGCCCACTACGGCGTCTCGCGCGGCACGGTCCGCCAGGCTGTCGCGGCCCTGACCGCCGAGGGTCTCATCGGCTCGCGCCAGGGCGCCCGCCGCGTGGTGCTGGCCAGCCGTCGCAGCCAGAGCTTCGCCGAGCTGCGCAGCTTCGCCCAGTGGGCGAACGCGATGGGCCGGGAGGCGACCGGCCACGTGGTCACCCAGGAGTACCGCCCGGCGACGAAGGAGGACGCGGTACGCCTCCAACTGGCCGCCGGCACCCCGGTGTTGCACGTCCTGCGGGTGCGCGGCCTGGACGGCGAACCGGTGCTTCTGGAGCGCACGGTCTACGCGGACTGGATCTCCCCCGCCGTCGAGTCCATAGAGCCCGACTGCGCGTCGGTCACCCAACGCCTGTACGAGGACACGGGGTTGGTCTTCGCCTACGGCGAGCACGTCATCGACGCGGTGTCAGCCGGGGCCCAGGACGCCGAGTTGCTGGGCATCCGCCGCACGAGCCCCCTGCTGCGGGTGCGGCGCGTGACGACGACCCGCGAGGGCCGCCCCGTGGAGTGGTCGGACGACCGCTACCGCTCGGACGCGGTGAGCTTCAGCGTGCACAACTCGATCGACAACAACGCCCTGGCGAGGAAGACGGCGAACTGAGGCCCTCCCCCGAACGGCTGTCGTCCTCCGCCTGCCGGAGGAGGCAGCGGCGTGGGCAGGCGGGCGAGACTTCCTCCATGGACACCACCGAGATCCCCGCCCTGCCGTTCGTCGACGAACACACGACGCTCGTCGAGGCGAACGCCGACGCCGTCCGGCAAGAGCTGACCGCCCTGATGGACGGCTCACGCGGATTCAAGGTGGCGGTGTCGATCCCGGGCCAGGAGCTGGCCTACGTCGGCCGCCACCCGTTCTCGACATACGCGCTGATCTTCCACCTGGACGAGGCGGACCGGGGTCGCACACGGCTGCGGGCCGAGACCCGGGCGAAGTTTCCCGGCGCGGCGGGTGCCGTCTACCGACGGCTCGTCATAGGCACGGGCGGCCACGCGTTGGTCGTGCGGTACATGCTGAGAAAGATCCGCAGAAACGCGCCCCGTAAGGGGCGCGGGGAACTGCGCGACAAGCCCCCACCGGCCTGCGGATGACACCCGGCCTTCTCGCGGAGCGCTACGTAGGCGACCCGGAAGAGAACCGCCGCAACAAGGGCGACAGCACCAGCACAGACTTGGTCCGCTCCACAAACGGCTCCCCGGCGATCCGCTCGAGCACCCGCTCGAAATGCCGCATGTCAGAGGCGAAGACCTGCACCACCGCATCCGCCTCACCGGTGACGGTCGACGCGGCCACGACCTCCTGGTACCGCTCAAGCCCCCGCCGGATCGTCTCCGGCGAGGTGTTGTGCCGGCAGTAGATCTCGACGAACCCCTCGGTCTCCCAGCCAAGGGCCGACGGATCCACCCGCACGGTGAACCCGGTGATGGCTCCGGTGGCGCGCAGCCGGTCCACGCGCCGTTTCACGGCGGGCGCGGACAGGCCGACGAGTTGCCCGATGTCCGCGTAGGAGCGGCGGGCGTCCTCGGCGAGGGCGTGCACGATGCGTTCGTCGAGATCGTTCAGCACTGCGGGTGGTTCACTTCACTTCTGGCGTGGCAAGACGGGAACGGCGATAGCCGTACAGGAAGTAGAACACGAGACCGGCGGCCATCCAGCACCCGAAGACCACCCAGGTGACGGTGTCGAGGCTGAACATGTTGTACGCGCAGAACAGGAAGCCCAGCACCGGCAGCACGGGCCCCAGCGGCACCCTGAACGTGCGCTCGAGCTCCGGCCGCTTCACACGCAGCACGATCACCGCGATGTTGACCAGCGCGAAGGCGAACAGCGTGCCGATGCTGGTGGCGTCGACGAGCTTGCCCAGCGGGATGAGGGCGGCGAGGGCGCCGCAGAACACGGAGACGATGACCGTGTTGAGGCGCGGCGCGCCGGTCTTCGCGTGGACCTTGCCGAGCGCCTTGGGCACCAGGCCGTCACGGGACATGGCGAACAGGATGCGGGTCTGGCCGTAGAGCACGGTCAGGACGACGCTCGCGATGGAGATGACGGCGCCGAGGGCGAGGAGCGTGCCCCAGTAGGACTGGCCGCTGACGTCGTTCATGATCGCGGCGAGGGATGCCTCGGAGCCCTCGAACTTGGTCCAGTTCCAGGCACCGACCGCGACACCCGCGACGAGGACGTACAGCGCCGTCACGATGATCAGCGAGAGCATGATCGCGCGCGGCAGGTCCTTCTTGGGGTCCTTGGCCTCCTCACCGGCGGTGGAGGCGGCGTCGAAGCCGATGTAGGAGAAGAACAGGGTGGCACCCGCGGCGCTCACACCGGCCATGCCGAGCGGCATGAAGTCCTCGTAGTTGCCGGACTTGAAGCCCATGAAGCCGACCGCGCAGAACAGCACCAGCGCGACGATCTTGACGGCGACCATGATCGTGTTGGCGCGTGCGGACTCACGGACACCACCGAGCAGGAACACCATCGCCAGCATGACGACGATCAGCGCCGGCAGGTTGATGATCCCGCCCTCGCCGGGCGCGGAGGACAGCACGGACGGGATGGTGACGCCTATCGTCCCGTCGAGCAGCTCGTTGAGGTACTCGCCCCAGCCGACGGCGACGGCGGCCACCGAGACGCCGTACTCCAGCACCAGACACCAGCCGCAGACCCAGGCGACCAGCTCACCCATCGTTGCGTACGCATACGAGTAGGAGGAGCCCGCGACCGGGATGCTGCCCGCCAGCTCGGCATAGGACAGGGCCGAGAACAGTGCCGTGAGACCGGCGATCACGAAGGCCAGGGTGACCGCGGGACCGGCCTCCGGGACGGCGTCGCCGAGGACGACGAAGATGCCGGTGCCCAGGGTGGCACCGATGCTGATCATGGTGAGCTGCCACAGGCCGAGGGAGCGTCGCAGGGACCCTCCCTCGCCCTGGCCACCCTCCGCGACCAGGTGTTCCACGGGCTTGCGACGCATCAGGCGCGCGCCGACGCCGAGGGACGCGGGGGCGGCTTGCTGGCCTGGGGATTGCGGGGGTGCGCCTTGGTCGAGCACGCGCTGGCTCCTTTTCGCTGCCGGTCAGGGCGGCAGGGACCGGCGGCGCCCTTGCAGCAGGGACCCGCCGAGCGGGGTCCCTGCCACGCCACGTTCGAGGCGACAGCCTAGGGCGAGTGACGTTGCTGGTGAAATGCAGCAACCTTGCGTGTGTCCGCATGATCATTGCGTGTCTGCCGACTGGGCGGGTGTTCGTTGCAGCGGGGCTTTCGACCGTTGCGCAGGGCTGGTCGGACCAGGTCTTTGACGAGGAACGCGCATGCGTCGACGCAGTCGCGCAGAGCCCCGTCGGGACCCTCGTACGACCAGCGGTCGAGGTAGTCGATCAGGGGCTGGTAGCCGAGTCGCGCATAGAGCGCGGCAGCGCGGGGGTTGTCCTTCGCCACGCCCATCCCGACGGTCGCGATGCCGCGTTCGCGGGCCAGCCCCTCGGCGGCCCGGACGAGTGCGGTACCGATCCCCCGCGAGCGCAGCTCCTCCGGCCAGACGCCCAGCCCGTTGATCTCGGGGCAGCCGGGCCGCGCGGTGCGCACGGCGGGAGCGTCGCAGCCGAGCCAGCGCATCTCCACGTGCCCGACGGGCCGTCCCTCCAACCAGGCGAGAAGACAGGTGCTTTCACCGCGCTGCTGACGCGCGAACCTGCGCGCACGGAACGACAGGGTGCCGGGCGAAGCGATGTGCCGGTCGAGCAGCGCCACATCGGCGGGACCGCAGACGGAGATCTCCATGACGCCGACGGTAGCCCCGAGACGCGGGAACGGCCCCCGATTTTCCCCGCGGCGGGCGGGACAACGGAGGCCGTTCCGAGGGATGTTGACGATGCGTCAGCTCCAGCTGGCGTGCAGCGGCTTGCCCTCGGCGTAGCCGGCGGCGCTCTGGATGCCGACGACGGCCTTCTCCGCGAACTCCTCGAGGGAGCCGGCGCCCGCGTAGGTGCAGGACGACCGCACACCCGCGATGATCGAGTCGATCAGGTCCTCCACACCGGGGCGGGCCGGGTCGAGGAACATGCGGGAGGTGGAGATGCCCTCCTCGAACAGAGCCTTGCGGGCACGGTCGTAGGCGGACTCGTCCGACGTACGGTTGGCCACGGCCCGCGCGGACGCCATGCCGAACGACTCCTTGTACAGCCGGCCACTGGAGTCCTGCTGGAGGTCGCCCGGGGACTCGTAGGTGCCCGCGAACCAGGATCCGACCATCACGTTGGAGGCACCGGCGGCGAGCGCCATCGCGACGTCTCGCGGGTGCCGGACGCCACCGTCGGCCCACACGTGCTTGCCGTACTTCTTCGCCTCGGCCGCGCACTCAAGGACCGCGGAGAACTGCGGCCGGCCGACGCCGGTCATCATGCGGGTGGTGCACATCGCACCGGGTCCGACACCGACCTTGATGATGTCCGCGCCCGCCTCGATCAGATCCCGCACACCCTCCGCGGCAACGATGTTGCCGGCCACGATCGGCACCTGCGGGTCGAGCGCCCGCACGGTCCGGATCGCGGCGATCATCGACTCCTGGTGGCCGTGCGCCGTGTCGATGACGAGAGTGTCGACGCCCGCGTCGAGCAGTTGCTTGGCCTTGCCCGCCACATCGCCGTTGATGCCGACGGCGGCCGCGATGCGCAGCTTGCCGTCGGCGTCGACGGCCGGGGTGTAGAGCGTGGCGCGCAGGGCGCCCCTACGGGTCAGGATGCCCGCGAGACGGCCCTCGGAGTCCACGGCCGGGGCGTAGCGCCGGTTGTGCCCGTCGAGCGTGTTGAAGGCCTCTCGCGGGTCGATGTCGGCGTCGAGGAGCAGCAGGTCGCGGGACATGACCACTTCGAGCTGCGTGAAGCGGTCCACGCCGGATAGGTCCTCGTCGGTGACGACGCCGATCGGCCGGTGGTTGTCGTCGACGACCACACCGGCGTTGTGGGCCCGCTTGGGCAGCAGGGCGAGCGCGTCGGCGACGGTCTGGTGAGGGGCCAGCACGATCGGGGTGTCCAGGACGAGGTGGCGGCTCTTCACCCAGGAGACGACCTCGGTGACGACCTCGATCGGGATGTCCTGCGGAATGACGACCAGGCCGCCGCGCCGGGCCATCGTCTCGGCCATACGGCGGCCGGCGATGGCGGTCATGTTGGCGACGACCAGCGGGATCGTGGTGCCCGTGCCGTCCGGGGAGCTGAGGTCCACCGCCTGCCGCGAGCCGACCGCGCTGCGGCTCGGGACCATGAAGACGTCGTCGTACGTCAGGTCGTACGGGGGCTGGAGGTCATTGAGGAAACGCACGTGCTGCACATCCCAGTCGATCAGAGGTGGCCCCCGGACAGGTCAGCCAGGGGGAAGAGCACGTACTTCATTGTCCCATGCTGACCGGATTGCGATGCACGGTCGCTTCATACGAGCAGGTCAGAGTCCCCTTAGGAGGATCCTCCAAGGGCGAGCAGCACCGATAGCGCCGACGTGCGGTCCACCGCCTGCGCGAACACCTCCTGGGCGGTCTCCCACTCGTCGGGCCGTGCCTTCGCGTACGGCCGCCAGTTCCGTACGACGATCCGCATTCCCTGCTCGACGGCGCTTTCCGGCCACACCGTGCGGTCGGAGAGGGAGTCGGCCAGCGCGTCCCAGTTGCGGCCGAACCAGCCGGGCAGCCGCAGATCGCGGGCGCAGCGGTCCATCAGGCCCGCCTTGTCCGTGACCCCGTCGAGGTCGAGCGTGACCACGAGCTCCGTCATCCCTGCACCGCCCCGTCGTAGTGGTCGTCGATGAAGAAGGGGGTGGCCACGGCCGGCCACCCCTTTCTGAGACTCCGTCAGCTGCCGTCCGGATCGGCCCTGTTGAGTGCCGGCTTCGGCGTCGGACCCGCCGTCATCAGCACATCGGCGGCCGAGGTGTCCGTCACCAGGCTGGTGACGAGCCCGGACCGCAGCACCGCGTCGATCGCGGCCGCCTTGCGCGCGCCGCCCGCGATGGCCACGACCTCCGGGATACGGCGGAGCTGGTCGGCCTTGACGGTGATGCACCGCTCGCCCAAGTCCCGCCCGACCCTGCGGCCGTCGGTGTCGAAGAGGTGCGCGGACATCTCGGCGGCGACCCCGAGCGAGGCGTAGTGGGCCCGCTCCTCGTCGCTGAGCATGTCGTGCACCGTCGAGATGCCCGGCTCCCAGGAACCGATGGAGACACAGGCGACGGTGACCTTGTCGAAGTACTCGAAGGCCCGCGCGATGCCGGTCTGGTGGCGCAGCGCCGCCGCGGTGGCCGCGTCCGGCAGCAGCATCGGCGCATAGATGGGGTGGGCGTCGCCGCCCGACACCTGGGCGGCCCGGCGGACCGCCTCGACCGAACCGCGCTCGGCGGTCCCGGCGTCGTAGACACCCGTCAGCTGCACGACCGTGCACGGCGGCAGCCGGTCCAGGGCCGCGGCCATGTGGATGGTGGACCGGCCCCAGGCCAGGCCCAGCACATCACCCTCGTTCACCAGCTCGCCGAGCAGGTCGGCGGCCACTTCTCCCAGGTTCTCGGGATCCGGTGTCTCCTCGGCGTCGGCCGGGGACTCGACCACGACGGCATGCCGTAGGCCGTACCGGGCGCGCAGCGCGTCGGAGCGCTCGGCGTCCAGCTCGGCCGGCACACGGATCTCGATGCGCACCAGATCCCGTTCGAGAGCGGTCTCCAGGACCCGGGCCACCTTGAAGCGGCTGACGCCGAACTCCTCGGCGATCTGGATCTTGGATTTGCCCTCGAGGTAGAAGCGACGGGCCATGGCCGCCGCCTGCACCAGCTCAGCGGGTCCCATCCGCATGGCTGACCGGCCCGCCGACATACCCGACACGGCGATCTCCTCACTGCTGTTCACACTCTGGATTCGCCGTTCATCCTTGCAGATCCGGCGCTCTTGATCCGCCCAGATGGGCGCCGTTCACGTTCCCTTGGCTCAGTGGTCGCATGCCCACGCCGCGGACTTCGTCACCGCCTCCGCCTGAGCACGCAGGCCACGGACCGCCGCGGCGGGGTCCTCCGCCCCGTACACGGCCGAGCCCGCGACGAAGACGTCCGCGCCCGCCTCCGCGCACCGCTCGATGGTGCTCGCCGAGACACCGCCGTCGACCTGGAGCCACAGGTCGAGGCCGTGCTTGCTGATCAACTCGCGGGTGCGGCGAATCTTCGGAAGCATGATGTCGAGAAACGCCTGACCACCGAAGCCCGGCTCGACCGTCATGATCAGCAGCATGTCGAGTTCGGGCAGCAGATCCTCGTAGGGCTCGATGGGTGTCGCGGGCTTCAGCGCCATCGAGGCGCGGGCACCCTTGGCCCTGATCTCCCGGGCCAGACGCACGGGGGCCGCGGCGGCCTCGACATGGAAGGTGACGGAGGAGGCCCCCGCTTCCACGTACTGGGGCGCCCACCGATCGGGGGCCTCGATCATCAGATGGCAGTCCAGCGGGGTGTCCGTCGCACGGGCCAGGGACTCTACGACCGGCACGCCGAGCGTGAGGTTCGGGACGAAATGGTTGTCCATGACGTCGACGTGGAGGAAGTCGGCTCCCTCGACCGCCTTCGCCTCGTCCGCGAGGCGGGCGAAGTCGGCGGACAGGATGCTGGGATTGATCTGCGCGGCCATGCCCCAAGCGTATGCGCTGCGGTGTGCTTGGGGGGCCGGGGGGATCCAGGGCTGGCGAATCACTTCGGCTGCGGGTTGTATATGGCTGGTCGCGCCCGCGCGGCGGAGCCGCCGGGGCGGACATGGCCCCGCGCCCCTCGCGGGGCGCTGCCGCGGGGGTGGTCATGACGGAGAAGCGGGGCATCGCGCATCTGGTCTGCGGACGGCGCGCCAAGTGGGTCGTGCTCGTCCTGTGGCTGGTGGCGCTGTTCGTGACGGCGCCGCTCGCCCAGAAGCTGAGCGACGCGCAGGACAACGACGCGGCGTCCTGGCTGCCCGGGTCCGCGGAATCCACCCAAGTCCTGAAGATCTCAGAGGACTTCAGGCCGGAGCAGATCCCGGCGGTCGTCATCTACGCCCGCGACAGCGGCCTCACGGCACAGGACCGGGCCGCGATCACCGAGGACGTGGCCCGGCTCAAGCAGCTGACCGCCCATGGCATCCGGGGCGCCGAGACCCGCGGGCCCGTCTTCGACCGGGAGGTCGACCCGCGCGCGGCGCAGGTGCAGGTCCCGATCACGATGGACGAGCAGGGCTGGGACCGTATCGCCCCCGCCGTCGACTCCATCAAGGACATCGTCGGCACGAGCGGCGGCGGCCTCGCCGTGTACGTCACGGGCCCGGGCGGTACATCGGCGGACTTCGCCGAGGCGTTCGAGGGCATCGACTCCACGCTCCTGCTCTCGGCGATGGCGGTCGTCATCGTCATGCTCCTGATCACCTACCGCAGCCCGACCCTGCTCCTGGTCCCCCTGGTCGCCGTGATCGTCGCCCTGTTCACCGCGCAGGCCCTCATCTATCTCCTGGCAGAGCACGGCGGCCTGACGGTGAACGGCCAGAGCGCGGGCATCCTGACGGTCCTGGTCTTCGGCGCGGGCACCGACTACGCGCTGCTCCTCGTCGCCCGCTATCGGGAAGAACTGCGCCGTCACGAGGACCGTCACGAGGCGATGGCCCTGGCCCTGCACCGCGCGGGCCCGGCCGTACTGGCGTCCGGCGCGACCGTCGTCCTGAGCATGCTGGTGCTGCTGGCGGCGGAGATGAACTCGACGAGCGGCCTGGGCCCGGTGGCCGCGATAGGTGTGGCGGTGGGCCTCCTGGCCATGGTGACCCTGTTCCCCGCGCTCCTCGTCATCTTCGGCCGCTGGATCTTCTGGCCGGTGATCCCGCACGTCGGCGCGGAGAACCCGCACGAGCGCGGAGTCTGGGCGCGCATGGGCCGCACCATCGCCCGCCGCCCCCGCATGACCTGGATCATCACGGCCGTGGTCCTCGCGGTCTGCTCCCTGGGCCTGATCCAGCTGCGCGCCGAGGGGCTGAGCAACGCCGACGCCTTCACCGACAAACCGGAGTCGATCACCGGCCAGGAGCTCTCCGAGGAGTACTTCCCGGCCGGCAGCGGCGACCCCCTGGTCATCGTCAGCAACCAGGCCCAGGCCCGGGAGGTGGGCCGTGTCGTCGCCGACACCCCGGGCGTCGTCCCGGAATCCCTCGGCCTGCCCCCGGGCACGAAACCGTTCCACGAGGGCAAGGTGCTCTTCGAGGCGACGATGACCGCCCCGTCCGACAGCGAGGCCGCGAAACAGACGGTCGAACGGGTGCGGGACGCCGTGCACGCGGTGCCGGACGCCGACGCCCAGGTGGGCGGGGGTACGGCGGCCCTGCTGGACATGGACGAGGCGACGACCCACGACAACATCCTGATCATCCCGCTCGTCCTGGTCGTGGTGATGCTGATCCTGGCCGCGCTGCTGCGCGCCCTGATCGCCCCGCTGCTGCTGATCGGGACGGTCATCCTGTCCTTCACGGCGGCACTCGGCATCAGCGCGCTGGCCTTCCGCCACCTCTTCGACTACGCCGGCGAGTCGACCGACTTCCCGCTGTTCGTGTTCGTGTTCCTGGTGGCACTGGGCATCGACTACAACATCTTCCTGACCACCCGCATCCGTGAGGAGGCGGCCCACCAGGGCACCCGCCGGGGCGTCATCACCGGCCTGGCCGCCACCGGCGCCGTCATCACCTCCGCCGGCCTGGTCCTGGCCGGCACCTTCGCGGCCCTGGGCACCCTCCCCATGGTCGCCTTCGCCGAAATCGGCTTCACAGTGGCGCTCGGGGTGCTCCTGGACACCTTCATCGTGCGCTCGGTACTGGTGACGTCCCTGTTCCTGGACGTGGGACCGAGGGTTTGGTGGCCGCACCGCTTGGCACGGGAGGACGGCGCCGCGCCGCCCACCAGCCCGTCCGGCCTCTGAGGACGAGGCCCTTTCGGGCCCGGAGATTGGGACGGCAGCCCCAGCGGGGAGGGAACGGCAGAGCGCCGCCCACCAGCCCGTCCGGCGCTTGAGGACAAGGCCCTTTCGGGGCCGGAGCGCGGGGTCCGGGGCGGCAGCCCCGGCGGGGTCGAAGGGGCAGCGCCCCTTCAGGACGGGACGGGTAGGGGCGGCGGGGGCGAAAATCCCCCTCGCACACCCCCACCCCGCCTCACCCCACTCGCCGCATCAACGCCAAATACATCGCGTCCGTCCCATGCACATGCGGCCACAACTGCACATCGGGCCCCTCCCCCAACTCCGGCACCCCCGGCAGCAACGCCCGCGCATCGATCAGCTCGACGTCGGCCCGCTGCTTCAGCACGTCGTCGACCACCGCCCGCGTCTCGGCAAGATGCGGCGAGCACGTCGCGTACCCGACGACACCCCCCACCCGCACGGAGTCGATCGCGCTGCGCAGCAACCCCCGCTGGAGCGGGGCGAACCCGTCCAGGTCCTCCGGCCGGCGCCGCCACCGCGCCTCGGGCCTGCGCCGCAACGCCCCGAGCCCGGTACACGGCACGTCCACCAGAACCCGGTCGAAACTCCCCGCCCGCCACGGCGGCCGCGTCCCGTCGGCGGCGATGACCTGATACGGCCCCGGATTGCCGTGCAGTGCCTTGGCCACCAGCCCGGCCCGGTGCGGCTGCTTCTCGGACGCCAGCAGCATCGACCCGCGCTCGGCGGCGAGCGCCGCGAGCAGCGCGGCCTTCCCGCCGGGCCCGGCGCATCCGTCGAGCCACTTCTCGTCGGGCCCGTCGAGGGGTGCGTTGGCGAGCGCGAGCGCGACGAGCTGACTGCCCTCGTCCTGCACCCCCGCACGCCCGTCGCGCACGGCCTCGATGGCCCCCGGCTCCCCGCCCTCGGCCAACCGCACGGCGTACGGCGACCAGCGCCCCGCCACCGCGGCCTCCTCGCCGAGCAGTTCCTCGGTCGTGGCCCGTCCCGGCCGCGCGACCAGCGTCACCTCGGGCCGCTCGTTGTCGGCCTCCAGCAGCCGCTCGATCCCGGCGCGCCCGCCGCCGAGCGAGTCCCACAGCGCGGAGACGACCCAGCGCGGATGCGAGTGCACGACGGCGAGATGGTCCTCGGGATCGTCCTCGTACGGCGGCGCGACCCGCTGGATCCATCCGTCGAGGTCGTCCTGCGCGATCTTCCGCAGCACGGCGTTGACGAACTTCGCGCGCCCGTCGCCGAGCACGACCCGGGCGAGCTCGACGGACGCCGACACCGCCGCATGCGTGGGAATCCGCGTCCCCAGAAGCTGATGCGCGCCCAGACTGAGCACGTCCAGCACCGGCGGGTCGACCTCACGCAACGGCCGGTCCACACACTCGGCGATGATCGCGTCGTAGGTCCCCTGCCGCCGCAGCGTCCCGTACACCAGCTCCGTGGCGAGCGCGGCGTCCCGCCCGTCGAAGTCGCCCTTCTCCCGCGCCTTCCGCAGCAGCGGCGGCAGCACGAGGTTGGCGTAGGCGTCCCGCTCGTCCACGGCGCGCAGCGCGTCGAAGGCGAGGACGCGGACGGGGTCCTTCTTGGGCCGTCGGTAGGGCTTGCCGGGTTTGCGGGGCCGACGGGAGGTGTCGCTCACGAAAAGGTGCTCCGGATTACTGGATGAGATGTACGACCAGCCTACGTCGCACGGCCCTCCCGGCGGACGGCCGGCTACGCCCCGACGCTCTCCCCGTCCCCGATCCGCACGCCCCGCGCCCAGTCGGCGGCACGCATCGGCTTCTTGCCCTGCGCCTGCACCCACAGCAGCTCGACGGCGTACGACCCGGTCCCGACGTACACGTTGTTCTTCCCCACGGACAGCGCACCCGGGGCGAGGTCGTCCCGCCCCGGCACCGGCTGCACCTGGATGAGCTTGAGCCGCTCACCGCGGAAGGTGGTCCAGGCACCCGGCGCGGGGGTGCACCCGCGCACCAGCCGGTCGACGCGCAGCGAGGGAGCGTTCCAGTCGATGTGCGCGTCCTCGACGTTGACCTTGGGGGCGTGGGTGATCCCGTCGGCCGGCTGCGGTACGGCCTTCAGCGTGCCGTCCTCGATCCCGTCCATGGTGGCGGCGAGCAGCCCGGCGCCCGCGAAGGCGAGCCGGGTCAGCAGGTCGCCGCTGGTGTCGGTGGACCGGATGGCCTCGGTGACGGTGCCGTAGACGGGCCCGGAGTCCAGCCCCTCCTCGATGAGGAAGGTGGAGGCCCCCGTGATCTCGTCGCCCGCCATGATGGAGTGCTGCACGGGCGCCGCGCCGCGCCAGGCGGGCAGCAGCGAGAAGTGCAGGTTGACCCAGCCGTGGGCGGGCACGTCGAGGGCGACGCGGGGCAGCAGGGCGCCGTAGGCGACGACGGGGCAGCAGTCCGGCGCGATCTCCCGCAGCCGGTCCAGGAACTCGGGGTCGCGCGGCTTGGCGGGCTTGAGCACCTCGATCCCGGCCTCCTCGGCCCGCTCGGCCACCGGGCTCGCCACCAGCCTGCGTCCACGGCCGGCCGGCGCGTCGGGCCGCGTGACGACGGCGGCCACGTCGTGCCGCCCGGAGGCGATCAGAGCGTCCAGAGCGGGAACGGCGACCTCGGGGGTACCGGCGAAGACAAGCTTCATGGGTGGGCACGGGCCTCTCGGTCAGGATCAGTTGAGATCGGTGGGGGTCGGCGGGGGTTGGTGGGGGTCGGTTCGGGTCAGTGGATCTACTGGGATCGGGTTGGGCAACGCACAAGTCTATGGGAGTCGTCCGAGGCCGAAGGTCTGGGCGTACACACCACCCAGGGGCGTAGGCATATGCCCACACGCCCCCAGTGCGTGACCCGCGGAGCACTCCCGCGTTGGTCAAGAAAGAGTTGACCACAACGGGCCGCAAGCGCCGTACCCGCGGCCCTCTCCTTTTCAACGCCGGTTCGAGAGGCTTGTTCATGGCCGACCACGCAACCCACGACGCCCAGGCTCGGGCCAGCCTGCACTTGCTGGTGCGGGACATCGAGCGGGTCCGCCGGCAGGTGGACGCACTGCGCACGCTCACCGCGCAACTGGGCAACGTCTACCGCCCGCGCCGCTCCGGTCCTTCCACGGGCTTCGTCGTCTACGGACGCGCACCCGCCCCGACGGTCCGTCTCGCCCAGGAGCTGCGGGACAGCGTAGAAACGCTGGTCACGGCGGCCGTGGACTTCGACCGCTCGCTCGGCTTCTCCTGGGACGCGGTGGGTTCCGCCCTCGGCGTCACCAAGCAGGCGGTCCACCGTCGCTACGGCGCGCGCCGTGCCGCCACGCAGGCGGCGGCAGAGGCCGAGCGCACGTCCGAGCCCTCGGGCACCCGGACGGTCAATGTCTCCACCGCCCTCCCCACGGTGCCGACGGTCCCCGCGGCCCGCTCGATGCCGACACAGCCGACAGCGGGCAGCCCCGGCCTCCGCGACGAGGCCAGGCCCACGGCATTCCCCGGCCCCCGCAACGGCTGACCCCCAGCACTCTGCCCTCCTGGAGCGCACCCGGGAGGGCAGAGTCTTGCCCGGCGACAACCACGGAGCTCCCACCGCCGCGACCTCGACGCACGCACGGCTTCCGGGGTCGGCGAGTGGCGCCGATGGCTTGAGCTACGTCTGGTTTGGGCTTACGTCCGCCCCGCAGCGGTTCTCGGCGTCACGGAGGGGTGGGTATCGGCGGGGTGGCGGGCATGCGAGTTCCCGGCACAGCGGCATGCGAACTCGCGCCATCGCCGGCCACAGGCGTCACCAAGTCGCAGAGCCCCTGCCTCGCGCCCCCTCCCCTCGGCCTCCTGGGCTCACGGCCTCCCGATGGCGCCGCCCTCCGCCCAGTCGCCTCCCGACTTCCACTCGCCAGCAACACGGCACCGTCCATCGCGCTCCGGCCTCGGGCGGCGCGCCCAGCCCGCGTGGAAGTCCCCCTCACCCGATGTCAGGCGGATCAATCCGAACCCGCACCGCGACCTCGCTCGCCCCGCGTGCCATGCGGGCCGCCTGTGCGGCCTTCAGCGCGGACGCCAGCGCGGCCCCGCTGCCCGGCGGCACCCGGATCAACGCCCGGTCCCAGTGCTCCCCCGGCGGCGGCCCACCCACGCGACGGGGCCGTCCGACCGCCGTGACGGCCAGCGGCACGGGCCCCAACACCTCGGCGTCCGGCGGCAGCTCGGCCGTACGGAGAAACTCGGCGACGGCCTCCCCGGGCCCGGACACCGCGGCCATCCGGGACACCGGCGGAAAGCCCAGCTCGGCCCGCTCACCGAGCTCACGCACGGCGTGCCCGACCGGGTCCCACCGCACCAGCGCCTGTACGGGCCGCAGCGTGGGTTCGGCGACGACGACCACGGTCCCCCCGGCGCTCTGCGGCCGGACCAGCGACGCGGCCCCGATCCAGCGGCGCAGCGCGTCCTCCCCCGCCCGCAGGTCGGGCCGCCCGAGCATGGCCCAGCCGTCCAGCAGCAGCGCTGCGGCATAGCCGCCCTCGGCGACGGGCTCGGCGCCCGGTGTGCTCACGACCAGCGAGGGCGTGCCCGGCACGGTGTCCAGGACATGTTCACGCCCGGACGTCCGCACCGGAACGGCGGGAAAGGCCCGCCCCAGCTCCTCGGCGGTCCGGCGCGCCCCCACCACCTGGGCACGCAGCCGGAAGCCACCGCACTCCGGACAGTGCCAGGCACCCTCGTCGCGCCCGCACCACCCGCACCGCAGATCGGCCCCGGAACCCTGCGCCTCCAGCGGCCCGGAGCAGTGCCGGCACCGGGCGGGCGCCCGGCAGTTGGCGCAGGCCATCCGCGGCACGTATCCACGCCGCGGCACCTGCACGAGCACCGGTCCTTGCCGCAGCCCTTCCCGCACCGCCTGCCAGGCGAGCGTGGGCAACCGGGCGGCGCGGGCGGCCTCGTCCCGCGCGAGATCGCCGTCGCCGACGGTCCGTACCAGCGGAGCCGCACCCCGCACCTGCTCGCGCGCGGCGACCAACGGCCGGGCCCAGCCGCTCTCCACGAGCTGCGCGGCCTCGACAGTGCAGCTCCAACTTCCCAGCAGGAAGCCGCACTTGTCCTGGGCGGCCCGGAGCAGCAGCACCTCGCGGGCATGGGGCTGCGGGGCGTGCCGCTCGCTGTGGCTGTCGTCGCCGTCGTCCCAGAGGGCGACCAGCCCAAGATCCTGCACGGGCGCGAACATGGCGGCCCGGGTCCCCACGACCGCCCGCACACTCCCACGCCGCACCGCGAGCCACTCCCGGTACCGCTTCTCGGGCCCGGCGTCGGCGGTGAGCACGGCATGCCGCCCCTCGCCCATCAGCGAGGTCAGTGCGGCATCGACCCGCGCCACGGCCCGCCCGTCCGGCAGCACGACGAGCGCCCCTCGCCCGGAGGCCAGCGTGGCGACGACCGCCCGCGCCAGTTCCTCACTCCACTCGGGCCCGGGCAGCGCATTCCACACGGCTCGCGGGGCGCCCCCGGAAGCGAGCGCGTCCAGGAAGCCGGTCCCGCGCTCATAGCGGCCCCAGGACCCCGCCTCGGGCCGGCCGGGCGGCGGAAGCGGCTCCGGCGAGGGCCGCTTCTCGGCCCGGGCGCTGCGCGGCGGCACGGCCAGCTGAAGCACATCGGCAAGCCCTCCGGCGTACCGGTCGGCCACGGCCCGCGCGAGCCCCAGCAGCTCTTCGCTCAAGACCGGCTCGGGCGAGACGACCTGTGCGAGCGCAGCCAGCGGCCCCGCATAGTCGGACTGCGCGACCCGCTCGACGAGGAACCCGTCGATGAGCCCACCGCCCTCACGCCGCCCTTCGCGCACACGATGCCGCCCGGCCCCGAACCGCACCCGCACCCGCACTCCGGGCTGCGCGTCCGCGTCCAACTCCTCCGGCACGGCGTAGTCGAAGTACCGGTCGAGATGCAGCACACCCTTGTCGACCAGCACCCTCGCCACCGGCAACCGCTCGGCGAGCCTGGCCCCCCGCCAGGTCCTGGGCTTCGCCCGCGGCGTCCTGGCCTGCCGCACACTCTCCCGAATGAGCGCGAGCTGCTCGGGCGACGCCCCGTCGGCGCCACCGCCACCACTCCCGTTCTCGCTGCTCACGCTTGCATTCTTACCAAACACCACTGACAACCGACGCCCACCCGAGTTCCCCAAGACGACGGACCGCACTCTGCCTTGGACCACCCGGCAGCGTTCCGGCACACGACGAGGCCCGGCCCCCGAAGGGACCGGGCCTCACACGAACCGTTGAGCCGGGCTTACAGCCCCGCAGCCTTCTTCAGCGCCTCCACCCGGTCCGTCCGCTCCCAGGTGAACTCCGGCAGCTCGCGGCCGAAGTGGCCGTAGGCCGCCGTCTGGGCATAGATCGGGCGGAGCAGGTCGAGGTCGCGGATGATCGCGGCCGGACGCAGGTCGAAGACCTCGTCGATGGCCTTCTCGATCTTCTCGGGCTCGATCTTGTGGGTGCCGAAGGTCTCGACGAACAGGCCGACCGGCTCGGCCTTGCCGATCGCGTACGCCACCTGGACCTCGCAGCGCGCGGCCAGACCCGCGGCGACGACGTTCTTGGCGACCCAGCGCATCGCGTACGCCGCCGAACGGTCCACCTTGGACGGGTCCTTGCCGGAGAAGGCGCCACCGCCGTGCCGGGCCATGCCGCCGTACGTGTCGATGATGATCTTCCGGCCGGTCAGACCCGCGTCACCCATCGGACCGCCGATCTCGAAGCGGCCGGTGGGGTTGACGAGGAGGCGGTAGTTCTCGGTGTCCAGCTTGATGCCGTCGTCGAGAAGAGCCTTCAGCTCCGGCTCGACCACGAACTCCCGGATGTCGGGCGCGAGGAGCGAGTCGAGGTCGATGTCGCTCGCGTGCTGCGAGGAGACGACCACCGTGTCCAGACGGACCGCCTTGTCACCGTCGTACTCGATGGTGACCTGCGTCTTGCCGTCGGGGCGCAGGTAGGGGATGGTGCCGTTCTTGCGGACCTCGGAGAGGCGCTTGGACAGACGGTGCGCCAGGAAGATCGGCAGCGGCATCAGCGTGGGCGTCTCGTCCGTCGCGTAGCCGAACATCAGGCCCTGGTCACCGGCGCCCTGACGGTCCAGCTCGTCCTCGTCGCCCTCGACCCGGTTCTCGTACGCCGTGTCCACGCCCTGTGCGATGTCCGGCGACTGCGCGCCGATCGAGACCGAGACGCCACAGGAGGCGCCGTCGAATCCCTTCTTCGAGGAGTCGTAGCCGATCTCGAGGATCTTGTTCCGGACCAGCGTCGCGATGTCCGCGTACGTCTTGGTCGTGACCTCTCCGGCCACATGCACGAGCCCGGTGGTGATCAGGGTCTCGACAGCGACCCGGGAAGACGGGTCCTCGCGCAGAAGCGCGTCGAGAATGGTGTCGCTGATCTGGTCAGCGATCTTGTCGGGGTGACCCTCGGTCACGGACTCCGAGGTGAACAGGCGACGGGACACAACGCTCCCTGTGGTTGCAGCGGCTGCTGGCTGATCATTGGCGGACGGTCGGGGGCTGCGCCCGGCGTCGTCCGAGGACAGTTTATCTGTCGTGCTCGGTCACGGACCCCCTGTCTCGCCTCTCGGGAGGGCTGTGACCTGCGGCACGGGCATTCTGCCCACTGTCACACACCCTTGACCAGGCACGCCACACCCGAATCAAGCAAGGCACCAGAGAAGCCCGAGCGCATCAAACAATTCACCCGAGCCGTCGCGCCACCAGGTCCCACACGGTTTCGGCCAGGGCCTCCTTGGGCCCGTGGGGGACCGGGGTCTCGCTGCCGTCGGCGCCCAGGACGACCGCCTCGTTCTCCTCCGAGCCGAACGTCTTGCGCTCCCCCACCTCGTTCACGACGAGGAGGTCGCACCCCTTGCGTTCCAGCTTCTTACGGCCGTTGGCCAGCACGTCGTCGGTCTCGGCGGCGAAGCCGACGATCACCTGGCCGGGGCGGGCGCGGTCGGTGGAGATCTCCGCGAGGATGTCCGGATTACGCACCAGAACGATGGGTTCCGGGTCCTCCCCGTCCTTCTTCTTGATCTTTCCGGCGGCGTAGGTCGCGGGGCGGAAGTCGGCGACCGCGGCCGCCATCACCACCACATCGGCGTCCGAGGCGGCCTTGAGAATCGCCTCCCGCAGCTGCACCGCGGTGCCGACCGGCACGACGTCCACGCCGGCCGGCTCGGGCAGCCCGGTGTTCGCCGAGACCAGCGTGACACGGGCGCCCCGGGCGGCGGCGGTGCGGGCGAGGGCGTAGCCCTGCTTGCCGGAGGAACGGTTGCCGAGGAAGCGGACCGGGTCGAGGGGCTCGCGGGTGCCGCCGGCGCTGACGACGACGTGCCGCCCCTTGAGGTCGGGCTCGGTGACGCCGCGGGCCAGCACACGGCGGCAGACCTCGAAGATCTCGGCGGGGTCGGGCAGCCGGCCCTTGCCGGTGTCGACGCCGGTGAGCCGGCCGACGGCGGGCTCGATGACGACCGCGCCGCGCCTGCGCAGCGTCGCCACGTTCTCCTGGGTGGCCGCGTGCTCCCACATCTCGGTGTGCATGGCGGGGACGAAGACCACCGGGCAGCGGGCGGTGAGCAGGGTGTTGGTCAGCAGGTCGTCGGCGAGGCCGTGGGCCGCCTTGGCGAGGATGTCGGCCGTGGCCGGGGCGACGATCACCAGGTCGGCGTGCTGGCCGATGCGGACGTGCGGGACCTCGTGGACGTCGTCCCAGACCTCCGTCGAGACGGGGTTGCCGGAGAGGGCGGACCAGGTGGCGGCGCCGACGAAGTGCAGGGCGGAGGCGGTGGGGACGACACGGACGTCGTGTCCCGACTCGGTGAGTCGGCGCAGCAGCTCACAGGCCTTGTACGCGGCGATGCCGCCGCTGACCCCCAGAACGACCTTCGGCTTGTCCACCGTCTCTCCCCGGCTCGGCAACGTACGGGTCCATCACACACCACAGGCCCGACAGTCGCGCTGCCGGGCCTGTGGAAAAGCCAGCTGAAAGCTGAAAATACGACTTACTGCGCCGGGCCCTCGACGGCCTCGGACGTCAGCAGACCCGCGTTGATCTCGCGCAGGGCGATCGAGAGCGGCTTCTCGTGCACGTGGGTGTCGACGAGCGGACCGACGTACTCGAGGAGGCCCTCGCCGAGCTGCGAGTAGTACGCGTTGATCTGGCGGGCCCGCTTGGCCGCGTAGATCACGAGGCTGTACTTCGAGTCGGTGGCCTCGAGGAGCTCGTCGATCGGCGGGTTGATGATGCCCTCGGGCGCGGAGATGGAAGAGGACACGCTCTACCTTCCGATGGATGGGAAAGAATCAGTGTGAATGATCAAGCCTGTAACGATCAGGCACGATCACACAACGTCCATCAAGGCTAGCAGCTCGCGCGCCACGTCCTCGACGGAGGTGTTGACCAAGGTGGTGTCGAACTCCGGCTCGGCCGCCAGCTCGACCTTCGCCGCGTCCAGCCGGCGCTCGATCACCTCGGGTGGCTCGGTGCCACGTCCGGTGAGTCTGCGCACGAGCTCCTCCCAGGAGGGAGGAGCCAGGAACACCAGCTGAGCCTCGGCCATGGACTCCCGGACCTGCCGGGCCCCCTGGAGGTCGATCTCCAGCAGGACGGGCTCACCCGCCTCCAGCCGCTCCAGCACGGCCGCACGCGGCGTGCCGTAGCGGTTGCCCGCGAACTCGGCCCACTCCAGCAGCTCACCGTTGGCGATCAGCTTGTCCATCTCGTCGTCGGTGACGAAGAAGTACTGGACACCGTGCCTCTCGCCGGGGCGGGGCTTGCGGGTCGTCGCCGACACCGAGAGCCAGACCTCGGGGTGTTCCTTGCGCATATGGGCGACGACCGTGCTCTTGCCGACCCCTGAGGGGCCGGAGAGCACGGTCAGCCGCGGACGTACGTCCGGGGGCTCGGGGGTCGTCCCCCGGAATGTTGCAGCCATGCAGCGATTATTCCAGCAATCCCGGAGTGCCCGGGACTCCCTGTCCCAAGAGCGCGGACTCAGGAGCCGGTGCTGCCGAACTCACGCTCCAGGGAGGCGATCTGGTTGGAGCCGAGGCCACGCACGCGGCGGCTCTCGGAGATGCCGAGTCGCTCCATGATCTGCTTGGCGCGGACCTTGCCCACGCCCGGCAGGGACTCGAGCAGCGCGGAGACCTTCATCTTGCCGATGACGTCGTTCTCCTGGCCCTGCTTGATGACCTCGTGAAGGGAGGCGCCGGAGTGCTTGAGTCGATTCTTGACCTCGGCCCGCTCCCGGCGAGCCGCGGCGGCCTTTTCGAGCGCGGCTGCGCGCTGTTCAGGGGTAAGGGGCGGAAGAGCCACGCCTACGTCACCTCGGATGTCGAACTGTCGGATACGGACCGGTGAGGAACCTAGTCGCCCCACACCTGGGGAGCCACGAGCAACACGCTGCCCGTACTCCCCCACTGCCTGAAGGGCGTGGGAGGCTCCCTCACTCGTCGGAGACTAGCGGCCAAGTCCGCCAGAGTCAGCGAGAACAGCGGAAAAGTCCTGGTCAGCCTCCGTCAGGTCGGACATTTAGGACATAATGCCCTGGATTTGAGGATGTATTCAGACTCAAGTCGGCCGCGGGGCACTCATCGGAGGACCTCCGCGACCGGCTCGAACACCTCTGACGGGGGTCAGAGACCCGATACGGCGTGCGCGATCTCGTCGGCGAAGCGTGACGCGGCCTCACGCAGCGCGACGACGTCCGGTCCGTGCCGCAGAACACCCCGGCTGACGTTGGGAACGACATTGCGGGCCGCGGCGCCGAAGACCTGCGGAAGATCCGCCGGCGTGGCGCCCTGGGCCCCGATGCCCGGGGCGAGGATCGGACCGTTGATCGAGAGGTCGTAGGACGACAGGTCACCGAGCGTGGCGCCGACGACCGCGCCGAAGGACCCCATCGGCTGCTCGCCCTCGTTCTCGGCCGCCAGGTGCGCCAGCATCGTCGCGCCGACGGTGCGGCCGTCCGCGCGGATCGCGTGCTGGACCTCGCCGCCCTCCGGGTTCGAGGTCAGCGCCAGCACGAACAGCCCGGCGCCGCTCTCCCGGGCCAGCGCGACGGCCGACGAGAGCGATCCGTAGCCGAGGTACGGCGAGACGGTCAGCGCGTCGGAGAACAGCGGGGAGTCCTTGCGCAGGAAGGACTCGGCGTACGCGGCCATGGTCGAGCCGATGTCACCGCGCTTGGCGTCCATCACGACGAGCGCACCGGCGGCCCGCGCCTCCTCGACCGACCTCTCCAGGACGGCGATGCCGCGCGACCCGAAGCGCTCGAAGAAGGCGCTCTGCGGCTTCAGTACGGCGACCCGGTCCGCCATGGCCTCGACGACCGTCCGGCTGAACCGCTCCAGGCCGGCCACGTCGTCGTTCAGGCCCCACTCGGCGAGCAGGGAGGCGTGCGGGTCGATCCCGACGCAGAGGGGGCCGCGCTCGTCCATGGCGCGGCGCAGACGTGCGCCGAAGGGTTCGAGAGAGCTCATGCCGTCTTCCTCACGTCGGCGCCGACCGCGTCGGCGAGGGTGGCGTACGGGCTGGTGCGCAGGCGCACGGCGAGCCCTTTGTGAATGGCGCGGCCCCAGAAGGGCCCCTCGTAGATGAACGCGCTGTATCCCTGCACGAGCGTGGCACCGGCGAGGATGCGCTGCCAGGCGTCCTCGGCGTTCTCGATGCCGCCGACGCCGACCAGGGTGATCCGGTCGCCCACGCGCGCGTACAGGCGCCTCAGCACCTCCAGGGAGCGTGCCTTCAGCGGCGCTCCGGACAGGCCGCCGGTCTCCTTCACGAAGGAGGGGTCGGACTTCAGACCGAGTCCCTCGCGGGCGATGGTGGTGTTCGTGGCGATGATCCCGTCCAGGCCGAGCTCGACGGCCAGGTCGGCGACGGCGTCGACGTCCTCGTCGGCGAGGTCCGGCGCGATCTTCACGAGCAGCGGCACCCGGCGGCCGGGCACCGTGCGGTCGGCGGCCTCACGGACGGCGCTCAGCAGCGGCCTCAGGGACTCCGTGGCCTGGAGGTTGCGCAGGCCGGGCGTGTTGGGCGAGGAGACGTTCACCACCAGGTAGTCGGCGTACGGCGCGAGCCGCTCGGTCGACTTCACGTAGTCGCCGGCGGCCTCGGCCTCCGGGACGACCTTGGTCTTGCCGATGTTGACGCCCACGACGGTCCGGAACACGGGCGTACGGGAGGCCAGACGGGCCGCCACGGCCAGCGAACCCTCGTTGTTGAAGCCCATGCGGTTGATGAGCGCGCGGTCCGGTACGAGCCGGAACAGGCGCTTCTTGGGGTTGCCCGGCTGCGCCTCGCCGGTCACGGTGCCGATCTCGACGTGGTCGAAGCCGAGCATCGACATCCCGTCGATCGCGACGGCGTTCTTGTCGAAGCCGGCGGCGAGCCCGAAGGGACCGTGCATGCGCAGCCCGAAGGCCTCCGTGCGCAGCTCCTTGTAGCGGGGCGCGAGCGCGGCGGCGACGAACGTACGCAGCACCGGGACGCGGACCGCGAGCCTGATCCACCGGAACGCCAGGTGGTGGGCCTGCTCCGGGTCCATCCGCTTGAACACCAGACGGAAGAAAAGCTTGTACATCACTGTGTCCTCGTGGAAGAGGGGGACACCGTTTCCGGTGTCCCCCTCGTGGGCTGCTAGTCGCGGGCCGCGGTCAGATGCTCGGCGTGTTCCTGGAGGGAACGCACGCCCACATCACCGTGGTTGAGGGCGTCGATGCCCTGGACGGCGGCGGCGAGCGCCTGCACCGTCGTCAGACAGGGCACGGACCGCGCCACGGCCGCCGTACGGATGTCGTAGCCGTCGAGGCGGCCGCCGGTGCCGTACGGGGTGTTGACGATGAGGTCGACCTCGCCGTCGTGGATGAGCTGGACGATGGTCCGCTCGCCGTTCGGGCCGGTGCCCTCGGACTGCTTGCGCACGACGGTGGCGTTTATGCCGTTGCGCTTGAGCACCTCGGCCGTGCCGGACGTGGCGAGCAGCTCGAAGCCGTGGGCGACGAGCTCACGCGCCGGGAAGATCATCGAGCGCTTGTCGCGGTTGGCGACCGAGATGAACGCGCGGCCCTTGGTGGGCAGCGGGCCGTAGGCGCCGGCCTGCGACTTGGCGTACGCCGTGCCGAAGACGGAGTCGATGCCCATGACCTCACCGGTGGAGCGCATCTCCGGGCCGAGGACGGTGTCGACGCCGCGGCCGTGGATGTCGCGGAAGCGCGTCCACGGCATGACGGCCTCCTTGACGGAGATCGGCGCGTCGAGGGGCAGTTCGCCGCCGTCGCCGGTTGCCGGAAGCAGGCCCTCCGCCCGCAGTTCGGCGATGGTCGCGCCCAGCGAGATCCGGGCGGCGGCCTTCGCCAGCGGCACCGCGGTCGCCTTCGAGGTGAAGGGGACGGTGCGGGACGCGCGCGGGTTGGCCTCCAGGACGTACAGGATGTCACCGGCCATCGCGAACTGGATGTTGATCAGGCCGCGTACGCCGACGCCGCGAGCGATGGCCTCCGTGGATGCCCGCAGGCGCTTGATGTCGAAGCCGCCGAGCGTGATCGGGGGCAGGGCGCACGCCGAGTCGCCGGAGTGGATGCCGGCCTCCTCGATGTGCTCCATGACGCCGCCGAGGTAGAGCTCCTGACCGTCGTAGAGGGCGTCCACGTCGATCTCGATGGCGTCGTCGAGGAAGCGGTCGACCAGGACCGGCCGGGAGGGGCTGATCTCGGTCGACTCGGCGATGTAGGCCGACAGCCGCGTCTCGTCGTACACGATCTCCATGCCGCGCCCGCCGAGCACGTACGACGGCCGGACCAGGACCGGGTAGCCGATCTCGTCGGCGATGGCCTTGGCCTCGGCGAAGGTGGTGGCGGTGCCGTGCTTGGGGGCCGGCAGGCCGGCCTCGGCGAGGACACGTCCGAACGCGCCCCGGTCCTCGGCCGCGTGGATCGCCTCCGGCGAAGTGCCCACGATCGGCACGCCGTTGTCCTTCAGCGCCTGCGACAGACCCAGCGGGGTCTGGCCGCCGAGTTGCACCACGACGCCCGCCACCGGACCGGCCTGCTGCTCGGCGTGGACGATCTCCAGCACGTCCTCCAGCGTCAGCGGCTCGAAGTACAGACGGTCGGAGGTGTCGTAGTCCGTTGAGACGGTCTCCGGGTTGCAGTTGACCATCACGGTCTCGTACCCGGCGTCGCTCAGCGCGAAGGAGGCGTGGACGCAGGAGTAGTCGAACTCGATGCCCTGGCCGATGCGGTTGGGACCGGAGCCCAGGATGATCACGGCCGGCTTCTCGCGGGAGGCGACCTCCGTCTCCTCGTCGTAGGAGGAGTAGAAGTACGGCGTCCGCGCGGCGAACTCGGCGGCGCAGGTGTCGACCGTCTTGTAGACCGGGCGGATACCGAGCGCGTGCCGCACCTCGCGCACGACGTCCTCGCGCAGCCCGCGGATCTCGGCGATCTGCTGGTCGGAGAACCCGTGCCGCTTGGCCTCGGCGAGCAGCTCGGGGGTGAGCTTCGCGGCCCCGGCGATCTCGTCGGCGGTCTCCTTGATCAGGAAGAGCTGGTCGACGAACCAGGGGTCGATCTTCGTGTACTCGAAGACCTCCTCCTGGGTGGCGCCCGCGCGGATGGCCTGCATGACGGCGTTGATCCGGCCGTCGGTCGGGCGGATCGCCTCTTCGAGCAGCGCGATCTTGTCGCCGGGCTCGCCGACGAAGGTGAACTGGCTGCCCTTCTTCTCCAGCGAGCGCAGCGCCTTCTGGAACGCCTCGGTGAAGTTGCGGCCGATGGCCATGGCCTCGCCGACCGACTTCATGGTGGTGGTGAGGGTGGAGTCGGCCTGCGGGAACTTCTCGAAGGCGAACCGCGGGGCCTTCACGACCACGTAGTCCAGCGTGGGCTCGAAGGAGGCCGGGGTCTCCCGCGTGATGTCGTTCGGGATCTCGTCGAGGGTGTAGCCGACGGCGAGCTTGGCGGCGATCTTGGCGATGGGGAAGCCGGTCGCCTTGGAGGCGAGCGCCGAGGAACGCGACACGCGCGGATTCATCTCGATGACGATCACGCGACCGTCCTCGGGGTTCACCGCGAACTGGATGTTGCAGCCGCCGGTGTCGACGCCGACCTCGCGGATCACGGCGATACCGATGTCGCGCAGGATCTGGTACTCGCGGTCGGTGAGCGTCATCGCCGGGGCGACGGTGATGGAGTCGCCGGTGTGCACGCCCATCGGGTCGAAGTTCTCGATGGAGCAGACGACCACGACGTTGTCGTGCTTGTCACGCATCAGCTCCAGCTCGTACTCCTTCCAGCCGAGGATGGACTCCTCCAGGAGCACCTCGGTGGTCGGGGAGAGCGTGAGGCCCTGGCCGGCGATGCGGCGCAGCTCCTCCTCGTCGTGCGCGAAGCCGGAGCCGGCGCCGCCCATGGTGAAGGACGGACGGACGACGACCGGGTAGCCGCCGAGCGTCTCGACGCCCTGGAGCACGTCGTCCATGGAGTGGCAGATGACCGAGCGGGCGGACTCGCCGTGCCCGATCTTGCCGCGGACGGCCTCGACGACCTCCTTGAAGAGGTCGCGGTCCTCGCCCTTGTTGATGGCCTCGACGTTGGCGCCGATCAGCTCGACGCCGTACTTCTCCAGCGTGCCCGCCTCGTGCAGCGAGATCGCGGTGTTGAGGGCCGTCTGGCCGCCCAGGGTGGGCAGCAGCGTGTCGGGCCGCTCCTTGGCGATGATCTTCTCGACGAACTCGGGGGTGATCGGCTCGACGTAGGTGGCGTCGGCGATCTCCGGGTCGGTCATGATCGTCGCCGGGTTGGAGTTCACGAGGATGACGCGCAGGCCCTCGGACTTCAGGACGCGGCACGCCTGCGTGCCGGAGTAGTCGAACTCGGCGGCCTGGCCGATGACGATCGGGCCGGAGCCGATGACCAGGACGGACTGGATATCGGTGCGCTTAGGCACGCTGGCCCTCCATCAGGGATACGAAGCGGTCGAACAGGTAGGCGGCGTCGTGCGGGCCCGCTGCCGCTTCGGGGTGGTACTGGACGCTGAAGGCCGGCTTGTCGAGGAGGTGGAGTCCCTCCACCACGTTGTCGTTGAGGCAGACGTGGGAGACCTCGGCACGGCCGTACGGGGTCTCGGAGACCTGGTCGGTCGGGGCGTCCACGGCGAAGCCGTGGTTGTGCGCGGTGACCTCGACCTTGCCGGTCGTACGGTCCTGCACGGGCTGGTTGATGCCGCGGTGGCCGTACTTCAGCTTGTAGGTGCCGAAGCCGAGGGCGCGGCCGAGGATCTGGTTGCCGAAGCAGATGCCGAAGAGCGGGGTGCCGCGCTCCAAGACGGCCTGCATGACGGAGACCGGGTGGTCGGCGGTGGCGGGGTCGCCGGGGCCGTTGGAGAAGAACACACCGTCGGGGTTCACGGCGTACACGTCGTCGGCGGTCGCCGTGGCCGGCAGCACATGCACCTCGATACCGCGCTCGGCCATGCGGTGCGGGGTCATGCCCTTGATGCCGAGGTCGACGGCGGCGACGGTGAACCTCTTCTCGCCGATCGCCGGGACGACGTAGGCCTCCTTGGTGGCGACCTCGGCGGAGAGGTCGGCGCCCTTCATCTCGGGGGCCTGGCGGACCTCGGCGAGCATGGTGGCCTCGTCGGGCAGCGCGTTGCCGGAGAAGATGCCGACGCGCATGGCACCGCGCTCACGCAGATGGCGCGTCAACGCGCGCGTGTCGATGTTGGAGATCCCGACGACGCCCTGGTGGCGCAGCTCCTCGTCCAGGGAGCGCTTGGCACGCCAGTTGGAGGGCACGCGCGCGGGGTCGCGCACGACGTAGCCGGCGACCCAGATCTGCTTGCTCTCCGGGTCCTCGTCGTTGACGCCGGTGTTGCCGACGTGCGGGGCGGTCATCACGACGACCTGGCGGTGGTACGACGGGTCGGTGAGGGTCTCCTGGTAGCCGGTCATGCCGGTGGAGAACACGGCCTCGCCGAAGGTCACCCCCACGGCCCCGTAGGCGCGGCCACGGAAGATCCGGCCGTCCTCCAGGACGAGTACGGCGGGAACCTTGTCGGCTCCCCTGGTGGAGGTCGTCATCGTTCGGCGCCTTCCGTGCTGTCGGTGTTGATCACAGATTTGTCGATCATGGAGTTAATGACGTCGGCCCACTCGTTGTGCTCCGCCGCGTGGTCCGAGCGGAACCCGGAGTCGATCAGCCGCTCGCCGTGCGCCCAGGTGACCACGAGCAGTCCGCCCTCGGTCAGGACCTTGCCGGCGATGCCCTTGTCGAGCCGGGCCTCGCGCAGCTGCGCGGCCGGGACGAAGAAGTCGGTCGCGCCGGGGCGTACGACGTCCAGTCCCGCGTCCGTCAGGGTGAGCTCGACCCGGCTGCGGGTGCCGAGGCCGTGCGCCACGATCCGGTCCAGCCACTGACCTGCGGTGGTCGAGCCGTGGTAGCGGCCGCTCATGCTCAGTCTGGCCGGGCCGGGGTCGTCCGGCGCGCTGGGCAGCTCGGGCAGGTCACTCTGGAGCGTGCCGCGCCATTTCCAGCCTTCGCGCATCAGCCAGTAGACGAGCGCGACGAAGAGGGCGAGTCCGACGACCCAGCCGACCCGGGCGGCCCAGTCGGTCACCTCGGCCGACTTCTGTTCGGCGGCGAGTCCGGCTGCGAGCAGTGGTGCAGGTGTCACGTGAGCTTCCCGTCGACGAGCGTGGCCTTGCCCCGGAGCCACGTGTGCGTGACACGGCCCGGCAGCTCACGCCCCTCGTACGGAGTGTTGCGGCTGCGCGAGGCGAAGCCCGCGGGGTCCACGGACCCACGGTATTCCGTGTCGACGAGCGTGAGGTTGGCGGGCTCACCAGCCGAGACGGGCCGGCCGTGCCCCGCCGCCTGCCCGATCTGCGCGGGCTTGACGGACATGCGCTCGGCGACCCCGGCCCAGGTGAGGAGCCCGGTGTCCACCATGGTCTCCTGCACCACTGACAACGCGGTCTCCAGGCCGACCATCCCCATGGCGGCGGCCGCCCACTCGCAGTCCTTGTCCTCGTGCGGGTGCGGGGCGTGGTCGGTGGCGACGATGTCGATCGTGCCGTCGGCGAGGGCCTCGCGCAGCGCCATGACATCACGCTCGGTGCGCAGCGGCGGGTTCACCTTGTAGACCGGGTTGTAGGTGCGCACCATCTCGTCGGTGAGGAGCAGGTGGTGCGGGGTGACCTCGGCGGTGACGTCGATACCGCGGGACTTGGCCCAGCGGACGATCTCGACGGACCCGGCGGTCGACAGATGGCAGATGTGGACGCGGGAGCCGACGTGCTCGGCGAGCAGGACATCCCGGGCGATGATCGATTCTTCGGCCACCGCGGGCCAGCCGCCGAGGCCCAGCTCCGCGGAGACGACGCCCTCGTTCATCTGGGCGCCCTCGGTCAGCCGCGGCTCCTGGGCGTGCTGGGCGACGACCCCGCCGAAGGCCTTCACGTACTCCAGCGCGCGGCGCATGATCACGGCGTCGTCGACGCACTTGCCGTCGTCGGAGAAGACGGTGACGCCGGCGGCGGACTCGTGCATGGCGCCCAGCTCGGCCAGCTTGCGGCCCTCCAGGCCGACGGTGACGGCGCCGATCGGCTGTACATCGCAGTAGCCGTGCTCCTGGCCGAGCCGGTAGACCTGCTCGACCACACCGGCGGTGTCGGCCACCGGGAAGGTGTTGGCCATGGCGAACACGGCCGTGAAGCCGCCGGAGGCGGCCGCGCGCGTGCCGGTCAGCACGGTCTCGGAGTCCTCACGGCCGGGCTCGCGCAGGTGGGTGTGCAGGTCGACCAGACCCGGGAGCAGGACGCGGCCGGCCGCGTCCACGACCTGGGCGCCCTCGTCGCTCAGCCCGGTGCCCACCTCGGCGATGGTCTCGCCGTCGATCAGCACGTCCTGCGGCTCGCCGCCGAGCACCTTCGCACCACGGATAAGGATCTTGCTCATCTGTCTTACTTCTCCTCGGTACGGGGGTGGGAGGCGGCGGGCTCGTTGCCGCCGAGCAGCAGGTACAGAACGGCCATCCGGATGGAGACTCCGTTTGCGACCTGCTCGATCGCGGTGCAGCGCTCAGAGTCGGCGACCTCGGCGGTGATCTCCATGCCGCGGACCATCGGGCCGGGGTGCATCACGATGGCGTGCTCGGGCATCTTCGCCATGCGGTCGCCGTCGAGGCCGTAGCGCCGCGAGTACTCGCGCTCGGTCGGGAAGAACGCGGCGTTCATCCGCTCGCGCTGCACGCGCAGCATCATCACCGCGTCGGACTTGGGAAGCGTGGAGTCGAGGTCGTACGACACCTCGCAGGGCCAGGTCTCGACGCCGACCGGCACCAGCGTGGGCGGGGCGACCAGGGTGACCTCGACGCCGAGTGTGTGCAGCAGGTCGACATTGGAGCGGGCGACCCGGCTGTGCAGGACGTCGCCGACGAGGGTGATGCGCTTGCCGGACAGGTCCTGCCCCAGTCCGGCGTCCCGCCCGACCAGGCGCCGCCGCATGGTGAAGGCGTCCAACAGCGCCTGGGTGGGGTGCTGGTGGGTGCCGTCGCCGGCGTTGATGACGGCCGCGTCGATCCAGCCGGAGTTGGCGAGGCGGTACGGCGCTCCGGAGGCGCCGTGCCGGATGACCACGGCGTCGACGCCCATGGCCTCCAGGGTCTGGGCGGTGTCCTTCAGGGACTCGCCCTTGGAGACGCTCGATCCCTTGGCGGTGAAGTTGATGACGTCCGCGGACAGCCGCTTCTCGGCGGCCTCGAAGGAGATGCGCGTGCGCGTGGAGTCCTCGAAGAAGAGGTTCACGACGGTGCGGCCGCGCAGGGTCGGCAACTTCTTGATCGGCCGGTCGGCGACCCGGGCCATCTCCTCGGCGGTGTCGAGGATCAGGACGGCGTCGTCGCGGGTGAGGTCGGCGGCCGAGATGAGATGACGCTGCATCTGTCAGGCTCCGTAAGGCAGTTCATCGAGGGAGATGAGGGAGATATGGGGCAGACGGGTGCGCGCGAAGGCGCACTGAGCGGACGTACGGCGTCAGCCGTACGCCGTGGGCGCTACTGGGAGGTCCGCTTGGCGCCGAGCAGCACGGTGTCGCGACCGTCCTCCTCGGCGAGCTGGACCTTGACCGTCTCCCGCAGCGACGTGGGGATGTTCTTGCCGACGTAGTCGGCGCGGATGGGCAGTTCGCGGTGGCCGCGGTCGACGAGGACCGCGAGCTGGACCGCGCGCGGACGCCCGATGTCGTTCAGGGCGTCGAGGGCGGCGCGGATGGTGCGGCCGGAGAACAGGACGTCGTCGACGAGGATGACGAGGCGGCCGTCGATGCCGTCACCGGGGATCTCGGTGCGGGCGAGCGCACGCGGCGGGTGCATGCGCAGGTCGTCGCGGTACATCGTGATGTCGAGCGAGCCGAGCGAGATCTTGCGCTCGGTGATCTCCTCGAGCTTGGCGGCGAGCCGCTGGGCGAGGAAGACGCCTCGGGTGGGAATGCCGAGGAGCACCACGTCGTCGGCGCCCTTGGCGCGCTCGACGATCTCGTGGGCGATGCGGGTCAACACCCGCGCGATGTCAGGGCCTTCGAGAACGGGCCTGGCGTCGGACGCTTGCGTGTCCTGCTGCCTGTCCATATGAAAAGGACCTCCTTCTCCGCCTCACGGGACGGACCTTAAAGGACGTCTGGTTTGCGCCATACACGTTAGCAGGCCGCCGGAGGCCACCTCATCACCCCCTTGGCCCAATCGGCCACCGATAGCACGGAAGAGTCGGTGTGGACCATTCGGCTTGACGGGCCAGAGTAACGCTGCGTAACCTCACAGTGAGTTACCAAACCGCGCGGCATGGAACCCAAGCCACGTCGCGTCGACACAGTGTCCGGGGAGCTATATGTCCAGCGAATACGCCAAACAGCTCGGGGCCAAACTCCGGGCCATCCGCACCCAGCAGGGCCTTTCCCTCCACGGTGTCGAGGAGAAGTCCCAGGGACGCTGGAAGGCCGTCGTGGTCGGTTCGTACGAGCGCGGTGACCGCGCCGTGACCGTGCAGCGCCTCGCCGAGTTGGCGGATTTCTACGGCGTTCCGGTGCAGGAGCTGCTGCCGGGCACCACGCCGGGCGGGGCCGCCGAGCCGCCGCCGAAGCTGGTCCTGGACCTGGAGCGGCTGGCTCATGTGCCGGCCGAGAAGGCGGGACCCCTGCAGCGCTACGCCGCGACCATCCAGTCGCAGCGCGGTGACTACAACGGCAAGGTGCTCTCGATCCGCCAGGACGACCTGCGCACACTCGCCGTCATCTACGACCAGTCCCCCTCGGTCCTGACCGAGCAGCTGATCAGCTGGGGCGTGCTGGACGCGGACGCGCGCCGCGCGGTCTCCCACGCCGACGAGGGCTGAGCCCTTCACGGCTGAGCAGAAACGTACCGCCGGGGTGGCCGGAACCCATCGGGTTGCGGCCACCCCGGCGGCGTTTCTACCGCCTGGGAGGACCCCCGGGCGCAAGAAGACGCGGGAGGGCCCGCAGCATCCGCTGCGGGCCCTCCCGCGTCTTCGTAAGCCCTTTTACGCCTCTTCGCGCCGCAGCGAGGGCTTGAGGTCCTTGAGACGGCCGAGCAGGCCGTTGACGAACGAGGGCGACTCGTCCGTGGAGAACTCCTTCGCCAGCTGCACCATCTCGTCCAGCACGACGGCGTCCGGGGTCTCGTCGACCCAGATCAGCTCGTACGCGCCGAGGCGCAGGATGTTGCGGTCCACGACCGGCATCCGGTCGAGCGTCCAGCCGACGGCGTACTGCGCGATCAGCTCGTCGATGCGCTTCGCACGCTGCGCGTAGCCCTCGACCAGCTGCATCGTGTACTCGCTCACCGGCGGCTGCCGGGTGTCGGTCCGGGAGAGCCGGATCCAGTCGGCGAGGACCGTCAGGACGTCGGCTCCGCGCTGGTCACCCTCGAAGAGGATCTGGAAGGCGCGCTTGCGGGCCGTGTTGCGGGCAGCCAATTTAGCTGTTCACCCGGCCGAGGTAGTCGCTCGTGCGGGTGTCGACCTTGATCTTCTCACCGGTGGTGATGAAGAGCGGGACCTGGATCTGGTGGCCGGTCTCCAGGGTGGCGGGCTTGGTGCCACCGGTGGACCGGTCGCCCTGGACACCCGGCTCGGTCTCCTGGATGACCAGCTCGACGGCGGCCGGCAGCTCGACGAAGAGCACCTCGCCCTCGTGCTGGGCGACGGTGGCCATGAAGCCCTCGATGAGGAAGTTCGCGGCGTCGCCGACGGCCTTCCGGTCGACCATGAGCTGGTCGTAGGTCTCCATGTCCATGAAGACGAAGTACTCGCCGTCCATGTACGAGAACTGCATGTCGCGCTTGTCGACGGTGGCCGTCTCGACCTTCACGCCGGCGTTGAAGGTCTTGTCGACGACCTTCCCGGAGAGCACGTTCTTGAGCTTGGTGCGCACGAAGGCCGGGCCCTTGCCGGGCTTGACGTGCTGGAACTCGACGACGGACCACAGCTGGCCGCCTTCGAGCTTGAGCACCATGCCGTTCTTGAGGTCGTTCGTGGAAGCCACGGTTGCGGAATCTCCTGGACTGACGTGGACGACCCCGGCGCACGCACTTCCTAAAGCGCGAGCAGCTCCTTGGTCGTGATGGTGAGTAGCTCGGGTCCGCCGTCCGCCTCGGGGCGGACGACGAGCGTGTCATCGATCCGGACGCCGCCCCGGCCCGGGAGGTGGACCCCCGGTTCGACGGTGACCGGCACGCAAGCGTCCAGTTTACCCATGGCCGCGGGAGCCAACTGCGGGTCCTCGTCGATTTCGAGTCCCACACCGTGCCCCGTCAGGGAGGGAAGGCCCTCGGCGTACCCCGCGGAATCCAGCACCTGACGGGCGGCACGGTCCACGTCACGGTAGGCGGCGCCCGGCGCGAGCATCTCCCGTCCGGCCCGCTGGGCTGCGAAGACCAGGTCGTACAGATCGATCTGCCAGTCGGCGGGGGACGTACCGATCACGAAGGTACGGCCGATCTCGCAGCGGTAGCCCCGGTACGTCGCTCCCAGGCAGACGGAGAGGAAGTCGCCCTCCTCGACACGGCGGTCGGTGGGCCGGTGCGCGCGTCGGCCGGAGTTCGGGCCGGTGGCGACGGCGGTCGGGAAGGCGGGGCCGTCGGCGCCGTGGTCGACGAGGCGGCGTTCGAGTTCAAGGGCGAGATGGCGCTCGGTGCGGCCGACGAGGATGGATTCGAGGAGCTCACCCAGAGCCTGATCGGCGATCTCGGCGCCGATACGCAGACAGGAGATCTCCTCCTCGTCCTTCACGACCCGGAGCTGTTCGACCGCGCAGCCGAGGTCGGCGAGCCGCAGCCGCGGGGCGACCGAGCGGATGGCTCTGTGGCGGGCCACGGTCAGGTGATGCTCCTCCACGGCGAGGGCGTCGGCGCCCTGCCCCGCCGCGAGGTCGGCCGCGGCGACGGCCGGGTCGCCTCCGGCGCGGGGGAGGGTGTGGATCCGCAGCGCCTCGTCGGGGCGGCCCTCGGCCGGACGTTCTTCGGGTGGGCCCACGCAGACCAGCAGGTCCTCGGTCTTTCCGAGCAGGAGCGCGGCGCCCTTCGGGGCCGCGCCCGCGAGGTAGCGCACATTGGCCGGGCGGGAAACCAGCGCGGAGGCGCTGCCGCCGGCTTGGCAGCGTTCGCGTAGACGGGTTCGGCGGGCCGCGTAGACCTCTGACATGACACGAGCGTAGGAGCTCCGCCGGGTTGGTGCCGGTTGAGGGGGTCTGAGTGGGCGGTGCCGTATTTATGCGGGTAGGTAGAGGTCTATTCGGAGGACAGAGTGCCCCATGAAGTCGCCTGCCGTGTGCGGGTGAGTGAGGGCTGGTCGCGCAGTTCCCCGCGCCCCCTCAGGTCGGCCCGCTTGCGTCGGCTACCAATTCGGCGGGCTGGCGATTGATCTTGCCAGTACGTCGTCCAGGACCTTCGCCGTCTGTGGCACGTCCAGCTGGGAGTTGTCGATGATCGGCAGCCCCGAGCCGTACCAGCCCGCCATCCGGCCGTGGATCCGGGCGACCTCTTCGTCGGTGAGGCGGCGGTTGCCCGCGCGTTCGGCGTTGCGCTCCAGGACGATCTCCAGGCCCGGCAACAGCACCACCGGCAGCAGACCGGGGCCCACGTGCCGCTTCCAGCCGCCGAGGCCGACCACCGGGCGGTCGGGGAAGACCGCGTCGTCGAGGATGCAGGAGATGCCGTTGGCCAGGAAGTTCCGCGCGGCGAAGCCGCAGGTGCGGCGGGCCAGGCGGTACTGGGCCTCGGAATTGTCGTTCCACCCGGACTGCGGGTCCGCGAAGCCCGAGCGGACCCATTCGCGCACGTCGTCGAGGCTGATGTGGGCCGTGGGGACCCGGCGGTGGTCCGCCCAGTACTTGGCGACGCTGGTCTTACCGGCCCCGGCCGGCCCGATCAGCAGCACCGCGATGGTCGTGGTCGACGGGTCGGGTGCCGCGGTGGCGGGCGGCACGCTCGGGATGCCGACGGGGCCGCCGGGCGGCAGCGGTACATGGCCGGTGGTCTCGGGGGCCTGCGAGGGGTGCGGGGCCTGGACATGGTGCGGCGTGTGCGGGACCGGTCCGGGCGGTGCGAAGCCCGGCGCCGGGGGCGGCGGAGGCACCGGCGCGGAGCCCTGGTGCGGGGCGGATCCCTGGTGAGGGGCAGGTCCCTGATGCGCGGCCGGTCCCTGGTGCGGGACAGGGCCCTGGTGCGCGGCGGGCCCCGGGTGTCCGCCCGGGTGGTGCGCACCGGGGTCGTGTGCGGCCGGCGTCCAGCCGTGCCCCGACTGATGGGGCGGCGGCAGCGGAGAACCCACTGCATGCTGCATCCGGTGCCACTCCGTCTCGTCTTCCATGGCCATTGGCGCTGGCAGCGGGCTCGCGACCCGCCCCCTACCGAACGGTACCGCCCCCGGCCGCCGTTTGGTGAACGGCCGGTGGCGGTCTGAAGTGCCCATCGCCACAGGCGAATCGGACGGAACGGTGATTCGGTGGACTTACTGGCCGACTTCGCCGTACGCGGCGAGCAGCACGGCCGGGTCCGGTCCCTCCAGGACGGTGGGCTTGGCCAGGCCGTCCAGGACGATGAAGCGCAGCAGATCGCCGCGGGACTTCTTGTCGACCTTCATCGTCTGGAGCAGCTTGGGCCACTGGTCGTAGCGGTAGGTCAGCGGCAGGCCCACCGATTCGAGAATCGTGCGGTGCCGGTCCGCCGTCGCGTCGTCCAACCGCCCGGCGAGACGGCCCAGTTCGGCGGCGAAGTGCATACCGACGGCCACCGCGGCGCCGTGCCGCCACTTGTAGCGCTCGTTCTTCTCGATCGCGTGGCCGAGGGTGTGGCCGTAGTTGAGGATCTCCCGCAGGCCCGACTCCTTCAGGTCCGACGAGACGACCTCGGCCTTGACCCGGATCGAGCGCTCGATCAGCTCCGCGGTATGCGGCCCTGCCGGGGTGCGCGCGGCCTCGGGGTCGGCCTCGATCAGCTCCAGGATCACCGGGTCGGCGATGAAGCCGGCCTTGATGATCTCCGCGAGACCGGAGACGTAGTCGTTGACCGGCAGCGAGTCCAGCGCGGCCAGGTCGCAGAGCACGCCGGCCGGCGGGTGGAAGGCACCCACCAGGTTCTTGCCCTCGGCGGTGTTGATGCCGGTCTTGCCGCCGACGGCCGCGTCCACCATGGCCAGCACGGTGGTCGGGACCGCGATCCAGCGCACCCCGCGCAGCCAGGTCGCCGCCACGAACCCGGCGAGGTCGGTGGTCGCGCCGCCGCCGACACCGACGATCACGTCGGAGCGGGTGAACCCGGACTGGCCCAGCGCCTTCCAGCAGTACGCCGCCACCTCGGCGGTCTTGGCCTCCTCGGCGTTCGGCACCTGGATGGCGACCGCCTCGTAGCCCTGCTCGGCCAGATCGCCCCGCAGCGCCTCGCCGGTCTCGGCCAGCGCCTCAGGATGGATCACTGCGACGCGCTTGGCCCGCGCGCCGATCAACCCGCCCAGCTCGCCCAGGAGCTGACGGCCCACCAGGACCTCGTAGGGCTCGCTGCCCGCGGTACCGCCGACCTGGATCCGCGTCACTGTCTCGGTCATGCGTCCTTCAACTCCAGTGCGTCCAGGGCGGCTTGAGTCACCTCTTCGGGTGTACGGCCGTCGGTGGCCACGACCGCCGTGGCCACCTCCTCGTACAGATGGCGGCGGGCCTCCATCAGCTCGCGCCACTGCTTGCGCGGATTGACCGCGAGCAGCGGGCGGGCGGCGTTCAGGCCGGTGCGCTTGACCGCTTCCTCGACGTCCATCGAGAGGTAGACGACGCGCTGCCCGGCGAGCAGCGCGCGTGTGTCCTCGTCCAGGATCGAGCCGCCGCCGAGGGCCAGGACACCGTCGTGCTCGGTCAGCGCCCGCCGCACGGCCTGCTTCTCGATCGCGCGGAAGGCGGGCTCGCCCTCGTCGACGAAGATCTCCGCGATGGTCCGGTCCTGCTCGGCCACGATGTCGTCGTCGGTGTCGCGGTAGCCGACGCCGAGGCGCTCGGCGAGCTGCTGCCCGACCGTGGACTTGCCCACGCCCATCGGCCCGACCAGCACCACCACAGGCGCTGTGCTCATCGGATCGCGAGGTTGTCGAGGTACGACCGGACGTTGCGGCGGGTCTCGGGCACCGAGTCGCCGCCGAACTTCTCCGCCACCGCGTCCGCGAGGACGAGCGCCACCATGGCCTCGGCGACGATACCGGCGGCCGGGACCGCGGAGACGTCGGAGCGCTGGTGGTGGGCCTGCGTGGCCTCGCCGGTCGTGACGTCCACGGTCTGCAGGGCCCGGGGCACGGTGGCGATCGGCTTCATCGCGGCGCGCACCCGCAGCAGCTCACCGGTGGTGAGGCCGCCCTCGGTGCCGCCGGAGCGGCCGGACACGCGACGGATGCCCTCGGGGGTGTTCACGATCTCGTCGTGCGCCTTGGATCCGGGGACGCGGGCGAGCTCGAAGCCGTCGCCGAGTTCGACCCCCTTGATCGCCTGGATGCCCATGAGCGCGCCGGCGAGGCGGGCGTCGAGCTTGCGGTCCCAGTGGACGTGCGAGCCGAGGCCGACGGGGACGCCGTAGGCGAGCACCTCGACCACACCGCCGAGGGTGTCGCCGTCCTTGTGGGCCTGGTCGACCTCCGCGACCATCGCCTTCGACGCGTCCGCGTCCAGGCAGCGCAGCGGGTCGGCGTCCAGCTTCTCGACGTCGGCCGGAGTCGGGTAGACACCCTGCGGCGCCTTCACCGAGCACAGCTCGACGACATGGCTGACGATCTCGATGCCGGCCGTCTCCTTGAGGTACGACCGGGCGACGGCGCCGAGGGCGACACGGGCGGCGGTCTCACGCGCGGAGGCGCGCTCGAGGATCGGCCGGGCCTCGTCGAAGCCGTACTTCTGCATGCCCGCGAGGTCGGCATGGCCGGGGCGCGGGCGGGTCAGCGGGGCGTTGCGGGCGAGGCCGGCGAGGATCTCCGGGTCGACCGGGTCGGCCGCCATGACCTGGTCCCACTTGGGCCACTCGGTGTTGCCGACCATGATCGCCACCGGGGAGCCGAGGGTGAGGCCGTGCCGGACGCCACCGATGAAGGTGACCTCGTCGCGCTCGAACTTCATCCGGGCACCGCGTCCATAACCGAGCCGGCGCCGGGCCAGGTGGTCCGCCACCATCTCCGTGGTGATCGGCACGCCGGCGGGAAGACCCTCCAGCGTCGCCACGAGTGCGGGACCGTGGGACTCCCCCGCGGTCAGCCAGCGCAACCTGCTCAACGGTGCTCCTCAGTGCTCGCGCCCTGGTACTGCCCTGCGTACGCGTGTCCTCGCGTACGTCGACGGCGCGACCAGGTGCGCGGCCCCGGCCCGCCACCTTCGATCCTCCCACGTCCGGCACCGGTCCCCGGCCGCCGGTCCACCTGGCGGACGGAAAACGGACGGCGCCGGACGCCGGCGGGGATCAGGCGGGGGTGTTGCCCTGCGGCTGCTGCGGGGCGTACGCACCGAGGAAGTCGGCGCCGCTGGGCTGCGCCGGCTGCGGCTGGGCCTGCTGCTGCGGGGCGTACGGGCCCAGGTAGTCGGCGCCACGGCCCTGACCGTGCTGGGCCGGCGTCTGGACGGCCGGCCCGGCCTGTACCTGGCGTGCGGCGCGTCGCCGGTCGATCTTGCGCTTGATCTTGAAGACCCACGACCCTACGACGAGCAGGATGACCAGGACGAGTACCGGAATCTGCACCCAGTCCGGCATGAACTGCAGGACGATCTCGAATATCTCGCTCTTGCCGGACGCCAGCGGCACACCAGTGGACACTGCTTGTACTCCCCCTCGATCCTCTCCGCCCCCTGCGGAACTCAGCGGATCTTAGCGGTTCGCGAGAGCCCGCTCGCCCGCTTTTCGCATGGCCTCCAGGGGCGCCGGGACCCGGCCGGTCATCTGCTCCACCTGCAGGACCGCCTGATGCACGAGCAGGTCGAGACCGCTGACGACGGCTCCGCCGAACATGGACCAGCGCGCCGCGAGTGCGGTGGGCCAGGGGTCGTAGAGCACGTCGAACAGGGTGGCGGGGCGCTCCGGTACGGCGCCGGCGAGGGCGTCGGTCGTACCGGCGGGGGTGGTCGCGATCACCAGCGGCGCGTGCAACGCCCGCTCCGCATCCGCCCAGTCGGCCGTGCGGACCTCGATGTCGAGCCGCTCGCCCCACTGCCGCATCTCCGTGGCGCGGGCCTCGCTGCGTACGTACGCCACGACCTCACCGGTGCAGACGCGCGCGAGCGCGGCCAGCGCGGAGGACGCCGTGGCGCCGGCGCCGAGGATCGCGGCCGAGTCGACCTGCTCGACGCCGTGTTCGCGCAGTGCGGCGACCATGCCGGGGATGTCGGTGTTGTCACCGAGGAGGCGGCCGTCCTCGGTGCGGACGACGGTGTTGACGGCCTCCACCGAGGCCGCCGTCTCGCTGATCTCGTCGAGCAGCGGGATGACGGCCCGCTTGAGCGGCATGGTCAGGGACAACCCCGCCCACTCCGGCCCGAGTTCGGAGACGAACCCGGGCAGCGCCGCCTCGTCGATCTCGAACCGGTCGTACGACCAGTCCGTGAGCCCGAGTTCCTCATAGGCCGCTCGGTGCAGCACCGGGGAGAGGGAATGGGCGATGGGCTTGCCGAGTACGGCGGCCCGGCGGGCGTCAGTTGCCCGAGCTCTCATTGAACTTGTCCTTGAGCTTCTGGAATTCGGCGTGCGTCTTGGCGAATTCGGTCTTGCTCACGCCGTCGACCGCGACGAAGTAGTACCAGCCCTGATCGGTGGGATTCAGCGTGCCCTTGAGCGCGCCGTCACCCGGGTTGCCGATCGGTCCGGGCGGCAGGCCCTTCTGCGTGTACGTGTTGTACGGGTCCTGATTGCTGTTGATCTCGTCTTCGCTGATATTGATGTTGCTCTCGCCCTTCAGGTAATTGAAGGTCGAGTCGAACTGCAGCAGACCGTAGGTCTCGGGGTTGGAGCGGTCGAGGCGGTTGTAGACCACTTCCGCCATCTTGCGGTAGTCGTCGTCGGTCTTGCCCTCGGCCTGGACGAGGCTGGCGACCGTGATGACCTGCAACGGGCTGTCCAGCTTGAGCGCCTTGGCCTTGCCCTCCAGGTCGAGCGCCGCGTACTTGCTCGCGGCCCGGGACACCATGTCCTTGAGGACCGCCTCCGGCTTCATGCCCTTGGCGGCGGGATAGGTGCCCGGGAAGAGGAAGCCCTCCAGCGGGTCCTTGATCTCGCTGTCGTCGTTCGCCCAGCTCGGCAGTCCGAGGCTCTTGAAATTCTTCTCGGCGATCTTCTTGGTGGCGCCCGCCGACAGATCAAGTTGTTTGTCGATCGCTGTGTAGACCGTGACATTACGCTCGCCCGGCTTTACCAGAACATTGTTCTGGCTCTTCGGATCGAGCATCATCTCCACGGCGCTCGCGGCGGACATCTCCTTGTGTAGCAGATAGGCGCCGGCCTGGATCGACTGTCCGTCGGGGTTCTGCGACTGGGCGGCGACGAACGCGTCGACGCTCTTGACGACGCCGGCCTGTTTGAGCCGCTGTCCGATCTCGTTGCCGAGGGCGCCCTTGGGGATTTCCACGGTGACGGTCTCGCCCGTGCCGTCCCCGGCGAAGTCGGGCGCCGAGCCGAAACGATCCTGGTAAAACTGGTATCCGAAATATCCGACTCCGCCCACGCCGCCCGCGAAGACGAGGGCGACCACCAGACAGGCGCACCCGCTGCGCCGTTTCTTGGGCTTGCCGCCCCGGGACCGGCGGTCACCACGGCCGTCCCCCGAGTCGTCGTCGGAGTCGTCGTCATCGTCGCCGCCCGCGAAGAAGGCGTGTTCGCCCTGGTCGGGGCCGGGGTCCCAGTCGGTCTGCGGCGGCTCGGGCTCGGCCTGCCGCCGGCTCGGCGGCTCGGGCGGCGGATAGGCGTCGGGCGTTCCGTAGTAGTCGGCGCGCTCCCCGCCGTATGCCGCGGCCTGCTGCCCGTAGGGGTCCGAGTGGTCGGGGTACTGAGCGTGCTGGTGAGTGCCGGTCGCCCAGCCGTTGTTGTCGTACGACTGCTGTGGCTGCCCCGGGTACTGCTGCTGGTCGTACTGGTGCGGGTACTGCTGCGCCTGTCCCTGCTGCGGGTACTGCTGCTGAGCCTGGCCGTACGGATCCTGCTGGCCGTTGCCCCAATTGCCGTAGTGCTGCTGCGGCTGCTGCGGGTACTGCTGCTGGCCGCCGTAGGCAGCCTGCCGGCCCGTGTGGGCCTGCTGCCCTTCCCATCCGCCGTCCCCGTACAACGGGTCCTCCGGATGCCACGGTTCGGAGCCTTGGCCCCGGCCATACTCAGTCATCGATCCCCTAGAGCCGCGAGGCGGCGGTCGCGCGGCTGCTGAAGATCCGGCTCCCGTCCCGCCTCTCTTTGTGCGCCAGCTGTTCGAACACCGGCGCATCGCGCGGAACGTTACCGTATCGCGATCAGATAACCACTTCGACGCTCTCGCCGGGAGCTTTACCTGACACCCGTTCGGATTCAAGCGCCTGCTGCAAGATGATCACGGCGGCCACCTGGTCGATCACGGCTCGGCCCTTCTTCGACTTCACGCCTGAGGCACGCAGTCCCTGACTGGCCGTCACGGTCGTCATGCGCTCGTCCACGAGCCTGACCGGTACGGGCGCGATCATGCGGGCCAATTCCTGGGCGAAGCCCCTGACCTTGACGGCGGCCGGGCCCTCGCCGCCCTTGAGGGAGCGGGGCAGGCCGACGACGACCTCGAGGGGCTCGTACTCCTCGACGAGCTGCTTCAGACGCCGGTGAGCTGCGGGGATGTCCCGGCCCGGGACCGTCTCGACCGGGGTGGCGAGGATCCCGTCGGGGTCGCACGAGGCGACGCCGATACGGGCGTCGCCCACGTCGACGGCCAGACGACGGCCGCGGCGGATGCCCCGGCCGTCGCCACTTGCGTGTGTGTCGTCGCTCACTTGGCCGTTTCCGCCACGAGCCGCTCGACGGCGTCGACGGCGTCGCCGACGGCGGCGGGGTTCTGGCCGCCGCCCTGGGCGACGTCCGGCTTGCCGCCACCGCCGCCGCCGAGGGTCTTGGCGGCGGTACGGACCAGGTCACCGGCCTTGAGGCCGCGGTCGCGGGCGGCGTCGTTGGTGGCGATGACCGTCAGCGGCTTGCCGTTGTTGACGGTGAACAGGGCGACCACGGCGGCCCGTCCGCCCTGGATGCGGCCGCGCACGTCGAGGACCAGCTTGCGCAGGTCGTCCGGCGTGGTGCCGTCCGGGACCTGACCGGTGACCACGGCGATGCCACGCACGTCCTTGGCGGACTCGGCGAGACCGGCGGCGGCCTGGAGCACCTTCTCGGCGCGGAACTTCTCGATCTCCTTCTCGGCGTCCTTCAGCTTGCCGAGCATGGCGGAGACCTTCTCCGGGAGCTCCTCCGGGCGGCCCTTGATCAGCTCCTGGAGCTGGGCGACCACCGTGTGCTCACGGGCGAGGAAGTTGTAGGCGTCCACACCGACCAGGGCCTCGATACGGCGGACACCCGAGCCGATGGAGGACTCGCCGAGCAGCTTGACCAGGCCGAGCTGGGCGGTGTTGTGCACATGCGTGCCGCCGCACAGCTCCTTGGAGAAGTCGCCGATGGTCACGACACGGACCCGCTCGCCGTACTTCTCGCCGAACTCGGCGATGGCACCCTGCTTCTTGGCCTCGTCGATACCCATGACCTCGGCGTGCACGTCGAGGTCGCGGGCCAGCACCTCGTTGATCTTCTGCTCGACGTCGGTCATCACGGCCGTCGGGACGGCGGCGGGCGAACCGAAGTCGAAGCGGAAGCGGCCGGGCTGGTTCTCGGAACCGGCCTGGGCGGCCGTCGGGCCGAGGGCGTCGCGCAGGGCCTGGTGGGTGAGGTGGGTGGCGGAGTGGGCGCGGGCGATGGCCGTCCGGCGACGGGAGTCGATCGAGGCGTGGGCCTTGGCGCCGACGGTGACCTCGCCGACCTGGACGACGCCCTTGTGGACGTAGACGCCCGGGACCGGCTTCTGGCAGTCGCGGATCTCGATCACGGCACCGGTGTCGACCTTGATGCGTCCGGTGTCGCCGATCTGACCGCCGCCCTCGGCATAGAAGGGGGTGCGGTCGAGGACGATCTCGACCTCGTCGCCCTCGGTGGCGGCCGGGGAGGAGGCGCCGTCGACGAGGATGCCGACGACGGTGGACTCGCCCTCGGTGTCGCTGTAGCCGATGAAGTCGGTCTCGCCGGTCTTGTCGGCGATCTCCCGGTAGGCGCCGGCGCCGGCGTGGCCGGTCTTCTTGGCCTGGGCGTCGGCCTTGGCGCGCTCCCGCTGCTCCTTCATCAGGCGCCGGAAGCCGTCCTCGTCCACGGACAGGCCCTGCTCGGCGGCCATCTCCAGGGTGAGGTCGATCGGGAAGCCCCAGGTGTCGTGGAGCAGGAAGGCCTTGTCGCCGGCCAGCACGGTGGAGCCCGCGGCCTTGGTGTCGGAGACGGCCGTGTCGAGGATGTTGGTGCCGGCCTTCAGCGTCTTGAGGAAGGCGTTCTCCTCGGCGAGGGCGACCTTCTCGATGCGCTCGCGGTCGGTGATCAGCTCGGGGTACTGCTGGCCCATCATGCCGATCACGACGTCGATGAGGTCCTTGACGACCGGACCGGTGGCGCCGAGCAGGCGCATGTTGCGGATGGCGCGGCGCATGATGCGGCGCAGGACGTAGCCGCGGCCCTCGTTGCCGGGGGTGACGCCGTCGCCGATGAGCATCACGGACGTCCGCATGTGGTCGGTGACCACGCGCAGGGAGACGTCCGAGGCGTGGGCGTCGCCGTAGGCGACACCGGTCAGCTCGGTGGCCTTCTTGATGACGGCCATGGAGGTGTCGATCTCGTACATGTTCTGCACGCCCTGCAGAATCATGGCGAGTCGCTCGAGGCCCAGGCCCGTGTCGATGTTCTTGCTCGGGAGCTCGCCGAGGATCTCGAAGTTGTCCTTGCCGACGCCCTCGCCGCGCTCGTACTGCATGAAGACGAGGTTCCAGATCTCCACGTACCGCTCGTCGTTGACGGCGGGGCCGCCCTCGACGCCGAACTCGGGGCCGCGGTCGTAGTTGATCTCGGAACAGGGGCCGCACGGGCCCGGCACACCCATGGACCAGTAGTTGTCCTTCATGCCGAGGCGCTGGATGCGCTCCTTCGGCACCCCGACGACCTCGTGCCAGATGCGCTCGGCCTCGTCGTCGTCCTTGTAGACGGTGATCCAGAGCTTCTCCGGATCCAGGCCGTAACCACCCTTGTCCTGGGGGCTGGTGAGCAGCTCCCAGGCGTACTTGATGGCGCCTTCCTTGAAGTAGTCGCCGAAGGAGAAGTTGCCGCACATCTGGAAGAACGTGCCGTGCCGGGTGGTCTTGCCGACCTCTTCGATGTCCGGTGTGCGCACGCACTTCTGCACGCTGGTGGCACGGTCGAACGGCGGCTTGACCTCACCCAGGAAGTAGGGCTTGAAGGGCACCATGCCGGCCGGGACGAGGAGCAGAGTCGGGTCGTCCGCGATGAGCGACGCCGAAGGGACGACGGTGTGCCCGCGCTCCTCGAAGAAGCTCAGCCAGCGGCGGCGAATCTCGGCCGACTCCATCAGTGGTCCTCATTCCGGTTGTACGAGTACGTCGAGTTCTCGATGTACTTCGGGTTGCTGCGGTTGTTCTCGATGGCGGTGTACCGCCGGGGCGCGGGCAGTTCGGGGTTGTTCTGGATCCCGAGCGCGTCCTCCAGCTCGGCCTCCCGCTGGGCCATGTTGTCGCGGACGTCGAGGGCGAATCCCACCGCGCGGTCCTTCAGTCGCTGACCGGTCTCCAGGGCCTTGTTCGCCGCGGTCGCGGCGAGGCTCTCCGGGGTCAGCTGCTTGATCTTGCGGTTGACCTTGGTGGTGGCCCAGACACCGGCGGCGACACCCGTGGTGAACCAGAACGTACGGCGGAACATCGCTCGGTCTCAGTCCTTACTTCCGCTTGCGGCGTGCGGCGGGGACCGTCCGGCCCACGATCACGGTACGCCGGGGCGACTTCACGGGCACGTCCTCCTGCTTGCGGCCGCCGAGGGCCCGGCGCACGCCGTAGCCGAAGGCCGCGACCTTGACCAGGGGGCCGCCGAAGGTGGAGGCCACGGTGGTCGACAGCGCGGAGGCGTTCGACGTGACTTCCTGGACGTCCGAGGCGATCGCGTCGACCCGGTCGATCTGGGTCTGCGCGGAGCGCACCGCCGAGGAGGCGTCTGCCAGGAGCGGGACGGCCTGGTCGGTCACGTCCGCGACGAGTTTGGTGGTCGCCTTGAGCGTCTGGGCCAGCCTCGCCAGCGCGACGGCGAGGAAGGAGACCAGAATCGCCCAGAAGACGGCCACCAGGATCCCGGCAACCTCTCCACCGGACACTGTGTGCACCCGCTCCCTGAAACGTGCCTCTACATCGGTCTACATCGAAAAAGTCGTGCACCGAGCCTATCGCGCCGGGGGCGCCGTTCCGCACCGGATTACCGCCCGTGCGGGGCCGGGTCGCGAGAAGCGATTGTACGGACCGAACACGCTTCAGTACGCTCCGTATTCCATGCGGGATCAACGGCGCCCCCACTCCCCCGACTCCGGCGATCTGCCCCTGGAACTCAGCTCGTTCGTGGGCCGCTCGGCCGAACTGACCGACCTGGCCGAGGCCCTCGGCAGCGCACGGCTGGTGACGGTGACCGGTGCCGGCGGCGTCGGCAAGTCACGGCTGGCGGCACGCGCGGCCTCGCGCTGCGCGCCCGGCGACGGTGCGTGGCTCGTGGAGCTGGAGCCGGTGCGCGACCCCGAGTTCCTCGACTACGCGGTCGTGGAGGCCCTGGGCCTGACGGACCACACGACGCGTCCGCCCCGCGAGACGCTGCTGGACTGTCTCGGCAGGCGTGAACTGCTGCTGATCCTGGACGGATTCGAGCACTTGGCGGACGCCGGCGCGGAACTCGTGACGGATCTGCTGCGCCGGGTGCCGGGGCTGCAGGTGCTCGCGGTGGGCCGCAGACCGTTGGGCATCGCGGGCGAGCGGCTGCTTGCGCTGGCGCCGCTGGCCGAGGACGAGGCCGTGGAGCTGTTCGTGGAACGGGCCGCACAGCACGGGCTGACCGTGCCGGACGACTCCGACGTACGGCAGCTGTGCCGTCGCCTGGACGGGATCCCGCTGGCGATCGAGCTGGCCGCGGGGCGGCTGCGGATGCTGTCGCCGGGGCAGCTGCTGGAGCGGCTCGACGACCGGTTCCGGCTGCTGACCGGCGGTGGGCCGGACGGGCCGGCGCGCCATCGGACGCTGCGTACGGCCGTCGGCTGGAGTCATGAACTGTGCACGCCCGAGGAGCGGTTGCTGTGGGCGCGGCTGTCGGTGTTCGCGGGCCGGTTCGACCTGGAGGCGGTCGAGTACGTGTGCGGCGGCCAGGGTCTGCACTCCGAGGACGTGTTCGACGTGCTGTCGGAGCTGCTCGCGCAGTCCGTGATCGCGCGCGAGGAGACCGGGGCCGGTGTGCGCTACCGCATGCTGGACACGATCCGGGCCTACGGCGCCGACTGGCTGGCGGCGACCGGCGACGCGGCCCGGCTGCGGCGCCGGCACCGTGACTGGTATCTGGGCCTGACGACCTGGTGCGAGCTGGAGTGGTTCTCCCCGCGGCAGGGCGAGGTGGCGGCCCGGGTCGAGACGGAGCTGCCGAATCTGCGCCATGCCCTGGAGTACTGCCTGAGCGAGCCGGACGAGGCGCATCTGGGCCACCACCTCGCGGGCTCCCTTTGGTTCTACTGGGTCGGCTGCGGCCGGCTCTCGGAGGGGCGGCACTGGCTGGAGCAGGCGGTGGCGCTGGACAGCGGGCATGAGCGGTCCCGGCTGAAGGCCCTGTGGGTGCTCGGCTATGTGGCGATCCTCCAGGGCGACTCGGTGCCCGCGCTCCGGGCGCTGCTGGAGTGCTGGGAGGAGGCGGAGAGCGCCGCCGACCCCACGGCGGTGGCGTACGCCGAGCACCGCATGGGCTGTCAGGCGCTGGTGTCGGACGACATGGAGCGCGCGGAAACGCTGCTGCGCTCGGCGCTGGCCCGCTATCAGGAGATCGGCGAGCTCAACAGCAATGTGCTGATGGGTCGGATCGAGCTGGCGATGACGCGGGCGTTCCGGGGCGATCTGCCGGACGCGGTGCGGCTGTGCGAGGACGTCCGGCAGGTGTGCGACGACCATGGTGAGCGCTGGGCGCGCTCCTACGCGCTGTACGTCCTGGCGTACGCGGCCTGGGCCGACGGGGATCTGTCCGGCGCCCGCACCCTGCTGACCGAGTGTCTCGGCAACGCCCACTCCTTCCGCGACCTGCTCGGCTCGGTGCTGGCCGTGGAGCTGCTGGCCCTGGTCACCGGGGCCGAGGGTGACGCCGCGGAGGCCGCGGTGCTCCAGGGCGCGGCGGCGGGGATGTGGCCGTCGGTGGGGCTGCCGCTGTTCGGCTCGGCCAGTTTCAACGCACCGCACGAGCTTTGCGAGACGGCGGCGCGGGAGCGGCTCGGCGACGAGCGGTACGAGGAGTGCGTACGGCAGGGCGGGGCGCTCGGCCGGGAGGAGGCGGTGCACCGGGCGCTGGGACGGCGGCATCCGGAGGGGCTGCCCGCGCCCCGGGGATCGGCGCGGCCCGTAGGGCCGGCCTCGGACATGCGAGAGCCCGCCGCCTCCCCCACCCGCAAGGGCGGGGAGACGACGGGCTGAGGCGCAGGTGTCCTACGGCCGCTGAAGGATCAACGGGCGTAGTACTCGACGACGAGCTGCTCGTCGCAGATCACCGGGATCTCCTTGCGGTTCGGCTCACGGTCCAGGCGGAACGCCAGGGCCTTGAGGTTCACCTGGAGGTAGCGCGGGGTCTCGCCCTCGGGGGCGAAGCCGCCCTCACGGGCGATCGAGAAGAGGGTCTTCTCGCGGCTGCGCTCGCGGACCATCACGACGTCGTCGGGACGGACGCGGAACGACGGCTTGTCGACCTTCTGGCCGTTGACCTCGATGTGGCCGTGAACGACCATCTGACGGGCCTGGTAGATGGTGCGGGCGATGCCCGAACGCAGGACCAGGGCGTCGAGACGACGCTCGAGCTCGATGATCAGGGCCTCACCGGTCTTGCCCTGAACCTTGGAGGCACGCTCGTAGGCGCGGACGAGCTGACGCTCGGACACGTCGTACTGCGCACGCAGACGCTGCTTCTCCAGCAGACGGACCTTGTAGTCCGAGTTCTGCTTGCGGCCACGGCCGTGCTCACCCGGCGGGTAGGGACGGGCCTCGAAGTACTTGACGGCCTTCGGGGTCAGCGCGATGCCGAGGGCACGCGACTTCTTGACCTTGGGGCGGGACTGGTTCGCCACAATCTCTCATTTCTTGGTGTTCGGCTTGTCAGGGTGTTGAGGGAGGTCGCATCCGCAGCCGGGGAAACCCTCCTCGCCCTCGCGGACGGGGTGGGCAGCCGCTCCCTGGTCTGGGCACATACGTGCAGCACGCGAGTGGCCCACCGACCGGTCCCGTCGTGCGACGGATGGTGGTGGGCTGCCCGCGACACCATTCGAACGGTGCGCGACGCTCCTGGAACCCACTGGGGGCTCCGGCTGACCGTCCCGATCTGACAGCACGGGACACAGCACTTCGTGGAAGTTTACAGGGTGCTCAGGACCGCTTGCGACCGAGGTGCTTCCTGGTCCACTCCACGGCGTCCGCGTACCGCGCCTCGGCGCCGTGCCTGGTCGGGGTGTAGTACTCGCGGTCCTTGAGGGCGTCCGGGGCGTACTGCTGCTCGGCGATGCCTTCGGACAGGTCGTGCGGATACACGTACCCCTGGGCGTGGCCGAGCTTGGCGGCGCCCTTGTAGTGCCCGTCGCGCAGATGCGGGGGTACCGGGCCCGCCAGTCCCTTGCGTACGTCCTCCATGGCGGCGCCGATCGCGGTCGTCGCGGCGTTGGACTTGGGGGCCAGCGCGAGGGCGATGGTGGCGTGGCTGAGGGTGAGGGCGGCCTCGGGGAAGCCGATCATGGCGACGGCCTGGGCGGCGGCGACGGCTATGGGCAGGGCGTTCGGGTCGGCGAGGCCGATGTCCTCGCTGGCGGAGATCATCAGGCGGCGGGCGATGAAGCGGGGGTCCTCACCGGCCTCGATCATCCGGGCCAGGTAGTGCAGGGCGGCGTCGACGTCGGAGCCGCGGATGGACTTGATGAGGGCGCTGGCCACGTCGTAGTGCTGGTCGCCGTCGCGGTCGTACTTCACCGCGGCGCGGTCGACGGTCTGCTCCAGGGTCTGGAGGCTGATCTCGCTCTCGTCCTGGTCCAGGGCGGCTCCCGCGGCGGCCTCCAGGGCCGTCAGGGCGCGGCGGGCGTCTCCGCCGGCGATCCGCAGCAGGTGCTCCTCGGTGTCCTCGGGGAGTCCGACGGAGTCCTTCAGGCCGCGCTCGTCGCTCAGTGCCCGCCTCAGCAGGCCCCTGATGTCGTCGTCGGTGAGGGGTTCGAGGGTGAGCAGGAGGGAGCGGGAGAGCAGCGGGGAGATCACCGAGAAGTACGGGTTCTCGGTGGTCGCGGCGATGAGGGTCACCCAGCGGTTCTCGACGGCCGGCAGGAGGGAGTCCTGCTGGGCCTTGCTGAAGCGGTGGATCTCGTCGAGGAAGAGGACGGTCTCCTTGCCGAAGCCGCCGGTGGCGCGGCGGGCGCCGTCGATGACCGCGCGGACCTCCTTGACGCCGGCGGTGATCGCGGAGAGCTCCACGAAGCGCTTGTTGGTGGCCTTGGAGACGACGTAGGCCAGGGTCGTCTTGCCGGTGCCGGGCGGGCCCCAGAGGATCACCGAGGAGGGTCCGGCGGGGCCGCCGCCGGACTCTCCGACGAGCCTGCGCAGCGGCGAGCCCGGCTTCAGCAGATGCTGCTGGCCCACCACCTCGTCCAGGGTGCGCGGGCGCATGCGCACCGCCAGGGGACTCCCCGCGGGGTCCTTCTCCTGGCGTTCTTCTGCGGCGGCGGTGAACAGGTCGGGCTCCACGCTGAAAACCCTAAATCACCGCACTGACAACGCGGGCCGCGAGGTCAGCTGGTCCAGAAGTCCCACCAGCGGGTCAGGATCAGCATGCCGATGATGCCGATGTGCAGCACGGGCATGACCCAGGTGAACTCGCCGAAGAAGCCCTTGAGCCAGTTCGGTGCGGGCAGGAAGCCGTTGCGGACGTTGAACGAGGTCACGTACCAGAACATGATGATCGTCGCGACCCAGGCCAGCGAGCACCACAGGCACAGCGCGTTGATGTTGTACAGCGACTGGTACATCAGCCACGCGCAGAAGACCACGCCGAAGAGGGTGCCGGCGTTGAAGGTGAGCCAGTACCAGCGAGGGAAGCGGGCGCGGCCGAGCAGGGCCATGCCGACGCCGATGACGATGCCGTAGGCGACGAGGCCGAGCATGGGGTTGGGGAACCCGAAGACGGCGGCCTGCTTGCTCTCCATGACGCTGCCGCAGGAGACGACCGGGTTGAGGCTGCACCCGGGGGTGAACGTCTTGCCCTCGACCTTGGCCTCGAGCAGCTTGAACTTGTCGATCGTGATGACCCACGCGGCAAGCAGCCCCGCCGCGCCGGTGATCACCAGCAGCAGGGCGAGGGCACGGCTGCCGCCCACCGCGCGCGGTGCCTCCGCCGCAGGCTCCGACTCGGGCTCGGTGGAGACGTCTTTGACTGTCGTCTTGCTCATCACGCCGATTCCGTCACTTGAGACTTGGAGTTTCTCCGGACAGGGCACATTGTGCCGTACACGCACGCGTGCCCACCGTTCGCTGCGTATAAGGAGATACGCGCAATCCGGTAAAGACGCTCAGTTCAAGACAGGGACGGAACGGACAGGGCGGGGACCGTCCGGTCCCCGCCCTGTGCGCGAAAATCAGCCCAATCGGGCTTCCAGCTCCGCGACGATCTCGTTGACGCCGATAGCCGACTGCTCGCCGGACTCCATGTCCTTGAGCTGGACGACGCCTTCGGCGAGGTCGCGTTCGCCGGCGACGATCGTGTAGCGGGCGCCGCTGCGGTTGGCGTTCTTCATGGCGCCCTTGAGGCCCTTGGCGCCGTAGGAGAAGTCCGCCGCGACGCCGAGCTTGCGCAACTCGGTGACCTTGGCGAACAGGACCCGGCGGGCCTCCTCGCCGAGCGGCACCGCGAACACGCTGGTGGACGACGGGAGTTCGAGCTCCACGCCCTCCGCCTCCAGCGCCAGGACCGTGCGGTCGACGCCCAGCGCCCAGCCGACGGACGGCAGCGCGGGGCCGCCGATCATCTCGGACAGCCCGTCGTAGCGGCCGCCGCCGCCCACCGCGGACTGCGAGCCCAGACCGTCGTGGACGAACTCGAAGGTCGTACGCGTGTAGTAGTCCAGGCCGCGCACCAGCTTCGGGTCGTCCTCGTAGGCGACGCCCGCGGCGGTGATCAGCTCGCGGACCTCCTCGTGGTACGCCTTGCAGGCGTCGCACAGGTAGTCGCGCAGGAGCGGGGCTCCGGTGAGCTGCTGCTGCACCGACTCGCGCTTGTCGTCGAGGACGCGCAGCGGGTTGATGTCGATACGGCGCCGGGTGTCCTCGTCCAGGTCGAGGCCGCGCAGGAAGTCCTGCAGAGCCGCGCGGTACACCGGGCGGCACTCCTTGTCGCCCAGGCTGTTCAGCAGGATCCGGAAGTTGCTGAGGCCGAGCGAGCGGTAGGCCTGGTCGGCCAGGATGATCAGCTCGGCGTCGAGGGCCGGGTCCTCGGCGCCGATCGCCTCGGCGCCGACCTGGGAGAAGTGCCTGTAGCGGCCCTTCTGGGGGCGCTCGTAGCGGTAGTAGGAGCCGGAGTACCAGAGCTTGACCGGGAGGTTGCCGGCCTTGTGCAGGTTGGCCTCCAGCGCCGCGCGCAGGACCGAGGCCGTGCCCTCGGGGCGCAGGGCGAGCCTGTCGCCGCCCTTGGTCTCGAAGGCGTACATCTCCTTGGTCACGATGTCGGTGGACTCACCGACGCCGCGCGCGAACAGTTCGACGCTCTCGAAGCCGGGCGTCTCGATGTAGCCGTAGCCGGAGTTGCGCAGGGGCGCGGCGATCGCCTCGCGGACGGCCAGGTACTTGGCGCTCTCCGGCGGGATCAGGTCGTACGTGCCCTTGGGGGCCTTGAAGGTGCTCACGGAAGGTCTCGTCACATTCCTCGTCGGGGAGCTTCCTGGGCTCCCTGGCCGGCGGCCACCTGCCGCAGATACGGGTTGGTGGCGCGCTCCTGGCCGATGGTCGTCTGGGGGCCGTGGCCGGACAGCACCACGGTCGAGTCGTCGAGCGGCAGGCACACGCGTGCCAGCGAGTCGAGGATCTCGGCCATGTCGCCGCCGGGCAGGTCGGTGCGTCCGATGGAGCCGGCGAACAGCAGGTCGCCCGAGAACAGGATCGGCGGGATGTCCGCCGTCTCGGGCATGCCGAAGGTCACCGACCCCTTGGTATGGCCGGGCGCATGCGCGACCGTGAGTTCCATCCCGGCCAGCTCCAGCCCGGCGCCGTCGGTCAGCTCCTTGACGTCGTCCGGCTCCCCGATGGTCAGCTCGCCCATCAGCTGCATGCCGATGGAGCGGCCGAGCGCCTTCTCGGGGTCGCTCATCATGTACCGGTCCTCGGGGTGGATCCAGGCCGGTACATCGTGCGCACCGCACACGGGGACGACCGAGGCCACATGGTCGAGGTGGCCGTGGGTGAGGACGACGGCGACGGGCTTGAGCCGATGCTTCTTCAGCGCTTCCTCGACTCCGGGGGCCGCTTCGTGGCCCGGGTCGATGATCACGCACTCCTCACCGGCGGCGGGGGCGACGAGATAACAGTTCGTCCCCCAGGCCCCGGCGGGGAACCCGGCAATGAGCACGATCGTCCTTCGTTTGTGTCGACACGAGTGGTTTGTCGGCGGACTCCGCCTGTCGACAGAGCCTACCGGCGCTGCCGATTCCTCAGCGAACCCATATACGGTACGGGGCACACGCAGGCGGTCGGCTCAATGAACACACGCGTAGCGGTCGACACTTACGACGCATGAGGAGAGAACCCGGTGGTCAGCCAGGAACAGCGGCGGCGTCAGCTCGCCCGGGAGAAGTTCTTGCGGCAGCAGCAGCGGCGTACGTCCGCCCGACGCAAGGCGCGCATGCGCAACTCGGTGATCGCGTCGGTGCTCGGAGTGGTCGTCATCGGCAGCCTCGCGCTGTACACGACCGGCGTGCTCAAGGGCGATGACAGCAAGGAGAACGCGGGCGCGGAGGTCACGCCGAGCGCGAGCCCGACCAGCAAGGCCCCGGACCCGTGCGAGAAGCCCGCCGAGGGCAAGGTCAAGACGGCCACCTGGAAGAAGGAGCCGGAGCTGACCGTCGACAAGTCGGCGAAGTACGCGATGAAGCTCGCGACGACGTGCGGTGACATAGACATCGACCTGAAGGCGTCGGCCGCGCCGCACACGGTGAACTCCTTCGAGTTCCTGGCCGGCAAGGGCTACTTCGACCACACCAAGTGCCACCGGCTCACCACCAGCAACATCTACGTGCTCCAGTGCGGCGACCCGACGGGCGCCGGCACGGGCGGCCCCGGCTACACGATCCCGGACGAGAACCTCAAGGACAAAAGCCTGAAGGACAACATCTACCCGGCGGGCACCGTGGCCATGGCGAACACCGGGCAGAAGCACACCGGCGGCAGCCAGTTCTTCCTCGTGTACCAGGACAGTCAGCTTCCGCCCAGCTACACACCGTTCGGTACCGTTTCCGAATCCGGCATGAAGGTACTCAAGAAGATTGCCGACGCCGGTGAAAGCACCGGCCAGGGCGATGGGGCGCCGAACGCGACGGTCGTGATCAACAAGGCGACGGTCACGAAATCCTGACCGCCAACTGCGAAATTTCGGTCGCGCGGGATGCGGACAGGCAACCCGCCGGTCGCCTATGTTGGCCGTGACGAAACTGTGGACGATGCCCGGGGGAACACAAGCCCCTCGCGAGGCATCATGTGGAGGAGGCGCTGTGAGCAGCGACCCGTGGGGCCGCGTCGACGAGACGGGGACCGTGTACGTGCGTACGGCCGACGGCGAGCAGGTCGTCGGCTCTTGGCAGGCAGGCACTCCTGAAGAGGCGCTGGCCTATTTCGAGCGCAAGTACGAGGGCCTGGTTGTCGAGATCGGCCTCCTCGAGAAGCGGGTGAAGACCACCGACCTGTCGGCGAAGGACGCCCAGACCGCGATCGACCACATCCGTGAGCAGGTCGACGCCCATCACGTGGTCGGTGATCTGGACGCCCTGCGGACCCGCCTGGACAAGCTGGTCGAGACGGTCGACAAGCGCCGCGAGGAGCGCAAGCAGCAGCGGGCCAAGCAGTCCGACGAGGCGCGGCACGCCAAGGAGGCGCTGGTCGTCGAGGCCGAGGAGCTGGCGCAGTCCGACCAGTGGCGGGCCGCCGGTGAGCGGCTGCGGGCGCTGGTGGACACCTGGAAGGGTCTGCCCCGGCTGGACCGCAAGTCCGACGACGAGCTGTGGCACCGCTTCTCGCACGCCCGCTCGGCGTTCTCCAAGCGCCGCAAGGCGCACTTCGCGCAGCTGGACGCGCAGCGCGAGGAGGCCCGCAAGACCAAGGAGCGGCTGGTCGCCGAGGCCGAGTCGCTGTCCGGTTCGACGGACTGGGGCCCCACGGCCGCCCGCTACCGCGAGCTGATGTCGGAGTGGAAGGCCGCGGGGCGTGCCCAGCGCGAGCACGAGGACGACCTGTGGAACCGCTTCCGCGGCGCCCAGGACATCTTCTTCGCGGCCCGCAGCTCGGTCTTCGCCGAGCGGGACGCCGAGCAGGCGGAGAACCTGAAGCTGAAGGAGGAGCTGGCCGGCGAGGCCGAGAAGCTCCTGCCGATCGGTGACCTGAAGGGCGCGCGTGCCGCCTTCCGCTCGATCAACGAGCGCTGGGAGGCCATCGGCCATGTGCCGCGCGACGCCCGGCCGAAGGTCGAGGGCCGGATGCACGCCGTCGAGCGGGCCCTGCAGGAGGCCGAGGAGAACGAGTGGCGCCGGACCAACCCGGAGGCACGCGCGCGTGCCGAGGGGCTCACCGGCCAGCTCCAGGCCGCCGTGGACAAGCTGAAGGGCCAGATCGAGCAGGCGCGCGCCCAGGGCAACAACGCGAAGGCCGACAAGCTGGAGCGTGAGCTGGAGGGCCGCCAGGCACTGCTGGACCAGGCCCTGAAGGGTCTCCAGGAGTTCGGCGGCTGACGGCAGCCGACACCGGTACGACGAGAAGGGCCCCGTACGTGACGTACGGGGCCCTTCTCGTGTGCGGAGCTACGACCGGTTGCGGGCCGACGTCACGCGGTACACGTCGTACACGCCCTCCACTCCCCTGACCGCCTTCAGGACGTGTCCGAGGTGCTTCGGGTCGCCCATCTCGAAGGTGAAGCGGGAGGTCGCGACGCGGTCGCGGGAGGTCTGGACGGCCGCGGAGAGGATGTTGACGTGCTGGTCGGACAGGACGCGGGTGACGTCCGACAGGAGCCGGGAGCGGTCCAGGGCCTCGACCTGGATGGCGACCAGGAAGACCGAGGACTGCGTCGGCGCCCACTCGACCTCGAGGATGCGCTCGGGCTCACGGGACAGTGACTCCACGTTGACACAGTCGCTGCGGTGAACCGATACACCACTACCCCGCGTGACGAAGCCGATGATCGGGTCGCCGGGTACGGGCGTACAGCAGCGGGCCAGCTTGACCCACACGTCCTCGACGCCCTTGACGATGACACCCGGGTCGGCGCTGGAGCGGCGCTTGCGGCTGCGGGTGCGGGTCGGCGGGACCGACTCGTCGATCTCCTCGGTGGCCGCTTCCTCGCCGCCGAGCGCCTGGACCAGCTTCTGCACGATGTTCTGTGCGGAGACATGGCCCTCGCCGATCGCCGCGTACAGCGCGGAGATGTCGGCGTAGCGCATCTCGTGGGCGAGGGTGACGAGTGAGTCGCCGGTCAGGATGCGCTGGATCGGCAGGTTCTGCTTGCGCATCGCGCGGACGATGGCGTCCTTGCCCTGCTCGATGGCCTCGTCGCGGCGTTCCTTGGAGAACCAGGCCCTGATCTTGTTGCGGGCGCGGGGCGACTTCACGAAGCCGAGCCAGTCGCGGGAGGGGCCCGCGCCGGCTGCCTTGGAGGTGAAGACCTCGACGAGGTCGCCGTTGTCCAGGGTCGATTCGAGCGGTACGAGCCTGCCGTTGACCCGGGCTCCTATGGTGCGGTGCCCGACCTCGGTGTGGACGGCGTACGCGAAGTCGACCGGGGTGGCCCCGGCCGGGAGCGCTATGACGTCGCCCTTCGGGGTGAAGACGAAGACCTCGTTGCGGGACAGGTCGAAGCGCAGGGACTCCAGGAACTCGCCCGGGTCCTCGGTCTCCTTCTGCCAGTCCAGGAGCTGGCGCAGCCACGCCATGTCGTTGAGGTGGTCGTCCTTGCCCTTGCCGGACGCCTTCGGTGCGTCGGTGCGGATCTTGGAGGCGCCGGCGACGGCCTCCTGCTTGTACTTCCAGTGCGCGGCGATGCCGTACTCGGCGCGGCGGTGCATGTCGAACGTGCGGATCTGGAGTTCGACGGGCTTGCCATTGGGGCCGATGACCGTCGTGTGCAGCGACTGGTACATGTTGAACTTGGGCATCGCGATGTAGTCCTTGAACCGGCCGGGGACCGGGTTCCATCGCGCGTGCACGGTGCCGAGGGCGGCGTAACAGTCGCGGACGGTGTCGACAAGGACGCGGATGCCGACGAGGTCGTAGATCTCGGCGAAGTCCCGACCTCGCACGATCATCTTCTGGTAGACGCTGTAGTAGTGCTTCGGGCGCCCGGTGACCGTCGCCTTGATGCGGGCGGCGCGCAGGTCCTGCTGGACCTCGTCGGTCACTATGGCCAGATACTCGTCACGCTTCGGTGCCCGCTCGGCCACCAGCCGTACGATCTCGTCGTACATCTTGGGGTAGAGGATCGCGAAGGCGAGGTCCTCCAGTTCCCACTTGATGGTGTTCATGCCGAGGCGATGGGCGAGCGGCGCGTAGATCTCGAGGGTCTCGCGCGCCTTCTTCTCCTGCTTCTCGCGCTTGAGGTAGCGCATGGTGCGCATGTTGTGCAGGCGGTCGGCGAGCTTGATGACCAGGACACGGGGGTCCTTGGCCATGGCGACGACCATCTTGCGCACGGTCTCGGCCTGCGCGGCCTCGCCGAACTTGACCTTGTCCAGCTTGGTGACGCCGTCGACGAGCAGGGCGACGGAGTCGCCGAAGTCGCGGCGGAGCTGGTCGAGGCCGTACTCGGTGTCCTCGACGGTGTCGTGCAGCAGGCCCGCCATCAGGGTGGCCGGATCCATCCCCAGCTCGGCGAGGATGGTGGTGACCGCGAGGGGGTGCGTGATGTAGGGGTCGCCGCTCTTGCGCTTCTGGCCGCGGTGCCAGCGCTCGGCGACCTGGTAGGCCTTCTCGATCTGGCGGAGCGTGGCGGTCTCGATCTTCGGGTCGTTGCTGCGGACTATGCGCAGCAGCGGCTCAAGGACCGGGTTGTACGGGTTGGAGCGCTGGACGCCCAGGCGGGCGAGGCGGGCGCGGACGCGGTTGGAGGAGCCGGTGCGGGCGGGCTGACCGGTGTTCGGGCGCACCGCCGGCGTCGACGGGACGGGCTTGGGACGAGGCGGCTCGGCCGGCTTGTCGACGGGCGCGGACTGGGCATGCTCGACCGTCCCGCGCGAGTCGTTCTTCGCGTGCGGCGCGTTCGGCGCGGGCTTGGCCGCCGGCGCCGAGGCGGACTCGGGCTTGGCGGCGGTCAGGTGCTGGGCCTCGTCTGGCAAGAGGGCTCCTCGTGCGCGATCCGGGTCCCCCGGTCAGGTTCCGGAGACCCCATGGTAGCGATCCTGAGCCGCAGGATCGCCTTCAGGCCGATGTGAGGGCCGTCTACCGGAGGAACACAAGGGGCTGTCGCCGGATTCCTCCCCGTCCTCGGGGCCGTGTCCTGAGGGTGGCGTTTGTGTTGCCTGAGGCTGACGTGGGGATTCCGTACGCCGTCACAGCGGGCCCGTGCGGGGCTTGGGGCGCCTGTTTTGAGCCATGGGGTGCGGAGGTGACCGAGCGGGTGGGCGCGTACGCGGTAGCGCCTGGGGGCGCGTGCACTTGCTCGCTCCGGATACGCGTGTGCCGCGCGCCCTCGACTTCGGGCGCGCGGCACACGTGCGGTGAATGCAGCCGGTGACTCAGACCGTGAGCAGCGACTCCAGCGGGGCGCCTGCCAGGGCCGGCTCCAGGCGGGCTCGGCCGCCGAGGAAGCCCAGCTCCATCAGGACGGCGAGGCCCGCCACATCGGCGCCGGCCCGGCGGATCAGCTGGATCGAGGCTTCGGCGGTGCCGCCCGTCGCCAGGACGTCGTCGACGACGAGCACGCGGTCGCCCGAGCTCAGGTCCTCGGCGTGGACCTCGATCTCCGCGGAGCCGTACTCCAGGTCGTACGCCTGGCTGAGGGTCGCTCCGGGGAGCTTGCCGGCCTTGCGTACGGGGATGAAGCCGACGCCCGCGCGGACGGCGGCCGGGGCTCCGAGGATGAAGCCGCGGGCCTCCAGGCCGACGATCTTCGTGGCGCCGGTGCTCCCGACGATCCCCGCCAGCGCGTCGGTGAGCGCCGTGAACGCCGCCGGGTCCGCCAGGAGCGGGGTGATGTCCTTGAACATCACACCCGGCTCCGGGTAGTCCGCGACGTCACGGATGCGGCTGAGCAGGAGCGTCGTGACGTCGGTGAGCTCGGTCATCGACGCTTCCCCGAGGGTCGGCCACGGCCCCGGTTGCGGGAGGCGGGCTGGTTGCGGGGGCCGACGACCGCGGGAGCGGCGTCCTCCGGCTCGTCGTCGTAGTGGTCGTCGGCGGCCGGTGCCTCCGGGGCCTCGCCCTGGGTGGCGGCCTGGGCCCGCTTGGCGAGTACGCGCTTCCTCAGGGCCTTCAGCTGCGGCTCGCGCTCCTTGAGGTCGGCGACGAGCGGCGTGGCGATGAAGATCGAGGAGTACGCACCGGCGGCGAGACCGACGAACAGCGACAGCGAGATGTCGTTGAGCATGCCGGCGCCGAGGAAGCCGCCACCGATGAACAGCAGGCCCGCCACCGGCAGCAGCGCGACCACCGTGGTGTTGATCGAGCGGACCAGGGTGCTGTTGATCGAGCGGTTGGCGACGTCGCTGTAGGTCCAGCGGGTCTGCTTGGTGATGTCCTTCGTCTGCTCCTTGAGGCTGTCGAAGACGACGACCGTGTCGTAGAGCGAATAACCGAGGATCGTCAGCAGACCGATCACGGTGCCCGGTGTGACCTCGAAGCCGACGAGGGCGTAGATGCCGACCGTGATCGTGATGTCATGGATCAGCGCGACGAACGCGGCGACCGCCATGCGCCACTCGAACGCGATCGCCAGATAGATCACCACGAGGACCAGGAAGATCCCGAGACCCTGCCAGGCCTTGTTGGCGATCTGCTCACCCCAGCTGGGGCCGACCAGCTCGCCGGTGACGTCGTTCTCGTCGACACCGAGCTTCTCGGCCAGCTCGGCCGAGACCTTGTCGGCCTGGTTGGTGTCGATGCCCGAGACCTGGATGCGCAGCTTGGCGTCGTCGCCGCTGCCGAGCTTCTGGACGATCGCGTCGTGGCCGGAGGCCTCTTCCGCGTACTCCTGGGCCTGCGAGACCGAGACGCTGGTCTTCGGGGTGTTGAAGACGGCTCCGCCCTGGAACTCGATGCCCATGTTCAGACCGCGCACCGCCAGGCCGACGATGGCCGTGATGGTGATCAGGATGGAGAGGCCGTACCAGATCTTGCGGTTGCCGACGAAGTCGTAGCCGACCTCGCCACGGTGCAGTCGGGCGCCGAGGTTGCCGAGCTTCGACATCTCACGCCTCCTTCGGGTCGACAGGGCCGGCGGCAGGGTGGGATGGACGGCGGTTGCGGCGCAGCGGCGGCTTGGCTCCCAGTCGCTTGGGATCGAGACCGGACCACGGATGACCGCTCGAGAAGAAGTTCGTCCGGGCCAGGATCGTCAGCAGCGGCTTGGTGAACAGGAACACGACGACCACGTCGAGCAGCGTGGTCAGGCCGAGCGTGAACGCGAAGCCCTGGACCTTGCCGACGGTGACGATGAAGAGCACCGCGGCGGCGAGGAACGACACGAAGTCGGAGACCAGGATGGTGCGCCGGGCCCGTGGCCAGGCACGCTCGACCGCGGGGCGCAGCGAGCGGCCCTCGCGGATCTCGTCGCGGACGCGTTCGAAGTACACGATGAACGAGTCCGCCGTGATGCCGATGGCGACGATGGCACCGCAGACGGCAGGCAGGTTCAGCGCGAAGCCGATGGTCGGGCCGAGCAGCGACATCAGCGTGTACGTCAGGGCCGCGGAGGCCAGCAGCGACAGCAGGGCGATCAGCGACAGACCGCGGTAGTAGACCAGCAGGTAGATGACGACCAGGCCGAGGCCGATCGCACCGGCGATCAGACCGGCCCTGAGCTGCTCACCGCCGAGCGCCGCGGTCACCGTGGTGACGCTGTCCTCCTGGAAGGACAGCGGCAGGGCGCCGTAGGACAGCATGTTGGCGAGGCTCTGGGCCGAGTCCTGGGTGAAGTTGCCGGAGATCTCGGCATTGCCGCCCGTGAGGGCCTGGCTGACGTAGGGGTCGGAGACGACCTCGCCGTCCAGGACGATCGCGAACTGGTTCTGCGGGGACTGGTTCTTGGCCAGCTTGCCGGTGATGGCGGCGAACTTCTTGCTGCCACCGGACGTGAAGTCCATGGTCACGGTCCAGCCGGCGCCGGTCTGCGTGTTCAGGACGGCCTGGGCCTTGTCGACGTCCGTGCCGTCGACCTCGGCGGGGCCGAGGATGTACTTCTGCCACTGGCCGGAGGAGTTCTGGCCACAGGCCACGGTGTAGTCGGTGGGCTTGGTGCCGTCGCCCGCCTTGGCGCGGACCGACTTCTTCGTGCAGTCGAGCGCGGCGTACTGCGCCTGGAGCTTGCTGGAGGCCTCGTCACCGGTGGGGGTGGCGCTCGCCGACGGTGTGGCGCTCGCGGACGGCGTGGAGTCGGCCTTCAGGGCGTCGGTGACCGCGCGGCCCTGGGTGGTGGAGGTCGCCGACGGCGTACCGGAGGGGGTCGACTTGTCGGTCGCCTTGTCGGTCGCCTTGTCGCCGGAGTCGCCCGAGGCGCCGGGGGACGCGCTCGGCGAGGGGGTCGCCTGTGCGCCGGTGCCGGCGACCTCGGTGGCGATCACCGGGCGGAAGTAGAGCTTGGCGGTGGTGCCGACCTGGTCCCGGGCTTCCTTGGAGTTGGTGCCCTTGGGGATGTTGACGATGATGTTGCGATCGCCCTGGGTCTGTACCTCGGCCTCCGAGACACCCAGACCATTGACACGGCGCTCCATGATGTCGACCGCGGTGTCCATGTTGGTCTTGTTGATCGCGGATTCCTGGCCGGGCTCGGCGACCGCGCGAAGCGTGATGCTCGTGCCGCCTGCCAGGTCGATACCGAGTCGCGGAGTGGTGTGCCCCGAGGCGAACATCCCTCCGGTGAGCGCCGCGATGGCGATCAGGATGAGGGCCAGCGAGCGCCCTGGCTTGCTCTGGGCGCTCGCGCTCCGGCCCTTCTTAGGTGCTGCCACCTTCTCGTACTCCCTCTCGGGCCGCCTCACTCCGGATCGACGGGCTGGCGGCCATGACATGGTGTCGGGATCCCGGGCGAAGTCGGCATGCCCGGGGGCGCGCAGGCATGGCCCGCGCGCCCCGGAACATGGCTACTTCGCGTCGGAGTCGCCGTCGGTCTTCTTCGGCTCGTCGTCGGCCTTCGCCTCGGCGGCGACGGAGGCGTCGGACGGCTCCTCGGCCTCGTCGTTCTCGTCCTTCTTACCGAAGTCGACGGCCTTGTCGTCGGAGGCGGCGGCAGCGTCGGGCTCGTCGGTGTCGGTGAGGGAGGAGGCGTCGTCCGGGACGACGTCGGACTTCAGGTCGTGCTCGATGCCGTGCACGATGCGGTTGTACTCGTCATCGGAGAGGACGGCACCGATCGCGTTCTTGGCGAAGAGGAGCTCCACGCCCGGGCCGGCGTCGAGGAGGACGGTGTCGTCGCTGACCTCCTTGACGGTGCCGTACATGCCACCGATGGTGCGGACACCGGATCCGGGCTGCATCTGGTTCCGCATGTCGGCGGCCTGCTGCTGCTTCTTCTTCGCAGACCGGGTCATCAGGAACATGGCCCCGATGAGCACGATGAACGGGAGGAGGGTCACGAGACTCACGGGTCGGAACTTCCTTCACACGACCGCGATCTTGAGCGGCCTGATGGTTGGGGGATTTTCTGCCGCCGACAAAGGCGGCATCGGCGGAGTCTAAGCGAGTCTCCGCGCATGGAACAACGCTCAGCATGGCACCGGGGTTCCTGCTCCGGCCACCAAGCTCGCCGTCACCGCCCCATCACGCCCCGAAGAGGTCCTGTTGTCCGTTTCCCGCAGCTGACGAGCGCGGCGGCGTGAGGCCGAGATGCGCCCACGCGGCCGGTGTCGCGACGCGTCCGCGCGGGGTCCGGGCGAGCAGGCCCTCCCGTACGAGGAAGGGTTCGGCGACCTCTTCCACGGTCTCACGCTCCTCCCCCACGGCGACCGCGAGCGTGGACAGGCCGACGGGGCCGCCGCCGAACAGCTTGAGCAGGGCCTCCAGGACCCCGCGGTCCAGCCGGTCCAGGCCGCGGGCGTCGACCTCGTACACGGCCAGGGCGGCCCCGGCGATGTCACGGGTGATGATTCCGTCCGCCTTGACCTGGGCGTAGTCCCGCACGCGGCGCAGCAGGCGGTTGGCGATACGGGGCGTGCCGCGGGAGCGGCCGGCGATCTCGGCGGCGCCGTCGGCCTCGATCTCGACGTCGAGCAGGTTCGCCGAGCGGTGGATGACGCGTTCCAGCTCGGCGGGCTCGTAGAACTCCATGTGCGCGGTGAAGCCGAAGCGGTCACGCAGCGGCGGCGGCAGCAGACCGGCCCGGGTGGTGGCTCCGACCAGGGTGAACGGGGGCAGCTCCAGCGGGATGGCGGTGGCGCCGGGCCCCTTGCCGACGATCACGTCGACGCGGAAGTCCTCCATCGCCATGTACAGCATCTCCTCGGCGGGCCGGGACATGCGGTGGATCTCGTCGAGGAAGAGGACCTCGCCCTCCTGGAGGGAGGAGAGGATCGCGGCGAGATCGCCGGCGTGCTGGATGGCGGGGCCGCTGGTGATGCGGATGGGGGCGTCCATCTCGGCCGCGATGATCATCGAGAGGGTGGTCTTGCCCAGGCCGGGGGCGCCGGAGAGCAGCACATGGTCGGCGGTGGCGCCACGCGCGCGTGCGGCGCGCAGGACCAGGTCCAGTTGCTCGCGGACCTTCTCCTGGCCGATGAACTCGCCCAGGTCCTTCGGGCGCAGCGCGGCCTCGACGGCCTGGTCCTCACGGTCGGCGGACGAACCGACGAGCCGCTCGGAGGCGGGGGTGTCGGTGGTGTCGTCCCAGTTCACTGCGGTTCTCCTAGCGATGAAAGCGCCGGACGATAGGGGCGGCCGGGGGTCCGGGCGTCGGTCCCCTGAAGACACAGCATGGAGTGTGCCTCGGAGTCGCGGTCGATGGGTCGTACGGGGGGCCGGGCGTCCTGGGTGCGGCGCTTTCGGGCCGTTCCGGGACGCCGCCCGGTCAGCGCGCTCTGTTCAGGGTCTGCAGGGCGGCCTTCAGCAGCTGTCCCACCTGGGGCGTGCCCCCGGCGGCCTCGGCCTGCGGTGTCACGGCGGTGACCGCCTCGTCCGCCTCGCGGGTCGCGTACCCGAGGCCGATCAGTGCCGCGTGCAGCTGGTCGCGCCAGCCCTGGCTGACCGGGGCGCCCACGGCGGGGGCGCCGAGGGGCTCGCCGAGGCGGTCCTTCAGCTCCAGGAGCAGCTTCTGGGCGCCCTTCTTGCCGATGCCGGGCACGGCGGTGAGCGACTTCTCGTCGGCGGTGGCCACGGCTCTGCGCAGCGCGTCGGGCGAGTGCACGGCCAGCATGGCCTGGGCCAGGCGCGGGCCGACGCCGCTCGCGGTCTGGAGCAGCTCGAAGGTCTGACGTTCGTCGTCGTCGGCGAAGCCGTACAGGGTGAGCGAGTCCTCACGGACGACGAGGGAGGTGGCCAGCTTGGTCTGCTGGCCCATCCGCAGGCCCGAGAGGGTGTTCGGGGTGCACTGGACGGCGATGCCGATCCCGCCGACCTCCACCACCGCGGAGTCGGGGGCGAGGGCGGCGACCGGGCCGCTGAGAGACGCGATCATGCGAGACGGCCTTTCGACGGAGCCTTGGCGGTGTGCAGGGCGACGGCCTGCTGGAGCCGGTTCTGCGCGGGGGCGCGCCAGATGTGGCAGATGGCGAGCGCGAGGGCGTCGGCGGCGTCGGCCGGCTTGGGCGGGGCGCTGAGCCGCAGCAGCCGGGTGACCATCGCGCCGACCTGTGCCTTGTCGGCGCGGCCTGAGCCGGTGACGGCGGCCTTGACCTCGCTGGGGGTGTGCAGGGCGACGGGGATGCCGCGGCGGGCGGCGCAGAGCATGGCGACGGCGCTGGCCTGGGCCGTACCCATCACCGTACGGACGTTGTGCTGGCTGAACACCCGCTCCACGGCGACGAATTCGGGTTCGTGCTCGTCCAGCCACCTCTCGATGCCCTGCTCGACGGCGACGAGGCGGTGGCCCAACTCGGCGTCCGCGGGGGTCCTTACGACACCGACGCCGAGCATGGTGAGCGGGCGTCCGGCGACGCCTTCGACCACGCCGACACCGCATCGCGTCAGCCCCGGGTCCACCCCAAGTACGCGCACCGCGCCCCCTCCTTCGCTCGCCTGTTTGTGCAGGCTATCCGGTGCCACTGACAACGCCGGTCAGCAACTCCCGGCAAAGCGACGGGCCGACGGGGATGCCCCGTCGGCCCGTTGAGCCCATGCAGCTCTCGGCGGCGCTACGCGTCCACCTTCTCCATGATGTCGTCGCTGACGTCGAAGTTGGCGAAGACGTTCTGCACGTCGTCGCTGTCCTCCAGCGCGTCGATCAGCTTGAAGATCTTCTTGGCGCCCTCTTCGTCCAGCTCGACCTGCATGGTCGGGACGAAGCTGGAGTCGGCGGAGTCGTAGTCGATTCCGGCCTCCTGCAGAGCGGTGCGGACCGCGACCAAGTCGGTGGCCTCGCTGAGCACCTCGAAGGACTCGCCGAGGTCGTTGACCTCCTCGGCGCCCGCGTCCAGGACGGCGGTGAGGACGTCGTCCTCGGTCAGCTCGCCCTTGGGGACGATGATGACGCCCTTGCGGTTGAACAGGTACGACACCGAGCCCGGGTCGGCCATGTTGCCGCCGTTGCGGGTCATGGCGACACGGACGTCGGAGGCGGCGCGGTTGCGGTTGTCGGTGAGGCACTCGATGAGCACCGCGACGCCGTTCGGGCCGTAGCCCTCGTACATGATCGTCTCGTAGTCGGCGCCACCGGCTTCGAGACCGCCGCCGCGCTTGATCGCGGAGTCGATGTTCTTGTTCGGAACCGACTGCTTCTTCGCCTTCTGGACGGCGTCGTAGAGCGTCGGGTTTCCTTCGAGGTCGACGCCGCCCATACGCGCCGCGACCTCGATGTTCTTGATCAGCTTCGCGAAGAGCTTGCCGCGCTTGGCGTCGATCACGGCCTTCTTGTGCTTCGTCGTGGCCCATTTAGAGTGGCCGGACATCTGCCTGTCTCCTTCGCGTAACCCATCTATGAACGAACGCCAGAGATCCTACAAGGACTCCGCTGTCCGGTTCGCGCGCACCATGTCGGCGAACAGGCCGTGGACACGGTGGTCGCCGGTCAGTTCCGGGTGGAACGACGTGGCCAGCACATTGCCCTGGCGGACCGCGACGATGTGGCCGTCGTGCTCGGCGAGGACCTCGGCCTCGGCGCCGACGGACTCGACCCAGGGGGCGCGGATGAAGACGCCCTCCACAGGATCGCCCGGGATGCCCTTCACGTCGAGTGCGGCCTCGAAGGACTCGTTCTGGCGGCCGAAGGCGTTGCGGCGCACGATCATGTCGATGCCGCCGATCGTCTCCTGACCCGAGCGCGGGTCGAGGATCTTGTCGGCGAGCATGATCATGCCGGCGCAGGTGCCGTAGACGGGGAGGCCGTCACGCACGCGTGCGCGCAGCGGTTCCATCACGCCGAACAGGACGGCCAGCTTGGAGATGGTGGTGGACTCGCCGCCGGGGATGACGAGTCCGTCGATCTCGGCGAGCTCCTCGGGGCGCCGCACCGGCCTGGCCACGGCGTCGACCGCGGCCAGGGCGATGAGGTGCTCCCGTACGTCGCCCTGGAGGGCCAGGACGCCTATGACGGGGGTGTTGCTCATGGGAGGCAGTGCCTTACCAGCCGCGGTTGGCGTAGCGCTCGGTCTCGGGGAGGGTGTCGCAGTTGATGCCGACCATGGCCTCGCCGAGGTTGCGGGACGCGTCCGCGATGATCTTCGGGTCGTCGTAGAAGGTCGTCGCCTTCACGATGGCGGCGGCGCGCTTGGCCGGGTCGCCGGACTTGAAGATGCCGGAGCCGACGAAGACGCCCTCGGCGCCGAGCTGGCGCATCAGCGCGGCGTCGGCCGGGGTGGCCACACCGCCGGCGGAGAACAGCACGACCGGGAGCTTGCCGAGCTCGGCGACCTCCTTGACGAGCACGTACGGGGCGCGCAGCTCCTTGGCGGCGGCGTACAGCTCGTGGTTGTCGAAGCCGCGCAGCTTGGCGATCTCGTTCTTGATCTGGCGCAGGTGGCGGACGGCCTCGACGACGTTGCCGGTGCCGGCCTCGCCCTTGGAGCGGATCATGGCCGCGCCCTCGGCGATCCGGCGCAGGGCCTCGCCCAGGTTGGTGGCGCCACAGACGAACGGTGTGGTGAAGGACCACTTGTCGGAGTGGTTGACCTCGTCAGCCGGGGTGAGGACCTCGGACTCGTCGATGTAGTCGACGCCGAGGGACTGCAGGACCTGGGCCTCGACGAAGTGGCCGATGCGCGACTTGGCCATGACCGGGATCGAGACGGCGTCGATGATGCCCTCGATCATGTCGGGGTCGGACATCCGGGCCACGCCGCCGTCCTTGCGGATGTCGGCGGGGACCCGCTCCAGGGCCATGACGGCGACGGCGCCCGCGTCCTCGGCGATCTTCGCCTGCTCCGGCGTGACGACGTCCATGATCACGCCACCCTTGAGCTGCTCGGCCATGCCGCGCTTCACACGGGCGGTGCCGATCTCGGGGGTCTGGTTTTCGGAGTTGGACACGGGTGACCTCACACGGTGAAAGAGGGTTACTGCAAGCACTGAGGAAACGGGACCCGACCAGGCCACAGCAAGGGCCAATGACAAGCCGGTGGATCGTTTTCCCGGCCCGAGGCGGATCGGCGCCGGTCAGGCGGCCCGCTCGACGAGCGCCGTGGGCGGCTCGTCGTCCATCTCGAACGCCATCGGGAAGGGTGCGTGTCCGGCCAGCCGGAACCAGCGGACCTTGCGGTGCCGGCGCAACGCCCTGGCCGCCCGTACGGCGTCGTTGTGGAACCGCCGGGCCATCGGCACCCGGCGTACCGCCTCGGTGAGCTCACGGGCCGCTTCCTCGCCGCCGGGCGCCTCCCGTACGGCCTCCACCTGCTGGGGTTCGGCGAACACCGCCCGCAGCGCCTGGCTGAGCTCGCTCTCGGCGACCTCCCGCTGTTCCTCCTCGGCCTGCCGGGCGGCGTGCGCGGCCTCGTAGAGGACGATCGACGCGGCCGGGTCGAGGACGCCGGAGGTGGCCAGTTCCTGGGCCACGGAGGCGCGGCGCAGCAACTGCGCGTCGAGCGCGGCACGCGCCGCGTCGATCCTGGCGTGCAGCCGGTCGAGGCGCCCCGCGGTCCAGCTCAGGTAGAGGCCGATCGCCACGAGGGCGACGAGGATCCAGATGAGAGTTGCGGTCACGGGCGGAAAGCCTACGGGGGTGCCCCGCCGGGTGAACCGCTCGGCCCGCCCGTGCCCCGGACCGCCGGGTCACCCAGGCCGGCTGCCCGCCGGACCGCCGCGTCACCCAGCCCGCCTGTGCACCGGCACACCATGGCCACCCGGCCCGCTCCCGCGCCGGACCACCAGGCCACCCGGCCCGCCCGCGCCCCGGACCGCCGGTTCACCCGGTGCGGGCGCGGTCAGTCCCGCGCCAGTCCCAGCCGGGCCCGCAGACCGCTTCCGCCGCCTGAGGGCCGGTCGTCCGCCGCCACCGCCGCCGCGCCCGCGGTCACCGTCTCGTACACGGACAGGATGTCCGCGCCGACGGTCGACCAGTCGAAGCGGCGGACGTGTGCGCTGCCCCGCTCCTGGAGCTCGGCCCGGCGGGCCGGGTCCTCGAGGAGGCGTACGGCGGCCTCGGCGAGGGCGTCCGCGTCCTCGTTGGCGAAGAGTTCGCCGGCCGCGCCCTGGTCGAGGACCTGGGCGAAGGCGTCGAGGTCGGAGGCGAGGACCGGGGCGCCCGCCGACAACGCCTCGACCAGGATGATCCCGAAGCTCTCGCCGCCGGTGTTGGGAGCGACGTACAGGTCGACGCTGCGCAGGAAGCGGGCCTTGTCCTCGTCGCTGACCATGCCGAGGAACTCGACGCGGGAGCGCAGCTCGGCGGGCAGGGACTCCACCGCCTCCTTCTCGTCGCCCCGGCCGGCCACGAGGAGCCGGGTCTGCGGGCGGGCGGCGAGGATCTTCGGCAGCGCCCGCATCAGGACCGGCAGGCCCTTGCGCGGCTCGTCGATACGGCCGATGAAGCCGATCGTGTCGCCCTGCCACTCGGGGTTGGGCTCGGCCTTGGCGAAGAAGTCGACGTCGACGCCGTTGGGGATGACGACCGCGTCGCCGCCGAGGTGTTCCACCAGGGTGCGGCGGGCGTACTCGCTCACCGCGATCCGGGCGCTGATCTTCTCCAGGGCAGCCTGGAGGATGGCGTACGCGGCGATCATGGCCCGGGAGCGCGGGTTGGAGGTGTGGAAGGTCGCCACGATCGGGCCCTGCGCCGCCCAGCAGGTCAGCAGGCCCAGCGACGGTGACGTCGGCTCGTGGATGTGGATGACGTCGAACCGGCCGTCGTGCAGCCAGCGGCGCACCCGGGCCGCCGAGAGGAACCCGAAGTTCAGGCGCGCGACCGAGCCGTTGTACGGCACCGGGACGGCGCGGCCCGCGGAGACGACGTAGGGCGGCAGCGGGGTGTCGTCGTCGGCGGGGGCCAGCACGGAGACCTCGTGGCCGAGCCGGATGAAGTACTCGGCGAGGTCGCGGATGTGGAACTGGACGCCACCGGGGACGTCCCAGGAGTAGGGGCAGACGATGCCGATCCTCACGAGGGTCCCTTCGAGGGGTCCAGATCAGCGAGCCACAAGCGCTGGAGCATGTGCCAGTCCTCCGGATGTTCCGCGATCCCCGAGGCGAAGGCATCGGCCAGCGCCTGTGTCATGACAGACGTCTTCTCGGCCCGGGTACCTGACTCGGGTACCTCGATCGGGGGATGCACCCGGCCCTGCATGACGGGCGATTCGTCGTACCAGAGCGTCACCGGGAGCAGCAGGGCTCCCGTCTGCTGGGCGAGCAGTGCGGGACCCGCGGGCATACGGGCCGTGGCGCCGAAGAAGTCCACCTCGACGCCGGAGGCGGACAGGTCGCGATCGGAGACCAGGCAGACCAGGCCGCCATCGCGCAGCCTGCGGGCCAGCGTGCCGAAGGCGGTGCCGCCGCTGTGCGGCAGGACCTCCATGCCGAGGCCCTCGCGGTAGGCGACGAAGCGGTCGTAGAGGGTCTCCGGCTTGAGGCGCTCGGCGACCGTCGTGAACGGAGTCTGAAGCTTGGTGGTGACCCAGGCGCCCGCGAGATCCCAGTTGCCCAGGTGCGGCAGGGCGAGGATGACGCCCTGGTCGGAGGCCAGGCCGTCGGTCAGGTAGTGGACGTCCTTGGGGTCGAAGCCGTTCTTTATGCGCTCCGGGCTCCAGGCGGGCAGCCGGAAGGACTCCATCCAGTAGCGCAGGTACGAGCGCATGCCCGCGCGCGACAGCTCCGCCAGCCGCTGCGGGCTCGCGTCGGGCACCACGCGCGCGTAGTTGCTCTCCAGGCGCTGGACGCCCTTGCCGCGCTGCTTCCAGGCGAGGTCGGCGATGGCGCGGCCGAGCCGTACGGCGACCGGCTCGGGGAGCTTCTTGACGGTGCCCCAGCCCAGTCCGTACAGCGCGTCGGTGAGCCGCTCCTGGGCACTCACTTGGCGGCCTCGCTCCCGTGAGAGGCGTTCTGCGGCTTCTCCGGCGCGGCCTCGGCGGACTCCGCCTCGGCGGACTCGCGGCGGACCGTGACGACGCGCTGGATCAGCGTCACCAGGCTACCGACCGCGACGATCCACAGGGCGACGGGCAGCAGGTACTGGATGCCGGGCACGCCGAACTTGTGCAGGCCCGCGAAACCGGCCGCGACCAGCGAGATCACCAGCCGCTCGGCGCGCTCGACCAGGCCGTTGACCGCGACCGGCAGCCCGATCGACTCGCCGCGCGCCTTGGTGTACGACACCACCTGACCGCTGGCCAGACAGAAGATCGAGACGGCGCACAGCACGAGGTCGTCGCCGCCACCGGCGTACCAGAGGGCGAAGCCGCCGAAGATCGCGCCGTCGGCGACGCGGTCGAGGGTGGAGTCCAGGAAGGCGCCCCAGCGGCTGGAGCGGCCGAGCTGGCGGGCCATGTTGCCGTCGACGAGGTCCGAGAACACGAACAGCGTGATCACGACCGTGCCCCAGAAGAACTCGCCCATGGGGTAGAAGACCAGCGCGCCCACGACGACACCGGCGGTTCCGAGCAGAGTGACGGTGTCGGGGCTGACGCCCCTTCTGATCAGAAACGAGGCGAACGGCGTGAGAACACGCGTGAAGAAAGCACGCGCGTACTTGTTCAGCATGGCCTTCCCGAGGGTCGGTGTGACGCCGGACGGCCCCTGCTGGCCACCGGCTGGCCCATCGTAGCCACGCGTGCGTGCGTGCGAGCGCCGGGCACTCGTACCGGCCGCGAGCGGCACCGGTCCACCGGTCCCGGATGGCAGGATCCCGTCCGCCGTATGGACGCACCGTGACGGGAGTGGAAAGCTCGAAGGACCGCGGGCGTCATCGAAGCCGCCACCGCACGCGGATGCTGATGTCCGCGCCCACAGTGACCTCACCGTGCACGGGAGGCAGGATCATGGGCGACAAGGCGAACGCACACCCTGGGGCCGCCGGCAGGGCTACAGCGGCCGACCAACCCGCGTCCGTACGGAATGTGGTGCTGGTCGGCCACTCCGGATCGGGCAAGACCACATTGGTGGAAGCCCTCGCGCTGACGGCGGGGGCGGTGAACCGGGCGGGCCGCGTGGAGGACGGCGGCACGGTCTCGGACTACGACGAGATCGAGCACCGGCAGCAACGCTCGGTACAGCTCTCCCTGGTGCCGGTCGAATGGGACGGCATCAAGGTCAACCTTCTGGACACCCCCGGATACGCCGATTTCGTCGGGGAGCTCAGGGCCGGTCTGCGAGCCGCGGACGCGGCCCTTTTCGTCGTCTCCGCCTCGGACGGCGTGGACGGCTCGACCCGCATGGTGTGGGAGGAGTGCGCGGCCGTCGGCATGCCGCGCGCGATCGTCGTCACGCATCTGGAGGCCGCGCGGGCCGACTACGAGGAAATGACGCGGATCTGCGCGGAGGCCTTCGGCGGCGACGACCCCGACGCGGTGCTCCCGCTGTATCTGCCGCTGCACGGCCCGCAGGGTCCCGACGGGCACGCGCCCGTGACCGGTCTGATCGGGCTGCTGTCGCAGAAGCTGTTCGAGTACTCCACCGGGGAGCGCAAGGAGTCCGAGCCGGGCGAGGACCAGCTTCCGGAGATCGACGAGGCCCGCAACCGGCTGATCGAGGGGATCATCGCCGAGAGCGAGGACGAGACCCTCATGGACCGCTATCTCGGCGGCGAGCAGGTCGACGTCAAGACGCTCATCGAGGACCTGGAGCGGGCCGTCGCGCGCGGCACGTTCTTCCCCGTCCTGGCCGCCGCGCCCGCCGCCGACGGCGCCCGCCAGGGCCTCGGCACGGTCGAGGTGCTGGAGCTGCTCACACGGGGCTTCCCGACGCCGCTGGAGCGCGAGGCGCCCCGGGTGACCACGGTGGACGGCAAGCCGCGCGAGCTGAAGCTCTGCGATCCGGACGGCCCGCTGGTCGCGGAGGTCGTGAAGACCGCGTCCGACCCGTACGTCGGCCGGGTCTCGCTGGTCCGCGTCTTCTCCGGCACGCTGCGCCCCGACGAGACGGTGCACGTCTCCGGGCACGGCCTGGAGGACCGCGGGCACGAGGACCACGACGTCGACGAGCGGATCGGCGCCCTGTCCGCCCCGTTCGGCAAGCAGCAGCGCCAGCTCAGCCACTGCATCGCCGGGGACCTGGCGTGTGTGGCGAAGCTGAGCCGCGCGGAGACCGGCGACACCCTGTCGGCCAAGGACGACCCGCTGCTGATGGAGGCCTGGCAGATGCCGGATCCGCTGCTGCCGCTGGCCATCCAGGCGCACAGCAAGGCCGACGAGGACAAGCTGTCGCAGGGCCTGTCGCGGCTGGTCGCCGAGGACCCGACCATGCGCCTCGAGCAGAACCAGTCCACCCACCAGGTGGTGCTGTGGTGCCTGGGCGAGGCGCACGCGGACGTCGCCCTGGAACGGCTGCGCAGCCGCTACGGCGTGCAGGTCGACCTCGTACCGCACAAGGTCTCCCTGCGCGAGACGTTCGCCGACCGGTCGGCGGGCCGCGGCCGGCATGTGAAGCAGTCCGGCGGCCACGGGCAGTACGCCATCTGCGAGATCGAGGTGGAGCCGCTGCCGGGCGGCTCGGGCATCGAGTTCGTGGACAAGGTGGTCGGCGGCGCGGTGCCCCGGCAGTTCATCCCGTCGGTGGAGAAGGGCATCCGGGCCCAGGCGGCCAGGGGCGTCGCGGCGGGCCATCCGCTCGTCGACATCCGGGTCACGCTGCTGGACGGCAAGGCGCACTCGGTGGACTCCTCCGACGCCGCGTTCCAGACGGCGGGCGCGCTGGCGCTGCGGGAGGCGGCGGGGGACGCGAAGATCCATCTGCTGGAGCCGGTGGCCGAGGTGTCCGTGCTGGTCGGGGACGACTACGTCGGCGCGGTGATGAGCGACCTGTCCGGGCGCCGCGGCCGTGTCCTCGGCACCGAGCAGACCAGCGGCAACCGCACGCTCATCAAGGCCGAGGTGCCCGAGATCGAGATCGGCCGGTACTCCGTCGACCTGCGGTCGCTGTCGCACGGCACCGCGCGCTTCAGCCGTTCTTACGCACGGCACGAACCGATGCCGCAGCAGATCGCCGAAAGGATCCGTGAAGAGGCGCGCGACGCCTAGCAGTTGGCGCCGGGCGCGGCGGAGTTCTCCTCTCCGCGCCGGGCGCACCCCAGTTCTCCCCTCCGCGTCGGCGGGCGGCTTCGGCCGTCCGCCGACGATTGTCGGTGGCGGGGGATACTCTGATCATTGATCAACAGGTGTGCGCGGTACGGAAGTCGGGAAGGCCGCAGAAGCGACAGTGCGGCGACTGGGGGCGGGAATGACCGTTGAGAGCGGTTACGCGGACATCTTCGGTCCGCAGGTGCCTCGCACGGCCGGCGAGGGTCAGACGGCGACGTTCGCGCTGGCCTCGGCGGCCTATCGGGACAACCCGTACGAGGACATCAAGAAGGCCGACAACGAATGGCACCAGACCGACGTCAAGGCCGGTCGCAAGTGGGCGAAGATCTTCCGGCCCAACCTGGGTGAGGCCTACTCGCGGGCCGTGGTGGACCGCATGATCGGCCCCGGCCGCAAGCCCCTGATCCAGTCCTTCGGCACCGAGCCGCAGGTCGTGGTCGAGCACGCGCTGGCCGCCAACAACATCCGCAAGACCCGCGACCGGATGCTGAGCGCCATCATGGTCCTGTGCGGTGTGCTGTTTCTGCCCGGGCTCCTGCTGTGGCTGCTGGTCTTCACGCTGCGCACCACCATCGTCAAGCGGGACGAGAAGCGGGGCGGCGCGCTCGGCTCCGTGCTCCTGGCCGCGGCGGGCGTGTTCGCCGTGATCTTCCTGCTGCGGATGCCGTTCACCGGCTTCTGGGCCTGGTACGCGCGAGCCTGCGTCCTGATGCCGGTCGTCGGCTGGTTCTGGGCGAAGCTGGTCTGCGAGCGCACCGCGCGGGACTTGCGGGAGCGGTGGGACAGCCTGCTGGCCGGCAGCAGCGTCGGCGCGAAGGTGCCGGAGGCGGTGCCGACCAGCCCCACCGAGACCCAGGCCGAGCAGCTGCGCCAGTCCCTCGCCAAGCTCAGCGCCGAGCAGCAGTCCAACTCCGTGTTCTACGCCGGGCCCAAGGGGATACTGGGCATGGGCACGCGCTGGGGCAGCTGGCAGCTGGCCGAGGACCTGGTGGCCGCCGACTCCACCCGTGAGATCCACCCCTTCCGCAGCTGGGACGTGATCCGCGCGGTCCACGACCAGCTGCGGATGCTGGAGCGCGGCCCGCTGAACACCGGTGGTTTCCCGAAGCCTTCGATACGGCACTGGGTCGTCACGCCGATCGCCGAGGGCGCGAAGGCTGTGTCCCGGCCGGAGGGCACGGACGTCGAGGCGTACCAGGTCAAGTCGCATGCCATACAGGACATCTGCAACAAGCAGCAGTTCGGCAGCGGCGACCGGCACTATCTGGGCGTCCAGTGGACGCTGTGGGACGGCCAGTTGATCATCACGATGCTGATCACGGTGACCGTGCTGCACGAGACTCTGCGCATCGAGGTGACCGGGCACGCCCTCGGTCCGGTGAACGGGCTGTTCCAGGAGAAGCCCGAGGCGCCGACCAAGGAGGTCGCCAAGTCGCTCAAGCCGTGGGAGACCCGCAAGGTGAAGCTGCCGCTGGTCAACACCGACGAGGTGGTACGGCTGGCGGTGCGGGCCCCGATCTCCTGGTATCCGCCGCTGCTGAACTGGCTCGGCGGGACGATCGGGCTGCCCGAGCCGTTCGGGGTCCGGCACGCATGGGCGGACCAGCCGTGGCGGCACCGGTTCATGGCGGACGACGCGCTGCGCGCGGCCACTCCGGTGCTGCGCGTGGTGCACGCCGCGGCGATCAAGGTGCTGGCCGAGAACGGCGTGGACACCGAGAAGTTCGGTGCGCGGTCGTCGTTCCTGAGCACGGCCGTGCAGGATCCGTCGCCCCGGAAGGCCGACGTGTACGACGCGTAGGCCTCCGGCGGTTGAGCCGCTTCGAGATGGGTCCGGGCGCACGCCCCTGGGGGCTGCGCCCCCAGACCCACCTTCGGCCTGGACGGCCTCGTCCTCAGACGCCGGACGGGCTGATGGAGGCAACCGTCGGCCGAGAGATCAGGCCGTCGGCCAGACCTCCGCCAGCATCTTCCTCGTGTCCGCCAGGAGCTGGGGCAGCACCCGTGTGTGGCCCACGACCGGCATGAAGTTGGTGTCGCCGCCCCAGCGCGGGACGATGTGCTGGTGCAGATGGGCCGCGATGCCGGCGCCGGCGACCGTGCCCTGGTTCATGCCGATGTTGAAGCCGTGGGCGCCCGAGGCGGTGCGCAGGGCCGTCATCGCCTGCTTGGTCAGCGCGGCGAGCTCGATCGTCTCCGGCTCGGTGAGGTCGGTGTAGTCGGCGACGTGACGGTAGGGCACGACCATCAGATGGCCGCCGTTGTAGGGGTACAGGTTGAGGACCGCGTACACCTGCTCCCCGCGCCGGACGACCAGGCCGTCCTCGTCGGACTTGGCCGGGATGGAGCAGAAGGGGCAGCCGTCTTCGGCACCGGGACCGGTCGGCTTGTTCTCACCCTGGATGTAGGCCATCCGATGGGGCGTCCACAGGCGCTGGAACGCGTCCTGGATCCCCACTCCCCACTGCTGCTCCGGCTCACTCGTCATGCGTGAAGCATATGGCTTCGACCATTCACGGCGTGTCGCCGGGGCGACGGGAGGGCCGGCACCGGCCAAGCTGAGCCGGTGGACGACGACAGCCCTTACGCCCGCTGGGAGCAGCGCACCGAGATCTCGCTGTTCCTGGCGTCGCTGCTGTTCCTGGCCGCCTATGCCGCTCGCGTCCTTGCCGTGAGCATGCCGTCCTTCTGGAAGGACGTGTGCCTGTACACGATGGTCGCGCTCTGGCTGCTGTTCGCCGTGGACTACGTGGTGCGCTGGCGACTGGTCGGCGGGCGTTTCCTGCACTTCGCCAGGACGCACTTCCTGCACACGGTCGTGGTGCTCCTGCCGCTGCTGCGGCCGCTGCGGATCGTTCCGCTCTACGACGCCATCCAGCACCGGCAGGGGGAACCCCGGCTCGCGCTGCACGCGCGCGTGATCGCCTACGCGAGCCTGTCGACCCTGCTCCTCGGTTTCGCCGGTGCCCTCGCGGTCTATCAGCAGGAACGCGGCGCGCCCGGTGCCACCATGCGCACGTTCGGGGACGCGGTGTGGTGGGCCGCCGAGACCATCAGCACGGTCGGCTACGGCGACATCACCCCGGTGACCACCGGCGGCCGGACGATCGCGATGGTGATGATGGCCGGCGGGCTGGCCCTGCTCGGTGCGGTGACGGGATCGTTCTCCTCCTGGCTGCTGCAGATCTTCTCCCGCGAGAGCGACAAGAAGCCCCCGGAGAGCTGAGCGCTCCCGGGGGCTTCCTGATCGTGTTCGGCCGGATCAGACCTGCGCCCGCTCCTCGACGACCTGCGCGATCTTCGCGATGGCGTCGTCGAAGGGGATGCCGTTCTCCTGCGAGCCGTCGCGGTAGCGGAAGGAGACGGCGTTGTTGGCCATGTCCTCGTCGCCCGCGATGACCATGAACGGCACCTTCTGCTTCTGGGCGTTGCGGATCTTCTTCTGCATACGGTCCGAGGAGGAGTCGACCTCGACGCGCAGGCCCTTCTTCTTGGCGGCCGCGGCGAACTTCTCCAGGTAGTCCACGTGCCCGTCGCCGATCGGGATGCCGATGGCCTGGACCGGGGCCAGCCACGCCGGGAAGGCGCCCGCGTAGTGCTCCAGGAGCACCGCGAAGAACCGTTCGATGGAGCCGAACAGCGCGCGGTGGATCATGACCGGGCGCTGCTTGGAGCCGTCCGCGGAGGTGTACTCCAGGTCGAAGCGCTCCGGCAGGTTGAAGTCGAGCTGGATGGTCGACATCTGCCAGGTGCGGCCGATGGCGTCCTTGGTCTGGACGGAGATCTTCGGCCCGTAGAAGGCGGCGCCGCCCGGGTCGGGCACGAGCGGCAGCCCCTGCTTCTCGGCGACCTGGCGCAGCGTCTCGGTCGCCTCCTCCCAGACCTCGTCGGAGCCGACGAACTTCTCCGGATCCTTGGTGGACAGCTCCAGGTAGAAGTCGGTCAGACCGTAGTCGCGCAGCAGGCCGAGGACGAAGGTGAGCGTCTTGTCGAGCTCCTCCGACATCTGCTCACGGGTGCAGTAGATGTGCGCGTCGTCCTGGGTGAAGCCACGCGCGCGGGTGAGGCCGTGCACGACGCCCGACTTCTCGTACCGGTACACGGTGCCGAACTCGAAGAGGCGCAGCGGCAGTTCACGGTAGGAGCGGCCGCGCGCGTCGAAGATCAGGTTGTGCATCGGGCAGTTCATGGGCTTGAGGTAGTAGTCCACGCCCTCGTCGAGCTGCATGGGCGGGTACATGCCCTCGGCGTACCAGTCCAGATGCCCGGACGTCTCGAAGAGCTTCCCCTTCGTCGCGTGCGGGGTGTAGACGAACTCGTAGCCCTCCTCCTCGTGCCGGCGGCGCGAGTAGTCCTCCATGACCCGGCGGATGATGCCGCCCTTGGGGTGGAAGACGGCGAGGCCGGAGCCGATCTGCTCCGGGATCGAGAACAGGTCGAGTTCGTTGCCCAGCTTGCGGTGGTCTCGCTTCTCGGCCTCGGCGAGGAAGTCGAGGTACCCCTTCAGCTCGTCCTTGGACGGCCAGGCGGTGCCGTAGATGCGCTGGAGCATCGGGTTCTTCTCGCTGCCACGCCAGTAGGCGGCGGCGTTGCGCATCAGCTTGAACGCCGGGATGTTCCGGGTCGACGGCAGATGGGGACCGCGGCAGAGGTCCTTCCAGCACAGGTCGCCGGTCTTGGCGTCGAGGTTGTCGTAGATCGTCAGCTCACCGGCGCCGACCTCGACGTCCGCGCCGTCGTCGGAGGAGGCGGAGCCCTTGAGGCCGATCAGTTCCAGCTTGTAGGGCTCGGCGGCGAGCTCCTCGCGGGCGGCCTCGTCGGTGACGACGCGGCGGGCGAACTTCTGCCCCCGCTTCTGGATCTCCTGCATCTTCTTCTCGATGGCCTTGAGATCCTCGGGCGTGAATGGCTTCTCGACGTCGAAGTCGTAGTAGAAGCCGTCCTTGACCGGCGGGCCGATGCCCAGCTTGGCCTCGGGGAACAGCTCCTGCACGGCCTGCGCCATGACGTGCGCGGTGGAGTGGCGCAGGATGTTCAGACCGTCCTCGGAGGAGATCTCGACACCCTCGACCTCCTCGCCGTCGGCGAGCACGTACGACAGGTCCTTCAGCTCGCCGCCCACGCGCGCGGCGATGATCGAGCGCTCGCCGGCGAAGAGGTCGGCGGCCGTAGTCCCCGTTGTCACCACGCGCTCTTCCCGCTCGGAATCGCGTTGGATGATCACACGGACGTCTGACACCGGTCTCTCCTGACTGAAGGTGGGGTGCGGCGCCATACCAGGAGCGCGCGCATTACGCGATCGTACCGACCTCGGACGGCCGACCGCGAAACGGTCACCTCCGGCCCCACGGCTCCCCGGTCCCCCAGCCCCTTCAGTCCCCCGCGTCCTCCCCGCCGCACGCCTCCTCGAAGAAGTCCAGGTCCTCCTGGAGCGACTTCATCAGGCGGTCCCGCTCGGCCTCGTCCACCTGGACCGGTACGACACCGGAGGCGTCGGTGATCTTGCGGAAGCCGCCGCGGCTCTCCAGGCGGCCGTGCACGCGGACGGGGAGACCGACGAGGTGGGCGTGGCCCGCTATGCGGTACGCCTCCTCGTCGAGGGTCAGCCGGACGTGCGGCACCTCGGCGCCCGCGATGACGCGCAGCCGTACGGTGCCCTCCCCGCGCGGCCCCGATCTGCGCATACGGACGACGGCGCCCGTGATCCTGACCGGTACCGACGGCTCCTCGCGCAGATAGCGGGCCCCGGCCTCGCGCAGCACGGGCAGGTCGCCCGGCGAGAACTCGACGGGCTCGACGCCGGCCGCGCAGTCCGCGGGCACCCCGGCCGCGGGCGACCAGTCGACGGCGATGCGGGCGCCCTCGGTGCCGCGCACCAGCACCACCAGCGCTTCGGTGAGCTCTCGGCTGACGCCCGCCTCGACGGCCCCGTCGAAGGCGTCCATGCCGCCGGTGGCCCGCTGGTAGTCGATGGCCTCGCGGGCGGCGTACAGGGCCTGGTGGAGGCGGACGGCGAGCGGGCGCGCGGCGCCGACCGGCACGAAGGCGGCGAGGTGGTGACCGCCAGCGCCGGAGCCGACGAGGACGCTCTCCAGCATCGCGGCGGCCGAGCGGCGGTGCCGGGCGCCGTAGTAGCCGGCACGCGCACGTGTGGCGAGCGCGGCGGCGAGGAGCAACTGCCGTGCGGCGGTGCGCAGTTCCTCCTCCACCGTCCAGGGCGCGGCCCCCGCGGGCCCGCTCGGCGCGTCCCGCCACCAGCGGACCTCGTCGCTGGGCACGGCCAGCCCGACCAGCACCTCGCGCGCGGAGGGCATACCGCTGCGGGACAGGGCGATGAGCGCCTCGCCGAGCAGGTCGTCGCTGTCGGGGAAGGCGCGGGACTCGGGCACCAGCAGGCTGGTGCCGTTGCCGCCGGGGCCGGGCGGGGTCCAGCGGCCGTAGCGTCCCGCCGCTCCCCCGCGCCGCTGCCAGCCGTGCCGGTGCAGCAGGGCACTGAGGACCGCCGGGTCGACCTCCCCGGGCTCGGGGGGACGCTCCCAGGACGCGTCGGCCGGGTGCGGCCGCACTGGTCGTACCGGCTCCTCCAGGGGGCGATGCGTCATGGTTTGCCTCCCGTCCCGACCCGCGTCATGATCTCGCAGAGCGCCCGGTCGTCGAAGATGCGTGAGGTCGGTATCCGCACGGTGGTGCGGCGCCGCCCGGTGATCGGGTGTCCGGCCAGGTTGACCCAGTAGCAGCAGTGCCGCAGGTCGAGCCGGTCGTGGCCGGCGCGCAGCCACTGTTCCTGCGACCGCGGGACGATCATCACGACCAGGATCTTGTGCACCGAGACCGGGGTACGGGCGAGCTTCGCCAGATGGTCGTTGTCGAGCGTGAAGGAGAAGAACCGGCGGATCTGGAGGGGCGGGGGCGCAGCCCCCTCCGTTGAGGGTGGCGGTGGGAGACGGGCGGGCGGGTTCGGCGCGAGCTGGTAGGTGGCCTTGAGCTGCACCTTGATGGTGACCTCGTCGTCGACCGTGTGGCCGGGTGCGCTGTGGCTGACGTGCCAGTCGATGCCGTTGTCCGGAAAGGGCTGGGACAGCGAGCATCCCGACGCCGCGGCGACGGCGTGCAGATAGCCCACCTGCAGTGTCTCCATACAGGCGGTAGTGGCGAGTGAACCGCGATGGGGGCCCGTGCGTTCGGGCAGCAGCCCGCCCCGCTCGGGCTGCGCTATCGCCATGACCAACAGCCTTCCACGCCAGGTGAATCCCCGTACCGGGCCGCTGAACTGCAAAGACCCGCACTCCTGTTGTGTCCTCCCGGCGTACGCCGCAAACGGCCCGGGTATCACCAAACGGGCAGAAGACGGTACGTCAGCTGCCGTGGGTGAACGAGGGGTTGTGTAGGTATGGCGTGCTGGTATGAGGGCCCGCTGGCGGCATTCGACACGGAGACAACAGGCGTGGACGTCGAGACCGACCGGATCGTCTCGGCGGCCGTCGTCGTCCAGGACGCCCCGGGCGCCCGGCCTCGGGTGGCCCGGTGGCTGGTGAACCCGGGTGTGCCGGTGCCGGAGGCGGCGACGGCGGTACACGGACTGACGGATGAGCATCTTCAGCGCAACGGCCGCTGGCCGGCGCCGGTGATGCAGGAGATAGCCGAGGAACTGGCGGCGCAGGCCGCGGTGAACCGGCCGATCGTGGTGATGAACGCACCGTTCGATCTGACGCTGCTGGACCGCGAGTTGCGCCGCCATCGCGCGTCGTCCCTGGACCACTGGTTCGAGACGGCGCCGATGCTGGTGCTGGACCCGCGTGTCCTCGACAAACACCTGGACCGCTACCGCAAGGGCCGTCGCACCCTGACGGACCTGTGCGCGCACTACGGCGTCACGCTGGACGGCGCGCACGAGGCGGCGGCCGACGCACTGGCGTCGCTGGAGGTGGTACGGGCCGTGGGGCGGCGTTTCGCGGCCCGGCTGGAGCGCCTGTCCCCCGCGGAACTGCACACGCTCCAGGCGGTGTGGCACGCGGCACAGGCACGTGGCCTGCAGGCGTGGTTCGCCCGCAGCGGCAGCGAGGAGGCGGTGGACCCGGCGTGGCCACTGCGCCCGGACCTGCCGGCGGCGGCATAGGCCTCGCGGCCCGGCCGACGGCAACGCCGGTCGGGGGTGTGGGTGGCGGAGCCCCCACTCCGCGCGGCGAAGCCGCTCAAAACACAAAGAGAGCGACGTGGTCCGCGTTGTTTGCGGACACACGTCGCTCTCGCGAACGTGGGCGATACTGGGTTCGAACCAGTGACCTCTTCGGTGTGAACGAAGCGCTCTCCCACTGAGCTAATCGCCCGGGAACGCACTGAACAATACAGGTCCCGGCGCGTTTCCTTCAAACCGCTTGATGACCACCGGCAAGGTAGGCCGTCAGTCCGCGCCGACCGGCCCGCATCATCAGCCAGTGGTTGGCACGGAAGACGGGCCGCCCGGGTACCGCGAGCCGCCGCAGCAGCGGCTTGTTCACGTCGACGACCTGCTCGTAGCGAGCCAGGCTGCCGCCGCCGCGCGGGGTGACGGTCCAGCGCGCCCAGCCGTCGATGTCCCCGCTCATGGCGATCTCCAGCACTCCGGCGGCACGGTCCCGGAGCACCTCGCGCACGCTGAAGGTCATGGCGTACGGCAGGACGGAGCGGATCGTGATCACACCGCTGGTGTCGTCGGTCCGGGTCACCTCACGCACCTGGGGCCACCAGCGGGGGTAGTCCTCGGCCCGCTCGAGGGCGTCGTAGACGGCGGCGGGCGGCGCGGGCAGGGCCCACAGGCTGAGGAAGCGGTAGTGGCTCCAGTCCATGGGCCGAGTCTGCCCCCGCCGGCGGGTTCCCGCCGTATCTGAGTACGTTCTGAGTACGCGCACTCATGCCCTACGGGGTGACGCGGACCACACTCCTGCCATGACGCACTTTCCGTCCCCGGCCGAGGAGTTGCGGCTCCTCGACCTCGAACTGCGCCAACTGGACGCCCGCCGGGCCCAGTTGCTGCACCGCCGAGCCTGGCTGGTCACCGCACTGCAAACGGCGGCTCCCCGCTCCGCACCCACCACGGCCGGACCGCCCCGTCCCGAGGCCTCGGGGCCCCGGGTCCAGAACGTCCTGCTGGTGCTGGGCGGTGTCCTGCTCACCATCGCCGCGATGGCGTTCACGCTGGTCAGCTGGGGCCACATGGGGATCGCCGGGCGGGCCCTGGTGCTCGGCGGGGTCACCGTGGCGGTGCTCGCCGCGCCGGTGCCGCTGCTGAAGCACGGGCTGCGCTCGACCGCCGAGTCGGTGGCGGGCCTGGGGCTCGCGCTGACGGTGCTGGACGCCTACGCGCTGCACGAGGTCGGGTTGGCCGGCGTGGACCCCACGGGCTACCTCGCGGCCGCTTCGGCGGTGCTTGCTGCGCTGTGGACGGCGTACGGCCTGGCGCCGCGCACCTCCGAGCTGCGTCTGCCCCTGCCCGCCGCACTGTCGGCCGCCCAACTCCCGCTCGTTCTCTGGGCGGTGGCGGCGGACGCGAGCCCGTTCTGGGTCACCTCCGCCGTGCTGGTGACGGCCGGGTTCGACGCGGGTGTGGCGCTCCGGGTGCCCGCCGGGGCCGTACGGATCACCGCGGTGATCGGTGCCTACGGCATGGGCGCGTGGGGCGTGTGGGCCGCCGGCTGGCTGTCCTGGACGGCCACCGGCCCGAGCGCCGCCGCCCGTGCGGCGGCGCTCCTCCTCTTGGCCGCGGGCATCGCGGTCACGGCGGCGCTGCGGGAGGTCGCCGCGAAGCAGGCGCTCGGCCTCTCCGTCGGCGCCGGTCTCCTCACGGTCGCCGCGTTCGGCGGCACGGCCCGCCCACTGCTGCCGGAGGCGTGGACGGTTCCGGCGTATCTGGTGTGCGGGATCGCCCTGTTGGCGGCGGTGCGGGCGGACCGGCTGCCGCAGGCGCTGCGCGACGGGCTCACCCGGGCCTCCGCCGCCGTACAGGGACTCGCCCTGTTGTGGACGCTGCCGCCGGTGGCGATCGCGCTGGTGGGTCCGGTGGCCTGGGTGGAGCAGGTGTGGTCCGGGGCGCCCGGTGATGTCCGGCAGGCCATGGCGGTCGACGCTCCGTGGCCGCCGGACACGGAGACAGTACCGGTCGTCCTGGCAATGGTCGCGGCCGTACTGCTCCTCGCGGCGCGCGACGCCGCGTGGCGGACCCGGGCCCTGACCGGTGTGCTGGTTCTGGCGTGGGCGACGGCACTGGTGCTTCCGGCGGTGCTCGAAGTCCCTTACGCCGTGGGCCTGGTGGCCCTCACGGTCACGACGGCCGGCGCGCTCGCAGCGGCCGCGTGGATACGGCCGTCCGAGCAGCCGGAGGAGGAGATGTCGGCGGCGTCCACGGAGGAACCCGCGGCCTCCGCCTCCGCGGAAGAGCCCGCGGCGACCACGGCCACTGCCCTCGGCGTGCCCACTCCGCGGACGACCGCCACGGTCCTCGCTCTCCTCACCTCCCTCCCCCTCGCCTTCCTCGCCCTGACCAGCGAGGCCGCCACCCTCACCGTGCTCGCCGCGCTGACGGCGCTCTTCGCGGCGGCCTCCTGGAAGGCGCACCTCGCTCCGGTCACGGCCCCCGCCGGGCTCGCGTACGCCGCCGGGCTGGCCTGTGCGGCGGGTGCCGCGGCCGGCTGGCAGCCGCAGTACATCGCCCTGCTGGTCCTGGCGGTCCCGGCGGCCGCGGCCCTGCTCGCGGCGCGGCTCGGTGCGGCGCGGGCGACGGTCCCGGTCGAGGTGACGGGCGCACTCGTCGCGCTGCTCGCCGTCGCGCTGGCCGCGGCCCCGGCCGACCTGCCGATGCTGGCCCTGGTGCTGGCGCTGTGCGGTGTGGTCACCGCCGGTACGGCGATACGCCCGGAACGCCGGTCCGTGGCCTACGCCTCAGCCGCGCTGTTCGTGCTGGCCACGTGGGTGCGCCTGGCGGCCTGGGACGTCGCGACGCCCGAGGCGTACACGCTGCCGGTCACCGTCCCGGCCCTGCTGGTCGGCGCCCTGCGCAGGCGGCGCGATCCGCAGACCTCGTCCTGGACGGCCTACGGCCCCGGGCTCGCAGCCACGCTCGTGCCGAGCCTCCTCGCGGCCTGGGGCGACCCGCAGTGGACCCGCCCCCTGCTCCTGGGCCTGGCGGCCCTGACGGTCACCCTCCTGGGCGCCCGCCACCACCTCCAGGCACCGCTCCTGCTGGGCGGCGCGGTACTGGCCCTGGACGCCCTGCACGAACTCGCCCCGTACATCGCCCAGGTGACCGACGCCCTCCCCCGCTGGGTACCGCCGGCCCTGGCCGGCCTTCTCCTGCTGGCCATCGGGGCAACGTACGAGCAACGCCTCAGGAACGCCCGAAGGATGCGGGATTTCCTGGCGAACATGCACTGAAACGCCTCTGACAGGGGCGCGGGGAACTGCGCGACCAGCCACAACGGACCCGCAGTTCCCCACAACCTGTTACGGCATCCTGTCCCCGAGCAACGCCAGATTCTCAATGGCAGCGAGCCCGTACAACGCCGTGTCATTCGTGGACACCCAACTCGCCTCACTACCCGCCACCAGGGTCACCGGCCCGCTCAACTCCTCCGTCTTCCAGGGCGCAGCCTCCTTGTACCCGTCGGAGTTGTAGAACTTCTCCCAGGCCCGCTCGGCAAGGGCTTCGTCCCCGGTCTGCACTGCGGCATACGCATCCAGCCGCGAATGCCCCTGGAAGAGCAGCAGAGACCCGAAGTTGGAGCCGTACCGAGCCGCTTGCTCAGCCTTCGTGGCATTGAAGTACCGGCAGTAGTCGAAGTACGCCTCGTTGAACTTCGGCATGTCGACGAGGTCGATGAGTTCGGCGCACAGTTCGTTGAGCCCGAAGACGGCGGACAGGTGCGAGACTCCGACCACCGGCTCCGCGGCGATCGCGAACCTGCCCGTGTCGAGGTCGTACAGCCCACTGCCCTGCACGAACCCGTTCGGCTGCGCGGCGATGGTCTCCATCGTGGACAGCACGCGCGCACGTGCCTTCTCCCACTTGGGCCCCTTGCGCTCCCACTCCGTGAGCCACGCCGAGACGAGCCCGCTCCAGTCCGTGCCGAAGCCGATCGACAGCGCGTGCCGGTCGGGCGTGTACGGCTCGGTGCGGATCTTGCGGATCGGGTCGAGGACGAGGAAGGTCTCGTCGGAGTCGACATTGGCGTGCATGAGGTCGCCGACCCGCTCGTCCGCGGTGAGGAAGTAGTAGTAGCGGCGGTACGTCGTGTTGGCGATGCGCTGCTGCTTGGCACTGTCGGCGTAGTGCTGGACTCCGTGCCGGGTGCCGAGGCCGGCCCACTCGCCGAGGTGGTAGACGTCGACCTCGCCGGTGTGCCGGGTCATCGCCTCGGCGAAGCGGAAGATGTCCGCGCGGCCGGAGCGCAGATACGCGAACCAGAGCCAGAGGTCGGGCGAGAGCTCGGAGTTGTCCCAGGCGTAGCCGCCGATGTCGTACCGCCACTGGTGTCTGACGGTGTCGTAGGTGTGCATGATGTCGCCGTAGTCCCAGAAGCCGTACCAACGGCGTTGCTCCACCTGGTCCTTGTAGTAGGTGAAGAGGAAGTCGAGGTGGTCCTCGATCTTCGCCTTGGCGGGTGTGGAGCGGTCCGGCTCGGAGTAGAGCCCCGGCCCGAAGACCTTGGCCTTGATGAGCTGCTCGGGCGGCGCGGCCAGCTGCGGCAACACCCGTACGGCGTCGATCTGGCGGGCCAGGGTCTCCGGCGCGGGCGTCGAGGCGTTGGCCCAGAACAGCAGCTCGGACGTACGGGCGATGCCGTACGGCGTCCCGAACTCCGGCTCGTAGTCCTCGTAGGTGATGTTGAGCCCTTCGAGCTGCTCGGGGTAGGTGTCCTGGCCCATGCCGTCGTGGTAGAAGCGCAGGTCCATGGGCTGGGCCTCGGGCGACCAGAGCCACATGGTGACCTCGGCCGCGTCGGTGTGGGCGTCGCGGATGTCGAGCTGGGCGGGGTACTTCTCCCAGAAGTCCCGCAGTCCGAGCGAGAGTCCGCCGCTGACGCCGCCGACGTAGGCGAACCCGGAGGCCCGCCGGCCGCCGCCGGCGCCGATCCAGCCGTAGCCCTTCTTGGTGCGCTTGCGCAGGGTGAAGCCGTCGGCGGAGAGCTGGGAGAGGGTGTAGTCGCCCCACTCGGGGATGTACTGCAGGCGGGTGGTGACGCGCTGGTCCCAGGTGGCGGGGTCGGGCAGCCTCTCCCCCGCGAACTGTGCCGCCTGTACGGCGGCCCCGGGGTCGCGGCGCAGTCCGGTGATGCCCTTGACGGCCTCGCGCAGCATGCCGGTGCCCTCTCCGCTGATGCGGATGTGGCGGTCGTAGGACTGGTCCCGCATCGGCACCGTGAAGCGCACGCCGATGCCGCGGATGAAGTCGCCGCTCGCCCTGCCCGGCTCCTGCGTGCCGTCGAAGGTGATGGTGTGCACCATGCGGAAGGAGTCGGCGCCCGCGTAGAAGTAGAGCCGGATGGAGAAGGGGAGCCAGCTGCGGCTGCCCTTGCGGTGCTTGCCGTCGATGCGGACGACCGCGCGGACGGGTCCCTCCTGCTCGACGGTGACCTCGGCGATCGCGCCTTCGAAGCGCTCCGTGCGGACCGCGCCCTGGTCCTCGTCCTCGATCTCGGGCTGCCGGATCAGCACGAGCCGGCCGTTCCTGGCGATCTCCGTGGAGCCTCGGGTGACCGACTTGACGAGGGTCGCGCCCGACTTGCCGATCCTCACGGTGATGACGCCGGTCGATACGTCGATGGTGCCGCCGCTCTTGTCGACGGTGACCTTCTTGGCGGGGGCCGCGGGCTCACCCGCGGTGAGGGTGAGCTTGCCCTCGCCCGAACCGACCGCGTGCGCCGTCCACTTGAGGGAGCCGTCGGGCCAGTGGGCGATCGGCCAGGACTGCACGGGGACAGCCTTGCCGTCGGCGTCCGTCAGCGCGAACGTTTGGTCCTCCTGGTAGGCGCCCCTCGGCCAGGGGACGCCGACGGTGGAGCCGGGTGCGGCGCCGAGGCCGCCGTCCTCCAGCCAGTCCAGGGTCACGGGCTCCGCGTCGGCGGCCTCGGCTGCTGGCGCGGCCTGCGCGTCGTTCGCGCCGAGCGCCCAGCTGAACTGTGCGGCGGCTCCGGCGACCGCGGCCGCCTTGAGGAGGGACCTGCGGGGGATGGGGGACATGGCCTTTCCTTTCCGTGCGCGTGCAGGGGGTGGTCAGGGGCATGACAGAGAGAGGTGCGGCGCGCGGGGCGCCGGCCTTGCAGGGGGGCACCGCGCGTCAGCGGTGCCGGTACCGCTCCTCCACGGCGACGGCCGCCGCCACGACGGCCCCGAGCACGGGGACCGCCAGCGGCGCGGCGAACCAGGCGGAGGCGGCCACCACGGCCAGCCCTCCGATGATCAGAAAGGACCCGGCGGGGTCGAGCACGGTCCGGCGCCCGCCGCCCGTGAGCAGCGCCCACCAGCCGGCCTCCGGCGTCCACAGGGCCACCGCCCGCAGCAGGGCCACGACGGCACCGATCAGCGCGAACAGCCCGATCGCCCCGACGAGCGGCCCTCCGGGAATCCCGGCCCGCGCGGCCTGGACGTCAACCCGGACGGCGGCGACCGCGGCCCAACCGGCGAGCCCGACGACCCATCCGCCGCGCACGGCCACCCGGAAGTCGGCCACGAACTCCCGCAGGCCCTCGCTCTCGTGGGCGATCCGGCGGTGCAGATGCCGCGCGCCCGCGGCAAGAGCGGCGGGAAAGGTGACCAGGCCGAGGGAGGCCACCGTGATCCACACACCAGTGAGCAGGCACTCGGCGAACACGGCGAACCGTTCCGCGAAGACCGAATCCCCACGCGCCTTCACCCGTGTCCCTGTCATCGTGACCGCCTCAGCCCTTCAGTCCGGACGTCGCCATACCGTCGATCAGATACCGCTGGAAGGCCAGGAAGAAGGCGAGGACCGGCAGCAGGGCCACCAGCGACATGGCGATCATGCCGCCGTAGTTCGCCAGCCCCTCCTGGTCGACGAACATCTTCAGACCGAGGGAGACGGTGTACTTGTCGGGCTCGTTGAGGTAGATCAGCGGGCCCATGAAGTCGTTCCAGGCGTTGATGAAGGTGAAGATCGCGCTGGTGATGAGAGCCGGCCGGCACAGCGGCAGCATGATCGACCAGTAGATCCTCAAGTGCCCGCAGCCGTCGAGGCGGGCCGCCTCGTCGAGCTCCCTCGGCAGATTCCGCATGAACTGCACCATCAGGAAGACGAAGAACGCCTCAGTGGCGAGGTACTTCCCCAGCAGCAGCGGGGTGTAGGTGTTGATCATCTCCATGTTGCGGAACAGCACGTACTGCGGGATCAGCAGCACGTGGTACGGCAGCAGGAGCGTGCCGATCATCAGCGTGAACAGCAGATTCCGGCCCGCGAACCTGATCCTGGCGAAGGCGTAGGCCGTCAGCGAGCAGGACACCACGATCCCGATCACCGAGCCCACGGCGAGGAACAGCGAGTTGAAGAAGAAGGTGGAGATGGAGATGTCGGCGATGCCGTCGGCGAGGCTCGTGTAGTTGGAGAAGGTCGGGTCGCCCGGGAGGAGGTCCAGGCTGCCGACGATGTCCTCGCTGTTCTTGAAGGAACCGCCGATGACCCAGATCACCGGGTAGAGGATCACCGCGAGGATCAGCAGGGATCCGATGTGCCAGGCGGCGGACCCCGGCAGCCTGCGGCGCAGCGCCCCGGCCGCCCGAGCGGTCGACGGATTGTGGGTGCTCATCAGGCGCCCTCCTCGTAGTGCACCCAGCGCTTCTGGGACCAGAACAGCACCGCCGTGACCAGGGCGACCGCGACGAGCAGCATCCAGGCCATGGCGGAGGCCAGGCCCATACGGCTGTTCTCGAAGCCCTGGACGTAGAGGTAGCAGGTATAGACCATCGAGCCGTCGGCCGGACCGCAGGCGTTGCCTCCGGCGCCGCCGCCGACGATGTACGCCGAGCTGAAGATCTGGAAGGAGTGGATGGTCTCCAGCAGGACGTTGAAGAAGAGGACGGGGGAGATCATCGGCAGCGTGATGTTCCAGAACCGGCGGAACCGGCCCGCCCCGTCGACCTCGGCCGCCTCGTACAGCTCGCGCGGGACCTGCTTGAGGCCGGCGAGGAAGATGACCATCGGGGCGCCGAACTGCCAGACGGTGAGCGCCACCAGGCTGTAGATGATCAGGTCCGGGTCACCCGTCCAGCCGCCGACGTCGATCCCGAAGATCTTCTGCGTACGGTCGACGATCGCGTCGTCCGAGAAGATCGCCTTCCATACGATGGCCACGGAGACGCTCGCGCCGATCAGTGACGGGGCGTAGAAGGCGGCCCGGTAGAAGGCCTGGCCTCGCCGCTTCTGGGCGAGCAGCAGGGCCACGCCGAGTGCCGCGAGCAGCTTCAGGGGCGTGCCGACGACGACGTACCAGAGCGTGACCTGCACCGAGTGGCGCCAGCGGGGATCGCCGAACATCTCGGAGAAGTTGTCCAGGCCGATCCACCGGGGCGCGTCGAAGAGGTTGTAGTCGGTGAAGGCGAAGTAGAGCGAGGCGATCATCGGGCCCGCGGTGAGCAGCAGGAACCCGGCGATCCAGGGGGACATGAAGAGATAGCCGGCCAGGTTCTCCCGGCGGACGCGCCGCTTGAGGGCGGCGGGTCGCTCGGGCTTCACCGGTCCGTGCCGCGGCTCGGAGACCTTGGTCAGGTCCTCCGTGGCAGGGGCGTGTGTCACGGTCATCCCCATCAGACGACGAGAGCCGTCTTCGACTCGGTGAAGAACTGCTTGACGGCCTCGTCGACCGAGCGCTTGCCGAGCGCGAGTTCCTCGGCGATGCGCAGGAAGGCCGCCTCACAGATGTCCGCGCCGTTCGGGTGCGGGGTGATCGGCTCCAGGACGCCCGCCTCGACGAGGGAGGTCTCGTAGGCGGCGATCCCCTTGTTGACCTCGTCCGTCGGCTGGAACGCGTCGAACTGGGCCTGGGTCGCGGGCACACCCCGGTCGTAGCCCATGATCTTGGCGACCTCGGGCTCGTGCACCATGAAGTCGATGAACTGGGCGACCTCCTTGGGGTGCTCGGTGCGCTTGGAGGCGCTGAGCATCAGGGAGCCGAGGTACTGGCCGGTCTTCTTGCCGTCCGTCGTCGGGATGGGCGCGAGGCCGTATTCGCTCTTGCCCTCGGAGGTATAGCGGACGGTGAAGTTGTCCCAGGTGAACTCGCCTCCGGCGAGCTCGGCGGAGACCGCCGACTTGGGTTTGATCTGGGCGACCTTCTTGGCGTCGGCGTAGACGCCCTCCTCGACGCCCTTCTCGGCCTTGGTCCACCAGTCCGTCAGATCCGCCTCGGTGAAGCCGAGTCCGTCCTCGGTGAAGAACGCCTTGCCGTTCTGGCGGAGGTAGAGGTCGTAGAGATACATGACGCCGTACATGCCGCTGTCGCCCGCGCGTCCGGTCCTGTCGCGGATCTTCTTCATCGCCGCGTCGAAGTCGTCCCAGGTCCAGCCCTGTTCCGGCTTCACGCCCGCCTTGGTGTAGACGGGCTTGTCGATGACCAGGGCCATGGAGTTGGAGCCGACCGGGACACCGAGGAGCTTTCCGTCGATCTCACCGAACTTGTCCAGGCCCGCGCGGAAGCCGTCCATGGAGAGGTTGCCGGCCTCGACCTGCTCGCTCAGATCGAGCAGCACATTCTTCGCGTCGTATTTGCGCAGGAATCCAATCGCATTCTGGAACACGTCCGGCGGATTCCCCCCGGAGGCCTGGGTGTTGAACTTCTTCCAGAAGTCGGTGTACGGCTGAAAGTCCGTCTTGACCTTGATCTTGGGGTACTTCTTCTCGAAGAGCGCGATGGTCTTGTTGATCCGTTCGGCGCGGTCCTCGGCACCCCACCACGCGTAACGGATCGTCACCGTCCCGTCGGCGGAGGCACCCCCGTCGCCCCCGCACGCCGTGGTCGAGGCGAGCCCGATCGTGGCGGCCGTGGCACCGGCCGCCTTCAGGATCGTGCGCCGGTCGACATTCCTGTTGGTTCCCACAGTCGGGCCCTCCCCGCAGCGTCGTTGCCGCCTGCATGAATCGTTTCAAGTAAGCGCTTGCTGGCACAAGTTACGGAGGGCCTGGGGGTGCGTCAATGATTCGGACAGGATTTTCTTGCGGGCCTGCGCGGCCGGTTGACGGCGCGTGAGATCGCGTTGACCGGGGCGGCGGGGTGATGTCGCAGGTGGGGGGGGCGTGCGGTCACGCCGGGAGGGCACTCACGGGACCCCGCTCGCGAGGACGCGATCGAGGCGCTCGATGCGGAACGGATACGGAAACGCCGACAGCCCGCCTGCACTCTCGCAGACGGGCCGCCGGATCCGGGTGGGCGATACTGGGTTCGAACCAGTGACCTCTTCGGTGTGAACGAAGCGCTCTCCCACTGAGCTAATCGCCCGGACGCAGGAAGAACATTACCCCATGTCAGGGGGTGCGGGTGACCAGCGCGAAGGCGCACGGGCCGACGTCCGCACCCCCTGGTGGATCACTGGTCCTTGATCTTCCACGGCATCACGATGCCGAACTTCCAGAGGTAGATCCCGACCAGCACGCCGATGATCACGAGTCCGATCGTCGTCAGGATGATGTTGCGACGGCGGACCTTGGGGTCGAGCGCCTTCTGCGCCGCCTCGGTGACCTTGCGCTTGGTCCAGCGCAGCACGAGCTGGGCCCAGACGAACTCGGTCGCCCAGACCGCCATGCCACCGAAGATCACGACCCACCCGGGGCCCGGCAGCGGCAGCATCACGATGCCGGCGCCCACTATCGCGAGACCGATGATGAAGACGCCCACCTGCCAGCTCAGGTGCAGCACACGGCGCGCCTTGATGAACTCCGGCGCTCTCGAGCCCAGGCCCTGCTCGCTGTCGTCCTTCACTCCGTCCACTTCGGTCTCGTCTGCAGCCATGGCAACATCGCCCGGCTCGTTACTCCCCGTATTCATACGGCCAAACCCTACCGGACCGAAACGAGTCACCGGAATGGGCGTACCTCGCGAACAGGTTCTCGGCCGGAAGAGTTACGTAAAGACACGCAAAACACTCAGAGGGGTTTACAACGGCACCGTAGGTGGCATGTCGATTTCGCCGACGTGCGAATCCCCGAGCGCACACTGAGCGAAAGGCCCTGGCGCTTATGAACACCACGGTCAGCTGCGAGCTGCACCTGCGCCTCGTTGTGTCGAGCGAGTCCTCCCTGCCTGTCCCCGCAGGCCTGCGGTACGACACGGCCGACCCCTACGCCGTGCACGCCACCTTCCACACCGGAGCAGAAGAGACCGTCGAGTGGGTGTTCGCCCGTGACCTCCTCGCGGAGGGGCTGCATCGGCCCACCGGCACCGGCGACGTCCGCGTCTGGCCGTCGCGCAGTCATGGTCAGGGCGTCGTCTGCATCGCCCTGAGCTCTCCGGAGGGCGAGGCGCTGCTGGAGGCGCCTGCGCGGGCTCTGGAGTCGTTCCTGAAGCGGACGGATGCCGCCGTGCCTCCCGGCACGGAGCATCGGCATTTCGACCTCGATCAGGAGTTGTCCCACATCCTGGCGGAAAGTTAGGGCGAGGTCCCCACAAGCCGCCCGGCGCCGTCGACTCGGGGTGACGGCTCGGGCCAAGACAACCGCATACGGCACGCAGCAGCGCCGTCTCCGCACCGCGGGGGCGGCGTTGGTGTGCGTGTGGGCCAGGGGGCCCGCGAGGCGCGAGAGGCGCACGAGGGGCGACTGAGCCGCCCGCGCGGGAACCGTTGGCGCCGCTGCGGCGTTGTAATCGGAGCCGCGCACGGGCGCGGCCCGGGTAGGGGCTCGAAGAGCCACTACCATCGGCCAGCATCGGCGGGCACCCCGCCCGACCACCAGGCCAGGGAGCGAAACGTGCTGATCACCCATGACACCCGGTGTGCGCTCGATGCCGTGGTGGACCTGGTGAACACCGTGCCGGAGGACGACGAGACGTCGGACGGACTGCCGGATGTCGCCGCCCTAGGAGATTTCGTACGAAAGCACGAAATCAGTGACGTCGGAGTCCTTTCGGAGTTCGATCTGTCGGCGGTGCGGAAGGTCCGCGGGCGGTTCGCCGCGATCTTCGCGGCCCCGGACGCCCGGATCGCCGCGGGCCTGATCAACGAGCTGGTCGCCGCCGCGGGCACCACCCCGCGGCTCACCGACCACGACGGCTACGACTGGCATGTGCACTACTTCGCCCCCGGCGCCTCCGTGGCCGACCATCTCGCGGCGGACTGCGGCATGGCGCTGGCGTTCTTCGTGGTCGCCGGCGAGGAGGAGCGGCTGCGGCGCTGCGAGGCGCCCGACTGCCGGCACGCCTTCGTGGATCTCTCCCGCAACCGGTCGCGACGCTACTGCGACAGCCGGACCTGCGGAAACCGTCTGCATGTGGCCGCCTACCGAGCGCGCCGCAAGGAAGCCGCCGGCTGATCGGGCCCGCCCGGCACGAGATGTGTGTCGACGCGGACCCCGGCGGGTGGCGCCGGGGGCCGCGGGTACGGCTCAGAGCAGCAGCAGATCGTGCAGCGCAGCCATGAGCAGCAGACACCCGATCACCGCAAGGAAGATCATCAGCGGTGGCTGGGAAAGGGCGAAGAGGCACCCGCGAGGCTCGTCCTGAGACGGTGTGGCCTCGCTCTGTGTCGTGTCCAGCATCTCGCCGCGATGATGACGTAAGACCACGTCACCGCGCGATCAACACGCCCGGAATGAGCGGGAGTTCGCTGGATTCCGCGATGTCCGCTTCGAGTCTTGATCACTTACGGCCGCGGCACGACCCACTGTGTCGTTTCAGCCCTTGTGCAGGGGTCATATGCCGTGCTTCTTGAGGATGGCCTCGATGTCGCTGAAGTCGTCCCCGCTCTCCGCCTTGGGCGCGGTCGCTGGCCGGGTGGACGGACGGGAGCCGGGGCCCAGCGACGGCGCCGAGGCCGTGGGAGCCACCGCGTCGCGCTGCGCGGCGGCGCGGGCCTCCTTGCGCTCCTTGCGGGTGCCGCCGCGGCGGCGCTCCACCGCCCGGGTGGTCGCGAACAGCAGCCAGGACACCCCTAGGACCCCGAAGCCCGCCCAGGCCGTCGGACTGAACGCGGTGTCCGCCAGCCACTCGACGACTCCGGTCATCACCAGGCCGAGGGGCACCAGTGAGTACGCGGCGATGCGCGTGGCCGCGAGGAAACGCTTGCGGTACGCCGTGACCGCCGCGATGCCCAGGCCGGCCGCGGCGACGGCTGAACAGACGGTCTCGGCAATCATCCGGGCCTCCAGGCACGCTGGGTCGGGACAGGGCACTTCGTCCCTTCCATCCTGCACCGTTCCGCCCCCGCCCGGCCATGCCTCGGCCCGACATCAGGGACATCTCCGGGTCCTCTCCTCCGCAGGTGCCGGTCACCTCACGGCACCCTGACCGGCCCCCCGCCGAAGCACCGGGCCGGATTGGGTCGACCGCGCGACGACTGGGAGACTGGGGCCATGAGCGACTCCTCCCCCGACCGTCCCGCCGCCCCCGTCCTCGACGTCTGGTGCGAGCTCCAGTGCCCCGACTGCCGCACGGCCCTGGACGATCTCCGTGCCCTGCGCGCACGCTACGGCGACCGGCTGGAGCTGCGGCTGCGGCACTTCCCGCTGGAGAAGCACAAGCACGCCTTCGCCGCCGCACAGGCCGCCGAGGAGGCCTTCGAGCAGGGCAAGGGGTGGCCGTACGTCGAGGCCGTGCTGGGCCGGGTCGAGGAGCTGGACCGTAAGGGAGAACCCTTCCTGGTCGAGGTGGCCCGGGAACTCGGTCTGGACGCCGAGGAATTCGACACCGCGCTGATCGACGGCCGGCACATCCTGATCGTCGACGCCGACCAGGCCGAGGGCAAGGCGATCGGCGTGACCGGCACGCCGACGTACGTGATCGACGGCGAGCGCCTGGACGGCGGCAAGAGCCAGGAGGGTCTGCGCGCGCGGATCGAGGAGATCGCGGAGCGACTGCTGGCGTAGCGCTCGGCGGGATTCGCGCTCTGGGCCGTCGTTTGTCCGCGGGTGCGTCGTGGCTGGTCGCGCAGTTCCCCGCACCCCTTCGGGGCGCGATGAGAACCCATCCCGCCCGGCCCCGGTCTCTCCTCAAGTCCCTTCTCGGCGCTACACCAACCCCTTGCCCAGGTTGTACGCGGTCGTCTCGTAGCCGAGGGACTCGTACAGCCGCTCGGCCGGGGCGTTGCCCGCGAAGACATGCAGGCCGATGCGGTCCTTCCCGCCCTCCGCGGCCTGTGCCTCGGCCAGCAGCATCAGGGCACGTCCGTGGCCGCGACCGCGGACGCGTTCGTCGGCCTCGACGTCGAGGACGTACGCGGTGTCGGGCCACAGGCCCAGCCACAGCCTGCCCACCGGCCGGCCCTCGTGCTCCAGCACGCTGATCAGCGTGTTCTCGGTGGCCAGCCCGTCCGGCAGGAGCTTCGCGTACCCGGCGTCCGCCTTCCGGTGGGCGTCGTCGGCGGGCACGCCCCTCTCGACCAGGTCGCCCACGTACCCCTCACGCCCATGGGCCAGCCAGGGGCCGAACTCCGCCTCGGTCATGGGCCGTGGCGCGGTGTCGGCGGGGAGTTGGGGCGGGGTGCCGTTCAGCCGCTTCGACATGTTGCGGCTGCGCACCACGTATCCGAGGGCCTGGGCGAGCCGGAGCGCGACGGCGGCGGCGTCCGGCACGGACGCCTCGACGCGTTCGCAGCCCCAGCCCCGCAGGACTTCCTCGGCGGCCAGCACGGCCACTGTGGCACGGCCGCGCCTTCGGTCCGCCTCCTCGATACGCAGCTCGGAGACACGGCCCACGCGCGGGCCGTACTCGGCGTGCGTGGCGAGGCGTATCCCGCCGACGGGACGGCTGTTCACGCACACCTGGTAGCGGCGCGAGCGCGTCCCGTCCGCGTGGTGCTGAAGCGGCTCGGTCGGCCGCAGGGTCGTGGTCATCAGAGGTGTTCTACCCACCCTGCCGACCCGCGGCAGCCCAATTTTCCGGTCCTCAGGGATCCAGGTCGTCCCCGGCCCGCTCCTGGAAGATCCGCATGGCCTTGGCGGTCACCGGGCCCGGTGCGCCCGGCAGTTCGCGGTCGTCGACGCGGTGCACGGCCTGGACGTCCCGCAGGGTGGAGGTGAGGAAGATCTCCTCGGCCCGCTCCAGCACGTCCAGCGGCAGGTCGGTCTCCCTGGCGCCGGTCCACTCGACGGTGAGCGCGCGGGTGATGCCCGCGAGGCAGCCCGAGGCGACCGGCGGGGTGTGGATCTCGCCGTCGAGGACGACGAAGACGTTCGAGCCGGTGCCCTCGCAGAGTTGGCCGACGGTGTTCGCGAACAGCGCTTCACTCGCGCCGTGTTCATGGGCGCGGGCGAGTGCGACGACGTTCTCGGCGTACGAGGTGGTCTTCAGGCCGGTGAGTGCGCCGCGTTCATTGCGGGTCCAGGGGACCGTGACGACGGCCGTGGAGTCGGGCCGGCGGGTGGTCTCGCCGAGGGCGACGACGAGGGTCGGGCCGTGCTCTCCGCGGTCGGAGCCGAGGGGGCCGTGGCCGCCGGTGTAGGTGATGCGCAGCCGGCCCAGCGGCATCGGGTTGGCCTCCAGGACGGCGGCGCAGGCGCGGCGGACCTCGTCGTGGTCGGGCTCGGGCAGGCCGAGGCCGAACGCCGAGCGGGTCAGCCGGTCGAGGTGCCGGGTCAGCGCGAACGGACGGCCGTCCACCGCTTTCACGGTCTCGAAGATGCCGTCGCCCACGGTCAGCCCATGGTCGAAGACGGAGACACGGGCGGACTCGATGTCCTGGAGCCCGCCGTCGAGCCAGATCCTCACGATTGCAGTCCCTCTCCACTCACCTCGTACGCTCCCGACGCTACCGCGAGCAGCCGGGACGCCTTCAGCTCGGTCTCCCGCCACTCCCCCTCGGGATCCGATCCCCAGGTGATCCCCGCGCCGGTCCCGAACCGAAGCATCCCTTCGTCCCGGTCGATCCAGAACGTACGGATCCCCACGGCCAGCTCGCCGACACCCCGGTCGGCGTCGACCCACCCGATACCGCCGCAGTACGGCCCCCTGGGCGCCGTCTCCAGCTCGTCGATGATCCGCAGCGCGCTCGACTTGGGTGCGCCGGTGACCGAGCCGGGCGGGAAGGCGGCGTCGAGCAGCTCCGGCCAGCCGGCGTCGGCGCGCAGCTCGCCGTGCACGGTGGACACCAGGTGGACGAGGCCCGGGTGCTTCTCCACGGCGCACAGATCGGGGACGGTCACGGTCCCGGTGGCGCACACCCGGCCGATGTCGTTGCGCACCAGGTCCACGATCATCACGTTCTCGGCGAAGTCCTTCTCCAGCAGGTCCGCCTCGGTGCGCCCGGTGCCCTTGATCGGCCCGGACTCGACGACACGCCCGTCGCGCCGCAGGAAGAGTTCGGGAGAGGCCGTGGCTATCTCGACCCCGTGCCCCGGCAGCCGGATCGTTCCTGCGTACGGCGCCGGGTTGCCGAGGGCCAACAGCGCGGTCAGGGCGTCCATATCGGCGCCCGCCCCGATCGGCGCGCTGAGCACCCGGCACAGATTGGCCTGATAGACCGCGCCGGCCGCGATGTACTCGCGAATGCGCCGTACGCCCGTCGTGTACGCGGCGCGATCGAGCGACGACGTCCAGTCGCCGACCGCAGGGCCCAGCCAGTCCCCCGGCACCGGCGCGGGCACGGGCTCCTCGCGCACGTCCCGGAAGCGGGCGCAGGTCAGAGCGCCCTCGAAGTCGGCGCAGACGGCCCAGAATCCGCTGGAGTCCAGGGCGGCGGGATCGCTGGTGACATCGAGGAGACCGGTGGCGACGCGGTCACCGAATCGGGCGAGGGGAGGGAGGTCGAGCACGCAGTCGAGTCTATGGCCGGTGTCCTGCGGGTGACCTGGCCATGTCGCTTCGGAGAGCTCCGTCGGGTCCCTGAGCAGGTGCAGCGCAGCACGCTGCACAAACGCGTTTTTGTGCTGGCCCCGGAATCCGCTAGAGTTCAACACGTCGCCGGGCCGCGGGAGCGGAACGAAACGACAAGCGGACGTAGCTCAGTTGGTAGAGCGCAACCTTGCCAAGGTTGAGGTCGCGAGTTCGAGCCTCGTCGTCCGCTCGAAGGAACAGGGGATCTTCCCGAACCCCTACACTCCTGGTGGAGTGGCCGAGAGGCGAGGCAACGGCCTGCAAAGCCGTCTACACGGGTTCAAATCCCGTCTCCACCTCCAAGGACGATTAGCTCAGCGGGAGAGCGCTTCCCTGACACGGAAGAGGTCACTGGTTCAATCCCAGTATCGTCCACTGGATCTTTCAGCACCTACGACAAGATCCGAACCCGCGCGATTAGCTCAGCGGGAGAGCGCTTCCCTGACACGGAAGAGGTCACTGGTTCAATCCCAGTATCGCGCACGCTGCACCCACGACCTGCGGGTTGTGGTCCCGAGGACGATTAGCTCAGCGGGAGAGCGCTTCCCTGACACGGAAGAGGTCACTGGTTCAATCCCAGTATCGTCCACACACCGAAGCCCCCGGTCGTCCTGCGACCGGGGGCTTCTTCGTGACCTCGTACGTGGCCTGGTGCGGATCAGCCGCTCAGCTGGAGAACAGCATGTGGCCGAAGCTCTTGTGCCGCTTGTGGCCGTAGTGACCACCGTGGTGGCCACCGTGCGGGGCGCCCCAGGCGGGGGCCTGCGGGGCGGCGGCCGGGTAGGCCTGCGGGGCGGCCGGGGGCGGCGGGGCGGGCTGGGCGTACTGCGACTCCAGGCGGGTCAGCGCCTCGAGCTCGCCGTAGTCGAGAAAGATCCCGCGGCAGCCACTGCACTGCTCGATCTGGACACCATTGCGGTTGTACGTGTGCATCGGTGCATGGCACTTCGGACACTGCATGGTCGGCTCAACTCCTCGCCGGTCGGTCCTGCTTCGTGTATCGCCAGGACAGACTCTGTCCGGCTGCGGTCGGTTGCACCCTACTTCGCCTCTTCTCGGACCAACTCCGGGGGGACGGAAGCCATTCGGTCACAGGCGTCCACGAGGGCCTGCTCGATCTCGTCCAGGACGCGATCCTCGGCCGCCGCCTTGGTGATCGCGCGGGCGGCGGTCTGCACGGTGAGGGCGCGGGCGGCGACGTCCAGCGCGGGCCAGGGGTCGCCGTCGGCGGGCACGGCCGGGCCGCCGGCGACGCGGTAGGCGGTCAGGAACCGGTGCCATTCGTCGGGCGGCAGCAGCCCGCAGGCGAACCAGGCGGCCGGTCGGCCCAGGTCCCAGGCCGGGACGCCGACGCCGAGGTCGTCGATGTCTATGAGCAGCCACGGGCCGTCCGGGACCGGGTGGCGGACGAGCTGGCCGAGGTGGAGGTCGCCGTGGCAGAGGGTGGCGGTGTCGGGCTGGGGTGCCTCGTCGCGGGCCCAGGCGGGGAGGGTGGCCCAGGCGCGCAGGACGGGGGCGGTGAGGGTGGCGTCGGTGGTCGCGCGGAGGCGGGACAGGGCCAGGGCGGCCTTGGCGGGGCCGCGCATGGGAGGGAGCGGGGCGGGGGCGGGGGTGCGGTGGAGGTGGGCGAGCAGGGTTGCCGCCGCTTCCCAGGGGGCCGCGTCCGGATCTTCCGGGTCCACGGGGGTGCCGTACGGCCAGAAGGTCACGGGCCGGTCGTGGAGGTCGACGGGTATGGGGGTGAGCGGGGGCAGGAAGATCTCGAGGAGGCGGGTGGCGGCGGCCAGGCGGGGCGCCAGGTCGGTGACGGTGACGCCGGGGGCGTGGGCCTTGGCGACGGTGTCGGCGTGCCGGACGACGGTGGCGTCGGGGCGTTCGGCGAGCGTGACGGTTGCTCCGCAGGGACAGGCGGACGTACGTGAGTGAGCCGCGGCTATGGCTCGTGCGGTGAGGTCGGGCAGGAGGGGGTTCGGGGTCACGGGTGTCCCTTGTGCGCGGTTGGCTGCCGTCGGGTACCGGGTGCGCCGGGTGCCGGGGGCTGTCTCTGTGCTCGGCGTCCAGGGGCCCTCGCTGGGGGCTGCCGCCCCCAGACCCCCGCTTCGGCCCTGAACGAGCCTCGTCCTCAAACGCCGGACGGGCTGGATGATACGGGCCGGCGCCGAGAAGGCTGGATGATGAGTTCGGCATCCCAAGGGAGCCGTGGCTCACAGGCCCCGGTGTTTCAGGGAAAAGCAATGCCGGCGCAGCTCCCCAGCTGCGCCGGCATTTGTGCCGTCCGCCGCACCCCCGTCCCCACGGGGTTTCATGGGTGGATGTCCCCGCCCGGACCGCTCTTCCGGGCCTGGGGTCGCCGCTCAGCGCCCCAGCATCACGCCCACGGACGACGCCTGTGTGGCCACTGTCTCCCAGCCGTCGAAGACGAGGAGGAGAAGGGCCGCCAGGGGAAGGGCCATGAGTGTCGCCACCAGGGGGTGGCGGCGGCCCTGGCGACGGGGACGCAGCAGCGTGCGCTCCTGCATGCGGATCACTGTCCGCGGTGCCGTCTGGGCCATGGTCCCTCTCCTGACCTGTGTCAGTTGTCGTTGGCAGCGGCGGGTGTCTGACCTCGGGGGACGAGTGCTGCACCCGCCGCTTGACCTCAAATCTAGGCGCGTGGCCGCCCCGGCACGTCATGCCCTCGTACCGATTGGCGGGCCTCCCGGAGGATGAGCCATGACCTGCGGAGTACTCCCCTGGGTGGAGACGAGGTCCTAGGTCTCGGGGTCTTCCCCGAGGGGACGCCCGGTGTGCCCCGCTTTCTCATGGCTCCTCTCCGAGCCGTCCTCGCGCGGGATCGGCTGCTCGACCAGCGCGAGGACCCGGTTCGCCATGAAGCGGGCCGTACGTACGACCGATCCGCTTCGGGTGACTTCGCTCACTTCCACGACACCTCGACGCACCGCCGTCTCCACCCTGCGGCCCGCCCTGCTCGCCACCACCTCGTACGTGCGCGTCGTGTCCCCGGCGTCCACGACTATCTCCACGCGATCACCCTTCACGGGCTCAATCCCCCTTCTGTCACGGGTGGTTGGGGGCACACCTGCCGCTAAGTCGCCCTGCTCACCCACCCTCTGACCACCCTTCAAGTCTCCCACCCACCACTGACAATCCATCGGGCCGAGAGGGCGCGGCCTCTGCGCACGGCGGCCCGCGGAAACGTAAGCTGTGGCTCGTCAGACGGACCGGGCAGCGGGGATGAACATGGCGATGATGCGCCTGAGGCGCGAGGACCCGCGCGTCGTCGGCTCGTTCAGGCTTCACAGACGGCTCGGCGCGGGCGGCATGGGCGTTGTCTACCTGGGCTCCGACAAGAAGGGCCAGCGGGTCGCGCTCAAGGTGATCCGGCCCGATCTGGCGGAGGATCAGGAGTTCCGCTCGCGCTTCGCGCGTGAGGTCTCGGCGGCACGGCGGATTCGCGGCGGCTGTACGGCACGGCTGGTGGCCGCCGATCTCGAGGCGGACCGCCCCTGGTTCGCCACGCAGTACGTGCCCGGCCCCTCCCTGCACGACAAGGTCGTCGACGCGGGCCCGCTCGGCGCCGCGGAGGTCGCCGCCGTCGGGGCCGCGCTGAGTGAAGGGCTGGTCGCCGTTCATGAGGCCGGGGTCGTTCATCGGGATCTCAAGCCGTCCAACATCCTGCTGTCCCCCAAGGGGCCGAGGATCATCGACTTCGGCATCGCCTGGGCGACGGGGGCCTCGACCCTGACGCATGTGGGTACGGCGGTCGGCTCGCCCGGCTTCCTCGCCCCGGAGCAGGTGCGCGGAGCCGCCGTCACCCCGGCCACGGACGTCTTCTCGCTGGGCGCCACGCTCGCGTACGCGTCGATGGGTGACTCACCCTTCGGGCACGGCAGTTCCGAGGTGATGCTGTACCGCGTCGTGCATGAGGAGGCGCAGCTGCACGGGGTGCCCGATGCGCTGGCCCCGCTGGTGCGCGCCTGCCTGGCGAAGGACCCGGAGGACCGGCCCAGCACACTTCAGCTGTCGTTGCGGCTGAAGGAGATCGCCGCCCGTGAGGCGCAGGGCTTCGCCGACGTACGCCCGCCGGCCCAGCGTTCCCCGGAGTCGGACCGGCCGACCGGGCGGCTCGCCGACACCTATGCCGATCAGCAGCGTGCCCAGCGGCGGGCGCAGGGGCCTGCCCCGTCCCGTGGCACCGGCCTGCCAAGGGGCAACGGCACCCCGCGCGTCCCGGGCCCCGCGCGCGACACGGCAAGGCCGCCGAAGGGTCACGGCGGTCCGCAGGGCGGGACGGCGTCGGCCCGCCCCGGGGCCCGGTCGATGCCCGGTCCCCGCACCTCGCCCCGCTCGCCCAACGGCGGCCGGCCCGCCCCGCGCGGCGGCAATGGACGCCCGGCTCCCCGGAACACGGGGACGGGGCGGCGGCCCGCCAATCCTCAGCTGCTCCGGCAGCGGCTGTTCGTGTTCGTCGTGGTGACGCTGCTCGTGGCGCTCGGTATCGCGGCGGCCCAGGGCTGTCAGGGGCCGGACCGCGGACTCGGCGGGGAAGGGAGCGGCGGCGGTGACGTCGTGCGTCCGAAGCAGGAGCAGGTGGAGCCGGACTTCGAGCCGCTGGACGAGGAGCCGATGTCCGAGCAGTACGACTCGACGTTCGAGATTCCTGAGTAGAGCGCCCGGTCGGCGGCGTCCGCCGGGTCTCCCCTTTCGCCTCCTGTGCCGTGGCTCTAGAGCCGGGGGCGGCCGGTGGCCACCGCGTAGAAGGCGACCGCGGCCGCCGCGCCGACGTTGAGGGAGTCGACTCCGTGGGCCATCGGGATGCGGACCCATTCGTCGGCGGCCACCAGGGCCTGGGTGGAGAGGCCGTCGCCCTCGGCGCCGAGCATCAGCGCGACCCGGTCCATGCGGTGCGGGGCTGCCTCGTCGAGGGTCTTGGCCTTCTCGTCGGGGGTGAGGGCGAGGAGCGTGAAGCCGGCCTCGCGGACCGATTCGAGGCCCTTGGGCCAGGTGTCGAGGCGGGCGTACGGCACCGAGAAGACCGCGCCCATGGAGACCTTGACGCTCCGGCGGTACAGCGGGTCCGCGCAGTCCGGCGAGAGCAGGACCGCGTCCATGCCGAGGGCGGCGGCGGAGCGGAATATGGCTCCGATGTTGGTGTGGTCGTTCACCGACTCCATGACCACCACGCGGCGGGCGGTCTGGAGCAGGTCGGTCGCGGTCGGCAGCGGCTTGCGCTGCATCGACGCCAGCGCGCCGCGGTGCACGTGATAGCCGGTGACCTGCTCGGCGAGCTCCGGGCTGACCGCGTACACCGGCGCCGGGAGCTCGTCGATGACGTCGCGCATGACGTCGACCCACTTGGCCGACAGCAGCATCGACCGCATCTCGTAGCCGGCGTCCTTCGCCCGTCTGATGACCTTCTCGCCCTCGGCGATGAACAGACCCTCGGCCGGTTCGCGCTTGCGGCGCAGTTCGACGTCGGTCAGGCCCGTGTAGTCGCGCAGGCGGGGGTCGGTCGGGTCATCGACGGTGATGAGATCGGCCACAGGGTGATACTGCCTTGTCCTGGGTGTGGTGCCAACGGTTCGGGACGGGTTGGGTTACCCGCGGTTACTCGGAAGGTCTCGGTCCTACGTTCACCACGTCGCCGATGACGATGACCGCCGGCGGCTTGACGTCGTGGTCGAGCACCGCCTGGCTCGCCGTCGCGAGGGTCGCGTCGACCCTGCGCTGGGCGGCCGTGGTGCCCTCCTGGACCAGGGCGACGGGCGTGTCGGGGGACTTGCCGTGCGCGACGAGGGTCTCGGCGACCTTCCCGATCGTGCCGACGCCCATCAGGATCACCAGCGTGCCGGTCAGCTTGGCGAGCGAGGGCCAGTCGACCAGGGAGCGCTCGTCGTCCGGGGCGATGTGCCCGCTGACCACGGTGAACTCGTGGGCGACGCCCCGGTGCGTGACCGGGATGCCGGCGGCGCCCGGGACCGAGATGGAGCTGGAGATGCCGGGCACGACCGTGCACGGGACGCCGGCCTCGGCGAGCGCCTGGACCTCCTCCATGCCACGGCCGTAGACGAAGGGGTCGCCGCCCTTGAGGCGGACCACCGACTTGCCCTGCTTGGCGTGTTCGATCAGCGCGTTGTTGATGGCCTCCTGGGCCATGAAGCGGCCGTACGGCAGTTTCGCCGCGTCGATCACCTCGACACTCGCGGGCAGTTCGGCGAGCAGGTCGCGCGGGCCCAGGTGGTCGGTGATGACGACGTCGGCCTCGGCGAGCAGACGGCGGCCGCGCACGGTGATCAGGTCCGGGTCGCCGGGGCCGCCGCCGACCAGGGCGACGCCGGGTGTGCGGGTGCGGTGGTGCGGGGCGACGAGCGTGCCGTCGCGCAGGCCCTCGACGACCGCGTCGCGGATGGCTGCGGTGTGACGGGGGTCGCGGCCGCGTGCGTCGGTGGTCAGGACGGCGACCGTGACGCCCTCGCTGTGGCCGGTGGCCGGGGTCCAGGCGGTGGCCGCGTCGGCGTCGTCGGAGCGGACGCACCACACGCGATGGCGCTCGGCCTCGGCGGAGGCGGTGGTGTTGGCCTCGTGATCGCCGGTGGCGATGAGGGCGTACCAGGCGTCCGCGAGGTCGCCGTCCTCGTACGTCCGCTTCCTCCAGGTGATCTCGCCCGCGTCCGCCATCGCCTCGACCGACGGGGTCGCTTCGGGGGATACGAGGACGATGTCGGCGCCGGCTGCGATGAGGGCCGGGAGGCGGCGCTGGGCGACCTGGCCGCCGCCGAGGACAACGACCCTGCGGCCGGTGAGGCGGAGGCCTACGGGGTAGGCGGGGTGTTCGGCCATGAGGGTGCGGCTCCTCTTTCGGCGGCGGTGCGATGCCCTGACGTGCGGATTTTATGCTGCGGCCGGTTTCGGCGGTTCAAGTGTCCGATGGCTGGGCGACCGCAGCGACGTGACTGGGGGACCCGGGGTTGCACGCCCCCGGGTCCCCCAGTCGCGTGTCTACTTCTCGGTGACCCCGGCCGAGTCGAACGTCGCCACCTCGTGCATCGCCCGCGCCGTGCTCTGCACCAGCGGCAGGGCCAGAAGCGCGCCCGTGCCCTCGCCGAGGCGGAGGTCGAGGTCGACCAGTGGGCGCAGGCCCAGCTTGTTGAGGGCGGCCACATGGCCGGGCTCGGCGCTGCGGTGGCCCGCGATGCAGGCGGCGAGGACCTCGGGGGCGATCGCGCGGGCGACCAGGGCGGCGGCACCGGCGCTCACGCCGTCGAGGATCACCGGCGTACGCAGTGACGCACCGCCCAGCAGGAGGCCGACGAGCGCGGCGTGCTCGAAGCCGCCGATCGCGGCGAGGACGCCGATGGGGTCGGCCGGGTCGGGCTGGTGGAGCTCGATCGCGCGGCGCACGACCTCGGTCTTGCGGGCCAGCGTCTCGTCGTTGATGCCGGTGCCGCGGCCGGTGACCTCGGCGGCGTCCACTCCCGTGAAGACGGAGATCAGGGCGGCCGACGCGGTCGTGTTGGCGATGCCCATCTCGCCCGTGAGCAGCGCCTTGTTGCCGGCGGCCACCAGGTCGCGGGCGGTCTCGATGCCGACCTCGATGGCCTGCTTGGCCTCCTCGCGGGTCATCGCGGGGCCGGTCGTCATGTCCGAGGTGCCCGCGCGGACCTTGCGGGGCAGCAGGCCGGGTGTGGCGGGAAGGTCGGCCGCGACACCGACGTCGACGACGCACACCTCGGCGCCCACCTGCCCCGCGAACGCGTTGCAGACCGCGCCGCCGCCGAGGAAGTTGGCGACCATCTGGGCGGTCACCTCCTGGGGCCAGGGGGTGACTCCTTGCGCGTGCACGCCGTGGTCGCCCGCGAAGATCGCGACGGCGGCGGGCTCCGGGATGGGCGGCGGGCACTGCCGGGACAGGCCGCTGAGCTGCGCGGAGATGATCTCCAGCATGCCGAGCGCACCGGCCGGCTTGGTCATCCGCTTCTGCCGTTCCCACGCCTCGCCGAGCGCCTTGGCATCCAGCGGGCGGATCTGGGCGACGGTCTCGGCGAGCAGGTCGTGCGGCTCCTCGCCGGGCAGGGCGCGGCGGCCGTACGTCTCCTCGTGCACGACCCAGGACAGCGGGCGGCGCTTGGACCAGCCGGCCTGGAGCAGCTCGGGCTCGTCCGGGAACTCGTCGACGTACCCGACGCACAGATAGGCGATGACCTCCAGATGCTCGGGCAGCCCCAGCGCGCGGACCATCTCACGCTCGTCGAAGAAGCTGACCCAGCCGACGCCGAGGCCCTCGGCGCGGGCGGCGAGCCAGAGGTTCTCGACCGCGAGCGCCGCGGAGTACGGCGCCATCTGCGGCTGGGTGTGCCGGCCGAGGGTGTGGCGGCCGCCGCGGGTGGGGTCGGCGGTGACGACGATGTTCACCGGGGTGTCGAGGATGGCCTCGATCTTCAGTTCCTTGAACTGCTTCGCCCGGCCCTTGGGGAGGGACTTGGCGTAGGCGTCGCGCTGGCGCATCGCCAGCTCGTGCATGGTGCGCCGGGTGTCCGCGGAGCGGATGACGACGAAGTCCCAGGGCTGCGAGTGCCCGACGGAGGGCGCCGTGTGGGCGGCCTCCAGCACCCGGAGCAGGACCTCGTGCGGGATGGGGTCGCTGCGGAAGCCGTTGCGGATGTCGCGGCGCTCGCGCATCACCTTGAGGACGGCCGCGCGTTCGGCGTCGTCGTAGGCGGGCGCCGCCGGGCCGGTGGGCTGTCGTGTTTCCTCGACCACGGCCGTACTCGCTTCCGCCTGCTCCTGCTGGTCTTCCTGATCGGCGGCCCGGGTGTCCAGGTCGTCCGCGTGCTGTACGAGTTCGGGGTCGCCGTCACGGGGCCCGGGCACCGTGACGACAGGGCCCGGTCCCTCCGCCACCGGCAGCACGATCGGCTGCGGCGGGGTCGGGGCGAGGTGCGGGGTGGTCGGCACCGAGCCCTCGACCGGCACGAACTGCCCCATGGGCTGATCGGGCACGGGCTCCTGCGGGATGCCACCCGGCAGGACGGCGACGGCCCCAGCCCCTCCGGACTCCGTCGGCTCGACGGCCGGTCGCGCGGGGTCCTCCGCGAGTTGCACGGGCTGCGCCTGGGATCGGAGCTGCGGGCCGGCGGGTTCGGCGACGAACGGCTCGGGGTTCTCGACCGGCACGCCCTGCGCCGGGGTCGTACGGGATCCGACGGTGCCCGGGGCGCCGACCGCGGCGAGCGGCTGGGGGCCGGCGGCCGACTCGGCGGCACCGTCCGGAGTCTGCGGGGCGTCCGGGAGCGGAGCCGGCGGGGTGACCACGGCTGCCGCGGGATCCGCTACGGGGGCTTCCGCGTCGGCGGCGGGCGCGCTCGCGTCCACGGCCTGTGCGGCGGGGTCGGCGTCGGTATTCACCGGAACTCCGTCCTGCGTCGGCTGCTGCTGGGCCTGCGCGAGGTTGACGTCCGGCCCGGCCTCGGGGACCTGCGCCTGCTGCGGCTCCTGAGCGGGCAGCTCGGCCGGAACGGGGGGTTCGTTCTGCTGGGCGGTCTGATCCGCGGCCATGGGGTGCGGGGTCGCATCGGCGGCTACGGCCGCGGGGGCACCGGCGGCGGGCGTGGTTGCGGCGTCGGCGCGCGCGGCAACGGCGTCGGCGGGCGCTGCTTCTGCCTCGGCGGCGGCCGCGGCGTCGGCGTCGGCGGGCGGGACAACGGGCGCGGCTACGGCGTCGGCCGCCTGCGGGGGCGGTGCGACAGGCTCCGCTCCCGCGAGCTGGGGAGCCTGAGAGGCGTCCGGGAGGGCTTGAGTGGCCTCGCGGTGCTCAGGCACTTCGGCTTCGGGAACCTGCGCGGCATCCGGGAGGGCTTGAGCTGCCTCGGGTGCCTGCGCGGCGTCCGGGAACTGAGCCTCGGGCGGCAGCGCGGCCTCAGGCGGCAGGGCGGCCACGGGAGAGGCGGCGGCCTCGGGAGAGGGGACGGCCTCGGGAGAGGGGACGGCCTGCGGGGTGAGGGGCTCGGCGATCTGCGCGGAGGCCTCGGCGGGTACGAGGGCTGCGGCGTCCGGAGCCGGGGCGCCAGGAGCCTGGGCGGTGCCCGAAACGGGAGCGCCGGGAACCGGGGCTACGGAAACCTCGGCGGCACCGGAAGCTGGAGCGCCGGGAACCGGGGCTCCAGAAACTTCGGCGGTGTCGGAAGCTGGAGCGCCAGTAGCCGGGGCGGTGCCAGGAGTCGGGGCGGCGCCAGGAGCCGGGGCGGCGCCAGGAACCTGGGCGGCGCCAGGAACCTGGGCGGCGCCAGGAGCCGGGGCGGAGCCGGAACCCTCAGCAGTGTCAGCAGCCGCGGCACCAGGCACGTGCACGGCGTCAGCAACCGGGCCACCGGGCACCTGCACGGCATCGGAGGCGGATACCCCGGTAGGCGGCTGGCTCTGCGGAGCGGGAGCGTCGGCCACCTGACCGGTGCCGTCCACGGAGGGTTCGGCGACCTGACCGGTGCCGTCCACGGAGGCTTCGGCGACCTGACCTGTCCCGGCGACGCCGCCTTCGGCAACCGCAGCGACATCACCGGCGGAGCCAGCGGCAACCTGGCCGGCGTCAGCGACCCCGGCGCCGGAAGCCTCACCGGCCTCGGCGGCAGACGCCTCGGGAAGCGCGGCGGCCTCGGGCACGGTGCCCTCCACGACCGGCGGGACCTCGGCAACCGGCATGCCCTCGGCAACCGGGGCGGCCGCATCCAAAGGCGCTTCTCCGGAGACGAGCGGCTCGGCAGCGTCCGGAGCCGGAACCTCGGCAACCCCGGCGGCCTCAGCCCCGACCGGAGCCTGCCCGATCCCAGCGCCACCCTCCGGAGCCCCGCCGACGCCCGGAACCTGACCACCGTCCCCGCCGGGCATCGGCCCGGCAGCCGGGACAGCCTCGCTCACCGGCGCGACGTCGGCAGCCAGGGCCTCGCCACCGCCGACGACGGGCACGACCGGGTCACCACCAGGAGCCGGCACGACCCCGGCCCCGCCACCGCCGGCCACCGGCGCGACCGGGTCACCGACGGGAGTCGGCACGACCCCGGCCCCCTCCCCGGCACCCTCGGCACCGGGAACGACCCCGCCCCCGGCGACCCCGACGGCACCCGCGGCCGCCGGCCCCTGCGTGCCGTCCGGACCGGGCGCCGTCTCGGCGACCGACGGCTGCTGTCCGGCGTGAACGCCCTCCTCGCCCTCCTGTGGAGCGGGCGCGGGGACCCGGGTCGCAGCCGTCCGTGCCACGCCACCGGGCCGCTCGGTGGGAACAACCGTTTCGGCAGCCGGTGCCTCGGTGCTCGACGGCCCGGGGGCCGGAGTCTGGGCCTGCGCACCCCAGGGCGCCGCCGGCTGCGGGACCGTGGCGTCGAGGTACTCGGGAGCCTGGCGGACCGGTGCGCCGACGGCGCCGCGGTCGGCGAGGGAGCGGACCGGGCTCGCGGAGGCGTCCGGGATCGGCGGTCCGAGGTGCAGGGGGCGGCGCGGGGTGATCGGCGGGATCGGTGACGTCGGAGCCGTCGGGCCCGGGAGGCGGACGCCGCTGAGGTCGACCGAGCCGCTGTCACGGCCGGAGATCTCGTGCGGGCCCGGCTCGTGCACGGTTTCGACGACCGGCTCCGGCATGGGCGGGGCGACCTCGTTGCCCCAGGCGCCCTGGGGCCCGGGCATCAGCAGGTCTTCGTCCTCGGCGGTGGTCTCGGAGAGGTAGGTGTACGTACCGTGCGCCGCGGGGGCGCCCGGCTGGTCCACCGTGCCTGCGCTCTCCGGCAGTCCCTCGCCCGGGACCTGGCCGGTGTCGGTCATGCGTACCCCTCGCCCATCGGTTAGTGCTTATACGACCAGCTCACCGGGAACGGCGCACCGACCGCCCCCGCAGTGAAGAACGAGCGTGCATGCCCAGCGGCACGAACGACCCGTCCCAAAAAGGCGACAAAGCCATTGAGTGGCATTGTCGTGGCCATTCGTCCGTCGCGACAGCTTGATCCGCGACAGGCCGATGTGGACTGCGCCACGTTGCGCGTCCCCCGGTTTCGCCGTACCACACCCACCCCAAACAGGGCATGTTTTTCCGGACATTGACCGACGAATAGCCGGGCGACCGAGTGCGGTACAACGATCGGCCAGCCTACCGCGCGCGGTACGACAACAGGATCACCGGGAGGGCGGATGGTCACACCGTGCGATCGGGCGGTCTCCGCCCGTCGTGCGACCGTCGCTCCTCAACGTGAGGCCGCGCGCCGCCCCAACTGCCCGGTGAGCAGGAAGGCGACACTGCGCTCGCGCTCGGTCCAGGCCCGGGTGTCGAGTTCGACGGACTGGAGGAGGGAGCACTCGACGTCGTAGCCGTGTTCGGAGAGTCCACGGCCGATGAGTTCGGCGTCGTCGCGGGTCGCGGCGTGCGTGACGATGCACTGCGGGCGCCGGTCGGCGACGGCGGAGACGACGGCCGCTCCCCCGCCGCCGACGCGCACGACGTCCGGCTCGGGGAGGTTCTCCAGGACGTGCGGGGCGGTGCCGTGGACGATCTGGAGCTGCACTCCGAAGGCGCGTGCGTTCGCCTCGGTGCGGCTGCAGGCCTGCGGGTCGCGGTCGACGGCGATGACGGCGGCGCCGGCCCGGGCGGCCTCGGTGGCGAAGGCGCCGCTGCCGCAGCCGATGTCCCACACGAGGTCGCCGACGCGCGGGCCGAGCCGGGCGAGTTGGGCCGCGCGCAGCGGTTCGAGTTCGCTCTCACTCATGAGTCCGCCGTAGGACTCGGCGGGCAGCGTCCAGCCGCGCGGACCGGTGCCCGGGTCGCGGCCGGCGATCCAGCCGCCGGATTCCGCGGCGCCGGCCGGGCCGCCGATGACGATGACGACGTTCGGGTCGCGCCAGGTGTGGTCGGCGGCCTTGTCGGAGGTGACGACGGTGACCTGCTCGCGTTCCGTGCCGAGTTCCTCGCAGATGACGAAGGTGCGGTGGACGCCTTCGAGGAGCAGGCCGAGTTCGGCGGGTCCGGCGCCGGGCGAGGTGAGAACGGCGACTTTGGTGTGGGCGCGGCACACATTCACCGCGCGTCGCAGGGTGCGGCGGTGTGCGACGACCACCTGCGCGTCGTCCCAGGGCATACCGGCACGGGCGAAGGCGGCGGCGACCGAGGAGACCGCGGGGACGACCTCGACCTCCAGGCCGAACTCGGGCGCCCGCAGGGTCCGTACGACGCCAAAGAAGCCGGGGTCGCCGTCGGCCAGCACGACCGCGGTGCCGCGGTGGCCGGCGATGCGGCGGGCGGCGAGGGCGACGCTGCCGAGGCGGATGCGCTCGGCGGCCGGCGGCACCTCGGGCAGCGCCAGGTGGTGGGCGGCACCGGCCACGAGCGTGGCGGCTCCCAGGGCGGAGCGGGCCGCTGCGGTCAGCGGCGAGCCGTCCCACCCGATCACCGTGACGCGGTCGGCCATCGTCGTCAGTCTCCAGGGTTTGCGCAGGTCGTCGTAGGTCGGCCCGAGGGGCAGGCTCCGTGAGGGTACCTGGTCACCGGTGCGGTACCGCCCCTGCCCGTGGGGTCGTTTTTCGTCAGTTCCACTCGCCGAACGAGGTGAAGCCGCCGCTGTCGGCCAGTTGCTCCCCGGCGCCGTCGAGGTCCTCCGGCAGCAGGCTCCACACGATGAAGTCGGTGCGTACGTCGGCCCAGGTGCCGTCGTCCGTGCGGACGTGCGCTATGCACGCGTTGCGCAGGACGCCCTCGCTGATGCAGCCGATCTTCTGAGCGACCTGCTGGGAGGCGGTGTTGTCGGCGGCGGTGCGCAGTTCGATGCGCTCGAACTTCTGGTCGGTGAACAGCCATTGGGCGGTGGCGAGCGCGGCCTCGGAGGCGTAGCCCTCGCCGCGGGCCCAGGGGGCGACGATGTACGACAGCTCGGTGGCGCGCACATGCCAGTTCGTCTTGGTCAGCTGGACCACGCCGACCAGGCGCTGGGTGAGGAACTCGGTGACGGCGAGGTCGAGTCCGCGTCCGGCCTCGCGCTCCGTCGGGGCGTACTCGGCGATCCAGGTGCGGGCGCCCTCCTCGGTGAAGGGCTGCGGGACGTCGGTCCAGGCGCCGACCTGTTCGTCGTTCATCATCTCGGCCAGCGCGGGCACGTCGTCCTCGTCAAGGGGGCGCAGCACCAACCGCTCCGTGCTGATGGAGATGTTGGGGAAGGTGCTAGTCATGCGACGCTCCGTAACCTTCGACGAACGTTCAAGGCCTGCTGAACTGCCCAGCATGCAGCATGAAAGCACTGAACTGCACCACGGGGTCCACACCAAGTGAAGGAGTGGACCCCGTGCGTGGCGATACGCGGTAAACGCACCGTCAGATAACGCTTGACCTCTTAGAACGCCGCGACGACCGCACCGTCGTACTTGTCCTCGATGAACTTCTTGACCTCGGGCGAGGTCAGCAGCTCGGCGAGCTTCTCGACGCGCGGGTCGTCCTCGTTGCCCTTCTTCACGGCGAGGAAGTTGCCGTAGGGGTTGTCCTTGGGTGACTCGGCGACGAGGGCGTTCTCGGCAGGGCTGAGGTCGGCCTCCAGCGCGTAGTTGCCGTTGATGACGGCGGCGTCGACGTCACCGAGGGAGCGCGGCAGCTGGGCCGCCTCCAGCTCCTTGAAGTTCAGGTTCTTCGGGTTGGAGGCGATGTCCTTCGGGGTCGCCTCGTAGCCGACGCCCGCCTTGAGCTTGATCACACCGTTGGCTTCGAGCAGCTTCAGCGCGCGGGCCTCGTTGGTGGTGTCGTTCGGCAGGGCGACGGTGGCGCCCTTCTTCAGGTCCGTCAGCTTCTTGACGCCCTGGGAGTACACGCCGAGCGGCTCCAGGTGCACCGTGGCGCCCGGCACGGCGACGATGTCGGTGCCGTTCTTCTTGTTGAAGTCGTCCAGGTACGGCTGGTGCTGGAAGTAGTTGGCGTCGACCTCACCCTGCTGGACGGCCGTGTTCGGGGTCACGTAGTCGGTGAACTCCTTGACCTCGAGTTCGAGGCCGGCCTTCTTCGCGAGGTTCTCCTTGATGTACGTGAGGATCTCGCCCTGCGGGGTGGGCGTGGCGGCGACCGTCAGCGGGGCGCTCGCGTCGGAGCCTGAGTCCTTGTCCGAGCCGCAGGCGGAGAGCCCGAGGGTGAGGGCTCCGGCGGCGAGGACGGCGGTGGTGATCTTGGCGGTGTTACGCACGAAAAGTGCCTTTCCTAAAGGGTGGTGCAACCCCGTGGTGGTGTTACGGGGAGATCTGGGGGCGGTGAGCGGGGCTCAGACGGTCTTGCTGGTCGCCGTCGATGCCTTCAGCAGCCGCAGCTTCGGCGCCGGGCCCGACTGGCCGCCGCGGCGGTGCAGGGAGCGGGCCGCGTAGTCGCCGGCGGACTGGATGAGGGAGATGACGACGGCGAGGATCGCGACGGTGATCCACATCAGCTCGGTCTCGAAGCGCTGGAAGCCGTAGCGGATGGCGATGTCGCCGAGGCCGCCCGCGCCGACCGTGCCGGCCATGGCGGAGTAGCCGATGAGGGCGACGATCGTGGTCGTGGTGCCGGCGATGACGGACGGCAGGGACTCGGGCACGAGGACCTTGCGCACCACGGTCCAGGTGTTGCCGCCCATCGACTGCACGGCCTCCACGAGCCCGCCGTCCACTTCGCGGACGGCCGTCTCGACCAGGCGCGCGAAGAACGGGATGGCGCCGATGGCGAGCGGCACGATGGCGGCCTCACGGCCGATGGTCGTGCCGGTGACCCAGCGCGTGAAGCTCATCAGCGCGACCATCAGGATGATGAACGGCATCGACCGGGCGATGTTCACGATCTGCCCGATGACCTTGTTGGCGAGGACGTTCTGGAGGAGCCCGCCGCGGTCGGTGAGGACGAGCAGGATGCCGAGCGGCAGACCGCCGACGACGGCGATGAGGGCGGACCAGCCGACCATGTAGAGGGTGTCCCAACACGCCTGCTCCAGCAGGGGCTGCATTTCGGACCAGGTCACAGCTGGGCACCTTCCTTGAGCAGTACGGGCTCCTGGCCCAGTACGTCGATCTGCAGGCCCTGTTCGCGCAGGAAGCCGATCGGCACGACGTTGTCCTCGTAGCGGCCGGGCAGTTCGATGCGCATCCGGCCGACCTGGAGGCCGCCGACGGTGTCGATGGCGGCGCCGAGGATGGAGATGTCGATGTTGTAGGTGCGCGACAGCTGGGAGATGACCGGCTGGGTGGCGGCCTCACCGTGGAAGGTGATGTCGACGACGGTGCGGTCGTCCGCGGAGGCCTCGCCGCCGACCGGGAAGAGCGCGGAGGCGAGTTCCGAGCCGGGGGTGGCGAGCAGTTCGCTGACCGTGCCGGACTCGACGATGCGGCCGTTCTCCATCAGCGCGGCCGAGTCGCAGATCGACTTCACGACGTCCATCTCGTGGGTGATGAGCAGGACGGTCAGGCCCAGCTGCCGGTTCAGGTCGCGCAGCAGCTGGAGGATGGAGCGGGTGGTCTCGGGGTCGAGGGCGCTGGTGGCCTCGTCGGAGAGCAGCACCTTGGGGTCGCCGGCGAGGGCGCGGGCGATGCCGACGCGCTGCTTCTGGCCGCCGGAGAGCTGGGCGGGGTAGGCCTTGGCCTTGTCCGCGAGCCCGACGAGGTCGAGCAGTTCGCGCGCCTTGTCGGAGCGCTCCTTGCCCGACTTGCCGAGGATTTCGAGCGGCAGCTCGACGTTGTCCTGGACGGTCCGGGAGGACAGCAGGTTGAAGTGCTGGAAGACCATGCCGATACGGCTGCGCGCCCGCCGCAGCTCCTTGCCGGCCCGGGGACCGCGTCCGGCGAGGGCGGTGAGGTCCTGTCCGGCGACGGTGACCGTGCCGGCGGTGGGGCGCTCCAGGAGGTTGACGCAGCGGATGAGCGAGGACTTGCCGGCGCCGGACTGGCCGATGACGCCGTACACCTCGCCTTCGCGGACGTGCAGGTCGACGCCGTCGAGGGCGGTGACCTCGCGGCCGTGTGAGCGATAGACCTTGGTCAGGCCTGATGTCGTGATCACAGGGGGTTCCGTCACTGTCGAGTACGCGGGCGTGGGTGTGCCCTGGTACGGGAGGGAAGTCATGCGCGGGCAACTCGGTCTCGTACGGCATGAGGCGTACGGACGTGCCACGGCGGCTCGCTTCGGGGCGCGAGCTCAGGGAGTGGTGCGGGGGCCCTCTAGAAGGCGCACATTCGGCGCACGCGACACATACAACGAGCACCGGGCGTCATGGTCGCCTCGGTCGCAGTGGTGCGGCAGCTCGTCGTGGTCATGCGATCAGTAAATCAGACGTATTGCGGTGACCAAGAACCGCTGTCCGCATTGCGGACAGCGGTGGACAGGCGTCAGCCTCGGACGGAGATCTCCACCGCCCCGTCGTTGACCAGCGCGGACAAGGCCGACAGGTCCTTCACGACCAGATCGGCGTCGACCTCGTGGGCCGGGTGGGTTGTGGTCAACGCCACGGTGGTCATGCCGGCGGCGCGACCTGACGCGAGACCGGCGGGGGCGTCCTCGAAGACGACGCAGTCGGCCGGGTCGACGCCCAGTTCACGGGCGGCGAGGAGGTAGGGCTCGGGGTCGGGCTTGCCGCGGGTGATGTCGTCGGCGGTGATCATCGTCTTGGGCAGGATGCCGACGGCGTCGAGCCGGGCCTCGGCGAGGCGGCGGGTGGCGGAGGTGACGACGGCCCAGCGGTCGGCGGGCAGCGAGCCGAGGAAGGCCTTGGTGCCGGGCAGCAGGTGCACACCGTCGTTCGGTACGTCCTCGATCTCCATCGCCTCGATGCGGGCGAGGGCCTCGGGCACGATGTCGGCGGGCAGCAGTTCGGCGACTATCTCGACGGCCGGACGTCCGTGCAGCTCGACCCTGCCGAACTCCTCCGAGATGCCGTACTCCTCGGCCCACCGCGCCCAGCAGCGGTCCACGGAGGCGAGGGAGGAGACGAGGGTGCCGTCGTTGTCGAAAAGGAGGGCATGTGCACGGATCTTCATGCCCCCGACCCTACGGTGCCGTCCGGGGGCGGCCGCATCAGGTCTTTTGGGCCGTAATAGGCTCGCCGCATGTTTGATGCCCTGACGCTGGTGACCGGGGTCGCCGCGCTGTTGCTCGCCGCGTGGTGCGGCTGGGCGGCCTACCGTGACCAGCCGACCAAGGACTGGCACTTCATCGGGATGGCCGTGGTGACGGTGCTGGCCCTGGTGCAGCTGGTCGTCGGGATCGTGCAGCTGGCGCGGGGCGAGAAGCCGGAGCAGGGCACGACGATCTTCGTCGCCTATCTGCTGGGGTCGTTCGCGTGCATTCCGGCCGCGGGCTTCATGTCGCTGGCCGAACGCTCCAAGTGGGGTTCGGTGACGGTCGCCGCCGGCGGTGTGGTGCTGGCCGTGCTCGAGGTACGGCTCTATGACATCTGGGGAGGCTGAGGTGGCCGTGGCCGAGGACAAGCCGACGCGGCTGATCAGCGGGCCCGGGGTGCTGCTGGTGTGGCTGTACGGCGTGATGGTCGTCGGCGCCGTGTCGCGCTCGGCGTACCAGATCGCGACGGAGTTCGACCGGGCGCCGCTCGCCTATTCGCTGTCGGCGGTGGCGGGTCTGGTGTACGGCTTCATCACCTACACCTTGGTGCGCGGGGGCGAAACGGCCCGCAGGGCGGCGCTGGTGTGCTGCGCCGCCGAGCTCGCGGGCGTACTGATCGTCGGTACCTGGACCCTGGTGGAGCCCTCGGCGTTCCCCGACGCGACGGTGTGGTCCGACTACGGCATGGGGTATCTGTTCATCCCCGTACTGCTGCCGCTGTCGGCCATCTACTGGCTCCGCAAGGCGCGAACCCTCAAGCCGTAGCGACGAAGGCGCCGGCCGTCTTCTCCAGGACGATCATCGGGACCCCGTCGGCGCCCTTCGACGTGCCCACCGTCTCGTAGCCGACCTTGCGGTACAGGCGGAGGTTGCCCTCGCTGCGGTGGCCGGTCTCCAGGCGGAACCTCTTCGCGCCGCGCTGCTCGGTCAGGGCCGCTTCCGCCGCGCGCAGCAGCCGCGCGCCGATGCCGTGCCCTTGGAGGCGGGGGTGGACGCAGAGCTTGCCGATGGCGGCGGCGCCGTCCGCGGTGACGCTGCCGCGTACCGAGCCGACCACCTCTTCGCCGAGCCGTGCCACGAAGACGCAGTCCGCGGCCACCTCGCCCCGGACGGAGTCCAGGGTTTGGACGAGCGGGTCGATGCGGTAGTTCCCATACAGCGCCGCTTCGCTCTGGAAGCACAGGTACTGCAACCTGAAGATCTGCTCCGCGTCCTGCTCGGTCGCCGCAGAGATGGTCACGCTCATGCCCATGTGCGCACGCCTCCCGCTCACCTGATCGCCTGTCGTCCCTCACTCCTATCCCCGCGCACCGCGGGCCGCAACCTCCGGCGTGAGCAATCGGCGCAGACATCCCAGGCATCTGGAACGTTCCGGGCCGAGACTGCCCTGTGAGATACCCAACTCCCCCGCGATTTCCCGGTATGTCAGGTCGTTCGGGGAGAGGAGCGCCTCCATGAGACGGGGGCAGCGGCCGGGCAGCCGGCGGACCGCTTCGCGCAGGGCCCGGCCGCGGGCGGCGGCGAGGGCGAGGTGCTCGGGGTCGTGGCGATCGGTGTCGTCCACGGGCTCGTTCTCGTAGGGCCGCTCATGTCTGGCCGTACGGCGGCTTCGGCGCGCCTCGGAGCGGACCGCCCTGCGCAGCCAGGCGGGCGGGTCGACGGGCGGACCGTCGGAGTCGAGGCGTTCCAGAAGGCGGAGCCAGACCGCCTGTTCCAGGTCGCCCGGCTCCGCTCCGGAGGCGGGTGCCTCGGCACGGGCCTCCGCGACGAGCAGCGGGCGCAGGGCGGAAACCAGGTCGTCCCTCATGTCCGGCACGACGCGGCCGCCCGGGCAGGAGGTTGCCCGGGCGGTCGACGCTCACCCCAATCGGGGCGGGGGGCTCAGGCGTTGACGAAGTCCTCGCGGGCCAGCAGGCCCGTGTCCGGGTTGTCGGTGAAGACACCGTCGATGCCGGTCGCGAAGTAGGTCCTGTAGGCGCCGAAGACGTCGCCGTAGGCGTCCGCGTCGGTGCCCTTGCGGAAGTTCGCGGGGAGGAAGGGGTTCTCGTTGCGCATCGTGTAGGGGTGCAGGATCAGCCCGACCTTGTGCGCGTCCGCGACCAGCGTGGTGGGCGTGGTGAGGTTGCCGGCCGCGTCCTTCGGGATGACCAGGTCCAGGGTGGGGCCGATGCCCTGGGCGTAGGAGGCGATCTCCCTGAGGCCGGCCGGCTTGATCAGGTCGGCCACCGTGCGCGGGTCGCCCGTCTCCACGAAGTCCCAGGGGCGGGAGGTCGCGCCGGAGAGCAGGACCACGAGCGGGTTGTCGACGAGCTTGTTCAGCCGCTGGACGCTGGTCGGCTCGAAGGACTGGAGGATGACCGGGGAGTTCCGCCGGTCGCGGCCGTACTTGTGCAGCACCTTGGCGACCCGCTCCTCCAGGGCGAGGCCCTGCTTGCGGAAGTAGGTGGGGTGCTTGAGCTCGGGGTAGATCCAGACCTGCTTGCCGCGCTTGCGGGTCTGCTCGTCCTGCCAGCGCAGGACCTCCTCGAAGGTGGGGATCTCCCAGCGGCCGTTGTAGAGGGTGTTGTGCGGGCGGTTGGCCGGGATGCGCTCGGTCGCGCGCAGGGTCTTCAGCTCTGCGAGCGTGAAGTCCTCGGTGAACCAGCCGGTCGTGGCGACACCGTCGAGGGACTTCGTCTTCCTGCGGTCGGCGAACTCGGGGTGGTCCGCCACGTCGGTCGTGCCGCCGATCTCCGGCTCGTGCCGGCAGACCAGATGGCCGTCCCTGGTGGGCACCAGGTCTCCGGCCTCGACGATGTCCGCGCCCATGTCGAGGGCCAGCTGGTAGGAGCCGAGGGTGTGCTCGGGGCGGTAGCCGCTGGCACCGCGGTGGCCGATGATCGTCGGCTTGGGCAGGCTCTTCACTCCACCGCCTCCGTGCCGGGCCTCCGCGGCCTTCGCCGTACCGGACAGCCCGAGGACCGCGCTGCCCGCGCCGAGTACGGCCGCGCCGAGCAGCATCCGCCGTCCGGTGACCGCCGTCTGCTCGTTCTCCTGGGTTCCCATGAGCGCCCTTCCTGCCTTCTCCTCATCGGTGCGGGCCGATGGTAAGTGCGCGTCCATGACAGGGGGGAGACCTGGGGCATAACTCGCGGGGGACTCCGGATGTCGCATGAGAAGGGCGAGGTGACGGCACGTCGGATTCGTCGCGGACCCGCGGGGCACCCGTACGGCGGCGCCCGGGAGCGATGTCCGTCACACATTGCGCGCGCGTTACGGACGGTCGGCGGCGGATCACCACAGGTAAAGGTGCGTCAACGGCGAGTAAGACCTCGGTGAAGTCGGCCCACCCGATGTGCGGGACCCCCTGAACCGCGAGTATCGTCCTCACCTGCACAGACTCATACGAATCCCTTGACACCGGAGGGCCCGTTGTCCCGCTTCGCGCTCATCAAGGCAGTGCTCGGACCGATCATGCGCCTGATGTTCCGCCCACAGGTGGAGGGCGCGGAGCACATTCCGGGCGACGGCCCGGTCATCCTGGCCGGCAACCACCTCACGTTCATCGACTCGATGATCCTTCCGCTGGTCTGCGACCGTCAGGTGCTGTTCATCGGCAAGGACGAGTACGTCACCGGCAAGGGCTTCAAGGGTCGTCTGATGGCCTGGTTCTTCACCGGCGTCGGCATGATCCCGGTGGACCGGGACGGCGGCCGGGGCGGCGTGGCGGCGCTGATGACCGGGCGGCGCATCCTGGAGGAGGGCCAGGTCTTCGGCATCTACCCCGAGGGCACCCGGTCTCCCGACGGCCGGCTGTACCGGGGCCGTACCGGCATCGCGCGTCTGACGCTGATGACGGGTGCGCCGGTCGTTCCCTTCGCCATGATCGGCACGGACAAGATCCAGCCGGGCGGGGCGGGGATGCCGCGGCCGCGCAAGGTGACGGTGCGGTTCGGTGAGGCGATGGAGTTCTCCCGGTACGAGGGGATGGACCGGGACCGGTATGTGCTGCGGGCGGTGACGGACTCCGTGATGGCGGAGGTCATGCGGCTGTCGGGGCAGGAGTACGTGGACATGTACGCCAGCAAGGCCAAAGAGGCGGCGTAGCCACTCGGAACAGGACTTCGCCGGAACGGGACTTCAGACGGCGGGCTGCCCTTCGGGCGGCCCGCCGTTCGTGTGCTCCGCTCCCGGCGCCGGCAGCCACAGCACGAACGTCGACCCCTCCCCCACCTTCGAGAACAGCCGCACCTGCCCCCCGTGCGACTCCACGATCTGCCGGACGATCGCCAGGCCCAGCCCCGCGTGCCGGTCCCGATGGCCTGCCTTGCCCTTCGCCCGCCAGAAGCGGTCGAAGACATGGGCCTGGTCGTCGTCGAGGATGCCCGGGCCCTCGTCCCGTACCGCGGCCCACAGCCAGGCGCCGGCCCGGCCGGCGGCCACCGTGACGGTCGTGCCCGGCGGCGCCAGGCGTACGGCGTTGGAGAGCAGGTTGCCCACGGCCCGGCGCAGGGCGTCGTGGTCGCCGATGACGGTCAGGCCGGGTGCGAGGCGGCGGCGCAGGGCGAGGTCGCGGTCGGTGGCGAGCGGCGCGAACTCCTCGCAGGCATCGTCCGCCGCGGCGGCCAGGTCGACGTCGGTGTCGGCGAGGGCGGGTGCGTTGCGGCGGGCGGTGGCGAGGAGGTCCTCGACGAGCCGGGTCATCCGGGTGGTCGCACGGTCCACGCTGCGGGCCGCGGTGCGGCGCTCGGCCTCGTCGGACTCCTCGGCGGTCAGTACGGCGTCCAGGTTGGCGCGGATGATGGCGAGCGGGCTGCGCAGTTCGTGCGAGGCGTCGTCGATGAGCTGGCGCTGGGCGCGGAAGGCCTCGTCGAGCCGGTCGAGCATGGAGTCGACGGTGTCGGCGAGGTCGCGCAGTTCGTCCTTCGGTCCCTGCAGATGGATGCGCTGGGAGAGGTCGGTGGCCTGGATCTCGGCGGCGGTACGGGAGATGGCGCGGACCGGGCGCAGGGCGCGGCCGGAGAGGATCCAGCCGAGGGCGAGGCTGGCGACGGCGACGCCGCCGAGCACGGCGAAGGAGAAGCCGCGCAGGTTGGCGAGGGTCTCGTAGTTCACGGCGGCCTCGACCTCGGCGACCTTGACGGCGTCGAACTCCCCCACCTCCCGCCCGTTCACGATCTTGGTGACGGAGAACTGCTTGGTGACGGGGCGTGCCTCGCCACTGCGTTCGACGGCGAGGTAGGTGCCGCCGAGGACGAGGGCGGTGAGGACGAAGAGCAGTCCGGAGTACAGGACGGTGAGACGGAAGCGGATGGTGTGGGTGAAGGCGGGGAGCCGGATCCGCCGCGGGATCCTCGGCGACGGCAGCTTCATGGCGTCTCCTTCAGCCGGTAGCCCTGCCGTATCACCGTCTCGATCAGCGGCTCCTCCTCACCGGTGACCTTGCGGCGCAGGGAGCCGACCGTGACGCGCACGGTGTTGGTGAAGGGGTCGGCGTACTCGTCCCAGACGTGTTCGAGGAGTTCCTCGGCCGGGACGACACGGCCGGGGCGGGTCATCAGGTAGTGCAGGACGGCGAACTCCTTGGGCGTGAGCCGGAGCCGGCGTTCGCCGCGGTACGCCTCGAAGCGGGCGGTGTCCAGGCGGAGCCGGCCGACCTCGACGACCGCGGTGCCGCCGTCCTCGCGGCGCAGGAGGGCGCGGATACGGGCGAGCAGTTCGGGCAGGGCGAAGGGTTTGACGAGATAGTCGTCGGCTCCCTCGTCGAGGCCCCGCACCCGGTCGGCGAGGCGGTCGCGGGCGGTCAGCATCAGGATGCGGGGTCCGCCGGGGGTGGCGCGGATGGCGCGGCAGACCGTGAAGCCGTCGCCGTCGGGCAGGTTCAGGTCCAGCAGGACGAGGTCGTACTCGTTGACGGCGAGCTTCTCGGTGGCGGTGTCGACGTCCGGGGCGACATCGACGGCGTAGCCGCCCCTGACCAGGCCGACCTTGAGCGCGACGACCAGGTCCTCCTCGTCCTCGACCACGAGCAGTCGCATGATCTGCCCCCTGTCATCCTCCGTCGATGATGGTGCGGGCGGCGGTCGCCGCGTCGGCCACGGGGATCGCGAAGCCGATGCCGATGGAGCCGGCCCTCTGTTGGTCCAACGTCGCGATGGCCGTGTTGATGCCGATGACCCGTCCCGCGTCGTCGACCAGGGGTCCGCCGGAGTTGCCCGGGTTGATCGAGGCGTCGGTCTGCAGAGCGCGGCGCTGTCCGCCGTCGTCGCCGAGGCGCACCGAGCGGTCCAGGGCGCTGACGATGCCGGAGGTGACGGTGCCGCTGAGCCCGAGCGGGGAGCCGATGGCGAGGACGGTGTCGCCCACGGCGGGCCGGGTGCCGGTGGCGAGTTCGGCGGCCCGCAGTCCGCGCGAGGTCTCCGGCTCCAGGACGGCCACGTCGTGCGCGGGGTCGTCGCCGATCACCTCCGCGCTGAGTCGGCGGCCGTCCTGCAACTCGACCCGGACATGTGAACTCCCGGCCACGACATGGGCGTTGGTGAGGATCCGGCCCCGCTCGTCGAAGACGAACCCGGAGCCCTGTCCGTCGTCCGTGCGGACGGAGACGACGCTGGGCAGGACTCGCGCGGCCACGGCCTCCAGGTCTCCGGAGGCGCGGGAGGCGGCCGGGGCGGCGGGGTCGTCGTCGCCGAGCGTCCCGGCCGCGTAGCCGGCGAGACCGCCCGCGAGGGCGGCGGCAAGGAGAGTGGCGACGAGGGGCCGGGTGGTGCGCGGTGTCCGTGGGGGTGACGGTGGCGGGGTGGCGTACGAGGTCGGCGGGAGCGATGTGACCGGTGTGGCGGGCGGGTTCGGGGCCCGGCGGTCCAGGGGGCGGCCGGGCACGAACGACGGGCCGCGCGGCGTGCCCAGGCCGGGGCGGGCATCGGGAGGGGACGGGTCGGTCACGGTCGTTGCACCTCCAGGGGTGATGTCACGGCAGGCGCGAGAACCACAGCAGCGACATCGCGGCCGCGATCAGCGCGGTGACGAGCCCGCCGGCCACGAACCACTGCCAGATCTCGCGTTCCTCGGTGCGATGGCCGACGGAGCTGCCGATGTCCTCGTACACGGCTTCCAGTTCCGCTCCGGAGGCGGCCTCGTGGTAGTCGCCGCCGGTGCGGGTCGAGAGGTCCTCCAGCGCGGGGCCGTCGACGGGGACCCGCAGGACGTTGCCGCCCGGCAGTTCGACGATCCCGTCCTCGGTGCCGTACGCGATCGTCGAGACCGGGATGCGGTCGGCGGCGATCTCCTCGGCCGCCGACTCCACCGAGCGTCCGGAGGTGTTGGCGCCGTCGGAGAGCAGCACGACATGGGCGGGCGGCGGGTCGGTCTCGGCCTGCCGGTCCAGGCGCCGGATCGCGTCGCGCGAGGCGATGACCGCGTCGCCGATCGCGGTGGCCTGGCCGGGGGTGAGCGTCTCGATGGCCCGGCGCAGCACCTCGCGGTCCGTGGTCGGCGGGACGGCGACCGTGGTGGTGCCGCTGAACGGTACGAGCCCGACGTTGAACCGCTCGGGCAGCCGGTCGACGAAGGTCAGGGCGGCTCGCTTGGCGGCCTCCATGCGGGTGGGTTCGACGTCGGTGGCCTCCATGGAGCCGGAGACGTCGAAGGCGACCATGATGGTGGCCCGCTCGCGCGGCACCTGGACGTCGGCCGTGGGCCGGGCGAAGCCGACGACCAGCAGACCGAGGGTGGCGCAGAAGACCCCGGCGGGCAGATGCCTGCGCCAGCCCGGCCGGCTGGGGGCGACCTTGTCCAGCAGGTCGAGGTTGGTGAAGCGGACGGCGTACCGGCCGCGCCCGCGCTGTGTCAGGACGTACGCGGCGACGAGGACGGCGAGGGGTATCAGGAGCAGCAGCCAGCCGGGCGAACGCAGGCCCATGGTTCCTCCTCTCCCGCGCCGATGGGTGTCACGCGGCACCGCCTCCCGCACGGCGTCGCTGGTCCTCCACGTACCGCACGACGTCACGCACCCAGTCCCGGTCGGTGCGGAGCCTGAGGTGTCCGGCGCCCGCGCGGCTGATGGACCGCTTGATCAGGGCCCGCTGCTCCAGCGCGGCGGCGGCGTACCGCTCGCGCAGCCCACGGACATGGGTGGGGATCTCGCGCCGGCGTCCGGACTCCGGGTCGACGACGGTGAGCAGGCCGACGTCGGGCAGTGCCAGCTCGCGCGGGTCGACGGTCTCGACGGCGAGGACCTGGTGGCGCCGGGCGACCGTGCGCAGCGGGCGTTCCCAGCCGGTCTCCAGGAAGTCGGAGACGACGGCGACGAGGCCGGGCGCGGGCAGCACCCGCAGCGCACGCAGGGCGTCGGCCAGCGTGTGCTCGGGGACGCCGGGTGCCACCCGCGGCCGGTCGAGGGCGGCGCGCAGGATGGTGAGGAGCTGCCGCCGCCCGGTGCGGGGCGGGATGCGCCGGATGCCGTACGGCCCGGTGAGCTGCGCGCCGAGCCGGTTCCCGGCGCGCTCGGTGAGAAACGCGACGGCCGCCGCCGCACCCACCGCGAGGTCCCGTTTCTCCATCCGTGCGGTGCCGAAGTCCATGCTCGCGGAGGCGTCAAGCACGATCCAGGTGGTGAGTTCGCGGTCGGCGAGGGTGAGGCGGACGTGCGGGACGGTGGTGCGGGCGGTGGCGTTCCAGTCCATGTGGCGCACGTCGTCGCCGATGATGTACGGCCGGGTCTCCGCGACCTCGCCGCCGGGCCCGGGCAGCAGGCCGGAATGGTCGCCCTGGAGCAGGCCGTACGGGTGCCGGGTGAACAGCAACTCCAGGTGTTTCAGGGCCTGTTCGGGCGTGAGTTCGCTGAGGGTTGGGGTCATGCCGCCCTACCTTCTTGAGTGCGTCCCGTGAGTTCGCGACTCTGGGACTGCGCGGGTGGGGC
>NZ_JBHSKM010000044.1:0-566159 GCF_042657965.1 Streptomyces coerulescens
CCCCGCCCAACCCAGCCGCACACCAGCACCACCGCCACAACCCACCACGACACGCAACGGCACCGCCCAGTCCCCCGGGCCCGGCCCCGGCCCCGGCCCCGGCAGTGAACCAAAACCTCCGACGGCCCCGGGGAAAACCCCGACCGCGACCACCGGCACCACAGCGACGCCCGGCCACCGCGCCGGCCGCCGTCCCCGATGCGCGTCAGACGCAGCCGCAGTACCCCGTGCCGCCGCCGGCAGGCACGGCGCCTGTCCTCGCAGGTCCGGCAGGTCCGGCAGGTCCGATCAGCTCGTGTCCCTCCACAGTTGCTCGGGCTCGTCGCTGTCACAGGCGGCCACAAAGACGAGTTCCCCCATGAATGCCTGCAAGGAGACCGCCAGGCAGCCGCCGACCGCGGTGTTCTGCCGGCTCTGGCCCGCCGCGGTGGCAGCCTCAAAGCGCCAGCGGTCGCTGCCGACACCGCAGGACGAGAGAAATGCCGGGTAGTCGTTGTCCGAGGCCGTCATGCAGAACCCGCTTGCACAATTGACCAGCTGGAAAGCGCCGGGCCCGACCGACCGCACGGTCCAGGCGTGACTGTGGCCGACGCTGCACGGACCGAAACCGGGACCGGTGCCATCACCGCAGACCCACCGGCGGGCGGAGACGTCCTGCAGCCGTGAGGACGGGCCCCGGCAAGAGCACGGTGGACTCGGACGTCACAGGCAACTCCGGCCCGGACACGCTCACCGTGGCGGCCGCTGACCGCGGAGGCCTCACCGGCGAGGCGCCGGCAGGACGAGCGACCGCGTCCGATGCCGCTCGCGAAGGCGACACTGACGCCGACGGCGCTCACGGGGCCCCGAGGCCGACGGTGCCAGCGCATGCCCTCCCTGGAGGGCCTTGGCAAGGCCAGCGACCAGATCACCGCGCAGAGCGTGCCTCCGGTCGAGAGCCCTACTCGCCGAGCTGAACGCGGCCTCGCGTTCAGGACTGGTCCCGCTGAGTCGTCGACCTCCCGCACCCGCTCCGTCATTCAAGCTGTCTCCGGTCTCCTTCAGCCGTGACCGGTGTCGATGACACAGAAGCGGTTGCCCTCGGGGTCGGCGAGCACGACAAAGTCGGCGTTATCCGGATAAAGGTCCCAGTCGACGCGCTGGGCCCCCAGGGACACCAGCCGCTCGACTTCGGCAGCTTGGTCGGCCGCATCCCCGGCATACAGGTCCAGATGGATCCGCGGATGTTCCTGGACCGGTGTCTCGCTGAGACCGAGAGCCAGTTGCACCCCCGTCCGTTCCGCCGGCACCAGAACCACCCAGTCGTCTTCCATCTCCTCGCGCGGAACGTATCCCAGGGCCTCCATCCAGAATGCGGCCGCACGCGGCACATCCGAGACACCCAGCACCACAGAACCAACTCTCAGCATGCGCCGATTCTGACGGACAACAGCGAGCCGTCGACACCGGCCATGTCCCCAACGCGAGGCGGACGTTGCCTGATACGACACGTCGCCGTCCTGGACGACGCGGACGCAGCCACACTCCTGCCACCCAGAGCACTTCCTGCCTCGTCGAGAGCGCAACAGACCTGCCGATCTCGGCATCGCCAGAAATCCCGATGCGGCCGCGTGATGCCGGCGCGGCAAGTTCAGGGAAGGCAGGTTCGCCAAATCGGCTGAACACATCGATCCATGTGCCGACGAGGTGAAGTCCGGGCCGCTGCTGCGGGTGGTCGGCACCCTGGTCACCAACCAGTTCAGTACCGCGGTTTTTCCGAACGGACTCGGCAAGTCCGACGTGTTGAACTGCGGCTTACGTCGTGAGTATGTGTGTCACGTAGGCGCTTCAAGGTTCCTGCACGAGGCCGAAAGTATGGATGGCATCCTACGGGCACTGATCGTTCCCTGATGCGAGGTGCGTCCACGACCACGGCAGCGCATGTTCCAAGCCTGCAGCTGAGCGTTGATCGGTTCGCGTGTTCGCTCGGTGTTCCGTCGCAGCTGCTGCAGCTTCATCCGAGGAAGAGAGGTAACCCGGGCAACTGTGCACCATCCCGTGAGTTTCCCTGAGCCCTACTGAGTCCCCAACCTCGTGGCCGGGTCTTTCTCCTTCGGGCTCTCTGCAGCTTTGTGACGTGACGTCGGGATGTTTGAAGCGTTCGAGCTTCCTACGACCGATCCGCAGTCGGCCCGAAGGCCAGGAGGCTCGGGTTGGCGGCCCTGGCGGTCGTACGGGATCTACGTGAGCGCCGGGCGTCGCCGGCCAATGTCGACTGAGGAGTTGGAGCAGCTAGACCCTGGCCATCTGATTGGTCTTATCAAGCTCTTACTGCTTGCCGACACGCGCGCCTCCTGGTGCGCCGTCATTGCCCCCGTGCGGGACCGGTGTGGCTTTGCCTCTCGCAGTGATGGTCACGTATTGGACAGGAAGTATCTCTGAAAGCAGCGACAACGGTTGGAAAGAGGCGCGGCCTATGTTCATGGCAGGCCACCATGTAGAGCGGGTCGAGGGCTGGGGCGGCGGCTTCGAGCGGCAAACGCCGGTCACCGTGGCAGAGCTGACGCAAGCCGGCGTCACTGGCCTCGCGGCAGGCAGGAACCATGTCCTGGCCGTGTTGGCGAACGGCACCGTCAAAGCCTTGGGAAACAACGAGCTCGGCCAACTCGGCGACGGCACCGACATTGGCCATGCCACCCCAGGTACAGTACGGACTTTGACAGGCGCAACGGCGGTCGCCGGCGGCTGTGAGTTCAGCCTCGCGCTGCTTTCCGACGGCACTGTCAAAGCCTGGGGCGCCAACTTCTTCGGTGAGCTCGGCGACGGCACGAATAACCAGAGCAGCACCCCGGTGACCGTCACCGGTCTCACCGGCGTCCGCGCCATCGCAGCAGGCTGCAATCACAGCCTCGCGCTGCTGTCTGACGGAACTGTCAAAGCCTGGGGCAACAACGTCTACGGTTCGCTCGGCGACGGCACCAACAACAACAGCAGCACCCCGGTCACGGTCACCGGTCTCACCGGTGTCCGCGCCATCGCAGCAGGCGGCAGTCACAGCCTTGCCGTGCTCTTTGACGGCACCGTCACAGCCTGGGGCAGCAATTTCTTCGGCGAGCTGGGCGACGGCACTGCCAACCACAGCAACACCCCGGTCACGGTCACCGGTCTCACCGGCGTCCGGGCTGTCGCAGGCGGTGGCGAGTACAGCCTCGCGCTGCTGTCCGGCGGCACCGTCAAAGCCTGGGGCAACAACGGGGACGGCCAGCTCGGTGACGGCACCAACAACCAAAGCGGTATTCCGGTCCCCGTCACCGGACTTACCGGCGTCCGCGCCATCACCGCAGGCTTCAGTCTCAGCCTCGCCGTAAGTGGCGGCTCTCTCAATGCCTGGGGAGCTGACCACGGCAACGTTCCCATCAATGTGGTCACCGGCCTCAGCAACATCACCATCATCGCCGCCCACAGCGGCTCCAATCTCAGCCTCGCGGCGGCCTGAGTACCTCACCGGCACCGGTCCTGGAAGGGCGTGCGCCGTTCTGATGCGCCGTGATTGCACCTGTGCGGGACCAGTGTGCGGTTACCCCCAGTAGTGGTCGCCTAAATGGATAGCACCGTCAGTCAAGAAGTAGCGGCAACAGTCGGAAGGAGGAGTGGCCTATGCCCATCACAGGCCCCCAGACACAGCGTGTCGAGGCATGGGGCGGCGGATTCGGACGGCAAACTCCGGTTACCGTGGCAGAGCTGACGCAAGCCCGCGTCACCGGCCTCGCCTCAGGCGTCGACCACATCCTGGCCCTGCTCGGGAACGGCACCGTCAAAGCCCTGGGTAACAACGAGCTCGGCCAACTCGGCGACGGCACCAACGTCGGCCATATCACAGCAGGTACGGTACGAACCCTGACAGACGTAGCGGGCGTCGCCGGTGGCGCCGGGTACAGCCTCGCGCTGCTGTCCGACGGCACCGTCAAAACCTGGGGCAGCAACTTCGCCGGCCAGCTCGGCGATGGCACCAACAACAACAGCAGCACCCCGGTGACCGTCACCGGTCTCGCCGGCGTCCGCGCCATCGCAGGCGGCGGCGAATTCAGTCTCGCGCTCCTGTCCGACGGCACCGTCAAAGCCTGGGGGTTCAACAACGCCGGACAGCTTGGGGATGGCACGAATAACCAGAGCAGCACCCCGGTCAGCGTCACCGGTCTCACCGGCGTCCGAGCCGTCGCAGGCGGCGGCGAGCACAGCCTCGCGCTCCTGTCCGACGGCACCGTCAAAACCTGGGGCAACAACTTCGCCGGCCAGCTCGGCGACGGCACCAACAACAACAGCAGCACCCCGGTCAGCGTCACCGGTCTCACCGGCGTCCGCGCCATCGCAGCAGGCTTCAGTCACAACCTTGCCGTGAGCGGGGGCTCCCTTGATGCCTGGGGCGACAACGGATTCGGCCAGCTCGGCGACGGCAGTACGAACAACAGCAGCCTTCCCATCACCGTGGTCACCGGCCTCAGCAACATCACCATCATCGCCGCCCACAGCACGGGAAATCTCAGCCTCGCGGCGGCTTGAGTACCGCACTGACACGACCTACCGGGAGAGGGCGGTCGGCTGGCACAGGACCGGGAGCCAGGGACTGTCTGACGCATCAATCCGGCGACCGACCCATCGGACATGCCCTAGGCCGTGTTCGAGATATTGATCAAAGTCGCGAAGCGATCATGGAATGCCTCGGGGTGATCTGACGAGCAGCCAATGGCACTGGCTGGACCCGCTGTTGCCGTCACGTTGCCGTCACGTTGCCGTCAAGGGCGCCTTCCCTGCGCCTCTCAGGTCGGGGGGAGCACTGACGCGCCAGCCTTGGCGACGATCTCCTGCAGAGCCGCGACGTGCTGGTCGAAGGCTGCCCGGCCGACGCTGGTGAGCCTCGCCGACGTGCGCGGCCGCTTTCCGACGAAACCCTTACGGATCTCGATGTAGCCGGCGCCCTCAAGCGTCGTGAGCTGTTTCGACAGGGCGGAGTCCGACAGGCCGGCGGTGTCGCGCAGGAACTGGAAGTCCGCCCACTCGGTGGCCGCGAGCAGGGAGACGAGCGAGAGCCGGGTGGGTGCGTGGATCAGCTCGTCGAACTTGGGCGTGATCACCGTCGGCTCCCGGACCGGTTCGCGAGCATGAGGCCCTGACGGTACCGCGTGAACATCGGTCCACCGACCACAAGGATCACGGCGGTGATCGAGGCACCAATGATCGCGGCGTACGAAACACCGGACGCCTTCAGGATGAGCGTGGCCGCCAGCGATACGCCGACGATGACCGCCGCGAAGGCCAGGTCCGCGGCCACGATACGGGGGCCGAACAGATTGTTGCGCGGCTGGGCGCTACGGACCGAGCGGAACGCCACCAACCCGACGGTGGTAAGCACACCGGCCACGAACAAGGCGGTGGCCATCCCCTGGACGAGACCACCTCGGGTGGTGTCGACGACCGCTGCGAACGCGACCATCAGGAAGGCGATGGCCCCCCAGAACCAGCGGGGAAGGCCGGCCATCCGGATGATCTGCTCCTGCCGCTGGTCGATCTCGGTGAGCGCGCGTGCGGCCTCCGCCGGCCGTACCTGGTCAGCCATTTGCCCTCCTCGCAGCACTTTCCTGCAAGGAAAGTAGCAGGGGGTTTCCCAAGCGGCAAGTACTTTCCCGACAGCGCATCGCTGCCCTCAGGTCGAGCACGAACACGCGTCCCACCCGGTATGGCACTACGATCACTCCATCGTCGGCCGCGAACAACATGCCCCCGGCCGCCGGCTCAGCGGCGTCATAGCCGATGACCTCACCGAGATCCACCCATCGCTCCCCGCCGAGCGCAGCGAGAACGGCGTCACAGAACGCGGCGCAGGCGGCTACACACTCTGAGCCCGGCCGTGTGAGGTGGGCTCACAACGCCTTGCCTGTCAGAGTGAGTTGGACGGTGGCCTCGCAGCGGACGGCCAGCTCATCGAACCGCGTCGCGACGCCGCAGGCGTGTTTCAGCAGGCCGATCCGGCACTCGATTTTGTGCCTGCGCCTGTACAACTACGTCCGCCGGGCCGTCGGCAGCTACCACCATCAGGTCGGCACCTGCCGGATGGGACAGGACTCGCTGTCCGTCGTCGACCCCGAGCTGCGGGTGTACGGGGTACAGGGGCTGCGCGTCGCGGACGCCTCCATCATGCCGTCGGTACCCTCCGGCAACACCAACGCCCCTTCGATCATGATCGGCGAGAAGGCCTGCGACCTCATCCTCGCCGCTACCTGACACCGGCACCCGCACAAGCACCGGGTCAGCCGGGCGCAGCGCTTGCCCACCTCCACACCTCCGGGGAGGTCAGCAACCCCAGCAGCCTCCCCCGCCGGCCGGTCAGCCAAGCCGTCGTCCCGGCAGCGGGCGCCGGCACACAATGTCGACCCCGCTCTGAATCTCGCCCCTAACCCTGTGAGCGGGTCCGCGTTGGTCTGATCGCGCAGGTGATCTCCGCTGAACGTCGTGAGCTGGTCGAGGTGTTCACTGGGCTTCGCCCCCGCCAGTTCCAGCGGCGCGTCCGTCCGGTTCGCAGGGTGGATGGACAGTCATGGGATACGGCCCGGCCTGGGCGTCCATGGTCGTTGCCTCTCCGGGACCGAATTGCTGTCGGTGGCGATGTGCTGCCACATCGACCTGTCCATGCGGCAGCCCGCGCCGTCGTTCGCGGTTACTGAATGACACCGCTGGATGACACGCGTGCCCGGCGGAACCCCAGAAGCGCCGCGCGGAAGTCCGCCGTCGCTCGCGGATCGGACAGCGAGCGGCCGGTGAGTTCCTCGATGCGGCGCATCCGGTAGCGGACGGTGTTGGGGTGGACGAACAGGCTCCGCGCCGCGTCGGTGGCGGAGCCGGCGGCGGCGTACCAGTGCTCCAGGGTTTCCAGGAGACGGGCACGTTCCGCGGCCGGGAGGCCGAGCAGGGGCTGGAGAACCACCTCCACCAGGTGCGCCGCCTCGGCAGGGGCCGCGGCGACGACCATCGCCAGCGGGTCGTCGTCGAACCGCGCGACACCGGGGCCGGCGCCCTGCAGTCCTGCCAGAGCCAGACGGGCGAAGCGCAGAGCCTGGGGTGTGTCACGCAGCGAGTGAAAGCACGGGCTGATGCCTACGCGGGCGCCCGCCCGGCGCAGGATGCGCAGACAACTGCTCTCCACCGCCGCCGTGGGCACGGCGGCCAGGCCGATCTGCTGGTCGGGCAGCAGCCGCCAGGCGAAGTGGACCTGGGCCTGACGCAGGGCCGCCTCCGACCCGGCCAGCGGCTCCTCGCCCGGAGCGTCGGCCACCGCAGCGGCGACGACGTAGGGGCCGCGGTCGGGCAGGCCCAGCTCTCGGGCGGCCTCCCACAGCGTGCGGTCGGCGATGACGCCGGTGAACAGCGCTTCCACCAGTGCCGAGCGGCGTGCCTGGCGCCGCGAGGTCAGCTCGGACGTCGTCTCCCGATAGGCCGCCGCCACCGCCTCCGCGTAACTGCCGAAGAGGGCCCAGATCTCCGCGGACTGGGACACCAGCTGGGCGTCGGAGACCTCGGGATGGGTGCGTGCCTCGGCGAGGATCTCCGTCCACACGAGTTCGAATCCGATCCGGTACGCGTGCAGGGTGTCCGCCAGCGGCACGCCCTGCTCGGCGCGCAGGCGCCCGGTCTCCCGGGCCGGGCTCGGGTCCCGCACACCCACGCGGCCGAGCTGGTTCAGGAGCAGGTCCGCGTTGGCGGTGCACGAGCTGCGTAGTGAGTCGAACGGGATCAGCGACTCGCTCTGGTAGGCGTCGACGTCCGAGCGGATGCGGTGCGCCATCCGCTCGCCCAGTTCCGGCAGCCTCGCATGCAGCGCCGAGACCACCCCTGAGAGGTCCATTCCCGCAGCGTAACGCCCTTGCCTTGTTCCCGGGAACAATCCGGGACGGCAGACGCTGTCATACCGCACATAGGCCGTCGCCACGGACATCTGCACGATGTCGTCAACGTGAACAGCGGATTTCGACGGCGACTTTCGTGGAGGCGGTCATGGCCAATCTGGCGGAATTCCTGGTGGAGACGGCACGGCGGCAGCCGGAACGCCCCGCGCTGCGGCTTGGGAGCCAGGTCACCAGTTACGCCGAGCTCGACGAGCGCAGTGCCCGTGCCGCCGCGCTGCTGCGGGCCGAGGGCGTACGACCGGGAGACCGGGTCGCTCTGATGCTGCCCAACGTTCCCGAGTTCGTCGTCCTGTACTACGGCGTGCTGCGTGCCGGAGCGGTCGTCGTGCCGGTGAACCCGCTGCTGAAGACCCGGGAGACCGAGTACCACCTGCGCGACTCCGGCGCTTTGATGCTCTTCGAGTGGCACCAGGCGCCGGGCGAGGGCGCGCAGGGCGCGGCCGCCGCCGGAGTGCGGCACATGGCCGTCGAAACCGCCGCCTTCGCGGGACTGCTGGCCGCTCATGAGCCGCTGCCCGAGGTGAGTGAGCCGGACGGCGAGGACGTGGCCGTGCTGCTGTACACCTCCGGCACGACAGGCCGCCCGAAGGGTGCCACGCTCACCCACACCGGGCTGCGGCACAACACCGAGGTCAACGCGGTTCATGTGCAGCAGATGACGGCGGACGACGTGGTCGTGGGCTGTCTGCCGCTGTTCCACATCTTCGGCCAGATCTGCACGATGAGCGTGACCGTCCGCGCAGGCGCTTCGCTCACGCTGATCCCCCGCTTCGACCCACAGAGCGTGTTGGATGCCATCGCCCGCGACCGGGCGACGATCTTCGAGGGCGTACCCACCATGTACGCGGCCCTCCTCCAGCACCCGTCGGAGGCCGATGTGTCGACGCTGCGGATGTGCGTCTCCGGCGGAGCCTCGCTGCCGGTGGAGGTCCTGCACGGCTTCGAGCGTCGCTTCGGCTGCGTGGTGCTGGAGGGCTTCGGCATGTCCGAGACCAGTCCGGTGGTCACCTTCAACCACCCCGACCGGCCGCGCAAGGCAGGGTCCATCGGCACCCCGATCAAGGACGTTCAGGTGCGGCTCCTCGACGACAAGGGCCAGGATGTGGCTCCCGGGGAGATCGGCGAGCTGGCCGTCCGCGGGCCGAACGTGATGAAGGGCTACTGGAATCGCCCTGAGGAGACGGCGGCCACCATCCCGGACGGCTGGCTGCGCAGCGGTGACCTCGCGCGCCAGGACGAGGACGGCTACCTGTACATCGTCGACCGCAAGAAGGACATGATCATCCGCGGTGGCTACAACGTGTACCCGCGCGAGATCGAGGAGGTGCTCCACGAGCACCCGGCCGTCGCCCTGGCCGCGGTGGTGGGCGTGGCCGACACTCACCTGGGCGAGGAGATCGCGGCCGCCGTCGTGCTGCGCCCCGGCGCCGCGGCCACGCCCGACGAGCTCCGGCAGTTCGTCAAGGAGCGCGTGGCAGCGTACAAGTACCCGCGCGAGGTGTGGCTCGTGGACACCCTGCCGACCGGCCCCAGCGGCAAGATCCTCAAAAGGGAGATCAGCGCGCCGGCGGGGTGAGGTCGTCGTGCGGCGTCAGCGCCGCGCAGAACGCCGCCTGAGACCAACAAGGCCTGAAACCAACGAGATCGGCCGCTACGAAGCGGTTGCGGCGTCGTCTGTGAAGCACGCGTACCGGGACCTCACTTCCTTCCGGCTGCGCTCACCTTGACGCCCACACCGGTCAGGCGTTCCGTCATCTCCTTGGACACTTGGGCGGCCGTGCCCCGGAAGTCGATCCGAGGTGTCTGCTCACACCGGCCTCGTCCTCCTGATGCGCCATGGTGTCCAGTTGGGAATGCGCGCCGTCGACTCCCAGCATCACCACTTCCAGGACGATTTCGTTGAGGATTCCCGCGGTCAACGGTCCAACTGGCGCGGCAGCCGAACGTCGGGCAGGTGCCGGCACGGGCAGGGGAGCTCGGGCGCCGAGGCACGACGTGCTGCGGGGCAGCAGGAACTCGTGAGGGATCCCACAAGCGGGTCGATTTGTGGCGCCCGGACACCAAGAGCGCTATCTTCGAAGGCAGAACGACCGGTCTTCCTACTTCTTGGGAGACGGTCTATCGGACCTGCCTGCTGAGCTGCCTCCCGGTGGAGACAGACCAGTACGCCGCCGGTGCACCTCGAAGAGAGATCAAGAGTTCCGTGAAACCAAAGAGTCCCCCGGCCCGGCCGGGGCGCCGTACAGAGTCGCTGTTTACTGCCGCTCGAGGGGGTCAGCCTCCCGACCGGATCAGCCGGACAGCCTCCAGCAGGGTCTTGTGGGCGGCCGTCGAGTCGTCCAGATAGCCAGCGGCCATCGCGCCGTCGTACAGCATCAGCAGCGCGCCGGCGGCCGACTCCGGGTCGGCGTGGCCGAGCCGGGTGAGCAGGTCCTGGAAGAGGGAGCGGGTCCAGTCCCGGTGAGTTGTCACCAGGCCCCGGACCGGATGGTCGGCGTCGGGGTACTCAGCGGCGGCGTTCATGAACGGCGATCCGCGGAAGCCGCGCTCGCGGGCGTGCTCGGCGATCGCCTCGAAGATCAGGTCGATCGCCTCCGCGGGCGGGTGCCCGGCGGCCAGCGGTTCGGCCACCCCCTTGTAGTAGGCGTCCTTGGTCAGCAGATAGGCCACGACCAGGTCGTCCTTGGAGGCGAAGTGCCGGTAGAAGGTCGCCTTCGTCACGCCTGCTTCGGCGATCAGCCGTTCCACGCCGATCGCGCGCACACCCTCGTAATAGAACAGCCGCGACGCCGCCCGGACCAGACGTTCTCGAGGGGGCAGGTCTGCCTCGATCGTGCTCTCCTGGCGCTCGGCGTTGGTCGTCTTCCGCCCAGTAGTACTCACTTCCCCATTCTGCCCTTGGCCCGGCCCTGAGTGGCCACCACCCCCACAAGGCCCGCCAGGGCTGACACCTCCCCGCAATCCATTTGCGGCCCGCAGCGACGTGGCCGTTCACCGAAAGGCCCTAAGCATGACTCGTCGTCTCGAAGGAACCGTCGCCCTGGTCACCGGGGCTTCCAGCGGCATCGGCCATGCCACCGCCCTGGAGCTCGCCGGCGAGGGCGCCTCCGTGGCCTTGGTCGGCAGGCGAGAGGACCGGCTCACCAGCCTCGCCACGGAAATCACGGGCGCCGGCGGAAAGGCCCTGGTCGTACCCGCCGACATCACCACCGAACAAACCGCCGCGGAGGCGGTCGAGCGGACCGTCGAGGGCATGGGCCGATTGGACGTCCTGGTCAACAACGCCGGTCTCATGCTGCTCGGGCCCACCCCCGGCGCGGACCTCAACGACTGGCGGCGCATGATCGACATCAACCTCATGGGACTTATGTACACCGCCCACGCCGCCGTCCCTCACCTGGTGAAGGCCGCCGCCGAAGAGCCGCGTCAGGTCGCCGACCTCGTCAACATCAGCTCCCTCAGCGGCCGTACCGCCTACCCCATGATGGCCGTATACAGCGCCAGCAAGTTCGGCGTGAATGCGTTCAGCGAGTCGCTGCGCCAGGAACTGGCGCGCCAGCACGTCCGTGTGTCCGTCATCGAGCCGGGCAGCGTCGACACCGAACTGCGCACACACAACCCGGAAGTCGTCCAGCAGGCAATCACCGCCGGCCTGGGTGACATCGAGCGCCTCCAGAGCCAGGACATCGCCGACACCGTCGGCTACATCGTCACCCGCCCCCGGCACGTGGCCGTCGGTGAACTGCTCGTACGCCCCACCGAGCAGGTCTGACCACCAGTCCTGAGAACAACTCCGGTATACACAAGGAGTCGTGATGGCGGTACGCGTTTCTGTCGCAGCGGCCAACACCATCGTCCGTGTCTGCCTGCTGCTCGCCACCGCCATCGCGCTCGGAGACGGCCTGCAACTACTGGCGCAGGGAGGCCCGGCGGACGCGGACAACGTGCACCGCTTCCTGGCAGGCGTCTATCTCGGCTGGGCTCCCCTGTTCTTCTGGACTGCGGCGACCATCCGCCGGCAGGGAGTGCTCGTCCACTTCCTGGCGGTCCCGATCTTCCTCGGGGGCATAGGCCGGCTGATCTCCTTCGCCCAGAACGGCATCCCCAACCCGGCGGGAGTCTTCCTCGCCTCCGCCCTCCTGGAATTCAGCCTCTCGATCGTCATCGTCCGGGCGCATGCCACGGCACTCAGATCCAGACGTGTGGCGGCGGCTGCCTGAGGCACCAGTCGTGGGCGGGCAGGCCGTTATCGCACATCACGTCGAGGGGGCCGCGTTGCCGGGCCAGCTCACAGGACACCCGAGGCCCTCGGAGGCGGACTCCGGCCGATCCCCATGGCAAGCAGTTCGCCAGGTCAGTCAAGGAACTCGCAGACGACGAGGCCGAGTTGTCGGCGTCCCTGCCCAGCGCTGATGCCTCTACGGACCGGCGACTTCGTCGAGTCCGCCTTCACCACCGTCCATCTGCGGGCGAAGATCGCTCGCCCTCGCGGGCATCCCCGGCCGGCGCAGCAGACAGTGCTCGACAGTTCGGCGGAGCGGCACCCGCGCTGCGCGGATCAGTGTGGGAAGACGACGGTCAGCAGGCGGAAGAGTTCGGCGCGTTCCTCGTCGGACAGCTGGTCCAGGCCCGTCTGCGTCTGCTCCATCCGCTCGCGGATGGTGTCGATCGCCTTCTGTCCCGTCTCGGTGAGGGCGACGTTCTTCACGCGGCGGTCGGTGGCGCTGACCTCGCGGTGGACCAGGTCACGCTTCTCGAGCCGGTCGATGATCCCGGTCATGTTCGACGCATCACAGGCGAGGGTCTGCGCGAGCGACCGCATGGAGGCGGGCGCACGGCGCAGCACCGTGAGGGTCTTCGCCTGACTGGAGGTGAGGCCCATGTCGGCGGCGGCTGTCGTGAAGTCGGCGTAGTGCGTACTGACCGAATGGGCGAGGAGCTCCATGAGCTGCGGCTTGGACGGGATGGCGGACATGCGTCGAGGGTACCGCGAAAAGCTTGAACCTCCCAACCTTTGACATCCACCAGCTCTTATTGTTTGATGGCCATTGTTTGATGACCTCAAGCATCGAGTACCTCAATGGTTTGACTCATCGACCATCGATGCATCCCTCCTTCGGGCACCCTTCCACCGGAAAGAAGACCGTGAAGTCCTCCCTCGCCACCGCGCCGGATCGCCGCACCGGCAGCCTCGGCCTCGTCCTGGTCCTGGGCCTCGCCGCCATGGTCGTGTCGATGATGCAGACCCTCGTCGTCCCGATCCTCGGCATCATCCAGAACGACCTCGGCGCCACCACCGCCCAGGTCAGCTGGGTCACGACCGCCACGCTGCTGTCGGCCGCGGTCTTTACCCCGCTGCTGGGCCGCCTCGGTGACCAGCACGGCACGAAGCCGACCCTGCTCGGCGTACTGGTGGTGATGGTCGCCGGATCCGTGCTCGCCGCGACCACGAGTTCGATGCTGTGGCTCATCGTGGCCCGCGTGATGCAGGGCGCCGCCACCGCGATCTTCCCGCTCGCGCTGTCCGTGCTGCGCCAAGAGCTCGCACCCGCGCGGCTGCCCGGCGCCATGGCCCTGGTCAGCGGAACGCTCGGGTTCGGAAGCGGCCTCGCCCTGGTGAGCGCCGGACTCCTCTCGCAGGGTGCCAACCCCGACTACCACCAGGTCTTCTGGCTCGCCGCGGCACTGGCCACCGCCGCCCTGATCGCAGTCGCCCTCGTCGTCCCCGCGCCCCGTACGCGGACGGGCGGACGCACCGACTGGCTCGGCGCCGCCGGCCTCGCCCTGCTGCTCGTGCTGCTCCTGCTGCCCATCTCGCAGGGCCACACCTGGGGCTGGACCTCGGCCCGCACACTCGGCCTCTTCGCGGCCGCGGTCGTCATGACCGTCATCTGGGTTCTCGTGGAGCGCAGGGTCCGCGACCCGCTGGTCGACATGAAGATGTTCGTCCACCGGCCGGTGCTGTTCACCAACCTCGCCGGACTGCTCGTCGGGTTCGCCATGTTCGCGCAGTTCATCGGCGTCTCCTATCTCGTCCAGACACCCGCTGAGATCGCCGGCTACGGCTTCGGCGCCTCCGTCCTGCGTGCCTCCGTTCTCTACCTGCTGCCCTCCGCCCTCGTCTCGCTGGTCGCCGCCCAGCTGGGAGGCGTGCTGGTACGACGCATCGGCGCCCGTCTCACCCTCGCCGCCGGCGCCGCCTTCGGCGTCATCGGCTTCGCCTGGCTGACCCTCGCCCACGACACCACCGCGTCGGTCATCCTGGCCGGCATGGTCGTCGGTGTCGCGATCAGCTTCGGCTACGCCGCAATGCCCGCACTGATCGTGACAAGCGTCCCGCACCACCAGACCGGCATCGCCAACGGCATCAACTCCATCTCCCGCTCCACCGGCAGCGCGATCGGCAGCGCGGTCGTCACCTCGCTGCTCGCCTCCAAGACGCTCGACAACCTGCCCGCAGGCGTCCCCGCCCTGCCCGCCGAGAGCCAGTACACCCTGAGCTTCGCTCTGGCCGGTATGGCGTTCCTGCTGGTCATCGGTGTGGCCATGGTCGGCCTGGCGGTCCGCCGCAGGTCCCCCTCGTCGGCCACCGGCACGCTCGCCGCGTCCAGCGATGACGGGGCCACTCCCTCCGCGTCGAGCGACGCCGAGACCATGCCCGACCGTACGGCCGTCACCGCCTGACCGCGCCACCTCCACGGGCCGCGACCCTCCTTCCCCCGAACCGCGAGGCCTTCCGTGCCGACCGGCTTCCCCCGCACCGCCCCACCGCCGCACCCAACGGGACCCGACTGTGACTGACACCAAGGCAGCCTTCACCCTCGACGACACCTTCACCGCCACCGAAGCCACCGCGCTGGTGAACCGGCTGCGCGCCACCTTCCGCACCGGCCGCACCAAGCCCCTGGCCTGGCGCCGACACCAGCTGACCCGCCTGCGCGACCTCCTCACCGACAACCGTGCGGCGATAGCCGACGCCCTCTACGCGGACCTGCGCAAGAACCGTGCCGAGGCCGACGCCATGGAGATCAACACCACGATCGTCGAGATCGACGACTACCTGGAGCACCTGGAGGAGTGGACCGCCCCGCGGCCCGCCCCCGTGACGGTGCCCGGAGTCCCTGGCAGCACCGCCCGCACCGTCTTCGACCCCCTGGGTGTCGTCCTGGTCATCTCGGCGTGGAACTACCCGGTCAATCTGCTGCTCGTGCCCGTCGCGGGCGCGCTCGCCGCCGGGAACGCGGTCGTCATCAAGCCGGCCGACTACGCCGCCCGCACCTCGGCACTGCTGGCCGAGCTGCTGCCCGCGTACCTCGACACCGACGCCACCGCGGTCGTCGAGGGCGGCGCGCCGGAGACCACCGTGCTCCTTGAGCAGCACTTCGACCACATCTTCTACACCGGCAACGGCACGGTGGGCCGCATCGTGATGACCGCCGCCGCGAAGACCCTCACCCCCGTCGTCCTCGAACTCGGCGGCAAGTCGCCCGTGTTCGTGGACCGGGACGCCGACATCGCCACGGTCGCGCAGCGCCTGGCGGCCACGAAGTTCGCCAACGCCGGACAGACCTGCGTCGCCCCCGACTACGTCCTGACCGACCCGGACACCGCGACCGAGCTGCAGGCCGCCCTGGTCGTCGCGCTCAAGGGGCTGTTCGGTGCGGACCCTCAGACCTCCGATGCCTACGGACGGATCATCAACGAGCGGCACTTCGACCGGCTGTCCGCACTGCTGGACTCCGGCCGTACGGTCACCGGCGGGCAGACCGACCGCGCGGACACGTACATCGCCCCCACCGTGCTGGCCGACGTCCGGCCCGACGAGCCCGTGATGCAGGAGGAGATCTTCGGCCCCATCCTGCCGATCCTTCCCGTCGCGGACCTGGACGAGGCCATCGCCTTCATCAACGACCGCGACAAGCCCCTCGCCCTGTACGCCTTCACCGAGAACAACTCCACCAAGCGCCGCCTCGCCGCCGAGACCTCCTCGGGCGGCCTCAACTTCGGCCTGCCCATGCACCACCTCGCCGTACCGACCCTGCCCTTCGGCGGCGTCGGCGAAAGCGGCATGGGTCGCTACCACGGCCGCTATTCCATGGAGACATTCAGCCACCACAAGGCCGTCCTCGACGTCCCGCTGAGCTGAACCGTCCCCGCACCCGGCGGGCGGTACTCATCCCACCCCGCAACGTCACGGGCGCCCCGCTGTCCGCCCCCGTACTCCAAAGAAAGCACCCCCATGCGCGAACCGGCCTCGAAGTACGCCGCCCACATACCCGACGACTTCGAACACAAGGGCAAGGAGCACAAACGCATCACGGACGACACGCTGGCGCGGCTCGGCGCCGGCAAGTACATGCTCATCACCAGCTACCGCAAGAACGGCACCCCGGTCGCCACCCCGGTGTGGGTGGTCCGCGACGGCGACACGCTGGGCGTGCGGACGCCCGCCGACTCCTGGAAGGTCAAGCGGATCCGGGCACGCGGCGACATCCTCGTCGGCCCCTGCGACCTGCGTGGCAACCCGACGGGCGAACAGGTACCGGCCACCGCCGAAATCACCGACGAGACAACCGGCGCCCGCTACCGCAAACTCATCGGCCGCAAGTACGGCATCCTCGGCCGCCTCATGATCCTCCAGAGCCGGCTCCAGGGAAGGGACAGCACGCTGGGCATCCGCGTGCGGCTCACCGCATAACAGGAAGACGCACCGTCAGCTCCCGCATCAGGGGCCACTTGTCGGATGGCCTTCCTGAATGCCATCAGGCGGCCACGGCACACAACAGCGAGCGATCAAAGGGGGGGGTCGGATCATGGAGACAGCACAGAGTCAGCAGCAGGCGGCATCCGACACCTTCACCGCCTTCGCCCGTTTCGTACTCTTCGGCGGCGGAGTCGGGCTCGCCTCCAGCTTCGCCGTGGCGGCTCTCGCCTCCTGGATCCACTGGGGCCTGGCCAATGCTCTGATCACCGCGGTTTCGACGCTTCTCGCCACCGAGTTGCATGCCCGCTTCACTTTCGTCGCAGGCAGGCGCGCGACCTGGCGCCAGCATGTGCAATCGGCCGGGTCGGCGGCGGCCGCGTACGCGGTGACCTCCGTGGCGATGCTTGTCCTGCGGCAGTTGGCGTCGGCACCGGGATTGGTGCTCGAGCAGGTCGTCTACCTGTCCGCCTCCGCACTCGCCGGTGTCGCGCGCTTCGCGGTGCTGCGCCTCATTGTCTTCGCGCGGAGCCGCTCGCAGGTCGCGGCCGCTGTCCGCGCCACCCGTCCCGTGTACGCGACCGCGGAACCCGTCGGCCCCGTGGCGCTGGGCCACGCCGCCTGACCCGTCCGTCGGGGGCCCGCCGCGCGCAACGGGCAGCCTCGCCGTGCACCGGCGTCCACATCACGCGCCCAGCGGCGGAGCCGTCAGATCAAGGCAACCCTGGCCCAGCCCATGGACGACAGGTCACCTCGTCCCGTCACTGCTGGACTTCGCCGCCGACACCCCCGCCTTCGCCGGGTAACTCGCAGCCGACCAACGCGAGGCGGTGCGACAACTTCCTCACCTGAGCGCCCGCCTGTCCTGGCGCTTTCCGGAGCGGACTGTCTGCCCGTCTGTTCACCGGCACCCATCACCACGACCATCTTCGCTTCGAAGGCCACGTCCCCTTCGCTGAACCACCACCCCATACGGCACCGGCCCGGGGCTGGCAGCCAGGACCGGCTCCCGCGACCGGCCGCGACCCCGGGCCCAAGGAGTTGGCCGCCGCCTACCGCCAACCGCACAAGGCCGCCAGAACTGGTGAGCTCCCCACCGGGCAGGCCCGCTCCCTCAGGGCTTCGGCGTAGCCGGGTGGCGTCCGATTTGCACCGAGCGAGGTCCACCTCGACCAGATCAAGACCGTTCATGCGGACGCTATGCCGTGGCAAGGGGCTGAGTCGTGCCGCCACCGTGCGCAACCGCCGCCAGCCCTCCGTTCCAGCCCTTGCCTAACCTATCGAATTTCGATAGGTTCCCATCGCAACTCAATTGAAGGATGGGACATGGGAAAGCTGACAGTGCGTGCGCTGCGCGCCGTGCTCGTGGTGGTGCTCGCCGGCACCCTGTTCGTACAGGCCGGGATGATGTGGGCGTTGGTCAGCGGGAACGACCCGGAGGACGGCTCGCTCCCGCTGACCCCGCTGCGCGTGATCACGATCCTGGGCATGGTGTCGGTCCAGGTCGCCCTGGTCTGCGTATGGCGGCTGGTGGCGATGGTGCGACGCGGAACCGTGTTCTCCCACGCCGCCTTCCGGTACGTGGACGCCGTGATCGGCGCGATCGTGGCGGCTGCTCTCCTGTGGTTCGCGGTCACGGGCATCAATGCGCCGGGCCAGCGCGAAGACCCCGGCGTGACCGTCATCATGGGCGGGGTCGGCGTGGCCATCCTGGGGGTCGCCCTCATCGTGCTCGTGCTGCGGATGCTGCTCGCGCAGGCCGTCGCGCGCGACGTCGAAGCTTCCCAGATGCAGGCCGAGCTGGACGAGGTGATCTGATGCCGATCGCCGTCGACATCGACGTGATGCTCGCCAGGCGGAAGATGTCCGTGGGCGAGCTCGCGGACCGGGTAGGGATCACACCCGCCAACCTCGCGGTACTCAAGAACGGCCGCGCCAAGGCCGTACGGTTCACGACCCTCGCCGCGCTCTGCGAGGTACTCAAGTGCCAGCCGGGAGACCTCCTGCGCTGGGAGGCCGAGGACGCCGCAGGCGGATGACATGCCCTCGGGCAGGCGTGAAGCCTCACAGAGGATGTCAAAGCGTTTGGTACACCCGAACGATCACAGGCGGGTGCTCGTGGGATTCCGGGCAGCGGTAGATCTGCAACTGTTCGTCTCCCAGGTCGATCCTGGTCGGGTCCCCCACTGGTGGGTAGCATCGCCGGTCATCAGCATCGGCGTCCTCGACCGGGCGCCAACCGCCTTCGTTGTCCCCGTTCCATTCACTGAGCCCAACAGTGAACAGGGGCTCGGTCAGCGCGCCGCACTCGCAGCGCGGCGGGTCGGCACGGTCGCGGTCATCCGATGAGACAACGCCCCAGCCGCCGATCTTCCAGCCCGGAGCCACCGCGAACTCGGTGTAGTGGTGGCCCGTTTCCTCCTGCCATGCGTGGACGCGGGCGCCCACGGCAGGGGGCAGCTGGTTGAGGTCCGGATACTCGGTCACCTGTTCCGGATGCAGGACGCAGGGGGCGGGCCAATAGTCCTCCAGCTCGATCACGGTCGGCTCCGGCGCCGACGAAAGTCTCACGGTCACTTCGTCAGCACGGCGCCAGCGCACGTGAATGGCCGGGATGTCGCCCTCGTGGTCGATGAACGGGCACCACAAGATCTGCAGCAGGTCCGCGCCATCGGGGGCAGGCAGGCCGGGGACGTCCCGGGCGTAGAGCTGTGCCACAGGCAAGAGCGGCACTGGATCCGTATAAGGGCTGTCGATCTTCTTCGGATTGGACCGGTCATGGATCGCCTGTTCCTCGGGCGTGCTCGGTTCGTCCTCCGGCCGTGACCATCGGGCGACCGTGGCGTGATGTGCGGCACGCACCGCCTCCAGTTCCACCACCTCGTACACCTCGTGCGATCGCGTGCAGGTCGGCCACGGCTCGTCCCGCGGCCACAGCAGCGGGCCACCCACCGAACTGTCCTCGACCTCGGGTGAACCCGACCGTGGATGCAGCCGAGTGACGTTCCTTGACATCGTGGCCAACTCCGGGAACACCGCGGTCAGATCCAAAGGGCGCGGCGGCGTCGTACGCGTCATCCGTTCTCCTCTCACATGCCCTGTGCGGACCATGGAAGCACTCGGCACTGACAGACCACTCCCTGGCCGGGGAGAGGAGCCTGCTCCGCGCGAGGTGGTGTCACCTGAATTCCCCGCGTATGAGCCGTCCTGGACGGCTCGCCAGTGCTTGACCGGGAGGGTTCGCCGGGTCGGCGGTCGTGGCGGTTGGTCGTTCCGGAGACGTCCCTCCGACTGTGTGTGCGAGCTACTGGCCGCGGCGGCTCCGCGTTCGATATGCGCGTACGGCTGCTGCAGCGGTCGTTGCCGTGACGGCAGCAACCCCGGCTGTCGTCGCCCATCGGGCGGCGCGCGAGGGCTCGACCGGCCGCCGGGCCAGGCGTTCGGGCTGGTGGGCGGGGAGGGCTCCGTCGAGGCCGAGCGCGAGTGCTTCGGCCAGGTGCAGGGCTCGGCGTCCCGTGTCGCCGTGTTCGATCTGGGTACGGCAGCTGAAGCCGTCGGCGAGGACCACGTTGCCGGGAGCGGCCTCCCGGACGGCGGGCAGGACGCCCAGTTCCCCCACGGTCATGGAGACCTCGTGATGGCCGCGTTCGAACCCGAAGTTGCCTGCGAGACCGCAGCAGCCCTCGTCGAGGATGTCGGCATCGAGATGGGCGCGGCGCATCAGTTCACGGTCGGCCTCGTCCTTCATGATGGCGTGCTGGTGGCAGTGGGTCTGCACGGTGGCGCGACGCGACAGCGCAGGCGGTTGCCAGCCGTCAGGGGCATGGTGGACCAAGTGCTCGGCGAGGGTGCGGAACTGCCCGGCGAGGCGTTGCACGTCCTGGTCGGCGGGCATCAGTTCCGGTGCGTCGGCGCGGAACACCGCCGTACAGGACGGTTCGAGGCCGATGACCGGGGTGCCCGCCTCCAGGTAGTGGCGCAGGACATCGAGTGTGCGGCGCAGGACCTTTCTCGCGACGGTGAGCTGGCCGGTGGAGATCCATGTCAGGCCGCAGCACACCGGCTCGGTCGGCACTGCGACCCGGAAGCCGGCGTCTTCGAGGACACGGACGGCGGAGGTCGCGACGGACGGGTGGAAGTACGTACTGAAGGTGTCGGGCCACAGCACGACGGTCCGCTCGTCGGCCGGATCCGCTGCGTCGGAGCCGCGGGCCTGCCACCACTGGAGGAAGGACTCTTCGGCCAACACCGGTGCCTGGCGGGCGCCGTCCACGCCGGCCAGCCACTTGCCGGCCCGGGCCAGGCCCGGGGCCCGCAGCGCGTTGTTGACGAGCGCCGGGGCGAAGCGCGACAGCCTCGCCCACAGGGGCAGCCATCCCATGGAGTAGTGGGCAGCAGGCCGTGGCCGGCCGGCGTAGTGGTGGGCGAGGAACTCCGCCTTGTAGGTCGCCATGTCGACACCCGTGGGGCAGTCCGACTTGCACCCCTTGCACGCCAGACACAGATCGAGCGCGTCCCGCACCTCGGTCGAGCGCCATCCGCCCGTGACCGGCGAGTCGCCGTGGCCGCCGAGCATCTCGAACAGCAGCCGGGCACGCCCACGCGTGGAGTGCTCCTCCTCCCGCGTGGCACGGTACGACGGGCACATCACGCCGCCCTCGTGGCTGCGGCAGTTGCCGATCCCCACGCAGCGCAGCACGGCACGGGTGAAGGAATGGTCGTCCTGCGGATATCCGAAGTGCGTGTCGGAGTCGCCTGGGCGCCAAGCGGCTCCCAGGCGCAGTTGCCCGTCGACCGGGTTCGGGGCCACGACCTTGCCGGGATTCATCCGATCACCGGGATCGAACAGCGCTTTCACCTCACCGAACGCAGCCATGAGCCGATCACCGAACATGCGGGTCAGCAACTCGCCGCGTGACTGGCCGTCCCCGTGCTCGCCCGAGAGGGATCCCCCGTACGAGGCCACCAGGTCGGCGGCCCTCTCCACGAAGCGGCGGAAGTCGGCCACGCCTTCGGCGCTCTTCAGGTCGAACGGGATCCGGGTGTGCACACATCCCTGCCCGAAGTGCCCGTACAGCGAGGGATGGTCGTAGTCGAACTCCGCGAACAGGTTCTTCAGGTCGCGCAGGTAGTCACCCAGGCGCTCGGGCGGGACGGCGGAGTCCTCCCAGCCCTCCCAGGTCTCCCGGTCGTCGGGCGGGCGCGCGGTGACACCGAGTCCGGCCTCGCGCGCCTTGAGCATCTTCTCCTCACGCTCGGGGTCGTCGGAGAAGGAAACCGTGGTGTCCTTCTCGCTGCGCCCCACCGAGCGCAGCAGTGCATGGGCCTGCTCGTCGACGTCCTCCTGGCTGTCGCCGGCGAACTGCACCATCAGCCAGCTGTCGCCCTCCGGGAGCATGTTGAGAGAGTCGAGATAGGCACCCTCCTCGCGCATCAGCTGCGCCATCCGACCGTCGATGGCCTCCAGTTGGCTGGGCGAGCAGTGTTCGAGCAGGCGCGGAACGTCGTCGGCCGCACGGCAGATGTCGTCGTAACCGAGAGCCAGGAGGGACAGGCGGGGCGGCACGGGCACGAGGTCGAGCTCGGCGTGCAGCACCGTCACCAGCGTGCCCTCACTGCCCACGAGGGCGCGGGCCACGTCGAAGCCGTTCTCCGGCAACAGTGAGTCCAGGTTGTAGCCGGAGACCCTGCGCGGGATCTTCGGATAGCCGCGCCGCACGTCCGCCAGATATTCGGTGATGACGCGGTCCAGCCCGGCGTAGATCTCGGCGCGCCGGCCGCCCTCCGCGACGATCCGGGCAGCCTCGTCCTTCGACGTCGGACCCACCCACATCCGGGTCCCGTCGTAGGTGAGGACCTCGAGGCGGCGCACGTTGTCGACGGTCTTGCCGTACGCCTGTGCGGAGGCCCCGCACGAGTTGTTGCCGATCATGCCGCCCAGCGCGCAGTGACTGTGGGTGGACGGCTTCGGACCGAACTGCAGCCGGGAAGGAGCGAGCTGCCGGTTGAGCTCGTCCAGCACGATCCCCGGCTCCACGACACAGGTCCGCGCCTCCGCGTCCACGGACAGCAGCGCGTGGCAGTACTTGGTCCAGTCGATCACGACGGCGGCATTGGTTGCCTGGCCCGCCAGGCTCGTGCCCCCGCCCCGGGACACCACGGGCGCGTCGAAGCGAGCGCACACCCGAACCGTGTCCACGCCTGCCTCCACGCTGCGCGGGACGACGACACCGATGGGCACCTGCCGGTAATTGGAGCCGTCCGTGGAGTACGCCCCCCGGCTGCCCGCATCGAAGCGGACCTCACCATCGACGGCATCGCGCAGCGCGGCTTCCAGGGCCACCACATCGACGGCCGTCGTCCGTCCCTCGGGCGAGTCGGAAGCGGCGTGTCGTGATGACGGAATCATGGGCAGAGCGTTTCAGCAGGTAGCTGCGGACAGGCAACAGCATCAGAAGCAGTCGCATTCAGAATGCACACTTCGATCAATCCCCAGTCGTGACGGCAGACCCTCGGCGAGCGGAGCGTCTCCACGCGTACCCACATCACGGCGGTCGATCCAGCCCTCGCCACCTCGCGCCGACCACCGCCACGGCCACAGGCGCGCGGACGAGGTCAGAGCGCCTCCGTCCCGGCACCTGCTCGCCGGTCCCCATGGGCGCGCTTCCCGTCAGTTACCTCAGGTAACGCCTGCCCGCGCCCACCCCGCACGTACCGGGCCGTGCTGGGTACCCGGAAGCGGAACGGCCCCGCAGGGTTGCAGCCCAAAGGAGAAGACGTGATGGGCCATAACCGGAGGGGGCCGACCGACCAACGTGGTCAAGCGCTGTCAAGCACTTCAAGTTCATGATCACCCATGGTCCGGGAGTGAGCCATGCCGGAGTTGCCCGATGTCGAGGGTTTCCGTGAGGTGCTGAACGGATGCGGCAGTGGCCGGTGCGTCCAGCGGGTCGAGGTGCGCGACACGGGCGTACTACGCGGAGTCAGTGCCCAGCGCCTGCGCCGGGAGGTGGAGGGGCGGCGGCTCGGCCGGCCGTGGCGTCACGGGAAGTTGCTGATCGTCCCGGTGGCTGACGGTCCCGTCCTCATCTGGCACTTCGGCATGACGGGCGAACTGGTCTGCGCACGCGCGGACGAACCGCCGGTCGCCCATGACCGTGTCGTCCTGACCCTCGATGACGAACGCCAGCTGCGTTACCGCGACCAGCGTAAGCTCCAGGGCATACGGCTGGCCGCAGATCAAGACGCACTGGCGCGGCTGCTGGACCGGCTCGGTCCTGACGCCCTGGAGATGACCCGCGAGGACTTCCTGGACCTGCTCGCCGAGCGGCGGGGCGCGGTCAAGGGCGTGCTGATGGATCAGTCCCTCATCGCCGGCCTCGGCAATCTGCTCAGCGACGAGATCCTCTGGCGGGCCCGAGTCGCGCCCCGGCGACCGGCGAGGGCCCTTGAGGCCGCAGAGGCGCGGCATGTCTTCACGGCGATGCGCGGCGTGCTCGCCACGTCCACCCGCGCCGGATGCGTACCGCCGAGGCGAACCTGGCTCACTGGTCATCGCGACGACCGCGAACCGGCTTGCCCGCGCTGCGACCGAGAGTTGCGGGCACGCCGCGTCGCCGGTCGGCGCACGGTCTGGTGCGAGCACTGCCAGCACTGATCGCATGGAGAAGTCGCTGGTGACCGTCCGTTCGGTCGATCGGATCGGCCCCGAGCCCGCGGGCCGTCAGACTCCTCAAAGAGTCTTTGGCCGGGGGGCGCGTTTCATTCAGCCGGGTGAGGGAGGACCGGGGCGCGCCAGCCGCCAGTACGTCACCTTCGCCGACTTCGCCGTCGACGTCCCGGAGAACTGGCAGTCGGAGTACCTGCAGCTCTTCCTGTACGTGGGCGTGACCGTCCGGCTGCTGCAACGAGGCTTCCTGGAGTCCGAAGAACTGCACAAGGCAGGCACGGAATCCGACGAAGAGCACCTGGTCGGCGAGTACGCCAAGGAGGACTCACCCAAGTGGGCCAAGGTCGGCGGCTGGCGACTGGCGATCTATTCGCACTCCCTCCTCATGGGCATGGGCACGGTCTTCCTGCTGTCCTGGCTGGTCCAGTCGATCACGGGAGTCGCCGCCTACAACGAACAGCGGCTGCGGCAGCTTCAGGCCCCACTGAACTGAGGCGACTACTCGGTGCGGCAGACGTCTGGAACCCCACCCTGCAGAACTGGCAGTCCGAGCTGTTGACCGTCGCCTCGATGCCCGTGCTGTCGGTCTACCTGCCCCAACGAGGCTCCCCGGAGTCCAAGCCCGTGGGATCAGCCCACGGCGCCACGGGCGTGGAGGGCTGAGCAACCTCAGCGATCCGCCAACAAGCAATCCTGCGGCTGAAATCCACCGAGGCCGGCATGCGAACAGGCCAGGGAGGCGAGCCTGGCCTCGCCGCGCAGGCGCCGACGACGCGGTGATCCGCGACGCTTCCCGCCCCCATCCGCAGGCCGGCGTCATCGAATGGACTCCCGCATCCCGGAGTACGGTTCACGCCATGAATCCTGGCGATCTTGCGTCAACACTCGTTGTCTTCTTGGAAGACCGGCACGGAAAGGCGCTGGTGAGGCTTCCGAACGGATCCAAGACCAGCCTGCCCCACGAGTGCCTTGACCTCGTTGAAGTCGCGGAGAATCTGCCCGATCACGTCTCTCGTGACGATCTCGCCTCAGGGCCGGTTCGCGAGCGACACCGGCGGCCCGCTTCCTCCCTCAGTGATCCGCTGCTCAGCACTCTGGCGGCGGCCATGGCGCATCTTGTGGCAGCAGTGGACACCAGCACGGACGAGGAAGCCTCACCGGACGCGGCGTCCAGATGGTTCGAGTACCCGGCATCCCTCTTTCACCGTCTCGGTGCGCAGGATCGGCATCGCCTCGCAGACCTCTTTCGCGACGCGGCCCGGAAGGAACCCGAGGGAACCTGGCGCGACGCCCTGCTGGAGCTCCCGGAGGCGTTCGGCCTCGACGAGGACGAGAGCTGAGCACCAAGGATCCGACTCGCACACGAGCGCATTACGGCACCCAAGGCACGGCTCACAGCATTCAGGCCATTTCGCACCCCGGGCACCTCGGCCACACCCGCGCCCGACGGATAGCACGAAAGACCCCTCACCTCCACGGCCTTGGAGGCCGGTCAATCAATCAAGCCAGTAATTCAACGAGCAATTTGGTCCGAATTGAAGCGATGAGGGTTGTTCATTCTTGTCCGCCCTGAAACGGAGGCATTAGGACGGGTACTTCGAAGCCTTCAGCACCGCAAGGAGAAGGGAGACACACCATGCGACCGATGGCACGCTGGGCAATGTCAGGAGCTTTGCTCACCGCAGCCGTGGCGGGACCCCTGAGTACGCCCGCCCACAGCGCCCCGGCATCGCTGTACGCCCCCTCGGCCCTGGTCTTCACCACGGGCCACGGCGAGAAGGCCGTCACCACGACGCCGGAGCGCGCGGTGACACTGAACTGTGCCTACACCACCTCGGGAACTCACCCCGACCCGCGGCAAGCCTGTGCGGAACTGGACCGCGTGAACGGGGACCTCGGACGCCTGGCCACCCTCCGCGGAAATGATTCGGGGCGGCCCTGCACGAAGGAGTACCGGCCCGTGGTCGTCACCATCCAAGGCGTATGGCGAGGCACGCGCGTGAACTACGAGCACACATTCGCCAATTCCTGCATCAAGGAAACCCAAGGAGCATCGGCGTTCGCCTTCTGAACCATCACGGCTCAGTAGGCCTCTGGCCGGTGGGACCTGGTGGTCGCGCGCACATCGCCAGGCCTGATCTCGACTCAGGTCACGGAACGGACCACAAGGTCCCCCGCTCCAGGCCCAACAGCGGGCGCCTCGGATTCAATTCAGAGGCGCCCCGTTGACGTGGGAGTTCACCGGCCGGATCAACCGCGCCATCATGCAAGCGCACCTGTGGACGCCCTCGCCTTCTCCGCATCGTGCGGCGAAGCACCTTCGGCAGTCGTCCGCCAGTACATCGAGCCGCAAAAAACGTCCGCTCGAGAATGCACGTCAGAGCAGTCTTGAGATGCGTTCATCCCCGGCGAGAACGCCGGGGCCTTCTGCAAGGAACCCGGTAAATGACGCAGCGAACAGGCATCCTGAGCAGTCCCCAGCCTTCACAGCCGGCATTATGCGGGAGGCGAAGGCTCGCTCATGCCCAGCCAGGACGACGGTGCCGCGGCACGGCCGACTTGCATTGCCGCTCGTTGAGCGAGTCCATGCACGGCACTAGGGCGGTATCGCGTCGTGATCAATTTGCGGGATGTGCCTTCGTGGCACGGTCCGGTCCGATAGGCGGTCTTACGTGACGCGAGTGCAACTGACCGATCCGGATTGGGAGTTCATCGAGCCGTACCTGCCGATCGGCGAGTACGGCTTGTACCCCGAGCGACTGCGACAGCAGTTCGAGGGCGTGATCTGGCGGTTCAAGACGGGCGGGCAGTGGCGGGAGATGCCAACGGTGTTCGGCGCCTGGTCGACCGTCCACAACCGCTTCCGGCAGTGGCGTGACGCCGGAGTCTTCGAGGCCCTGCTGGAGGGCCTGATCACGGAAGCCGCGAAGCGGGGTGAGGCGGACCTGTCCCTGGTCAGCATCGACTCCACCACCGCCCGAGCCCACCACGACGCGGCCGGGATGCACCTCGACGAGGACGTCGTCACCGCCCTGGAGAAGGTACGGGTACGCGGGCCCGTCGGCCGAACCCGCGTCCGGCCGGGCGCGGTCGCCGGGGACAAGGCGTACTCGTCCCGCGGAAACCACGCCCACCTGCGCAAACGCCGTATCAAGGCGGTCATCCCGGAGAAGAAGGACCAGGCCGCCAACCGGAAGAAGAAGGGCTCCAGAGGTGGCCGACCCGTCAGCCACGACGCCGATCTCTACAAGGAGCGGAACACCGTCGAACTCCTGATCAACAAGCTCAGAGCATGGCGAGGCATCGCCACCCGATACGACAAGACTCCCGACAGCTACCTCGCCGGTCTCCACCTGCGTGCCTCGATGATCTGGATCAAGGACCTCACCAGGCCCACTCGCTGATCACGACTCGGTATGCCCCTGGGTGACTCGCTGAGGTGCCGGACGCGCCAAGGGCGGGCAGGAGTTGGTCAACGGTCAACCAGCCGTGGACGCGGGGCTTCACCCGTGGATTCCGCGTCGGTGTCGTCGGTGCCGACCGGGCCGCGGGGAAGCAGCCGGTCCAGCCACTTCGGCAGCCACCAGTTGGTCCGGTCGAGGAGTGTCATGGTCGCCGGTACCAGCACCATGCGTACGACCGTGGCGTCGATGAAGATCGCGGTGGCCAGGCCGAGCCCGAACATCTTGGTGGAGGGGTCGTCGGCGACGGCGAAGGACAGGAAGACCGCCACCATGATGAGGGCGGCCGAGGTGATGATCCGGGCGGTGCGCGAGACGCCCTCGACGATCGCCGTGCCGTTGTCGCCGGTGCGCAGGTACTCCTCGCGTACGCGGGAGAGGAGGAGCACCTCGTAGTCCATCGACAGGCCGAACAGGATGGCGAAGAGGAACATCGGGATGAACGAGACGATCGGAACCGTCGCTTCCAGCCCGATGAGTGCGCCTCCCCAGCCCCACTGGAAGACCGCGACCATGATGCCGTAGGCCGCGCCGATGCTCAGCAGATTCAGCAGTACCGCCTTGAGCGGTACGAGTATCGAGCGGAAGACCAGCATCAGCAGCAGGAACGACATCGCCAGCACGGCGGCGACGAACACCGGCAGGCGTTGGCTGGTGCGTTGGCCCACATCGGACAGGCTCGCGGCGGCGCCGCCGACGTGGGCCCTGGCCGGGCCGTGCCCGATCGCCGTGGGCAGCACGTCCGTGCGAAGCCGGGCGATGGTGTCGGCCGTGGCCTTGTCCTGAGGGCTGGTGGTCGGGAACACCACGAGGGTCGCGACGCCGGTGGCCCGGTCGATGTGCGTCGGCGCCACGGATGCGACGCCCGGATCCGCCGCGACCGCCCCGACGAGTCGGTCCACCACTCCCGGATCACCGGAGGGGTCCGCGGCGATGACGAGGGGACCGTTGATGCCCGGGCCGAACCCCTCGGCGACGAGGTCGTAGGCCCGGCGCTCGGTACGGCTCTGCGGCAGTGAGCCGTCGTCGGGCAGGCCGACGCGCAGGCCGAGCACGGGCAGCGTCGCCATCAGCAGCAGCCCCGCCGCGCCGACCGCGTAGGGCACCGGGTGCCGGCTGACGTGCCCGATCCAGCGCCGCCACCCGGCGGCGTGGGCGGCGCCTGCCGCCGGGTCCCGCCGCCGTGCGAGTCGGCCCGGCTTCCTGGTCTGCAGAGCCCGGCCGATCCGGCCGGCCCGGGCCAGGCGCGGGCCCGCCGCGCCGAGGAAGGCCGGCAGCAGCGTCACCGACGCGAGCACCATGATCAGGACGACGATCGAGACGGCAACCCCGCCGACCGTCATGAACGGCACGTTCGCGACCGCCAGGCCGAGGATCGACACGACGACGGTGCCGCCGGCGAAGACCACCGGCCGCCCCGCCGTTGCCACCGCTCGTCCGGCCGCCTCGTGCGGATCGAGCCCGCGCGCAAGGTACTCCCGGTGCCTGGCGAGCACGAACAGCGCGTAGTCGATGCCCACTCCGAGCCCGACCATGCTGCCCAGGACCGGTGCGAAGGTGGGGACCTCTGTCACCCCCGCCAGTAGCGTCATCGTGGCGACCCCGACGGTCAGCCCGAAGACCGCCATGCCGATCGGCAGCGCGGCGGCGACGAGCGAACCGAACGCCAGGAACAGGATCGCGGCCGCGGCGAGGAGGCCGATCAGCTCACTCACGCCGCCGTCGGCGTCGGAGAAGGCGTAGAAAAGGTTCCCGCCCATCTCGATGCGCAGCGGCAGTTCGGCGCGCAGCCGGTCGCCGAGATCGACGAGGGCGTCGAGGTCCTCGGCCGACAGTCGGCTCTGGTCGGGGTACTGCACCCGGACGACCGCGATCCGTCCGTCGGCCGAGACAAGTCCGCCGCGCACGGCGGTGTCCCGGCCTGCGTCGAGTGCCAGCGCCGGGTCGCTCGTGCCGAGCACGTGCGGCAGCCGCTTCACCTCGGTCTGCAACCGCGTGAGAGCGGTGCGCGCGCTGTCGTCGAAGAACGTCGCACCGTCGTCGAGGGGGGTGACGACCACTTGGGCGGTCATCCCCTCCTGGCCGGTGCCTGCTCGCTCGATCAGTTCCGCGGCCCGTCGGGAGTCCAGTCCGGGAGCGGTCATCGAGTCCGCGGTACGACCGCCGAAGGCTACGGCGGCGAGGACGACGAGCGTGGCGGCGATCAGCCATGCCGCGATCACCCGCCAAGGATGGCGGGCGGCGCTTGCGCCCAGGCGCAACAGGGCTTTCGAGAGCATCGGGTCCTCCAACCACCTCGTCGGCCGTCCTTGTACGGCCGCCGATGCGCAAGGCTCGTCGCCACGGCGCTCCGTGGCATCGGCCCGCGGGCCGCGGATCCGTCGGCCCCGGGGTGGAGTGACGACCCATCCTTTCGGCCGATGCGCGACACGCCGCGGTCCTTAGGCTGAGAACCGTGCTCCGAGACGACCTGCGAACCCTGTGGACCGAACCCGGGCCGCCCGACGCGCCCGCCCGGGTGCGGCGGGACTGGGCGCTGCTCGCCGCGGGCTTGGCCGGTGTGACGCTGGAGGCCGCCCTGCGGGAGAACGTCGTGTGGCGGCCGGTGGCGGTGGTGTTCGCCGTATGGCTGTGCCTGCTGCTCCTGTGGCGCCGGACCCGCCCGCTGGCGATGGTGACGCTGGCGTTCGGCTCGGTGACCCTGCTTCAGGTGGCCTCGCTCGTCGCCGCACAGCGCGAGTCCGTCGGCCTGTACACCGGCGCGGTCGTGCTCGTGCTGGTGTACGCGCTGCCCCGGTGGGGATCGGGACGCGAGATCGTGCTGGGCGGCGCGGTGATCCTCGCGGTCGGCGTGCTGTGTGTCGTCGCGGACGAGACCCCCGTCGTCGAAAAGGTCGTGGGCCTCGTCTTCCTGCTGCTGCCCGGCGTGGTCGGGGCTGCCGTGCGGTTCTGGGTGACCGCTCGCGAGCGGCAGTTGGAGCAGGTACGCTCCCGCGAGCGCGAGCAGCTCGCCCGGGAACTGCACGACACGGTGGCCCACCACGTGTCGGCCATGGTGATCATCGCCCAGGCGGGCGGGGTGCTCGCGGGCGCCGACCCGTCGGCCGCCGTCAAGGCGCTGGAGGGGGTCGAGGAGGAAGGGGCGCGCACGCTGGAGGAGATGCGCGCCATGGTCGCCGCGCTGCGCGACCGCGGGGTCGGTGCCGAGCTGGCGCCCCCTGCCGGAGTTGCGGATCTGGAGCGCCTGGTGCGCACCCCGGGTGGTCGCCTCAGGGTCGACCTGGGGCTCGAAGGCGAACTGGACGCGCTGCCCCCGGCCGTGGACGCGGCCGTCTACCGGATCGTGCAGGAGTCGGTGACCAACGCGCTGCGCCATGCCGTCGACGCGACCGAGCTCGTCGTTCGGGTCGCCGCGGAACGGCACACGGTACGGGTGAGCGTGCGCGACAACGGCCGGCGCACCGGCCGGGGTCGCGACGGATACGGACTTACCGGACTGCGCGAGCGCGCGACCCTGCTCGGCGGCACACTACGAGTCGGCCCGGGTACTGACCGGGGCTGGCATGTCGAAGCCGAACTGCCGCGAGCGAGGAGCGCGAGCGATGTCCATTCGCGTCCTCGTCGCTGACGACCAGACGATCATCCGCACCGGCTTGCGGATCATGCTGAACGCCCAGCCCGGCATCGAGGTGGTCGGCGAGGCCGCCGACGGACACGAAGCGGTACGTCTGGCCCGCGAACTACGCCCCGACGTCTGCCTGTTCGACATCCGTATGCCCGCACTCGACGGGCTCGAGGCCACCCGGCTGGTCGCCGGCCCGGGCGTCGCCGACCCGCTGGCCGTGGTCGTCATCACCACGTTCGACCTCGACGAGTACGTCTACGGCTCACTGCGTGCCGGCGCCCGCGGATTCCTCCTCAAGGACACGGGACCGGACCTTCTGGCGCAGGCCGTACGGTCGGCGTCCGACGGTGAGGCGCTCATCGCGCCCAGCGTCACCGTCCGTCTGCTCCAGGCATTCGCGGACCTGCCCGCCGGCCGGCCCGTGGCCCAGCCGGTCTCCCCCGTCACCGCCCGCGAGGAGCAGGTGCTCCTCGCCGTCGCTCGCGGGCTGACCAACACCGAGATCGCCGATGCACTGCACATCAGCCTCAGCACGGTGAAGACGCATCTGGCCAGCCTGATGGCCAAACTCGGCGCCCGCAACCGGGTCGAGATCGCGATGTGGGCCTACGAAACGCGCCGCATCCTCCCCGGAACCTGAGTCGGGTGCCGGGCCATGTCCCATGAGTCCCCGCCCGGACATCAGTGCACCGGTCGGCTCACGTCGGCTCCACGTGCCTCACCCGCCCCAGAGCGTGACGTACCAGGAGGCCGGAACCGGGACGGTGAGACACCCGATACGAGAAGACTCCCGACAGCTACCTCGCCAGTCTCCACCTGCGCGCCTCGATGATCTGGATCGAAGACCTCACCAGGACCACCCGTTGAGCACGACTCGATACGCGTCCTAGCGGCACCACCGCGACCACGGCCGCCAGCGACCTGATCAGTGCTGGCGCGGGTCTTTCAGGGCTGGCGCATACGCGGGTTCTACGTGTCGTGGGTCACCTGAGTTCGACGGAGTAGTTGCCTCCGTCGAAGGTCCATCCGTCGGTGCCTTCGCCGATGTCCTGCACGATGACGTCATCGATGAAGTGGTCCTCGAAGTCGACATCGGTGAGGTCGCCGGCCAGCCAGAGTGCCTCGATGGCGCCCCAGTCGCCTTGTCCGCCGTCGATCCGCAGGGGCGCGGCGGCGCGTGTTCCGCGTTCGCGTCGGTCGCTGCCGGTGGTGACCCAGCCGCTGATCTCGAAGTCGCCGTCCTTGAAACGGTCGGGGATCGGGTCGGCGGGGACGATGGCGACGTTCTCGTAGGCGGTGTGGATGAGGTCGCGGTAGCTGCGGCGGATGTTGTATTCGGCATCGGACAGCCAGTTGAGCAGCGTTTTGACGGTCACGTCGAGGCCGGCTTCTTCCAGGGCCTGGTATCCGCGGTGGGTTCCGGTGAGTTGGCTGAGCTGGGCGTGCCAGTGCTTGGCGTGGTACGTCGACAGCCGGTGGCGCGGGGTCACCTGGGTGCGCAGGAGGTCGTTGAGGGCGGCGCCGAGGGATCCTCCGTGGCCGGTGGGCCCGGCCATCAGTCGTCACCCTCGGGAATCATCTCGCCGGGCTGGATGAACTTGGCCTTGACCTCACCGAAGCCGGTCCCGATCCGGTACGTGGCGGGCGGTGTGTCGTCGGGTGTCCAGAAGACGGCCGCGTCGACGTTGCGCAGGGCGATGAGCGTGTGGCCTTCCTGGACCGCCTTGAAGGCCGTGGTCCAGTGACGGACGGAGGCCTCGGCGACCATGCTCATACGCCAGTCCGGCCGCCAGAACGGGGACTTCTGCTCCTCGCGCTTGGGCCACAGCAGGCGCAGCGCGATCGACAGCCGGGTCTTGTAGGCCTTGTAGGGCGCGCCGCCGGCCTGCACGAGTTCGATACGTGCCTGGCGGGCGGCGGCGTAGAAGGGCTTGAACAGGGACTCGTTGGCCTTCCCGGTCCAGGAGTCGTGGATGGCCGGCATCGCGGCGAGGTGGCCGTCGCGGACGAGCCTCTCCAACTGCTTGATGTGCGGGGTGGTGACCCACACGCGGCCGTGTTCGTCGGGCCGGTCGATGATCCGGCCCAGCGGGTGCGGCATGTCCGTGCGGGTCCACTCCGGGATGTCGATGAGGTAGATTCCGGCGCCGGCCTTGTCGAACGCGGCGAGGGGCCCGGTGTGCAGCAGCTTGTTCGGGGCCAGGGGGACGGCCGAACACGCGGACGGGTAGCTGCCGTTGCGGTCGATCAGGCACAGCAGCCCGTCACCGAAGGCGGCGGGGACAGCGAGCTGATCGCGGCGGACCCGCTTTCCGTTCTCCCGGATGTAGGGCACCCGGGTGCTGGTGGCCTCGGGATGGACCCAGCGCGGTTCGCCGTCCATGCGCTCACTGATCAGCGGCCACGGACCGCTCTCCCGGTCCTCGATGCGGATGACCTTGATCGGGTGCATCTTCGAGCGGGCGACCGCGTCCTTGAGGAGCTTCAACGCGGGGAACGGTGCACTGTCCGGCTCGTCCTCCTCATCCCCCGGCTGAATCTCCTGCTCTCGTTCGTCATCGCCCTCGTCGTCCGGGACGTGCGCGCTGTCCGCGGCGGGCGGGACGGCGGCAGGCTGCCCGGGGGCGCCGGCGGACACGGTGGTGTTGTAGGCGTTCAGGGCGGCGGCGAGGCGGCGTCCTTCGGCATCGTCAGGTAGCGGCTGTGGCGCCGCGGCCGTCTGGGTCAGGGACGGCCTGAGGTCGGCCAGGGCTTCCTGGTCCCCGTTGGCCAGGGCGGCGCGCAGCGCGGCCAGCACATGCGTGAGGGAGGCCGGCAGCCCTTGTCGGGCGCCGGATGTGTAGGGAAGCGCGGCTTCGGCCAACTCGCGCTCCATGGCAGTGCCGAGACTCCGGGCGGAACCTTCGCTGCCCGTGGTGCCGACGGGGGCGGATCCGGCGTCGAGGAAGCGGGCGTGCAGCAGATCGGGGCGCAGGTACGCCGTGCCGATCGCGCCGAAGTCCCGCTCCGCGACGGTGACCTGGACCTTGGCAGGGTCGTCGGTCGGGGCGAGCGTCAGTGTGACGTCGGCGTCCAGGAGACCGAGGAAGGTGGGATCGGCGCTGTCCACGACGGCGAGGACCGGTACGTGCAGGGTGCGCGCGAGGGTCGCGAGGACCTGGGAGGCGCCGGGGAGTCGGTCCCCGGACAGCGGCAGGCGGGCGTTGTGGGCGGCCTGGAGCCGGTCGACGACGACGAGGGACAGGTCCTGGACGTGCGGGGCGGTCTCCGCGATGGCTTCGGCAGTCAGGTCACTGCCGTCGTCGATGAGGAGCACGGAGGCCTGCTGGCGGAGCCGCTCGGCGGCCTGCTGCTCGTGCTCGGTGAGGCGGCCCTGCTTCAGGCGGGGGTAGTCGCCGCCGGTCTCGGCGGCGAGGATCCGGCGGAAGATGTCGGCACGGTTCGGGCCCGACGCGGCGTACAGAACCTTCCGGCCGTCGACGAGCGCGGTCTTCCTGGCGGCGGCCAGTCCCAGCAGGCTTCCGCCCCCGGCCGGTGGCGCCGCGACGAGTGTCAGCAGGCCCGGCTGCAGCCCGCCTGTTGCCGCGTCGAGTCCTGGCAGCCCGAACGTGGGGCCGCCGGCCGGGCCGGAGGCGAGCACGGAACCGATGGTGTCGCCCAGCGTGGCGAGCATGCGCGGTGCGCTGCCGCGCCCCTGAGTGCCTTGGCTGTTCACCGCACCTCCTGCGGGCTCCGCACCGGCGGCTGCGGCCGGACCGGACGAATGGGATGCAGAGTGGGCGTCGACGGGCAGCAGCACCGCGACCGGTGTACGGCTCCGGCGCAGCACCTGCGGTTCGCCGTGCGCGGCCCGCGAGATCAGGTCACCGAAGTCCTTCTGCGCCGCACTGAGTGCATGGGAGGGGAAGGCGTCGGCCTGCCGGGCTGCCGGAAACCGGTCCAGTGGTGCCAGCAGTGCGCGATCCTCTCGCTTGTGGATCAGGGTCGTGACCCCGCCCTCCTCGGCGGCCTTCACCAGGGCGAAGAGCTCCTTACGGGCTTCGGTGGCGTTCATCGCGGCCTCGGGCGCCAGCTCCTGACCCTGACCCTGACTCACTCACCCTCCAAGTACGCTCCAACTCTCCATCAAGATAGCAGCGTCCACTCATTCACTTGGGCTAGCTCATACACTTTCCACTGCCAGTTCACTCACTGGCAGATGTCTCCAACACCCTAGAGAGCATGGACGGGATCATTCGGCCGACCGACAGCAATCTCGCGAACAGCACTGTCGCCTGAGGAGCTGGCATCGGCTCTCCCCGGTGGGCTCCGTTCTCCAGCCATGACTACCGGGACGGCATCGCGCCACACACGGACTGGTGACCCGGTGCTCCTCTGAGTGCCGTACGGGCCGATGGTGCCGGCCCGCTGTTGTATCCAGGGTCTTGCGCTGCCGCGCGGGCTGCGCCTCCGTCATGTTGATCACAGGCTCGACACATCAGCGACGACAGGAGATTCAAGCTCACCAAGACGCTGCACATTCCCACCGCGGACGGCCAGTCCGACGCTTTCGCCGCCTTCCCCGACGGTCCCGGGCGCCACCCGGGGGGCTGATGTACGCGGACGGGTTCGGGATCCGACCCGTGCTGCGGGAGATGGCCCTCGAACTGGCCGCGCACGGATACTACGTACTCGTCCCCAACCTCTTCCACCGGCACGGCCCGGCTCCGCTGACCGAGCTTCCCGAGCACATCGGAGTTGAGGTCCGACCCGCGATCTTCGCCAAGCTGATGCCCATGATCGAGGCGCACACACGTGTGGAGGCGGCCGGCCGGTGGCGCGTCCATGCCCCGCACGGTCTGTCGGACGTGTTCAACCTCGTCGTCCGGCCGAACCCAGTGCTCGCTCCACGGGCGGTCTATGAGACCAAGGCAGCACGGTGGCGCGAGCAATGGCCCGAGTTGATTGTTCTGAACTGGCCCTCCACGGGTGCCACGTCGGCCACATCCGTCGATTGATGTCGGCAGCGTAGGCGCCCCAGTCCCCTTGGGCAGTGCCAACTGGCGTAATACGAACCCGCTTTGGCCGCAGATCGATCCTCGACCGCACCGTGGACAGAATCGGCCCCAGCTGCGTCCGGACGTCGTCCCAGGCATCTGTCATCCACCACGCTTTCGCCCTTCATCCACCGGAGGGGCCATGTGGCCGACCCATGTTCACACCGCACGCTGCCACGCTGCATGGGCCCGCCAAGAAATGCATGCCGGGTTCGCGAGCAGTGCCGGTAAGTCCGCCGGTCGAATGGACGGCCCGGCCAACTCCGCTTTCAAAGGCGTCAACGCAAAGGAGATTTCCCATGGGTAAACGAAGGAAAAGCAATCTGATCGGCGGCACGATAGCCGTCGGTGCGCTCATTGGAGCGGTGGTCGTACCCACTGCTGTCATGGGATCCGCATCGGCCGGGACCACGGATGCCGCCGTTCCCTCGGTTTCCGCGTCGGCCTCGTCCTCAGCCATCCCCTCCGCACCACCGTCGGCGCTGCCTTCCGTTTCGGCATCGGCCACAGCCGGTGCCGGTACGCCTTCCTGCACGGGAGTGAGCGGAGGCGTGCAATGCGCCACGCCTGTCGGTTCGGACAATGTGCGCGTGGACCTTACCGAGTTGGTGTCGCGAGCGCACGACATCAACGCTTATGTCTCGCAGTCGACGCCGCTGGTCATCACCGCGTTCGGCGCCGACGGAGGCCAGGGGGCCAAGGGCGAGGGGCAGGCGACGGACGGCGGTAAGGGAGGCAAGGGCGGTACGGCCCAAACGGGCACCACGGTCTCGGCCTACACCTCCGCGCACGGCAGCCCGGATCTGTATTACTTCCTCGGGCGCCAAGGAGCGGCGAACACGGGCGCGGGAGGACTCGGTGGCTCCTCGACCATCGTCTCCTCGCAGAATCTCGACGCGGGTGCCGACGGCAGCGAGGGTCCGAAACCGTGTATCGACGGCTACGGCAACTGCACCTCCACGAACGTCCTCGCGCTGGCCGGTGGCGGTGGAGGCGGAGGCAGCGGCGCGAAGGGGGCCACCTACAACGGTGGGCACGGCGCGAACGGCGGTAAGGCCACGGCCACTGCCTCGAGCGGCGTTGCCGACGCCGGCGGCCATGTCGGGTCGAAGGGCGACGGCGGCGGTGGCGGCAGGGGAGGTGACGAAGGCGTCGGCGGTGACGGCGGAAGGCGCAGCGACGGAACCGACGCCGAGCGAGGCGGGAAAGGCAACGACGGCATCGGCGGGATGGGTGGCCCCGTCGTGTCCGACAGCGGCACCTCGGACCCCGGTTCCTGGGCCAACGCCGGCTCCATCGAATCGATCGGTTCCGGTGGTGAAGGCGGCCAGGGCATGTGGTCCGACATCCGCTACGTCGGTGGGGGCGGCGGAGGCGGCGGTGGCGGCTATGGCGGTGGCGGCGGCGGCGCCAGTGGCGGCACGAGTCATGAGGGTGGGGGTGGCGGCGGCGGGGGTTCCTACGCGGCCCAGGCAACGAGTCCGGCGACGCCGGTTTCAGATCCCGCGTCCACCAGCGGTGACGGGCAGGTCTACTTCACCTTTGTCACTCCCACCTGTGTCGAGGTGAGCGAAGGCGTTCAGTGCAGCATGCCCACCGCCAAAGGAAATGCGGCCGTGAACATCACCGATGCGGTGGCGCAGGCACGGCAGATGAATCCATCCGTCTCGGGGGCGACACCGATGGTCGTCACCGCCTTCGGTGCCGACGGAGGTCGGGGCTCCCAGGGCAGCGGTGACACCACGAAGGGAGGCAAGGGCGGCAACGGCGGTATGGCCCGGACGACCACCACTGTCTCCGAATACGTCTCGGACCACGGAACCCCCGGCCTCTTCTATTACGTCGGACACGAAGGCAAGGGCGGTACGGGCGTGGGCGGCCTCGGAGGTTCCTCCACCATCGTTTCTTCGGAGGCGTTGAAGAAGCCCGACGGCAGCATGGGTCCCAAGCCGTGTATCGAAGGCTATGGCCACTGCACTTCGACGAACGTCCTGGCTCTCGCCGGCGGCGGTGGCGGCGGCGGAGCCAGTGGGACGACCCACGACGGCGCGAACGGCGCGGGAGGCGGCGAGGCCGTGGCAACCTCGGACGCTGTCACCGGCAAGGGTGGCGGCGGCGGTTCGAAGACCAGCGGCGGAGGCGGCGGCAAGGCCGGCGACAAGGGCTTCGGCGGGGACGGTGGTAAGGGCGGCGGCGGAGCCGACTCCAAGCACGGCAAGAAGGGCAACGACGGAATCGGCGGGATGGGCGGCCCCGTACGCGCCAAGAACGGCGCCTCACCGTCCGTTCCGTGGGCCAACGTCGGAACCATCGAGTCGATCGACTCCGGTGGCAAGGGCGGCGAGGGCATGTGGGCCGGCAACGGCTACACCAACGGCGGGGGCGGCGGCGGTGGCGGCGGCTACGGCGGTGGCGGCGGCGGGGGTGGCGGCGGTACGAGCTTCTCCGGCGGCGGCGGAGGTGGCGGCGGTTCCTTCGCGGCCGAGGCGACCACTTCGGCAACGCTCTCCACGACGCTGAAGCCCAGCAGTCAGAACGGACAGGTCTACCTGACCTTCGTCGTCTCCTGACGAGGCGGCACGACACGAGTGCCGGCACAGGATCGCCGACCCGGTGCCGAACTCCGAGGAACCTGCTGTGAGAGTGGTGGCCGACCGCATCAGTGGCCGGCCACCACTTGCTGGATGGGTCAGCGCACACGGAAGACTGAGAGAACTGCGGCGTGGTCACTGGGGTAGAGGTTGTCGCGGTGCTGGGGCGCGGGCTCGGGGTTGCCCGGGGCGAGAGCGTCCGAGGTGAGCGCCGAGAGCCCGCCCTTGAAGTAGACGAAGTCGATCCGGTCCTGCGGTTCGGGTTCGCCGACGTGGTCGTCATAGCCGTAGCCGCCGGTGAACGTCGGATAGATCGGGGACCAGGTGTTGCCGGGCTCGCTGACCGGATCGGGGTTGGCCATCCGGAAGGAGTCCTTCAGCCCCGCTTTCGCGGGCAGGATCGACGTGGGCCAGGCCACCGACGTGGAACCGCAGCGTTTGGTCCTCGCCGTCCAGTCCAGGTGCGAGGGGGCGTTGAAGTCGCCGGTCAGCAGAACCGGGGTTCGCGAGGCGTGTTGGAGGTCGGGCTGCATTGCCGCGAGGACCGTCTTGATCTCCGCGGTGCGTCCCGAGGCGTCCTCACGCGCGATCAACTCCTTCTCGGTCAGGCGCCCGAAGCAGGCGTCGTAGGGACCGTACGGCTCGTAGAACAGATGGGTGCTCCAGACGACGAGGTCCTGCTTGTGGTGCTCGTCCAGACTGATCATGGTGCGCATCGCGAGCGCGCCCACCTCGGAGGGGACCTCCACCGGCCGCTGCGACAGGATCGGGTACCGGCTGAGGACGCCGAGTACCGAATCCTCGTCGCCATCCACGTCCTCGGTCTGCTGGTAGTACCAGCCCAGTGCTTCGGCGAGTTCCTTGGCGGTGTCGGCGTCACCTTCCTGGATGCCCACGACGTCGACGTCGTGGTCGAGAAGGAGTGCCAGCTGCTTGTCACGAGCGCCGTTCACCTCGCTGCCGCCGTAGGCCATGTTCCACGTCATCATCCGCAGATGCGGGACGAGTTGCGCGCCGGGCTTTCCGACATGGACCTCGGCGGTGGCCGTGGAGGTCTCCCCGTCCGCGTTCCGTGCCTCGATGGTGACCTTCTGTGGTGACGGACCGGCGTCGTCCTGGTGCGGGGTTCCGAAGAGCGAACCGTCCTTGCCGACCCTGACCCATCGGGGCCCGGAGACCTTGCGGAAGGCCAGGTCGTCGCCCGCGTGCCGGACCAGGCCGCCGACCGTCGCCCTGTAGGGGGCGAGCGCACGGGCGTTGCGCAGCGGGATGCTCGACGTCAGGAAGCGCAGTGGCTCGTCGGCCGTCACCCGGAACTTGACGGGCTCCGCCAGCAGGACGCTGTTCTCCTTCGCCCTGAAAGAGGCGCTGTAAGTGCCGGGAGCCAGGCCCTCGGTGGAGAGGGTGGCCGTGCCCACCTTGGCGCTCGGGGCCAGGGCACGCCTGACATCGGGGCCGCCGTCGCTTTCCAGGGCGACCCAGTTCTCGGGATCGGGGTGGTAGGTGAAATACGTCAGGGTGATCGGTTCACCGACCTCGACCCGTGACGAGGAGACAGTGAGTGTTCCATCCGGCTCGGGCTCGACCTCCGCCTCGGCGGAGACACCCGCCAGCGAGGTGGCGAGGGCGAGAGCAACACCGGCTCCCAATGCGATGACCGATCTTCGCATTCGTACTCCTTGCGTTCACATCCGGTGGGGGTCCCCGGACGTCAGGGGCTGTGCCGTGCGCACCACCCTGCACCCGGAGAGATCGGCCCACATGAGCAAGCGGTACTCACTTGGTCCATGTCCCGGCCCTGCCGCAGCCCTGGCTCACCGGGCGGACAGCCGGGCCCAGTGCGTGACCTCGCCTCCGGGATGAGGACGCGCACCACGGGAGTTGGCCAGTTCGTCGATGATGGTCAGCCCCCGGCCGTGTTCGCCCAGGCCGCGGCTGACGACTTCCGGGGCACAGCGATTGAGGGGACCGCCGTCGGTGATGCCCACCCACACACGGTGTCCGAAGACCTCCCGATGCAGGTGCAGATAGACGGGTGGCCGGGCGTGCAGGACGGCATTGGTGACGAGTTCGGAGACGACCAGCTGCACCCATCGCGCGGTCTCCCCGCCCATCCTCCACTCCCCCAGCACCATGTGCGTGATCTGCCGTGCCGCACCTGCAGACTCCAACCGGTGCTCCAGCGGCCAGGTTCCGTCGCCGGCCGGCGAACGATCGTGGGTGGTCACGAGCCAGCCCATGCCCTCGTCGAGGAGGCTCGCACGCACATCGGACTCCAGCCATCCCCTCAGATGTGCGCCGGTCCGGTAGAAGAACGAGACGACCCACCGCAGTTGGGCGTCCTTCTCGGGCTGGTAGAGCTCGGCTCCCCCGAAGCCGGGGAACTTCTCCTGTTCCTGAAGGAGCCGTTGCTGCCAGTACAGAAAGTCTTCCGTGCACTCCGGCCGCAGGTGGTGGGAGACGACCATGCTGCCGTGCTCCTGCCAGGGCGTACCGAGCCTGATCTCCAGCGTGGGCGGTTCCGCGAACAGGGACGTGCTCTCCGCCAGCACGGAGCGGCCCGGCCCTGACCTGAGCCAGGTGGTCAGCCGACCGAGGTTCGCGAAACGGTACGCGGTGACCCGCTCGCCGTCCGCCGCGTGCCCTGGGTGAACCTCCGCGCGCTCGGAGCCCTCGAACGTCGTGACGATCCGCCGGGTCCTGCTCCGCCATTGCCGGTACGCCCCTTCCCGTCCCCGGGGGACTCGCTGGGAGATGATCACCGTCGCACTGCCCTGGGCCAGGCCGTAGGCTGCCGAACCGTTCTCCATCATGGTCAACACCGTCTTTCGGTCTTTCTCTCACGCCAGTCCGAACTGCGGCATGAGGTAGGAGAGGAGAAACGCCGCGGAGGCCGCGTAGAGCGCCGGGGACACCTCCCGCCCACGGCCGGAGGCCAGCCGCAGCAGGCAGAAGGTGATGAAGCCGATGCCGATGCCGTTGGTGATCGAGTACGTGAACGGCATGAGCAGCATCGTCAGGAAGGCGGGGACGGCGATCGTACGGTCGTCCCAGTCGATGTCCCGTATGCCGCCGGCCAGGATCAGGGCGCCCACCGCGATCAGTGCCGGGGCTGCGGCCTGTGCGGGAACCATGGCCGCGAGCGGGGTGAGGAACAGGGTGCCCAGCAGAAGCAGGCCGGTGACGATGGAGGCGAGTCCCGTGCGGGCTCCTTCGGTGACGGCGGCGGCGGACTCCACGTAGCAGGTGTTGCCCGAGCAGGACGCGGCGCCACCGAGCGCGGTCGCGACACCGTCGGCCGTGAGTACCTTGTTGACGCCGGGAAGCCTGCCCTTGTCATCCAGGAGCTGGGCCTTCTCACCGATGCTGAGCACCGTGCCCATCGCGTCGAAGAAGCAGCTCAGCAGCACGGTGAAGACGAACAGCGCTCCGGTCAGCACACCGACTTCGCCGAACCCCCCGAACAGACTCATGCTGCCCAGCAGCCCGAAGTCCGGGCTCGCGAGGGGATTGCCCGGCCAGTGCGGAGCGGTCAGCCCCCATGCGGCGGGGCCGACCCCGGCGACGGTGTCGATCACGACCGCCAGGACGGTCGTCGCGAGCATGCTGATCAGTACGGCGCCGGGCACCTTGCGGATAATCAGGGTGAAGGTGAGCAGGGCCCCTGTGATGAACACCAGCGTCGGCCAGCCGGTCAGGTGACCGTCCGCCCCGAGCTGGAGCGGCACGATGGTGTGCGCGGCGTCCGGCACCCGGCTGACGAAGCCGGCGTCCACGAGCCCGATCAGCGCGATGAACAGGCCGATTCCAATGGCGATCGCCTTGCGCAGGCCGGTCGGCACGGCGTTCATCACCCGCTCACGCAGGCCGGTGGCGACCAGGATCATGATCGCGATGCCGGCGAGGACCACCATGCCCATGGCGTCCGGCCAGCTCATCCTCGGCGCCAGCTGGAGCGTGACGATGCTGGTGGCGCCGGCGCCCGCGCCCAGGGCGATCGGCATGTTGCCGATCACTCCCATCAGGAACGTGGTGAACGCGGCGGTGAGGGCGGTGGCGGTGGCCAGCTGGCCGACGTCGAGGCGGTGACCGTACGCGTCCACACCCGAACTGAGAATGATCGGATTCAGTACGACGACGTACACCATCGCGAAGAAGGTCGCCATGCCGCCGCGTACCTCGAACGAGACGCGGGATCCCCGCTCGGTAATCCGGAAATAGCGGTTGAGCACCCCGATGCCGACATGCGTGACGGTTGCCGATTCCCGAGGTGGTACCGGAATGGCCTTGATGGTTGTCGGGAGGGACATGGCGGGGTCCTTGCATGGGAAAACAGTCACACCAGTCCCGGGCGAACCGTGCCCGGGTCTGTGACGGGTTGACGACCATGCTGTCGCGCGTCGGGACCGGAAACCTGAGCAACCGATACTCAAGAGACATGGCTTCCGGTACCCGGCTCCGCCCCGGGCTGCCCGAGGGGCTACTCGCGGACGCCGTCGAAGACCTCCTCGGCCTCCGCTCCCAGATGTGGGCCGGCGAGCCAGCCGTCGTCGTCCAACGGGCCTATGGAGGTGTTGCTGACCAGCGCGGTCTTGCCGTCCGGTCGCCTGGTCAACCAGCCCCCGCCCGAGGAGCCCGCGGTCATGGTGCAGCCCACCTGGTGCATGGTGGGTGCCGCGGCGTCGAGTGACAGCCGCACCGGATCGTCCGAGCAGTGGTACTGCTCGTAGCCGTAGCCGTCGTAGGGAGCTGCCGCGGGGTAGCCGCGGGCGTCGACGCTGTCGATGTCCGCCGAGGTGGGGGCGTCGAACCAGACCGGCACCGAGGCGCCGATCGTCTCCTCGAGGGACTTCGAGGAGTCCGGGTCGGTGACCTCGACGACCGCGAAGTCATAGGGGTAGGCGGAGCTGGTCTGCGATGTCTCACCACCGCCGTCCATCCACTGCTGCGAGGTGGCCGCCTCGGTCGCCCACCATGTGCCGTAGGGGGCCAGCTGCTCCTCGGTGGCGCTCTGGAGTGCGGAGCCGGTCAGACCTGTGTCGTTGAAGGACGGCACGAAGATCACGTTGCGGTACCAGCCGCCCTCGGCGCCCGCGTGGACGCAGTGGCCGGCCGTCCAGACCAGGTTGCTTCTGCCAGGACGAGCCGGGTCGCTCACCACGGTCCCCGAGCAGACTGCCTGGCCGTCGGGCATGTCGAACAGGAGCTTGCCTGTGGCGGGTGAAGCGTCGTGGTACGGCGTGTCCAGCCTCTGTGCCTCAACCGGTGAGGGTTGCGGGTCGGTCGTGCCGTCGTCGTCCGGCGGGATCTCCGGCTTCTGCTCGTCGTCCGGCGTTCTGTCGGCGTCGCGCAGTCGGTCGGCGTCCCACAGATTGTCGATGAAGGGGTTGATGAAGTCGGCCGCTCCGCGGGGCCAGTGGTCCTCGTCCCAGTCCTTCCAGCCGCCGTTCCGCCACTCCTCCAACTCCTCGTCACTGGTCGGTCCCTGGCGACCACCGTCGCCGGCGCCCGCGGAGGGGCGGTCCTTCGCGTTGGACTCATCGGAGGGGGTGCAGGCCATGGTCAACACCAGGAGCAGTGCCGCGATGGCGGCCGTGACCACTGTCTTCCTCACCGAACACATCAGTTGCTTTCCTCCCGTGTCGTCGGTCCCGGGCGCCGCCAGGTCATGAAAAGTCCCTTGTCACTCAGGTGGATGCCTTGAGGAACAGCGGGGCGTGGTGATCCGTCAATGAGAGATTCGGTGCTTCGAGTACGGAACTCGGACCGAATTGACGCGCGGCGTCGACGGGGCCCGAAGAATGAACCGCAGGGCCGCCGCCTTTGTCAATACCCGGCACCCGAAAGTCTGTCGGGCCGGGACCGCGACAATGCCCTGTAAACGGCTGGGTAATGACACACCGTCAGTCGCCACGCGTTTCCCGGCATCCGTCCTCAGGAGTTGACAGGGCGTACCGGGTTCGTTCATTCTCGACGCCACCTCGCCGATTGCGATGCGGTGGACAGGACGACGGCTGCCCTGAATATGGGGAATTCCCACCGCATTCACAGCGCGGATCTTCAGGCGTACGCTTGAAAGAGGCTTCCTCTGGTAGCTGTGAGACATTCCACGGTGACCATCCGTGACAGCAGGCGTGGAGAGCGCCATGAGACCTCATTCACACGCATGGCGAATGCGTTACCGATGCCGCGTGAGGTGAATCGTGGATGTGACGGCACGGCGCTGGCCCCTGGTCGGACGAGAGAAGGAATTGCGTTCCTTCGCCGGCGTGTGGGCAGAGCCTTCGTACTCGGCCTTCGTCATATGTGGCCCCGCGGGAGTGGGAAAGACGCGCCTGGCGGAGGCGTGTCTGGAGAGCATCGCCCGTGAGGGCACCCGCGTGGGGCGGGCGACGGCCAGCAGAGCGGCGCGCGCTGTGCCGCTGGGCGCCATCGCGCATCTGCTGCCGTCAGGGGTCGACCTGTCGGACCCGGTGCAGGGATTCGCGGCGGTCACCCGCAAGCTCGCCGGCCCCGAGCAGAGGCAATCCGTGGTGCTGGTCGACGACTTGCACCTCCTGGACGAGACGTCCGCCGTGCTGCTGCGTCAGCTCATGGACGCCCGAGTCGTTCGCGTCATCACCACCGTCCGGACCGGTGAGGTGGTCGGCAACGCTGTCGACGCCCTCGTCAAGGGAGGCAACGCCTTCTCCGTGGAGCTCCGGGAGTTCCACAAGGACGAGGTCGAGCAGGTACTGGAAACCGTGCTGGGCAGCCGCGTTGGGCAGCGCACCCTGAACACGCTGTTCACCGCATCGGGAGGGAACGCGCTGTTTCTGCGCGAACTCGTTCACGGGGCCGTCGCGTCGGGGACGCTGGAATCCCATGGAGAGATCTGGGAGTTGACCAGCGAGCGCCTGCCCAGCACCTGGCAGCTGGCCGAACTGGTGAAACAGCGCCTTGCCACCGCGGCTCCGCAGGCCCGCCCCGTACTGGAACTGCTGGCGCTGTGCGGAACGGTGCCACTGGCCGACGCCGAGGCCACCGCCACCCCCGAGGTCGTGGCCGACCTGGAGGAGACCGGCCTGATCCGGGCGCTGAGCGAGGGACGACGGACCACCGTCGCGCTCGCTCATCCGCTGTACGGGGACGTCCTGCGCGACGCGCTTCCCACCATCCGCGGCCGGCTCCTGCTCAGGGCCCAGGCCGAACGGACGGAAACCCGGGGGGCCCGCCGCCGCGACGACGCCCTGCACATCGCCAACCTGCGGCTGGCCACGGGCGGTACGGCCGACCCTGCTCTCTTGTTGCAGGGTGCCACCCTCGCCAGGTACTCGGGCGACTACCAGCAGGCGGTCACCCTCCTGCGGGCCCTGCCCCACCACACGGCCCGCAGCCTGCTGCTGCTCGGCGCGTCGCTCTTCGAGAACGGCGAGCCCGACGACGCCGATGAAGTGCTGCGGCAGGCGGAGGCCCTGGCGCTCACCGACAAGGAAAGGCTGCAAGCGGTCTTCATTCGCAGCATGAACCTCAGCTGGACCTGCGGCGACGCCGTCGGCGCGCTCAGGCTCAACGATGCGGCCCGCGCCCGGCTGACCGGCCCGGACGAACAGCGCATGCTCAGGGTCAACGAAGGGTGTCTGCGCCTGATGTTGGGCGAGCCCACCCGCGGCCTGACGCTCCTCGACGATCTGGACGAGGCCCCCGCGCAGGCACCGAACCTCGGCATCTGGCTGATGGCCTCGCTGTTGCGCCCGCCGGTCCTGGCGGCCGTGGGACACAGCCGGACAGCGGTGAACGAGGCAAGGCGGGCGTACAACGTACGGTGTCGGCTCAACGACCCTGTCCCGCTGGTCCTTTTCCACCACGTGGCCTACCTCATCAGTCTGATCAGCGCGCTCAACCACGACGGCGACATCGCCGAAGCCCGCGAGCTCAGTCGGCGCGCCTGGGACGAGCTCAGCAGCAGCCGGGATCGGCCACTGCCCTGGATCCTGCTGCCGTACCAGCAGGCCGGCACCGAATGGCTGGCCGGGCACATCGGTGACGCCCGCCGCTGGTACGCCGAATCGGCGGCCCAGTGCCGGGCGTTCCAGAATCCACAGATGATGCGCCGGGTGCTGTCCGGTCTCGCCGCCACGGCCTCGATACAGGGGCATGTGAAGATCGCCGAGGACATGCAGCGCGAAGCGCTGTCCTACCCCGAGTCGTTTCCGCCCGGCCGGGAGGAGTACCTGGGTCAGGCGTGGCTCCTGGCCGCGCACGGGCGTCTGGCCGAGGCCAGGCACGTGCTGGCGGACGGCGCCCGTTCCGCCAGGGAGGACGGCTGGGTGTCCATCGAGGCACAGCTCCTCACCGACGTGGCCCGGCTCGGCGGGGCGGCCGAGGTGGTGCACCGCCTGGCGGAGCTCGCCGAACACTGCGAGGGGGCGCTGCCCCCGGTGCGTGCTCGCCTGGCCGCCGCTCTGGCCGACGACAAGCCCGACTACCTCCTTTCCGTCGCGGACGAACTGCGGAATCTCGGCATGGACCTGCTGGCCGCCGAAGCCGCGGTCACCGCGTCCGCGGCCCTGAGCCGGTCCGGTGACGAGCGTCGCGCGGCGGCAGCCGCCGGCCTCGCGTCCACCTTGGCCGCTCGCTGCCAGGGCGCGCGTACGCCGCTGCTGCGGGCCGCGGCGCCCACCGCGGTGCCGCTCACCGAACGGGAACGGGAAGTCGCCCTGCTCGCCGCCGACGGCCTGGCCAGCAAGGACATCGCGGCTGCCCTTCACCTCTCGACCCGTACCGTCAACAACCATCTCCAGCACGTGTACGCGAAGTTGGGCATCTCCTCTCGGCAGGAGCTGGCCGGTCACCTCCACTTCACCCCATGAACCCGAGGCAGGCCCCGGAACCCGCGAGCGACCCGGCCGTGGACCAGGCCCGCATGCCGGAATGGCGGCATGCGGGCCTGGTCCGCTCGGTTCGGTCACTGGCCGATGGCGGGGACCGTGGTCGCGGACGTGTCCGCCGAGTCCTCGCCGGTGTGCAGCTTCTCCCCTTCGATGTCGAGCTCGGGCAGGCGCCGTGCCAGCGGTCCCGGCAGCCACCATGCGGCATGCCCGGCCAGGAACAGCACGGCGGGCACCAGCGTCATGCGGACCAGGAAGGCGTCCAGCGTGACCCCCAGGGCCAGTGAGAAGGCGATCTGCTTGAGGATGATGTCGTCGGTGTAGGTGAAGGCGGCAAAGACCGCGATCATGATGAGGGCGGCGGCGGTGACCACGCGGGCGGCGTGGCGTGCCCCGGCGAACACACAACCGCGCGGATCGCCCGTGCGGACGTAGGTCTCGCGCATCCGGGACACGAGGAAGACCTCGTAGTCCATGGCGAGGCCGAAGAGCACGGCGATGAGAATGATGGGCAGGAAGCTGGCGACCGGTCCGGTGGCGTCCACTCCGAACAGGCCGCCCAGCCACCCCCACTGGAAGACCGCCACGACGACCCCGAAGGTCGCGGCGACGGAGAGCAGGAATCCGCCGGCCGCCTTGAGCGGCACGAGCAGGGAGCGGAAGACCAGGAGCAGCAGGACGAGGGACAGACCCACCACAACGGCGGCGAACGGCAGCAGCGCCGCACGCAGTTGCTCGGAGACGTCGACCTGGACGGCGGTCGTTCCGGTCACCTTGATCTTCGCGCCGGTGTCCTCCTGAAGAACGGAGGCGTTGTCCCGGATCGTGTTCACCAGTTCGGACGTCGCCTCGTCGGACGGCCCGCTGTCGGGAACGACCTGGATCAGCGCGGTCTCGGTCTCGGCGTTGACCTGCGGCGGCGAGACGGCGGCGACGCCGGGGTAGGACGAGACGGCCTTGGCGATCTGCTCGACGGCCTGCTCGGGCTCCTGACTGTCGGCGGTGTCGGTGAAGAGAATCAGGGGCCCGTTGACGCCGTCGCCCAGTGTGTCGCCGACCTGGTCGAACGCCTGGCGCTGTGTGGTCTCGGAGGGGGCAGAGCCGTTGTCGGGGAGCGCGAGGGTGAGGCGTGTGGCGGGGATCGCGGCGAGCCCGAGCACGGCGACCACGGCCAGGACGGTGAGCAGCGGTCTGCGGGCCGCTCGGCGGGCCCAGCGCTCTCCGAAGTTCGGTGCCCGCAGGCTTCTCGCCGTCATGGACCGGTCACGCAGGGCGGCCTTGGAGTCGGGTGCCGGCCGAAGACGCTCACCGGCCACGCCGAACAGTGCGGGCAGCAGGGTGGTCGCCACGGCGACGGCCACCGTCACCGCCCCGGCGGCGGCCAGGCCCATGACGGTGAGGAAGGGGATGTCGACGATGGCGAGGCCCACCAGCGCGATGATCACGGTGAGGCCGGCGAAGACCACCGCGCTGCCCGCGGTGCCGATCGCCCGGCCGACCGACTCGCGTACGGGGACTCCCTGGGCGAGTTGGCTGCGGTGCCGGCTGAGGATGAACAGGGCGTAGTCGATTCCCACGGCCAGGCCGATCATCGTGGCCAGGGTGACGGCGGTCTGCGAGATCGTGGCCGCGCCAGTCAGGGCCAGCATTCCGGTCACCCCCACACTCACCCCGGCGAGCGCGGTGAGCATCGGCATGCCGGCACAGAGCAGCGATCCGAAGGTGACCGCGAGGACCACCAGGGCGACGGTCAGTCCGATGATGTCGCCGGCGACGCTTTCACCACCACCGCCGCCGTTGAAGGCCACGCCTCCGACATGTGTGGTCAAGTCGGCCTTCTCGGCGGGGGCGGTGACTTCCTGGAGCTCCGTCAGCGTGTCGTCCTCGAGCTCGGTCCGGCTGACTGTGTAGAGGACCTGCGTCACCGCGGTGGAGCCGTCCTCAGAGACCAATCCGGATTCGCCGGGCGAGACCACGCCCGCGACCTGGGGTGCCGTCTGCGCCGCGTCGTCGACCTCTTTGATCGCGTCGGTGAAGCTCGCGTCGGTGATGCTCTTGCCGTCCGGGGCGACGTAGACGATCTGCGCGCTGGTGCCCGCGGCTGTGGGGAAGTCGCTCTTCATGGCGTCCAGTGCCTGCTGGGATTCCGAGCCTGGAATGGTGAATTCGTCATTCAGCTTGTCTTGGCCGCCGAATGCCGACATGCAAACGACGAAGACGGCCAAAAGGGCCAGCCAGAACAGGATGACGGTACGGCTGCGCCGATAAGCCAGGCAGCCGAGCCGGTACAAGAAAGTGGCCATCTGAAATCTCTCGTCTCCCTGGTTTGCCTCGTGGGATGTCAGGAAATGCGGGGCTGGTGCGCCTGTTTATCGGGGCCGGTCTCCGGGTGGGCGGATCGTCAGGAGCCGGACCCGAGTCACGATCCGCCAGACGCGCAGAAGTCCCACCATCGATCACTCCTTGGGAAGCCGAATCCGGGAATTCGCGGATTCGTTGGTCAGACGACGGGGGGCGGGACTTGGCGAGCACCGTCCAAGCCGCAAGTCCCGCCCCCTTACCGGCCTGGCACGTCTGTTGGGGGGAAGAGCGTGCCAGGCCGGACCCCGGCCCGTGTCAGGGAGGCCGGGGCGGCTCGGGATTTCTCGGTTGCGCGGACTTCTGCCGGGCCTCGCGTGTGGTTACCAGTGCGCGTTTCGCCGCACGCGGGCCGGCGGGGAGCACATCCCGAGCCGGGCGGTCCGGCATGTCCCTCGGCAGGGACTCCGAGAACCGCAGTCACCATGGTGGGGCGTGTCCGACCCGGCGGCGTGAGCAACCCGTGCTCAACTCAGGTTGCTTCGGGCATCCAAGTGGTGGTGGCACGGCAGCCGTTCCCGTGCCCGGCCGGGCACCCCGGCCTACTCCGCGCCGTCCGGTTCGGCGGACCAGCGCTGGGCGGCACTGTCGTCGACAAGGCCGAAGTACACCGCGTCCACACCCGAGTTGCCGTCCGGGGACGTCACCGCGTAGGCGGGGGCGATCGCGGGTCGGATACGGCGCGAGGAGTCCGTGAAGAACCGCAGCTCGATGCCGGCGTCGGAGGAACCACAGCGACGTATGCCGAGCCCTCGATCGACGCGTGCACGGGAGTCGAGGCAGTAGCCGGGGTCGGCCCGGTTGCGCAGGAGACCACTGGCGTCCAGCCACCATTGCTGGGTGTGGGTGGAGCGGCAGCCGGCGACGACGATGTCGGCACCCTGACGGACGGCCTCGTCCCGTACGTCGAGACAGAGGCCGGTCGCCGAGTTGGTCAGGTGGGTGTACTCGCCGATCGTGGCCGATGCGGACGCTGCCGGTGAACTGGCGCCGTCGACCGGGGACGACGGCGTATCGGTCACCCCGACCAGGAGGACCGCGAGGCAGGAGGCGGCGGCGAGGGTGCCGACCACGGCCACGGCGGCGAGCCTCGCACCGAACAGACGGAGGGCCGGAAACCGAGCCCAGTGCCGTTCGTTGCCGACTTCCGGGGAGACGGCTACCAAGATCACCGGCCCCCGCACGGGATCCGGAGGCGGGCCGGTATCGCTGACGGGTATGTACGCCGCGCCTTCCCAGCCGAGCAGTGCCTCGGCCAGCAGACGTCGCGGCCGCTGCCTCATCTCGACCAGGTCGCTCAGGGCGGCGACGCAAGGAGGGCATCGTGCGAGGTGGCTCTGGAGTTCCTCATTCGGTACAGCGTCCTGCGGCCCGGCGGCGGCAGCCTCCAGGAGAGAGCCGGAACGCCGGCATCCGCGGTCCTTCCGCCGTTCTCCGTGGACTTGCAGATACGACTCACGGTAGGACTCCATCGCCGCAGCTGTCAGGGACGGCACATCAGCGGGACGGCATTGTGCGTATCGCGCGACTCGTTCGTCGGAGTCCTCCTCGACCACGTGATGCCACAGGGCGCTCTGCGTGTCGAGCGGCAGCGCGGAGAAGGCCGTCACCAGGGGATGCGACTCCAGCGGCCAGCGTCGCGGAGGCTGTTCCGGTGGTTCTTCGGCCTCCTGCTGCGGCCATCCCGTGCTGTCGAGGAAGACCGCGTACGCGTCGGCCAGCCGTTCGCGGCGCTCCTGTGTCGCCCATGCCGCGGCCGACCGGTGCACCAGGACGAGGAGTCGAGGCCGCCAAGGTGCGTGCTGGACACCCTGGCGCATCTCCTGCCACGCCAGCGAGAAGGCGCCGGCGGCGAGTTGAGTGGCCGACACCTCGTCACGGGTGCACAGTCGGGCATAGCGCAGCACCGGGGGCAGGTGTCTGCGGCGCAGTTCCTTGAGCGCCAGAGGCGCGGACGGACCCCTGACTCGCAGGTGGTCGGCGAGTTCCGCGTCGGACAGGTGCCCAAACGTGCGGGGTGCCGGGGGCACGGGTGTTTCACCTGGCGCGGCGGCTGTGCCACAAGCCGCCTTCGGAGGGCGAGGAGCAAGGCCCAGCGCACACCGCGTGGGCGTCCACCACCTCCCTGACAAGGGTCAGCCGGTCGCCCGGCAGGCGTTCGACCCGGCCCTTGCCCTGATCGACATGCAGGTAGAGGAATTCGGCGACGGCGACCTCGTCGGCGACGCCGTCCACGAGTTCGTGTCGGACCAGCAGCCGCTTGGGATCCGCCCGGACGAGGTGGGTTCGGGCCGCCAGTTCTTCGCCGAGCAGGGCCTCCTTGTGGAAGTGGATGGTGGCCGCGACCGTATAGAGGGTCGATCCGGTCCGTTCCCGGTATGCGGATCCGAGCCCGAGTGCGTCGAGGAACACTTCCGACGCCTGGGCACACGCGGTCATGTAGCAGACGTCGTTCATGTGCCCGTTGTAGTCGATCCAGCCGGGCGGGACAGTGGTCCGGTACTGAGTGAACGGCACTTGGCGTGGGTCGTTCATGTGAGGTGGTCCGAGTGCGGGACGGTGTGCGGGCCCCACCGCCTTGCGTGCCGGTCCAGGAGCAGGGACAGCTCCACCAGAAAGTCGTCGCGCTCTTCCGTCAGTTGAGCGACGGAGCGTCCGGCGGCGGCCTGCTGCGCCCCGTCCGCCATTCTCTGTCGCAGGTCGTCGGTGAGTTCCGGCGCTTGCAGACGCGTCCACGGTTCGAGCAGGGCGGGGCCGAAGTGGTCGAGCATATGGGCCATCCCGCCGGTGCCGCCTGCCAGGTGGAAGGTCAGGCAGGGCCCCATCAGGGCCCAACGCAGACCGGGGCCCCGCGCGATGGAGATGTCGAGCTGATCCACGGTCGCCTCGCCCGCGGCGACCATGTGGAGAGCTTCGCGCCACAGGGCCTCTTGGAGCCGGTTGCCTATGAAGCCCGGCAGTTCCCGGTCCAGCACCAGCGACACCTTCCCTGCCTGCTGGTAGAAGGCGTCCGCCCAGGCGACAGCGGCCGGGTCGGTGTTCTTGCCTCCGACCACTTCGACCAGAGGGATGAGATATGGCGGGTTGAAGGGATGCCCGACCACGAAGCGTCCCGGTGTGCGGCAGCCGGACTGCATGTCGGACATGGCCAGGCCCGAGGTGCTGGAGGCGACGACGACACCCGGCGGAGCGGCTGTGTCGATCCTGGCGAGGATGTCGACCTTGGCGTCGAGTCGTTCGGGGGTGGACTCCTGAACGAAGCCGGCCTCGCCCACCGCTTCCACCAGTGTGCCGGTGAAGGTGAGCCGGTCGCGGTGCGCTCCGTCGGCGAGACCCAGTCGTTGCAGTGCCGGCCAGGCACGGTCGACCAGCGCCTCCAGCCGCTGCCGGGCGCCGGGGGCCGGATCGTACGCCCGGACGTCGTAGCCCATGCGCAGGAAGTGCGCCGCCCAGCCGCCGCCGATCACACCGGTGCCGACGATCCCGATGGTCGTCACGGCCTCCGGCGCCGGCGGCCGTGACGACGGCGGTGTGGCCCCGGTCATCAGAAGCCCACCTTGTCGAGGCCCTTCAGGCCCAGCAGGGCACGGGTTTCCTCAGCGGTGGCGACCTCGATCGACAGTTCCTGGAGGATACGGCGGACCTTGTGCACCTGGTCGGCGTTGGACGGGGCGAGCTGTCCTTTGCCGAGGTACAGGCCGTCCTCCAGGCCGACGCGGACGTGCCCTCCCATGACGGCGGCCACGGTCACCATGTCGAACTGGTGGCGTCCGGCCCCGAGTACCGACCACTGGTACGTGTTACCCAGCAGCCGGTCCGCGGTCTGCTTCATGTGGACCAGATGCTCCACCTCGGCACCGATCCCGCCCATGACTCCCATGACGGTCTGGAGGAAGACGGGCGGACGCACCAGGCCCCGCTCCAGGTAATGGGCGAGCGTGTGGAGGTGACCGACGTCGTAGGCCTCGTACTCGAATCGGGCACCGGTCTCCGGCCCGACCGTCCGCAGCATGTGCTCGATGTCCGCGTACGTACTGACGAACGGCTCGCGTCGGGTGCTTTCCAGGTACGGCTCCTCCCAGTCGAAGCGCCACGTTCCGCGGTACTTGTCGATCATGGGGAAGCCGCCGTAGTTCATGGTGCCGAGGTTGAGCGTGCACAGCTCGGGCCTGGCCACCTCGATGACGCGCAGCCGGTCCTCGACGGTCATGCCCGTGCCGCCTCCGGTCGTGATGCTCACGACGGCGTCGGTGGCGGCTTTGATGGGCTTGAGGTACTCCAGGAACACGGCGGGGTCGGACGTGGGCCGGCCGTCTCTGGGATCGCGGGCGTGCAGATGGATGACCGAGGCCCCGGCCTCGGCGGCGGTAACCGACTGGTTGACCACGTCCTCGATGGTGAACGGCAGGGAGGGGGACATGGTGGGCGTGTGCCCCGACCCCGTTACGGCGCAGGTGATGATGGCTTTGCGCATCGCCGACATGACGCGGCTCCTATCCGGATTTCATAATGCGAGCATGCGTCGCACAATATGAAAGTGGAGGAGGGGGCACGCCCTGTCAAGGGTCCGCGGGCGGGCAGGGGCCTACAGGTCCGTCAGGGCCTACAGGTCCCTCAGCGCCGCAGCGATGTCCTCGGCCGCGTCATGGGCCAGTGCCCCGAGGTCGGGGAAGCGTTCTTGTGACACCCGGTCCTGCGGTCCCCAGATGCTCATCACGGCGAAGGGCCGGCCGCGCCCGTCGAGGACCGGTGCGGAGACTCCGTAGAGGTTGCGCTCCAACTCCCCCACGCAGACGCTGAATCCGCGGGTGCGGACCTCGGCCAGCTCGCTCTTCAGCCGGGCGCGATCGGTGATGGTGGTGTCGGTGTACGCGACGAGTCGCTCGGCGATCAGCGCTTGCGCCTCCGCTTCGGGCAGCCAGGCGAGCAGGGCCTTGCCGGTGGAGGTGGCGTGCAGCGGCACCTGACGGCCGAGCCACTTGGCGCTGAGGACCACCGGTGGCGTCACTTCGTCGATGTACGTCAGTCCGAGCCGCTGGACGACGGCGAGACTGGCCGTCTCCCCCGTCTGCTCGCTGGCCTTCTCCAGGATGCCGTGAGCCCGGCGCACCAGGCCGTCGAAGCCGGCGGCGGAAGCCATCCGCGCCATCGCGAACCCGATGGAGTAGCGGTTGCTGCGCGGGTCGCGGTCGACAAGGGCATGCGCCTCCAGGGTGAACAACAACCGCCACGCGGTGGCACGGTTCAGACCGCAGCGGTCGGCCAGGACGGTTGCGGACTCACCCGCGGGAGAGCTGTCGGCGACCGCCTGCAGCAGCGCGATCGCCCGTTCCAGAGCCTGCACGCGGCCGGAACCGGCCGGCTGGTCACCCTCGGTCTCGGCGCCTTGCGGGTTTTTGCCGTGCGCCTTGGAGGTGTTCATGTCCCCTGTCTCCCCTGCTCCGGTGCGGAGGTCCTTGCGGCGACCACGGCGCCAGCGGTCCTGAGACCACCGAGGCCGACCCGCCGCGGACCTTGACCCGTGTGACGGTCCTCCCTATCTTCTCACTAACCGAACGGGCATCGCACATAGTGAGCAACCGTCAGCGGGTCGCGACCCGCCTTCCGGCCCCTTGCGGGCCACATGCGAGAAAGACACCCCCTGATGCACAGGATGCCGAACCCTCCCGACCAACCGTCGAAGTCGGGCACGCGTGCCGGCCAGGACGGCCAAGGAGCGGTGGATGCGCCGCTCTGCCTGCACACCACCACCGTGCGGCCGAGCTGGACGGACTACAACGACCACCTCAGTGAATACGCCTACCTGCTGGTGTTCGGGGACAGCTCGGACGTCTTCTTCCGTCGTATGGGCGTGGAGGAGCGCTACCGCGCCCAAGGTCATTCGCTCTACACCGCCGAAACCCATCTGCACCATCGCCGGGAGGCGTACTCCGGCGACCCGCTCCTGCTCACCATCCAGGTCCTGGGCCTGGACGACAAACGCCTGCACCTGTTCCACACCATGCATCACAGCCGCAGTGGCGACATTCTGGCCACCGCCGAGCAGCTGCTGCTTCACGTGGACACGCGTGCCCGCCGGGTGGCGCCTTTCCCCGCACCACTGCTGACGCGACTGACGGCGGTGCGGGACGCCCACGCGCATCTCGATGTGCCCGACGGCGTCGGGCACGTCATGGCGATCCCCTCTCACGACGCCACCGGATGAGAAGAGCCCAGACTGTTATACCGACTGCGAAAGCGCCGGCACGCGGCCGCCCGTCCGAGGCTCCGCACGCCGGCGTTCGCCGGCCGGAGCCGTATTTCCCGAACTCAACCGCCATCCACCGCGCGCCGGAAGGCTGAGCAACACGGCCCCCTCAACGCTGAGCAACCATTGCTCAGCGGGGGTTGACCTCGGCTTCCGTCATGGACGACGGGCTTGACGTCATGGAAGCCGCGGGGTTCCCTGCAACCAGTCGTCCGGCCGGCGACCCGCGCCGAAGCTACCGGCTGCGGGGGAAGTCCGAACGGTCCAGACCCACTTCGCGGGCCGCCGCCACGCGGGCGTGCTCCAGGAACCGGCGAGCGGAGAGCTTGGAGGTATTGAGTGTGTAGCGCACGGCGAGTCCGTCCAGCAGAGCATCCAGCCGCTCCGCCGCGGCGCCCGGATCGTCGCAGGAGAAGAGGCCCTCGGCGACACCCTCCCCGATCAGCCGCTCGATGACCGCGACCCAGGCGCCGTCGAGCTCGCGGATGATGGACCGCAGTGACTGCTCGCGCAGCGCACCGGCCCAGGCGTCCAGCCAGAGCATCCACGTCTGATCCGACCGTGTGCGCGGCACGTAGTGACGCAGAACGCGATCGAGGCGCGCGATCACGGTGCCGGGGCCGTCCGCGATCACCCTCAGCTGCCGAGCCTCCGCCTCCGCGGTCACCCTGAGCATCTCGGTCAGCAGTTCACTGAGATTGTCGAAGTGGTAGTGGACCAGGCCGGGGCTGACATCGGCCTCCTTGGCCACATCAGCAACCCGCGTGCTGGACCAGCCACGCTGGATCACCACTTTGCGCGTCGCTTCCAGCAGTTCGGCCCGGCGCTGAGCCAGCTGTGCCGCGCGTTCCGACGTTCCTGCCCGGCCTGACCGGGCCCCCTCTTCTGTCACGCCACCGGACTTTACCGGAAGGTAACGGCTGACCACACCTGCCTTCGACAAATTGATCGCCCAGTCAGTCGAAGGCACTGGGTTCAGCGTTCTCAGCCACGGACCGGCAGTCCCTCTACCCGCACCTTCTCCCAACCGATGACCAGTGTTGTCATCAAGATTGACTGAATGGCCAGTCAGAATATTCCCTAAACGGCACGCCGCACCTAGACTCCCTCCATGAAGCGCACAGCCTCCAGACCGCCGGACCGCGCCGGAGGCGTGGTCGAACTGATCGGTCTACACAAAGCGTTCGGAGATCGAACCGTCGTCGACGGGATCGACCTGCGCATACCGGGCGGCGAGTTCTTCTCCCTGCTCGGCCCCTCGGGTTGCGGGAAGACCACCACGCTCCGGATGCTCGCCGGCTTCGACGACCCCACCGGCGGGACCATCCTCATCGACCAGCAGGACATGGCCGGCATTCCCGCCCATCGTCGTCCCACCAACACCGTCTTCCAGAGCTACGCGCTCTTCCCGCACCTCACCGTCGCGGAGAACGTCGCCTACGGCCTGCGGTGGCATCGACGGGGTGGCCGGGACGACTCCACCGGCAAGGTCTCGTCGGCCGAGCGCGAGCGGAGGGTGCGCGAAGCGCTGGATCTGGTCGAGCTGGCGCCGTACGCGGCCGGCCGTGTCCAGCAGCTCTCCGGCGGGCAGCAGCAGCGTGTGGCCCTGGCCCGCGCTCTGGTGCTGCGCCCGTCGGTACTGCTGCTCGACGAGCCCTTGGGCGCCCTGGACGCCAGGCTCCGCAAGAACCTGCGGGAAGAGCTGCTGCGCCTGCAGCGCACGGTCGGCACCACCTTCGTCTTCGTCACACACGACCAGGAGGAAGCCCTGGAGATGTCCGACCGCATCGCGGTCATGGACCAGGGCAGGGTCGTCCAGTGCGGGACCCCTCGTGAGGTCTACGAATCCCCGCAGTCCGAGTTCGTCGCCGACTTCCTCGGGGTGGCCAATCTGCTCGACGGTCATCTGCTGGAGCGCAGCCGCGGCAGCCGGGGCCCCTCCGAAGTGCGCATCGGTGATTTCACCGTGCCGGCGACCTGCGCTGCGGACACTGCTCCGGGGCCGGTGCGCGTCGTGGTCCGGCCCGAGCGGATCCGGCTGGAACCGCGGGGCAAGAAGGGCGTCCCGGTCCACACGCTGCCGTGTGTCGTGGACCGGCTGGTCTACGTCGGTGCGACCACACAGGTCATGGCGCGGCTACCGCACGGCCCCGCGCTGCGGGTACTGGTGGTCAACGACAGCGACCGTGATCTTCTGACCCCCGGAACACCCGCCCTGGTCAGCTGTGCGCCCGAGGCGATCCGGATCCTGTCCAAGGACACCTGAACAGCTCCGGTACACCAAGAGCCGTCGCACACGCCGTTCAGGGCGGGCCGCCCCACCGGGGCGGCCCGCCCTGAACGGCCCTGTCGTCTACGGCAGGGTGAGCGCGCGCAGTGACGCGCCGTCCTGCCGGCGCCGCAGTACCAGCCAGGCCAGCAACAGCGCCAGGCTTGACGCGGCGAGCAGCAACGCGGCCAGAGCATTGAGCGCGGGGGTGGGCGAGGTCCGTACTGCGCTGTAGAGCTTGATCGGAACGGTGGTGGAGGAAGCGTCCGAGGACAGGAAGTGGCTGATGACGAAGTCGTCCATGGATGCCGCGAAGACGACCAGGGCGGAGCCGATGACGGCGGGTGTCAGCTGTGGCAGCAGCACCGTGCGCAGGGCCTGAAGTGGCGTGGCGCCCAAGTCGCGGGCCGCGGCCTCCAGGTGACGGCCTGTGGAGGCCAGCCGTCCTCTGACGATCACGAGGACATAGGCGATGGAGAACGTGACATGGCCGAGCAACTGCGCGGTCGGCCCGAGCGGAATGAAGCCATAGAGGTTGCTGAAGACCAGGTAGAGGGCGCTGCCCATGATGATCTCCGGCGTGGCCAGCGGGAGCAGCATGAGGCCGTTGGCCAGACCGCTGCCGCGGCCTTTCCACCGCGTGAGCCCCAGGCCGAGAGCGATGCCGATCGGCGTGGTCACCAGCGTCGTCAGCAGAGCCAGCCGCAGGCTGTTGGTCAGAGCCAGGCGCAAGGAGGCGTCGTGCAGGACCGAGGCGGTCCGGTCGGAGACGTACCAGCGCAGTGAAAAGCCCTGCCAGACACTGCGGGAGCGCCCCGCGTTGAAGGAGAACTGCACGGTGATCAGGACAGGCAGCAACGACCACACGACATAGCCCCAGGTGATCGACGCCAACACCACCGGGCGCCGGCGTCGGACCTTCGCGGCGGGAAGCGGGCGGCCGGCAGGGCGGATGCCGGGATCCGCGTCGCCCGCCACGGATGAACGAGGGGTGGTCACGACGCCTCCTGGGTCTCGCGGCGACTGGTGCGCAGGTAGTAGGCCATGAGGACCATGAGCAGCAGTGACAGCACCAGCACCAGCGCCGCACCGAGATGCTTCTGCGGTCCGCCCAGCAGGTACAGGTCGATCTGATTGCCGATCATGGTGGTCTCCGGCGAGCCGGACACCAGGGTGTTGGTGTAGTAGTCGCCGAGCATGGGCAGCGCGGTGATCACCGATGCGGTGAGCAGGCCGGCACGGCTCAGCGGCAGCGTCACCCGCCAGAAAGTGCGGGCGGTTCCCATCCCCAGATCGCGGGATGCCTCGATGAGCCGCGGGTCGATCTGGTCGAGCGTGGCGAACAGGGGCACGATGTAGAACGGAAGGTAGCCGTAGGCCAGTGCGACGATCACGGTGTACGGATTGCCGGACAGCCACTGCACCGGAGCGCCGATCACTCCGATGGCCTCCAGGGCCCGGTTGACGTATCCCTCGTCCTGGAGCAGGGCGAGCCACGCCATCATCCGGGTGAGGTAGTTGATCCACCACGGGGCGAGGATCAGACCAAGCAGCAGCCCGCGGCGACGGCCGGCGAGGCGGGCGACGTAGTAGGCGACCGGGTAGCCGACCAGCGTGCACAGCGCGAGTGCGGCGCCCACGTAGACCAGTGTGCGGACGAACACCGCCGTCAGATCCCCGCCCATGCTGCGTACGAGCACCTCGTGAAAGGTCGTGAACTGCCAGCGCAGTGGGTTCCAGGACGGTACGGGCTCCCCGAACAGCGGGTCCGTCGCCCCGAAGGCCACACAGACGATCGCGTAGAACGGCACCGCGAAGAAGACGAGGGTCCACGCGATGCCGGGGAAGGCCAAGACGCGCCAGAGCCCGTCCCGGTCCGCCTCGCGCCGCTTGCCGTTCGGGTCGCTGCCCGGGGCATCGGGGGCGGCGGTGGCCGGTTCCACGGTTCCGTGCTCCTCGACGCTGGTCACGCGCCCGCCTTGAACGTCGCCCATGCGTCCTGCCATCGCGACTCACCCGGCGGAGTCAGTACGAGGAGCTGCTGGCCCTTCTCGAAGTCCTCGGCGGTGACGATGGCCGACCTCAGATGCTCCGGTACCAGGCCCTCGGCGACCATGCGTCGCGGAGTGAACGCCTTCTGGGCGGGCTGGTACCCGATCCATTCCATGTTCCGCAACGCCACCTCGGTGTCGAGGAGGTAGTTGAGGAAGTGGTGGGCGAGCACCGGGTGCCGGGCCGACGCGGGTATCGCCATCGTGTCGCTGCCCACCACGCCCTGGGCGCCGCCGGGGTACCAGTAGCCGATGACGTCGGCGGAGACGCCCTTGGGCAGGTAGCTCGGGGAGGCGATCATGTCGCCGTTCCACGCCTGGTGCACGGTCGCCGTGCCGTCGGTGATGAACTGGGACGCTTGGTTGCCCACCTTCACGCGAACGGCGCGGAGCATGTCGCTGAGACCGTCCGCGGCGGCCTGGATGGTGGCCGCGTCGTCGGTGTTGACGTCGGCCTGCCCGTCGCGGAGCATCACCATGCCCAGCGCCTCGCGGTAGTCGTCGATGACGTAGACCTTGCCGCGGTGGGAGCTGTCCCAGAACAGGTCGTAGGGATCGGCGGGAAGTTGGGAGATCCGGTCGGTGCGGTATCCGATCCCGGTGCTGTACACGTTGTAGGGAACGGTGTAGCGCGACCCCTGGTCGTAGAACGGGTCCTGGAGCGCGGGCAGGGCGTTCTTCAGGTTCCCCAGGTAGGAATGGTTCAGTGGCTGCACCAACCGGCCGGCGACGGCTCGGCTGATGATGTCGGGGGTCGGGAAGACCACGTCGTAGTCGGCGCTGCCCGACCGCAGCTTGCTCAGGGCTTCGGTCATGGTGTTGAAGGTCGTGATCTCCACCGTGACCCCGTAGTCCTTGCCGAACCTCCGGACGACCTCGGGTGACACGTAGTCGGCGTAGTTCAGCACCTTGAGGGTGCCGGACTCCGGACGGAGTCCGTCCTTCACCGGCTCCAGGCCGGCGAAAGTCGGCAGGGTGACGGGATGGTCGGGTCTCGCCAGAGAAACGGAAGTGCCGGGGCTGTTCTTGTCCGGGCCACCGCAGGCGGGGATGCCGAACGCACCTAGGGCCAGCAGCCCCGCACCGCGCAACATGGCGCGGCGACCGGTGTCGGCGGTGCGTTCACGAGGGTGGAAAGTCATGGAACCTCCTGCGCTGTGACTCTCGGGCCTTGAGTACGTCGATCCCTCCCCCGGACGGCCCTCGAGTGGTTCAAGTGCTTGCCAGATTGACTGGTCGTCCAGTTAGTCTGTCGACGTAGCTCATTCGCCACAAGGGCTGTACACAAGTTCGCCGGTTCAGGACAGCCCCCGCACCGTGGCCCGCCGATCCGCTGTCGCCGGTGCACTCCCCGGACGACGGCATCCCTCAGCGCCGAGCCATCCGGCTCGGCGGAAATGGATGACCCCTTCATGGACGCCAACCTCCGGATCCCATCTCCCCGCCCAACTCACGACGACGACCTGGCACGACTCGACGAGCTGATCCTCGCCGCGGAAGCGGCCTTCATGGCACGCACTGGCGCCTCTCAGAGGTTGCGCGCACAAGGCGCGGACGTACTGTCCGGCGGCGTCGCCTCCAGCTGGCAGGCAACGATCCCGGGCACGGTGTGGGTCGATCACGGCGCCGGCTCCCGGCTCGTGGACGCCGACGGCACCGAGTACGTCGACCTGCACGGCGGATTCGGTGTCGGGCTGGTCGGACATGCCCACCCGGCGATCGTGGACGCGGTGTCCGCCCGGGTACGCCGGGGTACTCACTTCGGGCAGCCGGTCCAGGACGCGATCAGTGTCGCGCGGGCACTGGCCGAGCGCTTCGGCCTGCCGTTGTGGCGCTTCAACAACTCCGGCACCGAATCGACCATGGACGCAGTTCACTTGCTGCGGGTCGCCACCGGACGGCCCAAGATCATCAAGGTCGAGGGCACGTACCACGGCCATCACGACAGTGTGCAGGTCTCGGTCTACCCCTCCCCCGAGCAGGCCGGCACCCCCCAACGTCCCAGATCCGTGCCGGCCGCGGGGGCGGCCGTACCGCAGGACCTGGTCCGCCTCACGGTCGTCGTCCCCTACGGCGACCTCGGCGCGGTCGAGCGGGCCCTGCATGAGCACCGCGGCGAGATCGCGGGCATGATCATCGAGCCGATCATGATGAACATCGGTCTGATCGCCCCACCTGACGGGTACTTGCGTGGACTCAGCGACCTGCTGCACGCCCACGGGGCCTGGCTCGCGTTCGACGAGGTCAAGACCGGACTTGCCGTGGCGCCCGGCGGCGCAACGCAGCTCTTCGGAGTCACTCCTGACCTGGTATGTCTGGCCAAAGCCCTCGGCGGTGGCCTGCCGTGCGGGGCCATAGGCGGTGTCCCGGAGCTGATGAACCTCATCAGCGACGGCATCTACGAACAGGTCGGCACCTTCAACGGCAACCCCCTGACCATGGCGGCCGCCCGCGCCGTGCTGGAGGACGTGCTCGACGCCGCGGCATACAAACACTTCGCGACGCTGCGCGGCATCATGGTGGCGGGCGTACAGAGGATCCAGCGGCGCTACCAGCTGCCCGGCCAGGTGCGCGGCTACGGGGCCAAGGGCGCCGTCATCTTCACGGATCGGCTCGACAACTACCGTGACTTCGTGGCCTACCCCGACCAGTGGGGTCATGCCCATTGGCTCTACCAGCTCAACAACCAGGTGTTCCTGCCGCCCTGGGGCAAATGCGAGCAGTGGACCGTCTCGGTCCAGCACACCGAACAGGACGTGCTCGGTTTCCTGAGCAACCTCGAGCGGCTCGCCGCCGACCTGCGCCGTGCCGACGCGGGGGTCAACTCGTGACTGCCCGGGCCAACGACCCCCTGATCTCCGTGGACGCCCTGATCGACGGCCAGTTGCGTCCCGGGAACGCGGGCACCCGCACCGCCAACGTCCTGGACGCGGCCCTTGACCCGTCGACCGGGGAACCGATCGCTTCGGTTCCTCGCACCACGCCCGGTTCGCTCGATCTCGCGGTGGCCTCGGCCCAGCGGGCATTCACCGGCTGGCGCGCGGTCACACCCGCCGAACGGGCTGCCGCGCTGCTGAGCCTGGCAGACGCCTTGGAGCAGGACATCGAGACGTTCATCTGGCTGGAGTCCCGAAACGCCGGCAAGCCGATCGCGGCCACTCCCGGCGAGATCGACTACGCCATCGACAACCTGCGGTTCCTCGCGGGCGCCGCCCGTGTCCTGACGGCGCAGGCCGCCGGGGAGTACGTGTCCGAGGCGACCTCCTTTCTGCGCCGCGAACCTGTCGGCGTGGTCGGGGCCGTGGCGCCCTGGAACTACCCGCTGATGATGGCGGTCTGGAAACTGGGCCCCGCCCTGGCCGCCGGCTGCACTGTGGTGCTCAAGCCGTCCGAACTCACACCGCTGTCGACACTGTGGCTGGCCCGGCTCGCCCACGACGTGCTTCCTCCGGGCGTACTCAACGTCGTGACCGGCGACGGCTCGGTGGGAAACACCCTCATCTCCCATCCCGGCGTGGACATGGTGTCGCTGACCGGCTCGGTGGAAACGGGTCGGCGGGTGGCGGCGGCCGCTGCTCCCACTCTGAAGCGACTGCATCTGGAACTGGGCGGCAAGGCGCCGGTGGTGGTCTTCGACGACGCGGACGTGACCGCGCTCGCCGAGAACCTGCGCGTGACGGCGTACGGCAACGCCGGCCAGGACTGCACCGCCGCGTGCCGGGTGATAGCCACGCCCCGGGTACACGATCAGGTGCTGGAGGCTCTCGCCGAGGTGGCGGCGTCCGTGACGACCGGTCCGACCGACGAACCGAGCACCGAACTCGGGCCTCTGATCAGCGCCGCGCACCGGGAACGGGTCGCCCGCCTGGTCGAGCGGGCCAGGCATGTGGGGGCACGGATCGTCACTGGAGGGGGCGCCCCTGATCTTCCCGGCTTCTACTACCTGCCCACTGTCGTGGCGGGTCCGACCCAGTCCTCCGAGATCGTCCAACGGGAGGTCTTCGGTCCGGTGGTGACCGTGCAGCGGGCGAGTTCCGACGAGGAGGCGCTGGCCATGGCGGCGGACACTCCCTACGGACTGGCGGCCAGTGTGTGGACCGCCGATGTCGGCCGGGCGCTGAGTGCCACGGCGAATCTGCGGTTCGGCGCGGTGTGGGTGAACGACCACATCAGCAGCGCCTCGGAGATGCCGCACGGCGGCTTCAAACAGTCCGGTTACGGCAAGGACATGTCGACCGCCAGCCTTGACCACTACACGGAACCACGACACGTCATGATCCGTTGGTGACGCAGGATTCGACCAGGTCTAGCCTCGTTCGGTCGAGGCGATCGGCAAGGTGATGCGGACACAGGTGCCGTGGGGGTGGTTGGGGCCAACGGTGAACGTGCCGTTGGCGCCCTCGATCCGCATGCGCTGGGAGATCAGACCGATATGGCCCTCCGCGGCCCTCCTCTCGAGGTCTGCAGGCTCCATCCCCGCTCCGTCGTCGGCCACGCACAGCTCCACCCTCCTCGGCCCGACCGGCGTCAGGGCCACCCAGGCATGGCGTGCGTGGGCGTGCTTCACCACGTTGGTGAGCAGTTCACGGGCAGCGGAGTAGAGCAGGCGATCGGCGGGGCCGGCACTGTCGAGCCCGCACAGGACCGTCACCTTCAGTCCACTGCGGGAGGCGATCTGTTCGCCGAGCGTGTCGAGACCGCCGGCGAGTCCTGATGACTGCAACACCTCCGAGTGCAGGTCCTTGACCAGACGACGAAGTTGAGCCGTCACCTGGGCCAGCAGTTCGTCGGCGTTGTCCAGCGCCGTGTCCCCGCTCTGGGCCACGGCCTCCTCCATCTCGTGTCGGGCGGCGAGAACGTTCTGAAGGGCGCCGTCGTGCAAGGTCTCCGCGAGTTCGTTGCGCTCCCGCTCCTCTGCGGACATCACCTCGTTCAGGAGCCGGGACCGCTGCTGAAGGAGCGTGCCGATGAGCTGAAGTCTCGACTTCTGGAGAACGGAGATCCGCACGGCTGCGGCCGTCATCACCAGGATGAACACAGAGGTGATCCACGACCTGTCCCAGTAAGGATCAGCGCCCCGGCGCACAACGATGATGCCGGTGAACGCCAGTGCCGAGAGCAGACCGCCGATGGCGGTGGTCCGGGGAGGCAGGAAGGGGGCACCGAAGAGTGGGATGAGCAGAAACAGGTTGCTGGCAAGGGGCGAGGACCAGGTGTCGTCGGCCAAGTCGCCGCAGATGACCAGCAAGACGGTGATCGTGGCCAGGTCGACAGCGAGTGGAAGCCAGGCCACGCGTATCAGCAGTCGTCTACTCAGTGGCGCGACCAGAAGCGCGGCACTCCACGCCGTATAACTCCAGACGATCGCCCTCGCGAGTCCCACATTGGTGGTCGGCGGGTAGACGGTGAGTTCTATGTGCAACGCCAGCGCGACGACAATCCGCAGAAGCGCCTGCACGCGCAGGGCACGGTGCCAGTGCGACGTGGCGGTGGATGCCGAGGCGGTGGACCGGACTTCTACCGGCTGGTCAGGCAAGGGAGTTGAGTACGACTGGCGCAGTCGGCTGTCCGGATCGTCACTGTCACCGATCCCGTAGACACCCATGTGTCGTTTCCTTACGTAAGCGCAGGGCAGTTGTCGACCACCGCTGTGGCCCATGTGTCGCCCGCAATCATGTCCAGCGCCAATTCTGCTCCATCGGAACGATGTACCGCTCGGGATTCATCCCCTCTGTCGGCCAATCAGTGGACACCGATCCGGGTCGCAGACCGTGATCGTGGCAAGAGCAGGGCAGTGCAACGCAGACGATCCGATCGCGCGAAGTCCGCCGACAGGTCATTCCCCGCAAGTTGAGTACAGGCGATCCCTGCAAGAGAGGTGGGTCACATGGCGGATGAGGCATCGAGGGTTTCCGTGATCGTCGTCGAGGACCACCCGGTGTACCGCGAGGGAATCGTGCGCGGCCTGGCTCTCAGTGGCCGGGTGGAGGTGGTTGCGGAAGCATCCACCGGACGCCAGGCACTGCAGGAGATTCGGAAGAGACATCCCCGAGTGGCCCTCATCGACTACCGATTGCCCGACCTCGATGGAATTGCTGTCCTGCACTCCATCGTCAGAGACGCGATCCCCACCCGGGTGATCATCCTGTCGGCCACGGCGGACAGTTCCGTCGTCTTCCGGGCGGTTCAGGAAGGAGCGGCGGGATATGTACCAAAGGATGCTCGCCGACAGGAGATCGTCGACGCCGTACTCAAAGTCGCCGCAGGTCATGTGGTCATCGCGGCGGAACTGACCGGAGCGCTGGCTGACGAGATCCGGATACGCGGCCCACAAGAGTCACCGATACTGACGGCACGCGAACGTCAAGTACTGGAGGCTTTCTCCCGGGGCCTCAGTATCCGGCAGACCGCGTCCGAGTTGTTTCTTGCAGTGAGCACCGTGAAGACACATACGCAGCGGATGTACGAGAAGTTGCAGGTGTCGGACCGGGCTGCCGCAGTGGCCGAGGCCATGCGGCGAGGGCTCCTTGAATAGGAGGCGGTGGGCGCGGGTGCCTCTGCGGCGCCGTCAACTCATCATCTCTGGACCGGGGCACAGTGGGGACAATTTTCATGCAGATTAATTTCCCCGGCTCATCCTCTTTCCTATCCAGGACTGATATCCAGCACAGAACTATGGGAGGTGCCATCATCAACACCCACAGAATACGACGAGCGATCGTTGTAACCGGTTCGATCGCGACATGTTTCTCCCTCGCCGCACTGGCCACACCCGCCATAGCGCTTCAGGGAGTCGGAATGCCCTCGTCTCCAGATTGCGCGGAGGGCTACACCGGCCCCGACCCGGCGGATCCTGCCGGCCCCAAGTACAACCCTGACCAACTACCCCCCGGTTTCACCAGCCTGGACAATCTCATCAAGGACGCCTACCTCTACAAGGGACTCAAACACCGCCGAACCGCCCACAACACGCGCAAGGTCGATGTCGACACCTCAGACATGAAGATCAGTGATCTCAGCTCTTCATGGGACATGGACAAGCTCGAAACGAGCGCGTCCACAGAGGTCATCAGCAACAACCAGCTACACAACGGATCGGACGACACCCAAGTCCTGAGCACATCTGCTTTCAGCAGTACCTACATCGACTCCGAAACCGTGCAGGTGGGTGTCGGCATATCCGACACCGCCACCGTCAATGTGACTGTGGCCCCGGCGAACGTCGGTGTGGGAAGCACGGCGGCCAGAACCATGACCGTCACCAAGTCCCGGAGCTGCACGCAGACGCATCAGACGACGTACACCGCCCCATCGTCGAACATAAGCGTGCCGCCGCACTCGCAGAAGACGGTGCGAGCGACCTTCACGCGAGGCACGTATCAAGGCGTGCTCAACTATCACGCCGCAATCACGGGAACATACGAGATCAGTGGGACATCCAAGAAAACCGGCCCCAGCTGCTCCAACAACTGCTTCACCAAGCAATGGAAGGACAGGGGCGATGTCATAGATCTGCTCCACGGTGCGATGCACGAAGGATTCAAGCTGCCCGACGGATGGACGGTCGAAGAGAACGGACCGCTCACCATCGACGGTTCAGCCACGGTCCAGGGAACCACGCGGACCACCAACTACTCTCTCGAGGTCGGCGCCGACGAGCCCTACACGGGATCGAGCGTCACGGTCACCCACTGAGCCTGGAGAGAGCGGCAGACAGGCCGTGCCGCTCCGAGTCTGGTCGGAGCGACACGGTCCTGTTGATACACCGTCACTGAAGATCTGAACTGGTCCTAGTGGCGCCGCCGTCACCAGGCCGCCGCACGCCGCTGTCACTACAGCCGCCGCACCCGAAGTCACGCACCACCGGGACCAACCGTGCCTTCACCAACCCCGATGACTTGAACACTGCAGTCCGACGCGGCATACGCCAACTCCAGTACCGCCATAACGTCCTCGACGGCTGCCTCACCGGCACTGGACTCATCCCGCTCCACCAGGAGGACACCACGCCTGAAGGCAGCAGTCCGGAGCTACCTGCGGTTACTCAGATGTGCCGCATCCAGATATTGGGCTCTACGTAGGTTCCCTGATCAGCGGAACGGTCGAGCCGTAGCAAGCTCAGCCCTTCAGGGATGACGTAGTCACCCGTTTCGGGGAACACCATGCCGGTCCATCGCTCCCATTCGGCGATCGTGCCGGTCATGGTTTGCGACTCGGGAGCAGCCGCGAGGATACGGGCGCCAAGACGCTGGTGCGTCCGGATCCATGGGTCGAGTGCCAAACCGTCCTCGCGGGCCCACCTCATGAAAGCCTCAATGGACGTCAGTGGGTAGCGGGCCTTCAGCGTCGGGCGGACCGGTGCGATGACACGTGGCCACCCTGCGTCCTCGGCGAGCTGACGTAGTGCTTTGAGCATCTCCCCGGCCAGGCCGCGTCCCTTGAGCGATGGGGTGACGATCGCCCCGCAGATCACCAGGGTGTCGGGGTGGACGCCTTGTTCTCGGCCCTCCACGGCGCAGATGGTGGCCTGGGTGTAACCAGTGGGGAGTGTCTCCGTTCGTCCATCCCAGCGGATCGGTATACCCCAGCCGGTCGCGACAGGCACGCCGCGCTCGTCCACCAGCGTGAGGTTGAGGTCGGCGAACCACTCCCTGATCCTGCCGATGTACTGCTTGGCCAGCCGATCGGCTGTGATGAACTCCGGGAAGCCCTCACCGAAGAGCTCCTGCATCTGCTCATCAGGCCACGTACGTGCGTCTGTTCGCACGACGATCAATGTCACCAGCCCGTTTATAGCGCACGGCCCATAGACCAGGCGAGGAGGTTCTCCCCCGCGACTTTTGTCGAGCCGCGTGACCTCAGACCGTCGGGATCACGAGCCGTCAGTCGTCACGACACCATGCTTTGAAGGTCAGTGGCTGGGGCAGTCACGAGACAATCGATGCCACTTTCGTGGGCTCTGGCTTGTAGTTTGTCGTCATCGCGGGAGGATGGAGCGTGCTGTTTTCGAAGGGTCTGGATCGGCTGCCCCTTCTCAGCTCAGTTGCTCGGCCAGTCCGACGATGATGCCCTCCGGGCCGCGGAGGTAGCAGAGCAGATAGCTGTCCTCGAACCGGGCGATCTCTCCGACGAGTTCGGCGCCGTGAGGGCGGAGGCGCGCAACGGTGTCCTCGAGGTCGTCGACGGCGAACATCACGCGGTGCGTGCCCAGAATGTTGTGCGGCCGGTTGCGCGGCCCGGCGCTGATCGCCGCCGGGCTGCGGTACTTCGCCAACTCGAGCCGGCTGAGACCGTCCGGGGTCCTGACCATCGCGATGTCACATCGGACGCCGTCGAGTCCGGTGCACTGGTCGGCGACGGGGCCCTCGACCTCCGTCCTGCCCTCCAGTTCCATACCTAGCTCCACGAAGAACGCGATGGCGGCATCCATGTCCTCGACGACGATGCCGACGTTGTCCATCCGCTGAATGGCCATGCTGGTTTCTCCCTCGTCCTCGTGCGGCCGGCGGTGGCCGCTGATGTCCCTGGGACGGAGCCGGTGGCACGTTCTCGACATCCGCAGACCGCCGAACGCGGACGTTATGCTCCGCCCATGTCCGAGTCCGTCCCTGATCCTCGTCTGCAGTCTCTGATCGACAAGCTCCGGCCGGGCCCCGTGAGGAAGGTGACGATCGCGGGGTTCGACGGATCAGACGTTCTTGTTCTCCTCGGGGAGTCGGGCGACGAGGGCTGCGAAGTCGGCCGCATTCCCCGCCACGAGGTGTCGATCCGCCGCGCCGACCACCCGTCCGAGGTATTCGAAGTCGGTCAGCAGATCGAAGCCGAGGAGATCGGACGCTGGCGAGGACAGCTCAATCTCTCGGCCCGTGCCTGCGAGAACCCAGAACTACGCGCTTTCCTGCTGGCCATTCAGCCTGGACAGATCGTCTCCGGGGCCGTGTCGGGCGTTCACAACTTCGGAGTCTTCGTCCATCTCGATGGCGAGCCCGACGGGCTCTGCACCGGGTTCATCCGCGTGCCCGACCTGACCTGGTCCTGGATCGATCATCCCTCAGATGTGGTCGAGGTCGGCCAACGGATCACCGGTGAGGTGATCACGTCTGAGACGCGTGATGGCCAGGTCACCATCTCCTTGAAGGCTCTCCTGGAAGACCCCCTAGTACGGTCCGCCGATCAAACGGGTCAGGTCTTCGAGGGGACTGTAACGAAGATCGTCCCGTTCGGCGTGTTCGTGCGGATCGACCCCGGCGTGGTGGGACTCCTGCACGTCTCCGAGATGACGGACTCGCCGGTCGAAAGCCCGAAGCAGTTCTTGACGGAGGGCGACCAGATCACGGTGCGCGTTGCGGAAGTCGACCTTGAGCGACGCCGCGTCAGGCTCTGCGCCCACGGCTCCTGAGTCCGGGCCGCCGGGTTGCAGTAGGGCGAGATCACGGCGGCGGTGGCGGTGGCAGTGACGCTGGTCGCGATCGCGCTGATCGCGCTGACCTTGGCCCGGACCTTGCCCTGCCCTTGCCCTTGATCGCATCCGCCTTTCTGCGCGCCGGACGCATACTCACAGCACCCACCGGGAGAATTTCCCATATCGGGCATATCGACCACAGTCGCGGGCACTCGACGGCGAGGTGCAAGTAAGGGCGGATGCCCACATCCGCACCGCCTCTCGTCGAAGGCAGGTCATCCCATGGCGAAGAAACCAGGCACATCGGAGCCGCCCCACGGTCAGGGCCCGAGCCGTCATCGGGGCACCGGGCAGCACGGCTGGGCCACCGACGTGGACGAGACCCGTCAGCAGGACAACCCGAGCGCCGAGCGCTCGTTCCGCACCGCCGAGTACGGCGGCGGAAAGGGGCCGGGCCGGACGAAATCCAAGGAGGAGACAAAGTCCGTACCGGGCGACACGGCCAAGAGCAGCACCAGGCGGGGCGAGGAGTACGCCGGTGGGGACGAGGAAGGTCGGCGGGACAAGGGACGCCGGGGCCGCTCCCAGCGCCCCAGCGGCACCAAGGACGCCTCCGCGGTGACTGGCGTCGACCCCCAGGACCCACCGTCCCGGCGCCGCCCGGGATAGGCCCCCGAGTCCGGTCGTCGCCGTGAACCCGGCGACGACCGGCAGTGACGGCCAGTGTCGAGACCTGCACTGAGCTGCCCGCTACCGCAGGCAGCTCCGAGTCCCCGAGCCACACCGCCTATCCGTACGAACCGGTTACACGGAATCCAGCCCGCTTCCCTGCTCATGACCGTGCGGAAGCCCAGGTCACCCTCCGTCGACGCAAGCGCTACGAGCAGGGCGTACACCAGCGGCGTCAAGGCCCTGGGCACCGCCCTGGCAACAGAGCGCCACCGTTGGCAAGCGCGTCAGCGATATGCCGAGGCCAGGGGTGCCATTGCCGCGCTCCGATTCCGACCGGCCGTCTGCAGGTGCGGTCCCGACGGCCGGGAGGCACGCTGGGACGCGGGGTCGGGCTGCGCCCCAGGGCGAGTGCAGTACCGGACCTCGGAGGTGGTCTCCGTGGCGCACAGTGATCCCGTCGGACGGGTCGACGAGGCCGCTGCGGCGATGCTGGAGGCGCTGTTCACCCAGTCACCGATCGGGCTCCACCTTTTTGACACGAACCTGCGGGTCTTGCGCGTCAACACCGCCACTCCTTTCATGCGGAATGTATCCCCGCACGAGTTGCGGGGGCGCCGCGTCCGTGACGTCTACCGGCTCGTCGACGAAGACGCGGAAGCTCTCCTGCGAGAAGTGCTCGACACCGGAATCCCCGTTCTGCGACACATGGCACGCGTTCATGTCGAAGAAGGTGAGCCGCAGGAGCGGACCTTCGAGGTCAACGCACTGCGCCTGGAGGATCCGCAGGGGAAGGTGCTCGGGGTGGCGGTCACCGCGGTCGACGTCACCGAACGGGAGCGAGCACACGCCCGCACGAAACTCCTCGAGGCCGTGCGAGGGAACGTAGGACGCACCATGGATCCGGCCGTGACCGGCGAGGAACTCGCCGCGACGCTGGTCCCCGCGTTCGCCGACATCGCGATTGTGGAGGTCGTGGACTCCGTGATCCGCGGCGACGACCCACCACTGGCCCCGCTACCCACGGGCACCCTCGTCATGCGCACCGCTTTCCGCAGTGCCCGCCCACGGCCACCTCAGGCCCACCCGGTGGGAGAGGTCCGCCGCCTTGCCGGCCCGACCCCCTTCACGCAGGCCCTGGCGGATTTGAAGCCCAGAGTGGAACGGCTGCCTACGGCCACTCCCTGGCTCCCCGCCGATCCCGCACTGGCCGAGGCGATCCAGTCGTCGGGAGCCCATTCCCTCCTCGTGGTTCCCCTGACACTGCGCGATGCCGCTCTCGGTATCGTGAGCCTGTATCGAACGGACCACTCGCCGCCGTTCGACGAGAACGACCGCACGCTCGCGGTCGAACTGGCCACGCACACCGCACTGTGCATCGACAACGCGCGGCGCTACACACACGAGCACACGATCGCCGCCACGGTCCAACGCCGACTGCTGCCCCGCCGCCCGGAGGCGCACGCGTGGCTGGAGACCGCATACCTCTCCCTCACCGGCGCCGATCCCGGCGCCTGGTACGACACCACCGCCCTGGCCAGTGCCCGGACAGCCATCGTCATCGGCAAGGTGTCCGGCCGCGGTCTGAACGCGGCCGCGGCCATGGGACAGCTGCGCACCGCCGTACGTTCCTTGTCCGCATTCGAGCTCACACCCGACGAGCTGCTCGCCCGCCTGCACGACACTGCGGACCGGCTTGCCGCCGAACGGGCTCATCTCCCGCTCGGCGATCCGCTGCGCCACGAAGAACTCACAGCCGACTGCGCCTACGCGGTCCACGATCCCCTGACCGGCCTGTGCACCATGGCGACGGCCGGCCACCTGGCCCCCCTCATCGTGCGCCCGGACGGAACTCTCTCCGCCACCGCACCGGCCGGGCCGAGACTGGGGAGTTCGGACGGCGCACCCTTCGCAGCCGTCGAGATCGACGCACCGGCCGGCAGCGTCCTGGTTTTCGCCAGCGATCCGCTCCTCACGTCCTATCTGGCCGAATCCCCCGGTCCGCTGGCTGCGCCGGCCGCCTACGCCGACCGTCCGCTGCAGGACCTCTGCGACGCCCTCGTCTACGCGTTCCCGGCGGGCATGGGCGTACATGATGCCGCGGTGATCGTCGCGCGTGCCCGGCCCTTCCCGTCCGACCGGTTCGCCGCTTGGCCGCTCGACCCGGACCCGGCGGCCGTTGCCGACGCTCGGCGCCGCACCCGAAGACAACTCGCCGCATGGAACGTCGACGACGAGACCGCGTACGACACCCAGCTCATCGTCAGTGAACTCGTGACCAATGCCATCCGATACGGAAACCCACCACTCGAACTCCGCCTCATCCACGACCGCACCCTGACCTGCGAGATGCGGGACGCCGGCTCGGCCGTCCCGCACCTGCGCCACGCCGCCACGGTCGACGAGGGCGGGCGCGGTCTGTTCATCACCGCGCAGCTGGCACAGGCGTGGGGCACTCGCTTCACGGCTCCGGCGAAGACCATCTGGGCCGAGCAGACGCTCTTCGACTGACCACTCGTCATGACGCCGATCAGGCGAATCTCCGCATGGGCGCCGTCGAGTGCCGACATCAGCCCACTACGCTGCGACGAGACGCTCCCCAGCGGTACCGTGCCACTGGCGGCTGGGGTGTGACGGGCAGCGGCTCGAAGACGGTTCACGAGGTCTGACTCCGCCCCAGGTCGGCCGCCATGCAGGTATTGCCAGCTTTCACGGCGTTGCCCTCACACCACATCCCGTGGATTCGCGACGCCTGGAGCCCGCGGGAGTTCGGTGACCACGTGGCACGAAGGGAGCTGGGCGGTGCCTGAGGATCCGCTGCGCAGTCAGCGCCTCCGCTTTGTGAACCACCAGGGCGACGCGCTGCGCCTGGGAATGAACTGGACCGAGGAAGACCTGGGCAAGCCTCAGGTGCTGGTCGAGAGCGCGTATGGCATGGGACATCCCGGCAGGTTCCACTTTCGGCCGCTGATCGAGGAGGTCAGCAACGGCGTCTTCGAAGCCGGCGGCAAACCCGGTGTCTTCACGGTCAGCGACATCTGCGACGGCGTCATCCAAGCCACCGAGGGCATGAGCTATTCGCTCATCTCACGCGACATCATGGCGGCGATGGTGGAAATCCATGCGCTGGGCCACCCCCACGACGCCATGGTCCTTATTTCCGGCAACGACAAGTCGGTCCCCGCGCATCTGGTGGCCATTGCTCGCTGTGGCCTGCCCGCCATTCACCTGCCCGGCGGTACTCAGCTCAATGCGCCCGATTACGTGACGTCGAATCGGATGTGGCCGATGGGTACTGCTGTCGAGCGGGGGGGAGATGCCGCGTGAGGACCTTGAGTCCGCGCAGCGCGGGGCCTGCCCGACGTGCGGGGCCTGCCAGTTCATGGGCAGTGCCAGTACCGGCCAGGTGCTGATGGAAGCACTGGGGCTTGCCCTGCCCGGCTCGGCGCTGGCCCCCGCCCCGCTCACGAAGCTGCTGCGCTATGCCCGGGCGACCGGCAAGCAGATCCTGAGGTTGATCGCTGACGGCATCACCCCCGATCGCATCCTGACGCGCGAGGCGTTCGAGAACGCCATCATCGTGCACGCCGCGATCGGCGGGTCGACCAACGCGCTGCTCCATCTTCCGGCTGCCGCCAGGGAACTGGAGATGGAGGTCACGATCGATGATTTCGACCGCATTCATCGTCAGGTACCGGTGCTGGCCAACGTGAAGACCACCGGACGGTACCCCGTGGAATACCTCTGGTATGCGGGTGGCGTCCCGGCCGTGATGCTGGAACTGCGCGACATGCTTCACCTGGACTGTCTGACCGTCACCGGCAGGACGCTGGGCGAAAACCTGGAGGAACTCGAGAACAGCCGGTACTTCGACGAACGGTACGGATACCTGAAGAACGTCAATGTCGCCAAAGAGGAGATCATCCGACCGCGGCAGGACCCGTTCGCCGCCGACGGCGGGGTCGCCGTGCTGCGAGGCAATTTGGCGCCTGAAGGCGCGATGGTCAAGGCGTTCTCCGTCCCCGAGGAAATGCATGTCCACGTCGGTCCGGCACGGGTCTTCGATTTCGAGCCACCCGCGATCGCCGCCCTCACCAGACGCGAAGTGGCTCCCGGTGAGGTGGTGGTGATCCGCTACGAAGGCCCGCGCGCCAACGGCATGCCGGAGATGTATTTCGCCTCGACGATCATCTCGAACGACCGCACGCTCAACGCCACCACCGCCCTGGTCACCGACGGACGCTACTCAGGTGCCATGGAAGGCCCTTGCATCGGGCATGTGGCACCGGAGGCGATCGAAGGCGGCCCGATCGCCCTCATCGAGGAGGGCGATCTGATCGAAATCAACATCCCCGAGCGCCGGCTGGCCATTGTGGGCGTGAAAGGAGGACGCCTCCCCGAATATCAGGTGGAGGCAGAGCTGGCCGAACGCCGCCGTCACTGGACTCCACAGCCCCCGCGCCACGACAAGGGAATCCTGGCACTGTACGCGAGGGTGGCCCGTGGCTCTTCGGATGGTGCGTCCATCACCTAGGGAGAGACACATGCGGCAGAACCGGAAACGCACGGTGGTCATCACGGACTACGACTTCGACGACATCGAGATCGAGCGGGCGATCACCGAAGGCGCGGGCTTCGAGCTGATCGGGGCGCAATGCAAGTCGGAGGACGATGTCATCGCCGTCGCCCGGGGCGCCGACGCGGTCATCGCGCAGTACGCGCACGTGGGTGCCAGAGCGATCGACGCGTTCGAACACTGCCGGGTCATCGCCCGCTACGGCACAGGGGTCGACATCGTGGACGTGGACGCGGCCAGCCGCCGCGACATCCTGGTGACGAACGTCCCCAACGATCGGTGCGAGAACGAGGTCGCCGACCACGCCATAGCCTTGACGCTGGCCATGGCGCGAAAACCACGCGACTACGACAACGCCACCCGGGCCGGGGTCTGGCACTGGCAGTCCGGTGCGCCGATGCATCGCCTGCGGGATAGCACGCTGGGTCTGCTGTCCTTCGGCGCGATCGCCCGGGCGATCGCGGTCCGGGCCGCCGGATTCGGTATGAGCATCCTTGCGCATGACCCGTATATGCAGGACGCGGACATCGTGGCTCAGGGTGCTACGCCGGTGTCGTTCGACGCACTCATCGAGCAGGCGGACTACGTGGTGATCCAGGCGCCTCTCACGCCACAGACAGAAGACCTGATCGGAGAGGCCGAGTTGCGGAGGATGAAGCCGGGCGCCGTGCTCATCACTACCGCGCGCGGCCCCATCGTCAATGACGCGGCCCTCTACCGGGCGCTGAGCGAAGGGTGGATTGCCGGCGCCGGGCTGGACGACATCGCCGAGGAACCGGCCAAACAGCGCGATTGGAAACCCGTAAATGCCCTGTTCGGCCTGGACAATGTGATCATTACGCCCCATGCGGCGTATTACTCCGAGGAGGCAATGCGCACAGTGCGCGACTTCGCCGCCGGGGAAGTCGTACGCGTGCTGACCGGTAAACCTGCGCGGTCGCCGGTGAACACCGTCGCGTCGGCACGCGGATCGGATTGATCCGGGCGGGAGCCAGGGCGGCGGTGCTCGCCCCTCTCCTGGCTCGGCCTCGCCGGCGCAGGGCTCACCAACCGCGTGTGGCCGCCGACGTCACCGCGCGGCTTGCGTGGAGAGCGGGGTACAAGACCTGCCCAGGCAGGATGAGTAGCGGAGGACGAAGTGGACTGGGGACAGTTCGCGCAGCAGATGGCCTCGATGGCGCGGGATCTTCTGGCGCAGGATTCGGTGGCGGCCACGCTGGAGCGGATCACCGCTTCCGCCACCGAGTTGGTGGAAGGCTGCGACGCGGCCGGCATCCTCGTGCTGCACGACAGCAAGGTGGAAACGCTTGCTCCCACCCACCAGCTGGTCATCGACAGTGACCAGCTGCAACAGCGCCTCGGCGAAGGTCCATGTTTCGATGCAGCCCATACCGCGGAAGGTGAACGCGTCTTCCGCATCGCCGACCTCACCGGCTTGCAGCAGCGCTGGCCCGCCTACGCCCCGCAGGCCCACGCCCTCGGCGTGGGCAGCATGATGGGCTTCCTGCTCTTCACCGACGACGAAGACCTCGGCGCTCTCAACCTCTACTCCCGCGAGCCCGGCGCCTTCACCGAAGCCAGCGAGCTGGCCGGCTGGCTGCTGGCCTCCCACGCGGCGGTCGCCTTCTCCAGCGCCCGCACCCACGCCCAGATGGAACGGGCCGTCGCCACCCGGCACCTCATCGGCGAAGCCATGGGCATCCTCATGGGCAGCCGTCACCTCACTGAGGAGCAGGCCTTCGACGTGCTGCGCCGCTACTCTCAGGAGAACAACATCAAGCTCCGCGAGGTCGCCCGCCTGGTCTGCGAACAAGGCAGCCTCTCGTAGCCCCCGTCGGGCGGCTCCCCCAGCACGTTGGCTGAACCAGAGAAGCCTGAGCCGAGCCAGTCCCCAGGGGAACGCTCCTGCACCCGGCTTGCCCTCCAAGTGCCCCACCCCGCCGCCCTCACACCTGCACGGTCGGACCAATCGCCCGCACTGGTCCTCTGGGAGGCGTGTCAGGGCGTCGGGGCCCCCATCCGTACCCCGCGAGGCCCCGCGGCCCCTGCCGACGGGACCACTGCCCGACTCACCGCACAAGAGCCCGGAAACATGCCGCCGGTGGGTGGTCAGGGTTCGATGAGGCCGACGCGGATGGCGTAGCGGGTGAGTTCCAGGCGGTCCTTGAGGCCGAGTTTCTGGAGCAGGTTGGCGCGGTGGCGTTCGACGGTCTTGGGGCTGATGACGAGGAGTTCGCCGATCTCCTGGGAGGTGTGGGCCTTCGGCGACGAGTTTGAGGATCTCTTCCTCGCGGTCGGTGATGGCCCGTGCGGGTGGCGCGTGTCCGTCCTGGGGGCGGTCGAGGTAGTTGCGGATGAGGGCGTTGACGGCACCGGGGTAGATGAAGGGTTCGTCGCGCATGGTGGCACGACAGGCTTCGACGAGGTCACGGTCGGCGACGGACTTCAGGACGTAGCCGGAGGCGCCGGCGGCCAGGGCCTCGAAGAAGTACTGCTCGTTGTCGTACATCGTCAGGATGAGGATGTGCAGTTCCGGCTGGGTGCGGAAGAGTTCGCGGGCGGCCTGGAGGCCGGTCATGCGGGGCATGGAGATGTCGAGGACGGCGAGGTCGGGCGCGTGTGCGCGGGCGGCTTGGACGGCTTCGGCGCCGTCTCCCGCTTCGGCGACCACGGCGAGGTCGGGTTCGCTGTCGAGGATGAGGCGGACTCCGCGGCGGACCAGGTGGTGGTCGTCGGCCAGCAGGATGCGGGTGGGGGACACCTCGGGCATGGTCAGTGGCTCCGGTGGCGGGTAGGGACGGTCAGGCGGACCTGGGTGCCGCCGTCGGGTGCGGGACCGAGGGTGAGATGGGCGCCGATGAGCAGGGCGCGTTCACGCATGCCACGGATGCCGGCTCCCTCGGTGGAGCCGTCGATGCCGCGGCCGTTGTCGCGTACGCGTAGCTCCACGGCGTCCGGGGTGTGTTCCAGGGTGAGGTCGACGCGGGTCGCGTCGGCGTGGCGGGCGGTGTTGGTCAGGCTTTCCTGCGCGACGCGATAGAGGACGAGCTCGGTGTTGGTCCCCAGGGGTGGCAGGTCGGACGCGACGTGCCGGCGTACGGACAGGGAGGGGCTGGTGAACTCGCTGGAGAGAGATTTGAGGGCGCTGGTCAGGCCGAGTTCTTCGAGGACACCGGGGCGCAGACGGCGGGCAATGCGGCGGATCTCGTCGAGGCTGGCCCGGGTGGTCTCCTGCACTTCGTGCAGATTGATCGGCGGCACGGTGCTGCTGGCCAGCATCGCCGCCGCGCGCACCGCCCACCGCATCGGCCTGCCCAGCCTGTTGCTGTTCCTCGCGGTCGGCGTCCTCGCCGGCGAGGACGAGCTCGGTCTTGAATTCGACGACGCCCAGCTCGCCCAGGCGCTGGGCACCGCCGCGCTGGGGGTCATCCTCGTCGAGGGCGGCCTGACCACTCAGTGGAGCGACATCCGGCGCTTGTTGGCCCCCGCAAGTGTGCTCGCCACCGCGGGTGTGGCCGTCTCGGTCGTGGTGACCGCTGCCGGCGCGCACTGGCTGCAGGGCATGGACTGGCACTTGGCACTGCTGCTCGGCGCCATCGTCTCCTCCACCGACGCCGCCGCTGTCTTCGCCGTCCTGCGCGCACTGCCGCTGCCCCAAAACTGACCGGTCTGGTGGAGGCAGAATCCGGCTTCAACGACGCACCCACCATCATCCTCGTCCTCGCCTTCTCCACCACCCACCTGCCCGGCTCCGCACCGCTCTTGGGCAACCTGCTCTACCAACTCGCCGTCGGTGGGACGCTGGGGGTGCTGATCGGCCGACTGGGCGTCGCCGCCCTACGCCACATCGCGCTGCCCGCCACCGGCCTGTACCCACTGGCCACAGTCGGCTTCGGCATCATTGCCTTCGCCGCCGCAGGAGCCGTCAACGCCAGCGGCATCATCGCCGCCTACCTCGCCGGCCTCGTCCTGGGCAATGCGAAACTGCCCCACCGCGCAGCGACCCGCTCCTTCGCCGAAAACACCGGCTGGCTCGCCCAGATCGGCCTGTTCGTCATGCTCGGCCTGCTCGTCGACCCCAGCGAACTGCCCTCCGCGATTCTCCCGGCCCTCATCGTGGGCCTGGTCCTGCTGCTGGCTGCCCGACCGGTGTCGGTCCTGGCATGCCTACTGCCCTTCCGTATCCCCTGGCGCGAGCAGGCGTTCATCTCCTGGGCCGGGCTGCGCGGCGCGGTACCGATCGTGCTGGCCACCTTTCCCATCGTCGCGGGGGTCACCGGCGCCCGCGACGTACTCAACGTCGTGTTCGTCCTCGTGGTCCTCTTCACCCTCATCCAGGGCCCCACACTGCCCACCGTCGCCCGCCGCCTGGGCCTGACTCGCCCAGGCGCGCTGCGTGAGATCCAGGTCGAGACCGCGCCCCTTGAAGTACTGGATGCCGACCTGCTCACCGTCGCCATCCCACCCGGCTCCCGGCTGCATGGCGTCGCCGTCTTCGAGTTGCGCCTGCCGCCGCCGACCGTCATCACCCTGATCGTCCGCGACGACGCCACCCTCGTCCCCCACCGCGACACCGTGCTGCGCGTTGGCGACGAACTTCTGCTGGTCACCACGCCCCACACCCGCGAAGCCGCGGAGCGGCGGCTGCGCGCGGTCGGCCGCCGCGGCAAACTCGCCCGCTGGCTCGGCGAACGCGGCGCCCCCGGGCCTGAACGAACTACCGCAGCACAGACCGAATGACATCGGCCTCCACGGGACCGTGCCCCGCACCGGGACACCCGCTCCTATCTCACGCCTTCACGCGGGAAACCCCGGAGAAGATACTCAGAGATCTTGTGGTGGTGTGGGGCCGATCGGGCTGAGAAGCCTGCGGCGATCGTTCCGACGGCCTCGATGACGGACATCAACATGTAGAGGCCAAGGGCAGCGGCCGGAGAGCTGTAGCCGTCGGCGGTGCCGTCGAGCCTGAAGTGGGTCGCCACCTCGTCTAGGAACAAGTCCTGGAGCAGCAAGAATGCCATGCCGGTGGCCAATGACCCGCCCACGTACGCGCGGCCACCCAGCCGACGCGGCGGACGAGGCCTACCGACGCCTCTCGGTTCGACGCCATGGACTTCGGTCCCTTCCGTGAATCCACCACTGAAGTCTTTGGCATTGCGGTGGAACAGTTCCGGCATTCGGTGATCTTCGTACCCGGGCTGCTGCAACTCACCGACAGCTGCAACTACTTGGCATAATCACTCCGCGTCAGCCGCGCGGCGGTGATGGGGGCCGCCCCTCGGGGTGGGCGGTGGTGCCTCGGCGAGAATGGCGAGATGGACCATCGCTTCGTTGGCATCCCAGAGTTGAGGGACGTCCCGCTGCCTGGGCCTTCTCTTGTGGCGTCGAGAGGATCGTCCTGGCCGCGTCGGAGGAGGAAGCACTGGCCTTGAAGCGGGGCAGTCTGGGCTGGCTGGCTCTCAAGGACGGTGCTCCGGCGCCAGGCTTCGACGCGGTCAACTCACCCGGTCTGATCAGGTCGTCCGATCTGGCCGGTCGCACGGTGGTGCAGAAGACGACGGCAGGAACGGTGGGGGCGCTAGCCGTGGCGAACGCGCCCCTGGTGCTGTGCGCGAGCTTCGTGGTGGCCGGCGCGACGGCGCGGTTCCTTCAGACCAGGGGTTCAGGTCCGGTGACGTTCGTTGTCACCGGCGAGGACGGCCGGGCCGCTGAGGACCTCGCCTGCGCCGAATACATCGGCCGACATGTCGCGGGCTGCGCTGTGCAGGCGGCCCCGTATCTCAACCGGGCGAGGACTTCCCGGGCAGCCGCCGACTTCACGCGGATACCAGGGAGTGCATCAAGACGATGTCGATCTGTGCCTGGAGGTCGACAGGTTCTCCTTCGCGATGGTGGCTCGCCAGGAAGACTCTTTGACGGTGCTGCGTCCCGTTGCAGTGCCTGACAATTCAGCAGCCCCCTGGTGACCTGCTGGATTGCGGGTCATCCAGCTTTGGCCAGCGCCTGGGCTCGGGCTCGGGCTCGGGTACTGGCGAGGCGGTAGAAGTCCGTGCCTGCCTCGATGATGGTGCCGTTCACCGGGAGCCAGTCGACGATCGCCACGCGGAGCCTGGATCGTTGTACTGGCGGATCTTCCTTCTCAACGCGGCGGTGTTCGTCGCCGCGATTCTGCTGCTCCTGGAGCCGGTCACCGTCTCCACGCCGGTCCTGCTCGGCGAGGCGCTGGTCCTGCTCGCCGGGCTGGTGGTGATGCTGATCGCGAACGCCGTCCTGCTGAGGATCGGACTGGCACCGCTGGCCCGCCTGACCCGGGCCATGGCGACCGCCGATCTCCTCAGACCCGGCAGCCGTGCGACGGTCACCAGCCCCGGCGAGATCACCGAACTGACGAGGACCTTCAACGCCATGCTCGCCCGACTGCAGTCCGAACGGGCCACAAGCTCCGGCAGAGCTCTGTCCACGCAGGAGGCCGAGCGCCACCGCCTCGCGCAGGAGCTGCATGACGAGGTGGGCCAGACCCTCACCGCCGTCCTGCTCCAGCTCAAGCACGCGGCCGACCGCGCACCGCAGGCCGTGCGGGCCGATCTCCACCAGGCGCAGGAGACCACCCGCGCCGGTCTGGACGAGATTCGCCGCATCGCCCGCCGGCTGCGTCCGGGTGTGCTGGAGGAACTGGGTCCGCACAGTGCCCTGCGGGCCCTGACGACCGAGTTCACGACGTCCCGTCTGAGTGCGACGACCCACATCACGCCGGGCCTGCCGCCCCTCGACTCCGCCACCGAGCTCGTGCTCTACCGCATCGCCCAGGAGGGACTCACCAACACCGCACGCCACGACCGCGCCACGCGCGTCGAAGTCCACCGGCGCCCCGTCCCGACGGCGGTGGGAGCCTGCTGGTCCGTGACGATGGCCAGGGCAGCGGGGCAGCGCCCGAAGGCGCCTGCATCAGCGGCATGCGTGAACGTGCCCTCCTCACTGGAGCCGACCTCACCATCGGCCCGGGTCCGCAGGGCGGAACCGACATCCGCCTGCACGCGACGGGCAGCACAGCCGACCCCCGCCCACAGGAGAACGCGCGATGACCGCACCGGCTCGCATCCTGCTCGCCGACGACCACGTCCTCGTCCGTCGTGGTGTTCGCCTCATCCTCGATGCCGAACCGGACCTGATCGTGGTCGCCGAGGCCTCCGGCGGCGCGGAAGCCGTGACCCAAGCCCTCGGCAACGACATCGTTGGCCATCCTCGACATCGCCATGGCCCGCCAGACCGGCCTGCAGGCCGCGCGTGAGCTCTCCTGTGTCCGACCCGAACTGCGTACCTTGATGCTGACGATGTACGACAACGAGCAGTTCTTCTTCGAAGCGCTCAAGGCCGGAGCGTCGGGCTACGTCCCGAAATCCGTCGCCGACCGCGACCTCGTGGAAGCCTGCCGGGCCGCTCTGCGCGACGAACCCTTCATCTACCCGGGCGCCGAGTCCGCCCTGATCCGCACCTACCTCGACCACACCCGCGCCGACGACCGGCTTCCCACCCGGCCCATCACCGAACGGGAAGAGGAAGTCCTCAAACTCAAACTCGTCGCCGAGGGCCACTCCTCCAAGGAAATCGCCCTACTCCTCGTGATCAACGTCAAGACGGTCGAATGACACCGCGCCAACCTGCTCCAGAAACTCGGACTGCGCGACCGCCTGGAGCTCACCCGATACGCCATCCGCGTCGGCCTGATCGAGCCCTAAGGCCTGTCCGGCGGATCATTTGACCGCCTCGCCCTTGGAGCATTGTTCTGGCCATGGGGCGGGGCGATCTGACCAATGACGAGTGGGCGCGACTCGCGCTTCATTTACCCAAGGCTGGCCGCCGGGGCGGTCGCTGGCGGGATCACCGGACCGTGATCAACGGGATACTGTTCCGTGCCCGCACCGGCGTCCCGTGGCGGGATCTTCCAGCCCGCTTCGGAAGCTGGAAGACGGTCTATGAGCGCCACCGCCGCTGGTCGGCCGACGGCACCTGGGACCGGATCCTGCAGGCCATCCATGCCGAGGCCGACGCCGAGAGGCTAATCGACTGGAGCATGGTCAGCGTGGACTCGACCTCGTGCCGAGCTCACCAGCACGCGGCAGGGGCACCACACGAAGCGCCACGGATCCCGAAGGGGCGATCGTCTCCTCGCCAGCACCGACCCGACGAAGGACTTGACCGTTCCCGCGGCGGCCTCACCTGCAAGATCCATCTTGCTGGGGAAGGCGGCTGTCGCCCGCTAGCCTTGCTGATCACTCCAGGCCAGTGGGGTGACAGCCCCCAGTTGATACCCGTCCTGGAACGCATCCGGATCAAGCGCCCTGATGGCGGTCGCCCCGGACACGTCCGGACCACCTCGGCGGCGACAAGGCGTACAGCTCTCGCCGAAATCGGCACTACCTGCGCAGACGTCAGATCAAACACACCATCCCTGAGCCGAGGGACCAGCGTGCCAACCGTCGACGTCGCCGCAGCAACGGCGGTCGTCCCGCCGGGTTCGACAAGCAGTTGTACAAGCGGCGCAATGAAGTCGAGCGCACGATCAACCGGCTTAAGAATTCCCGGGCCGTAGCTACGCGCTACGACAAACGCGCCTACGTCTTCCACGGCACCGTAACCGTGGTTTCGATCCGCCTGTGGCTACGGACGTGATCAGCTGGCATCCACGGGAACGGCCACGGAGGCATCCCGGTCTGCCTGGCAGGCGTGCTCAGCATCGCGACCAAGCTTCCCGGGGCAGGAAGTGGGGGAGGTCATCCAGGGCCTCACGGGGGACGAACACCGGCCGCGTGAGGAGGTGATCGCCTGCGCGCTGCACATCCAGAACGACACCCAGTGAGTCCGACCCGGGGACTCCCGCATCCATGTATGAGAGCTCCGAATACGGCTCGCGGGCTTCGGCGCGGTCGAGCATCCACTGCTCCAGAGTGGAGGGGACCTGGCCGACCAAGGCCACGCCCTCCACGAAGACCTGAGGCCCTCGCAGAGCATCGATCACGACGCCGGCCAGCCGTTCCTCCCGGTAGTAGAGCGTCAGACCGAGCTCTCGGTACTCGCCCTCCTCAACGACCTCGACAGTCTCGTTTACACGACGGCTAAGCCTGTGCCGCTGAGCTTCCGTTGTGACACCGCTCAGTGCCTCCGATACCTCATGGGGCCTCACACCGAACGTCAGCGGCCCCACACTCACAAATGGATCCAGAGTCCATTGCTGCCGTTCGTCATCCGCCAGCACATGCCACCACTTGAACATAGCCAAGGAGGCTACGGCAGCGTCACGCGGTCATCGGCTGCAAGATCCGCCGGACAGGCCTTAGGCCCAGTGCCGGCCGCCCGGCCACATCCCGCAGGAGCACTCCGCGCATGCTGATCCCGCTCGATATGGGTGTCACCACGGATGGACACCAGCGGCGTCCAGCGTCACGCTGTTCCGCAGAGGCACGTCGTCGTCGACGGCAAACCAGCGACACTTGGGGGGCCTTGGAACCCCGCATCTGGTCTCGGAAGATCAGCAACCTGTCCCACGAGGATCGCCGGCGGAGAAGCACTCAGCAATCAAGAGCTACGACCGCAGCGTCTGTCCCAGTCGGCGTCCGCAGAGGTAGCTTTGTGGAGAAAGCCCTTTCGAGGAGGGTGATTCCATGCCGTGGTTCGTCTGGCTGCTTGCCGCCGGAGCGCTGGGTGTCGCGGAGTTCTTCACTTTCACACTGGTCTTCGGATTGCTGGCGGGCGCTGCGTTGGTTGCCGCAGTAGTCGCTGGTTTGGGCATCGGCCTTCTCGGCCAGCTCGTGGCCGTCGGAGTGGCGGCGGCAGCGGGTCTCGTCATCATCCGCCCCATCGCGCTGCGGCATATGACACAGGAACCGATCACACGCGACGGGACCGATGCGCTGATCGGCAAACGAGCCGAAGTCATGCAGGAGGTAACCGCGACCCGCGGCCTGATCAGGCTCTACGGCGAGGAATGGTCCGCCCGCGCTTTCGACGAGAGCCTTGTGATCCCGGTGGGAGCGTCGGTCGATGTGATGGAGATCGAAGGCGCCACGGCCATCGTCTACCCCCGCGAACTCCTTCCGTGAACGGCTGAACACATAGCAACGGAGGCACTGTGGATCCAGTTGTCATCCCCATTCTCGTGGCGGCCATTGTCGTCGTCTTCGTCTTTGCCTCCGCAGTGCGGATCGTGCCGCAGGCTCGCCGCTACAACATCGAGCGGTTCGGCCGATATCGTCGGACGCTGCAGCCCGGCCTGAACCTGGTCGTGCCGGTGGCAGACCGCGTCAACACCAAACTCGACGTGCGCGAGCAGGTCTACTCGTCCGACCCCAGGCCGGTGATTACCGAGGACAACCTCGTGGTGAATATCGACACCGTCCTCTACTACCAGATCACGGACCCGCGGGCGGCGGCCTACGAGGTCGCCGACTACCTGCAGGCGATCGATCAGCTCACCGTGACCACGCTGCGGAACGTCATCGGCAGCATGGACCTGGAGGAGACACTCACCTCGCGAGAGGAGATCAACTCCCGGCTCCGCGCCGTCCTCGACGATGCCACCGGCAAGTGGGGCATCCGGGTCAACCGCGTCGAGATCAAGGCCATCGATCCACCGCACACCATCAAGGAAGCGATGGAGAAGCAGATGCGGGCCGAGCGAGACAAGCGCGCGGCCATCCTGCACGCCGAAGGAGAGAGGCAAGCCAAGATCCTCACCGCGGAAGGCACCAAACAGAAGGACATCCTGGAGGCACAGGGCACGCAACAAGCCATGATCTTGCGGGCTGACGGCGAGGCAAAGGCGGTCGAACTCGTCTTCCAGGCCGTCCATCGCAACAACGCCGACCCGAAAGTCCTGGCCTACAAGTACCTTGAGACGCTCCCGCACCTGGCGAGCAGCGACAACAACACGTTCTGGGTGATCCCAGGGGAGCTGACCGAGGCAGTCCGGACGGTCACCCGTGCATTCGGCGATCAGTCGACGGCGGGCCCTCCCCAACCTGCTCAATCCGAGACAACAGTCTCCGCCGACGCCGACGACTCGCCGCACGAAAGCCCGATTCCGGAGCTCGATGCCGGCTCGACGGTTTCACTCGACGCTGCGACAGCTGCCGACGAGGCCGAGAAGCAGGCCGCAGCCGCGGTGAGCGACGCCAAAGCGGAGGCCGAGGCTGCGATGTCGCCCCAGACGCCGCACCGCGAGCAGACGACCGGCGATTGACCCCACCCTCAACTGTCCCCAGATGTGCCGCTCGAACCGCCGAGTTGACCTCGAAGTACAGCGCACGGGTGACCAACAACCTGGAGCGCCATGGCAAGAAGCAAGCGCGCATCAACGGCGATGGGGTGAAGTCATAAGGGCCACGCTCACGCTTGGCCAGGAGTCAGCCAGCGCACCGGCGTCACCTTGCGCCGAGTCGCAATCTACGGCTGGAGTACTTAGTACTCCAGCAGCGTTCGCTATCTGGCCTGGTCAGAGGCATCGTCGGGAGTGTAGTTGGCTGCTGGCATGTCAGGGGCGGTCTTGCCGGACCGCCCCTCCAACGAATGACATCGTCGTTGGTAGTGACAGTGCCAGGCCACGGCCTGACGCCTTCGCCGCCAGTGTGACCATCTCAGCGCAAGGATGCGAAGTGGCGTGCGGGGCCGGCGTGCGGGGCCAGTTGCCAGGAGCCGGCGGACCTCTGCCACGGTGAGCGGAACCAGGGTGGAACCGTTTCTGCATCCCCCTTTGCAGCCGCCTGTGCCGCCGTGACCGCGAGAAAGGCATGCGCGAGCTTGGCAGGGTGATGTGCCTCATCCAGCCGACGTAGCGGCGGACTTCGTACTGGTCCAGGCCGCACTCGTTCTTCGCGGCCTGGAAGCATCCCTCGATCGCCCACCGGCGCCCGGCAATGCGCACGAGCCGGTCGACGTCGGCGCCCACTGGCGCGTATGCGAGGTAGTAGGCGATCTAATCGGGTCTACTGGTACTGCGCCGGGCCAGCGCCCAGCGGTGATGGGTCGGCCGCTCACCGTCGAAGTCCTCGATCACCGGGAGCTGGACGGCCGCCCAGTCATAGACGCGCGGGCCCTTGGCGCCGTCGCCGCACGAACGTTGCTCCCATGCCTCATCCGGCGCCTGGCTGAAGAGGTGGTCGATGCGTCCGAAGTGGGGCACCGGCTGGGACTTCGGGACGCGAGCACGTAGCCGACCGCGGCTTCTTCCAGCGTCCGGCGAAAGTGCCACTCCTGGCCGTAGGCGGCATCCGCGGTCACCCAGGAGATCGGCCAGCGGGGAGGCGAGTGCGCGCAGCACCATTGCCCTGGCCAGTTCTGGTTTGGTGGCGAAGGCCCGTTCGTCGGGGATCTTGGCGGCGCGGCAGCGTTCGCGGTCGACCGTCCAGGACTTGGGCAGATACAACTCGCGGTCCACCAGGGCGCGTGCGCGGATGGTGGCGTAGGCAGCGAAGACGCCGATATGGCAGTTCTCGGTGCGGCGGGCGGTGCCGGAGTACTGGCGCTGCCCGCCCGCGGAGGTGGCGCCCTTCTTGATGAAGCCGGTGTCGTCGAGGATAAGGACTCCGTCGGCCTCGCCGACCTTGTCGGCGACGTATGTCTGAAGGTCGTCGCGGACGTCGTCGGCGTTCCAGGTGGCCCGGTTGAGTAGCCGTTGCAGGCCGTCGGGGGTGCGGTGGCCTGCGTGTTCGGCCAGTTGCCAGCCGTTATTGCGGCCGACCGGGCCGAGCAGGGCGCGGACGTAGTCACGCAGGCGGCGTCGCAGGTCGGCCCGGCCGAAACGGTGGCCGATACGCAGGAAGAGGTCGTCGAGTTCACGGTCCCAGGTCGCGTCGGCAAGGTCGTCGATCACGCGTGGAGGCTGCCCTCACTACCGCGCAGACAGCTCTCGATGTCATTCGTTGGAGGGGCGGTCCGGCAAGACCGCCCCTGACATGCCAGCAGCCAACTACACTCCCGACGATGCCTCTGACCAGGCCAGATAGCGAAACGTCGAGGCCATCGCGTGGAAGTACCGCACCTGTTCGCCCTGGCGCGATCTGCCCGAAGAGCTCGGCTCTTTCAAGACCGCGCACAAACGGCTGCTGCGGTGGGCGGTCGACGGGACGTGGGAGAAGATCTTCGTCGCCGTCCTGGCAACGGCGGACGCCGACGACGACATCGGCTGGACCGCCTCGGTGGACTCCACCGTCTGCCGGGCCCACCAGCACGCTGCCGGGGCCCGCAAAGGGTGAGTCAGTCCGCGGTGAGCCCGCCGACCACGCGTTGGGCCGTTCCCGAGGCAGCCTGAGCACCAAGGTCCACTTGGCCTGCGACACCCATGCCCGTCCTCTGGCGATCACGGTCACCGCCGGACAGGCAGGTGACGCCCCCTCGTTCACCGCCGTGATGACCGCGCTCCGCGTTCCTCGCACCGGGCGCGGACGCCCTCGCACCAGACCGGACGTAGTGATCGCGGACCGGGCGTACTCTTCCCGAGCGATCCGGTCCCACCTGCGCGAACGGCACATCCGGGCGGTCATCCCGCAGCCCGTGGACCAGGCCCGCAACCGGCGCCAACGAGGCTCACGGGGCGGCCGGCCACCGGGCTTCGACGCTGATGCCTACAAGCAGAGGAACGCCGTCGAGCGGTGCATCAACCGTCTCAAGCAGTGGCGCGGCCTGGCCATGCGTACCGACAAACTCGCCATCGCCTACCAGGCCGCACTCCACCTCGCGGCCATCCTCTTCTGGGCCCGTAGATGACCAAGGAGACAGAACCTAGCCGTGCAGCGGAACACCGAGCGCGCGGCCTCCTGGTCCGAGCCGGTCCGCCGCATCGCGCAGCCCTCCAGGCGCGCGCCCGGCGTCAACTATCACCGGCTCTCGCCCGACGAACACGCATGGATCTTCGACGAGCTGATCGCCCCGTCGTACCTGACCCGCATCGTGTCGGCGCGCACTGGCGAGAGCGTGGCGGGGTGCGGCCGACGATGGCGACGTGCGCTCAGGTTCCAGCGTGGATGAAGAGGTCGGACAATCGCTCGGCGGTGCTGGCCGGCCTGGATACCCTGCGGCGCGGGCCAAGCGGTCCGCACCTGGCGACCGCTCCGATGTTGCGGACGGACACGGTGACCGCCCACGATCGCACAGAAGTACGCCCTTCCGGGGCGGCCCTTCTGAGTCTGAAGGCCTCGTTCACAGCCATGCGTTGATGGCTGCGACGAGGACGGTTGCCTCGTAGCGGACATCAACGGGTCACGCCCCGCTGACCTTGCTGAAAGCGAGGACTACCGAGAGGCAGCCCAGCGGAAACGCCCCGGCTATGAGTACCAGCTTGCCGTTACGGCGGCGGTGTCCGCGCACGGCCAGCCAGACGCCAACAAGGGCTACGGCGGCGATTACTACTCCCGCTAGGCGTGGCAGGGCGAGCGGGAAGAGGCCGACGACGAACATCAGCGCGTTGATCACGGCGACGGTGATCGTGATGTTGAACCGCCTGTGTTCGTCCGTGCGTGCGGCGGTGTCATCGCCCATATCGTTCATCAGCATCGTGACAAACTACCAATGCGGTACCGCCCGACCGATGTCCTTATCGTTCCGGCGCATCGTGATCCGTGCCATCACTTCGGAGAATCCGCACCCAAGGGGCACGGTCCTGCACCCGGCCGGCGACGCACGCTTCATCGTGGCTGAATTCGCCGACGGGAGAGGTCAGGAGAGGGAGGCGCCCAGCAGCACCCCGGCCAGCGCCCCCAGGCCACCACCACGTCCCACCGCGCAGCCCCATCCGCAACCAGCCCGCCCCCCAGGTCCGCGCTTCCCCCAACCGGTGCTCCGACCGCAGTGGGAGCACCTTTTCGCGTCAGGAGCCGACCTCCTGGCGACGGCTGGGCCGTCGGACCTGCCCGATCACATCTGCCCGCGGATTTGGGGGCGAGCAAAGCCAACCCGATGAAACGGAGTTTCGTTTCTCCGGTATGACCTTTCCACCCACGAAAGCGGCGCCCCAAGGAAACCGCTGATCACGCCCGCGGGAGCGGGGCTATCAACGGCACATGGTCAACGCAGTCCTGCGCGGCCTCGCTGCCGCCGGCCACGCCGCGGAGACCCTGCCGCTGTCCGACGCCATCGCCGGCCTCCCCGTGGCCACCCGCCATCTGTAGGAGCCACAGCCGCACCTACATCCTGAAGAGGTATTACCGAGGACCCGCGTTTTACACCCTTCGTTGTGGCACGAGCACGTGGGGCTGGAAGCACATCAAAGTGCGCCATGGCTGGAACACTACGATGGACCGAAAGATCGATGCGGCCATCTGGTCCGGCAACCCCAATGGCCGCGGCGGTTACTCCACATACACAAAGAATCAGTGCCCGCGAGTGGAGAAGTTCCGCGCTATCCTCGGCACCCCGGGCCGGGAACAACGACCTTCTGACGGCGTACACGGTCGATCAGCCGGCCGTCGCCGGCGCTGCCGCCTGCTAGACGCTGTGTTGGGGCACGGGGCAAGGTGAAAGGGTGGTTGATCCCTGTGGAGGAGCGGACGCCAGCCGAGCAGGCCCTGAGCCGCTCGTACGACACCTCTGACGGACTGCGTTTCGACGTCATCGCATTGTCGGTGGAGCACCATCCCGACCGCAGTGCGACGCTGACGTACTGGCTGACTGTGGGCCGTCATGGCCATCCGGATGAACGCTGGACGGTGACCCTGCCCTGGAACGACAAGTCATGGGCGGACGTCCTCACCTCACCTGCTCCCCTTGCTGACCGGCTGCGGCGGCTTGTCCACCTCGTCCATGCCCATCTGGAAGAGTGGTGGCACACGAAGGGACACAATCGGCAGTCGGCGAAGATGGGACGGCGACTTTCCTGACCTCTCGCGGCGTCCTCGGCCCGCCAGCGCCACGATGGCAGCCCCGGCAGTGCCTTTCCCCGCAAAGCCGACGTACGTCCCTGGAGGGCAGTGCGCGGCAGGATCTCCGGCTCCTCAAGCTGCCCCGCCGGACGCAACCGATCGGTTTGTGGGTGGACTACGAGTCCACCAGGTACGTCTTCTCCCCCACCATCAGTGGTGCGTCTGCGGGCCCCTTGATGTACGGGCCGCGCCAGATCACTCGGTGTTCCTGACGGCTGGGATACCACTGCCTCACCTTGTGCATACGCACCGGCCACCGGTGGTGGTACACCCGCTTCACCTCCCGCGCCGGATCCGACGGACGGGGAGTGGGCGCAGCTAGCCGGATGACGCGCACATCGGGATCTGGCAGCATCGAGCCGTCACGACCACCCGCCGTCGGGCGCATACCGGAAGTGCCCCGCGATGGGCTGGCGTCGGTGACGCCCTGGGCGATGAGCCGCCAGAAGGCGAACATGTAGCGGCCGACGAAGTCGTCGTACGGGTCGTCCACGCGGCCGCCACCCCACTCCCCGTCTCGGGGACCGGATCGGAGCGCCACTCGGAGGCACGCATCGCCCCGCATGCCGTACATGCCGTCCGGCATCAGAGGCGGCAGGGGGCTTCCGGAAGCTCGCGCCAGGGAGACCGCCATCCGCCATTCGGCTGGCTGCACCGGCCCATCGCGGTCCATGAACGTCGTCACTTGCACACCGGAGTACTGGGCCGTCGGCAGGATCTGGTGCTGGGTGATGAACTGCCAGCCGAATGCCTTCGTGTCCGACAGGGAGCCGGTGCGGTTGACGATCACGACCGGGTCGGGCAGAACCAGCAGACCGGCGGGTGCGAGGATGTCCCGGTCGCGGTCCAGCGTGCTGAGGTCGGCTAGTTCCAGGGTGGCGGCTGCGGCCATGACCGCGGCATGCGCGGCTGGGGAGATGATGAGGACCTCCGCCTGACGCAGCAGTTTCCGTATCTGCCGTAACTGCCAGGCGGCAGCCTGGGGCCACGGCGGCCGACACCCCTCTTGCCCAGCGTCATCGACAACGCCGCATCCCGCTCCAAGCCCTCCGGCCGTTCGGCCACGTGCGCAAGGTCGCTGTGAAGCAGCACAGCGTGCAGCTCGGCAACGACGAGTTGCCAGTCAGATACCGCTGCACCGCGACCGGTACCTGCTGGCCGTCCGAGGCGAGCATGGTGGAGCCGTTCGGCGGAACGACGACCTCGAGCTCCACCGCCCCCGCGGCGACTGGTGGAGCCGCCGCAAGCTCGATCAGATCCACGGCGCCCTCGTGCGCCAATGTCCCGAGCTGCTCCTCCACCGGGTCGGCGGCTGGGATCTCGATCTCCGGGCTGGGGGTGTTGGGCCGGAACCGCTCGATCGGCCGGGCCATGTCCAAGGCCTGGTGGGGGGCGTTAATGGTTGTAGCTGCCCACCCATTCATCGATGGCTTCCTTGGCGGCCTAAAAGGACGCGAACGGTGCGACGTGGTCGAGGAACTCTCGGCGCAGCGTTTTGTGAAACCGTTCGATCTTCCCGGTGGTGGTCGGAGACCGCGGCTTGGTGAGCCGGGCGGTGATGCCGTTCTGCCGGCAGATCCGTTCGAACATCACCTCCACCGGCAGTGGCTTGGCGAAGCGGCCGGTGAACTGCTTGCCGTGGTCCGTGAGAACCTCGGACGGGACCCCGTAGCGGCGCATCGCGGAGACGAAGGCTTCGCAGACCGCGCGACCGCTGGGAACCGTCACTAGCGTGGAGATCACCACGAACCGGGAGTGGTCGTCGATCCCGGTGACCAACTTGCACTCCCGGCCGTCGGCCAGGAACACGCCACCGACCAGGTCCATCTGCCACAAGTGCATCGGGGCGGCCCGGTGCCAGCATTTGAACTGCCGCTTGTGTTCCTGCTCTTGAGAGGTCATCAGCCCGTTGCGCACCAGGATTCGGTGCACGGTCGCTTGCGAGGGCAGCGGGGTGACACCGCGTCGGTCCATCTCATACCGCAGCCGACGGGCACCCCACCGGGGATGCCGACGACGCAGCTGGCAGACCAGGGCCTCAACATCGGCGGAGGTCCGCCCGGGCTGTGGTGCGGGCGGCGCGAGCGATCCAGAAGCCCGGTCATGCCTCCTGCTCGAACCGCGTCCTCCAGGTGCGCAAGGACTGCCGCGAGGTCCCGTAGCGGGCGGCGACCTCGCCGATCGGCGAGCCCTCCAGAACCTCCGGACTCCTCAGTACCGGTACTCCTGAAGCTCGGCCGGCTCCATGCCACACCCCCGGTCCCACCACCACTCTGTGCCGCAATGTACGAGGTGAGGCGGGCAAGGATGTGCTGAGACCGGAACAGACCGACATCACGAAAACGATCAAGCATCTACCGAACACAAACGGTCAAGGAAGTACTGAGCCGTTACAAGCCACTCTAGGCCGTCGACGAAGGCCTCACCGGACGGGGCGTCCCACCGGGCACCATCCGCGCCGCCCGCACCTACACCGGCACGGGAACTCGAGGTACATCGTGCTCGTGTGGAACGTCAGTCGTACCGCCGGCACGGGCGACCTCCGTTTCAACTGGGAAGAAGACACCGGCTGGTCCTTCGCCCTGCTCGGGATCAGCCCCTCGATCCCCCCACCCAGCCGCTCAAGGCGCTGCACCGGGTCTTCGCGTCCCCGGGCGACGATGCCGAGGTGGCCGACCACCTCGTGCGCCACGGGCGTACGCCCACCGGCGAGTACGTGCGGAATGGGTCCAGGCAGCACACGTGCGGGCCACGAACGACAGGTTCGCGCCACCGTGAACGCGCCGGGCGGCTTCTGGACGAGCGCTGGGTGAACAGCTCGGGGCGCTTGCCATGACAGCGCTCGGGCATCCCGCTCGCCACTTTCCGTGACCGTCGACTGGGCTGATGCCGCTCGCTCAGCCGAAGAAGCCCACGATCCGGGCGATCCGGTTGTCCGCGGTGAACTCTACGAAGTCGAGTCCGGGCAGTTCCCGGCCGTAGTTCACGCCTGCGGCGACGATGGAGTCAGGTGCGGTCATCAGCCAGCTGAACCTGCCGACGCCGTGGTGGGTGTCGAGGCCGCTGGTGGGGCGGAGGGTGAAGCCGGGATAGCGTTCCGCCGTGCCGAGGACGAGCCGGACCATGCCTTCGACGCCCACGATTGTGTCGGTCATCGTGTCGGTGTAGGTGCTGTCCTTGGTCCAGCACCGGGCGAAAGAGGCCCTGATGGTCTCGGCACCATTCCCGCTCCACGCCGCCGCGTAGTCGGCGATCGCCTGCTGTCGCTCCATGTCCACTCCTGACTAGTCATGTCTTGAATAGGCTGGACGCTAGGCTGCCATCGAGACCTAGTCAAGACTGGACTAGGATGATGCTCATGTCAGTCGGCGGTTACCTCGTACTGGGCCTCCTGCTGGACGGTCCCGCTTCGGGCTACGAGCTCGGCACGCGGGCGTCCAGGGCGGTGGCCTACTTCTGGCCGATCACGCGGTCGCACATCTATACCGAGCTGCCCAAACTGGTGGATCGCGGACACGCCACGGTGCAGCACGTCGTCCAGGAGGCGGTGCCCGACAAGCGGGTCTACACCGCAACCGACGCCGGCCTGCACGCCTTCCGAGGCTGGCTGGACGGCTTCAACACGGTCTCCGAACGCGCCCGTCAGCCCTTGCAGATCCAGATGCATTTCGCCCAGCACACAAGCGCCGAGCACCTGCTCGGACAGCTCGATCAGTGGGAAGCGGAACTGCGTAACACCCTCGTGCTGTGCCAGGAACTCCTCGCCGAGTACGCGGACCACACCGGCCGCAGCCTGACAGCACGGTTCGCGATCAACCGCGCCGAGGCCGACCTCGCGTGGATCGATGAGGCCCGCGCGGCACTGACCTGACCCCGTCAAGATTCGGGGCCCCCGGCCTGTGGCGGGCCAGGGCAGGGGCCAGGCCATCAGGACGTGATCGGCGCATACGCTCTGGCCGGACCACCACACGAGTGAAGGCTTGCCGCACAGGACGCCGTGCGTCCACTCCTGCTGGCCGGTGGGTTGGCAACTCGTCTCCCGACTTGCCAGCCAGGTCATCTGCGGGCGGGTTGGGTCAGAGTTCCCGGGCCGGTCTCTGGGCCAGAAACTGCCACCATGCGTCAAGGCAATCGGCTGGTGTGCTTGCGGCAGGTGTCACCGTGCGCGTCTGGCACTGGGGGCACAGTTCATGGTGCCCCTGGTCCGTGATCACGGTGCCCCATCCTCGGCATACGTTGCAGCCGCGGGCCAGGGCCGGGTCGGCACGAGGAACGAGCCTGGGATTGGGTTCTCCTGAGCGGGCCATCGTGGCGTCCTCCTCAGCGAAGCCAGAACGGGATGCGGCTTACCGGTACCTCGTCCGCGTTGTCCTCCCAGGCATCACACCGCCGGCCCGCAGCGCGACCCGAGTGCCCCGCATAGGTCCCCTCACGCGTGAAGCCCTGGTACGCCGCCACTCCCCCGCGCTGCTCATTCGGCGCTGCGCCTTGTCACCGCGGCCGAGATTCATGACGGCTGGAAGGTGATCGCTGTGCCGTGCTGCCGCCAGGTCCTCGTGAGGTCTACGCCCATGCCGTCGGCGTCACCGGCGGGGCAAGGAAGGCGCCGACGCTCCCCTCACTCAGTCGTGGAGGGGGTGGTGCCGTTGCATAGCTGCGACCATCTGCTGGCGGGCGACAAAGAGTGCCATGTCCAGCTGGCGGGTGCCGGTGATCACACAGAGCGTGTAGGTGGCGTCTTCGAGCCGGCGAGCGGTGTCCGCGCTGGGATGGGCAGCCAGGCGGCGGCTGAGCGTTTCGCATCGTTCGATCAGGTCCCGCAGGAGCGAGGGGTGCGCCGTGATCATGGTGCCTCCCTACCTTCAGCCCCGAGTGGACTGTCCTTCGCCCATACGGTCGCAGCCGGCGGATCCCTCCGCATCCTGATCAGGCATGCTCCGCACTCTGAGCTGGGGTTTTACCTTCGGATACCGCGCGCGGGCCCGCCGTGGGGTCGCGCTGGCATGGTCCGACCGGGTTCATCAGGCCCGGGGCATCCCGGGAACAGCCCTCGCCGACGGCAGGCGTGCGGCACGATATACCGTGGCACCCGGGACCGTGTCGGCGGCCGCAGGGTAACCCTGTTCTCGGTGCTGTTGGCCCGGCACACTCACGCCCGCCCCATCGGCGCCGGCCGTCACGTATAGGGGAGGCGCCCGCCGACGTGTTGGCCCATTCCGTGCAGCTGATCATCGATACGAAGACCGGACCACACGGGCAGGCGACCGCAACGGCTGGAGGCGGCTTAAGGGCAGAACCTCTGCATGCCGAGGGTGATTGGGAGGGCCAGTGTGACCGTCCAGCCTCTGTTGCTCACCGGAGCCCGCCTCCCGCTGGGGCGCATGCGGGCCCCGGCCTCCGCCCCTGCGGCGGTGCAATGGCATCGGTAGCGGTGCCCCAAAAGCACCGCCGGGACGAACCCCGCCCGAGGGCATCACACCGGGGGGAGGACGCGTGTCCCCGCGCGGGGATGGCCGTCGTTGAGTATCGGCCCCAGGCGGCGGCCGTTCTCTGAGCCTCCCAGGTGTGCTTCCTGTAGAGGTCCTTGGATCCGGACGACTTCAGTCGGGCTCCATGTGTCTGGCTACTCAGGTTCCGGTGGAGCCTCGGGGAGCTGGGTAAGACTGTTGCGGTCGAGGGCGTCTTCGAGTTCGGCGCGGATCTCGTAGGGAATCTCCCCGGTGCGCCCCCAGAGCACGACCAGTTCGGCGACGTGGCGCAGCTTGATGTTGGTGTGCTGGGAGACCTCCCGCAGCACGGTCCAGCCCTGGTCCGGCGTGACACGGCCCATGGCGACCATCATCCCGATGGCCTGGTCCACCACCGCGTGCGAGACGACGGCCTGCTTGAGCTGCTGTACCTCTTCCTCCAGCTCAAAGACCCGGTCCGCTCCGCGATCGTCTTCTCCGTCCTTGTGCACGTCACCATTCTGCGCGGACGGCATGGACGCACACCAGCGTGGCGCGTGGGAAGACACGCGACGCTCAGACCCCGCCGTCGTGTGTGTGCTCCTGGCCCGCGGGCCAGGAGCACACACCAGGGCTGCGCTTCCGAACCCCGCTCCCGCGAGAGTGGCCGCCGGCGGAAGGGGCCTGCTCTCTGAGAACGACGAAGGACGCAGTGGGCCAGTGCTGCGCCGTTTCGCTCTACGCCTGCCGCAGCCCCTTCAAGCGCGGCCGCGTAAGCGTCCCTGATCAGCCCCCTCGACCAGAGGCTGCCACAAGATCGAAACGGCCTGACTGTCCTCGCGTGGCACGCCTGCGGCACGGTCGTCATCGTCTGTACCTGACTGGCACTCGGGGCACAGTTCATGGTGCCCCTGGTCTGTGATCACGCTTCCCCACCCTCGGCAGACGGTGCAGCCGCGGGCCAGAACCGGGTCCGCGCGAGGAACGGGCCTGGAGGCGAATTTTCCTGAGCAGGCCATCATGGCGGCCCCCTGAGCGAAGAATGGACAGAATGCAGTTGGCCGGTGCCCCGTTTCGCGTCGACCTCCCGGGCGTCACACCGCCGCCCGCAGTGCCACCCGAGTGCCCCGCGTATGCCCGTCTCACGCGCGAAGCCCGTCCGGCCCTGAGGGCACGCTTCGAACACGGAGATCGAGGTTAGGCGGCGCTCTTCTTGCCGCTGCGTCCGGTCCGGGTGAGGGCGTCGACCAGTTCGTCCCGGCTCATCTTGGAGCGGCCCGTGATGTTCTTCTCGCTGGCTCGTCCGTACAGCTCGGACTTGCTCAGCTGCCGCAGCTCGCTCCTGCCACTGCGGCTGTGCTCCGCCTTGGCGGAGGACTTTGTGTTGCCGGCCTGCTTGGCCGGAGCCGTGCGTGGGGGCTTGCTCTGCCACGTCTTCCGTTTCCTGCCGCGGGGACGTGGTCAAGACTGCTCTTCAGCACCAACAGCAGATCGAGGACGTTAGTGGCCTGCGGGGCCTCTTCGGCGAGCGCGACCTCCTAGCCCTCGGCCTTCGCCTTCACCAGGTCCCGGACCCCGTCCTGGTAGGTGTCGCGGTAGCGGCCGGGTCCCAGGGCCCTCACTGATGTCGATGGTCTGGGAGCGTCCCGGGCGATCTCGTCCACTTCGTCGGGCTCGACGACGATGTCCTTGCCCGCGGCTCCGTTGCCGGTGCCTTCGTTGACGCGCCGGTTGCGGATCCGGTCGGCGGTGCCGCGCTGGAGCTGGTGGAAGTGGGCGGTTTGGTCCTCAGTGGCAGTGAACAGGCCGACCGGAACGCTGACCATGCCGAAGGTGATCACGCCGGCCAGGACGCGCGTGCCATGACCGACCACTCCCAAGGTCCAGGAAGCAGCGCAAGGCGCACGCCGGGCTCGCACCGGGTCACGGACAGAGCCACACAGACCAGTGCGGGCAACAGAGCCACACAGACCAGTGCGGGCATGTGCGTGGTCCGGCGAGGGAACCCAGGTCAGTGGTGGAGTAGAGGGAGGAACGTGGGCGGCGCACGAGCGACGAGTGCGCCGCCCACGCCACCCCTCACCTTGATCCTCATCAAGCCTCGCCGCGGACCGTCGCCGGCATCGGGACGACGTAGGCCGCTCCTGCGCAGGCAGCAACCTTCGGTCTGGCGGCTTGCAGCAGGGGTACTCGCGAGGCCATGCCGTTGAGCGTGGCGGATGTGGGCTCGAGTACGGTCCGGCTGGTGGTGGCGGATGCGCAGCGCGGGACGGGGGGCCTCTGCCGGTGCACAAGGTCTTTCCCACGCCGCCCATCTGGAAGACCTCGACGTGCCTGACGCTACCTTCGGCTGCCCTGACCTGAGCACGTTCTGCCGCCTGGATGAGCTCGGACCGGTCGTGGTCGGCCAGCGTCTGGAGCCCGATCGCGCGGTCCCGGCTTGCCGGGTCCTGGAGGCCGATGACGGCACCGACGGCTCATGCCGACGCTATGGGTGTGCAGGAACCTCACCAACTGCATTGCCCGGTCCCTACTCGAGACAGGCGGATTCAGACCCGACTACACCCTGAGGTACCGGCGCGGATCGGCGTCGGCTGCCCGACCAGAGACAGCGATGCGCCGAGGCAGGCGGAGGCCTGACCTTGTGCCAGGATTCGCAGCGGACTTCTTCGCGTACCCGCTCAGATCGGTCCACGACGCACCTGATAGCGCAGATGAAGCACCCGGTTGCCCTGAAGCACCATGTCAGGGTCCTCCAACAGGTGCTGCGCGTGGACCGACCCGAAGTAGCGCTTGCCGGACCCGAACACCACGGGTACGACGTCCATGCGCACCTCGTCGACCAGACCCGCGGCAAGCACCTGGCCACCGACGTCGCCGGCGGCGACCTCGACCACGCGGTCACCGGCAAGCTCCTGCGCCTTGGCCATGGCGGCCTCCACACCGTCGACGAAGTGGAACGGCGCCTCGGGGTCCCAGCCCTCGGGCGCCGGCCGGTGCGTCACGACGACCACATGGTCGATCCCGCTCGGAGGCTTTCCGTCCCAGCCGTCCGTCAGGTCGAAGACGTGGCGGCCGGCGACCGTCACCCCGATCTGGTCCCAGTACGGCCGGGTGTAGTCGTAGGACACTTGCGACACCTTCACCACGCCGCTCTCGTCCAGCGGCACGTCACCGCTGGACAGCCAGTCGAACAGGGGTCCGGGCTGGTCGTTCTCGTCCGCGACGAAGCCGTCCACCGACACCGAGCTGTACATGACCACCTTGCCCACGAGGCTCTCCTCTGCTTCGGGTGCCCCCAAATTAGCCTGTCGTGAGCTGCCGCTCTTGTAAGAAATCAACCGGCCGGCAGCGGCCAGCCGTCCATCACGTGGCCGGGATGTTCGCGCAGGAACCGCCGCCGGAGGTCGACGTACCGGGTCGGCGTCAGCCATGGTGATCACGCAGCCGTCGACGTAGTCGGTCATCTCGATGTCGGTGGCGCCGCGGATGCGGAACGGCGCCCCAAGGTTCACGATGAGCAGCGCCGATCCCGGACGAGCGCCCGGCCGCGGACGATTGCGTGGGTTACGCGTGCCGTGTGAGCGATGGAGGATTCTCGGCCCTCCAGTGTCGCCCAGTCACTGTTCCTGTCGACTGACCGAGAGGCGGGAGTACACCTTCCCTCAGAGCCGGAAGGACATCCCGGGCACTGGCCCTGCATCACTGTGCCTATCTCCGTACCCTGCACGCCCTGACGCATCGTGCGCTCAAGGAATCTCTTCGAGCAGGTGGATCAGCGCGTGGAGTTGTGGGCTCAGCTCGTCCTCATCCAGTCCGTCCGGCATGGGGGGCGCGGTTTCCGCCTTGGTGAAACTGAAGTTCTCGTTGGCGGCCCTCCAGGCGATGGCCGGCGCGCGGACGTCGCCTGCGGCCAAGTCGTCGCGCAGGGGCAGGAGTTCTTCCAGCCACAGGCTCGGGTCGTAGTAGAGGTAGGAGCCCGCTCCGTCCGACTCCTCGCGGTGGAGTTCCAGCACGAGGTCGTCTCCGGCGCTTGTGGTCCTTACGGCCCATCCATGTCTGGCCTGGTAGGGGGCGATTGCGTCGGCGAGTGTGGCCGGCAGGCGCAGCCACAGTGTTCGCGAGCCGTTCTGGTCGAAGTGAAGCCCGGCGTCGAAGTACTGGGCGACGATTTCGTCGGCCCGCGTGCCGATCGGATGCTCGCTGATGTCGGACCACTCGTCGAGGACGAGGCAATCTGAGGTGACGTCCGCCCAGGGCAGTTCGGCGCGCAGCTCAAGCATCTGCCGTTCGGTCAAGTGACGTCCCAGGGTGCGGAACTCGTAGTACCAGTGCAGGTCTCCCTGGCGAAGTTTCTTGTCGCTGGGGACTTCGTTCAGCTGGGGCAGGGGGACCTGGCTGCGCAGGCGGTCGCGGTACCACTGCCAATCCATGATTGTCCGAGCGACGAAGCGGGCGTCCAGGTGGGTGTTGATGCCTTGTTCGATGTCGCATCCCAGGTCCCGTTCCGCCTCGTCGTGGGCGTGTGGGCGATCACCGTAGGCGTGTTTCAGGTACCAGCCGAGGAATGCGGTGCGCCGTGCGGCCTGTTCCTCGCCGTCTGCCCGCCCGATCTGAGCGTGGACCGCCCTCAGCAGCCGGGCGGGGTCGGTGTGCTCGGTCCGCATCCGTGCGAGCTGCACCCGGAAGAGCTGTACGAGGGCGCCGATGTCTCGGTCGACCTCGGCCCGGTCCTGGTAGCTGTCGGTCGGGCTTGCCAGCCGCGCCAGTGCCGCGGACGTCAGCTCGACCATGACCCTGGTGCAGGATGCGGAGCGCAGTGGGATCTCGTGCAACGTCCGCCCGTGGGCCGGCCCGCTGCCGGCCTCGGGGTGTTCCAGGAACAGCACTCTTCCCGCCTGCTCATCCAGCCAGAGCCTATGCCGAAGTCCCCCATGGGCCTCGTGCGCCGCAGCGATCTTGTCGAGTTCGCGTGCGCTGGGATTCTCGTCTCGCACACGCTGCTCAAGGCCGTCAGCGTCGCCGACAGTGCCGGTGGGAGTGGGTGGATGCTGGTGCTGCTGGCTCATGGATGGCGTCACCTCTCACAGATCGTTGCCCGTGTAGGAGAGGTTGAAGCTCTTGTTGGTCAGGGGGAAGTCGGGGACGATCGCGTCGGCCAACGCCACCGGCAGTGCGGGCCAGTTGAAGAAGGACGGGTCGACCGGCTTGACCCGGGCGAGGGTGCTGTCCGGGGTGAGTTCGACGCGGGTGGCGATGGTGCCACGCCATCCCTCGACCAGACCCACACCTGTACCCGGACCGGTGCCGGGCGAGGGTGAGGGTGCCAGGGCGGTGCCCAGCGCGTCGAGTTCACCGGTGTGGTGCTCGATCAGGGCGAACGAGGTCTCGATCTCCTCGGTGCGGACCAGGAAGCGGGCCAGGACATCGCCGCTGTCGTGGATGGGTACGCCGGGGTGCCGGCCGTGTCCTGTGAAGGAGTGCGCGTGCGCGATGCGCGCGTCGTTGGCCAGTCCGCTGGCGCGGGCGACGTAGCCGAGGCAGCCGATCTCCTGGGCGGCGTCGGCTGTCAGGACCGCGGTGCCGGTGAAGCGGTCGCGGACCGTGGAGTGGCCGAGCGGACGGCCGCCGCGAAGGCCGCGGAGGCGTACGCCCGCCGGGCAGGCGCCCAGTTGGCCGTCGACCGCCAGGCCGTCCCATCCGCCGCCCCCTGGTCCCTCGCCCCTGGTCCCTCGCCCCCGCTCACCTACTCACCTACTCACCTGCGAGACGCCCCCGTCGTCGACCGCCTCGCACCGCCGTCATCAAATGGCGCAGCCATCGCGGCCGCCGCGCCGACGGGAATCAGCGTGGTCGCCGCCTTCCTACGCAACGTCTCCTGCGTCGGGGACTGGCTCAACTCCCGCGGCTACGGCATGGCGCGGCGACCCGTCGCGGTGATCGCCGCAGGCGAGCAGTGGCCGGACGGGAGTCTGCGCCTCACTGTGGAAGACCTGCTCGGCGCGGGAGCCGTGATCTCCGAGCTGTGCGCCGAGTGCGCAGCCCCACTCTCCGCGGAGGCGGCCGCTGCGAAGGCCGGCTACGAGGGCACCGCCGACGTCCCCCACGCAATCGCCACCAGCGCATCCGGCCGCCATCCGGCCGAGACGGGATTCGTCGAGGACGTCGTGATTGCCGCCCACGAGGACGTCTGCCCCTTCGTGCCGGTCCGCGACGGCGACAGTGCCTTCATCCCCGGCTGATCACACCGCAGCACGGCCGGCACGATGGTCGCGATCCTCCCGGCCGGCCGTGCCAGCCACCTGGGCCCGGGAGTCGTACACCCTCAACACCCATCAGGACCACCGGAGCCAGTATGCGCGTGAGCGGTCCGCGGAGCTGATCGGCGAGACGATCGCAGCCTTCGACAGCTCCTCGCCGGTCATGGTGACCGACGACTTCAGCTTCGCAGCCCAGCACAACCCGGTCTACGACGCGATACTGGTCGCCGGACTCGTGGACACCTGGGAGGCGGCGAGTTCGCGCAGTCCGCTGTACGCGACCCCCATCAACGGCCTCGGGCCGCCGGAGCCCGACGGCCGGCGCATTGACCGTTGGAGCCAACGCTTGCGAGTGACCAGGCGGCCGCGTGGTCGAACGTGTCGTCGTCGCTGGTCCGCACGCCGACGGGGCGCCGAGACATGCGGGGCGCGGCCCCACCTCGTTCGCGTTGAACTCCGCCGCTTGGACCGCCCGGCGACCGAGCCGGGAACAGGCGGTCGGGCCGACACGGTTGCATCGACCGAGGGACCGGCGCCGCACGGGCGGGGAACACGGGGACCGCGAGGTCGTCCGCCCCACCAGGATTCGGGTCCCCAAGATCGCGGTGCGCCCGCCCGCGCACCCGGACCGAGACGTATTTCTGCAGGAGGACTGTTCCATGACTGACCGGCCCTTGACGCTCATGGCCGTACACGCCCACCCGGACGACGAGGCCACCGGAACCGGAGGGGTCCTCGCGCGGTATGCGGCGGAGGGCATCCGCACGGTTCTCGTGACGTGTACCGACGGCGGTTGCGGTGACGGACCGGGGGGTGTCAAGCCGGGCGATCCCGGCCATGATCCGGCGGCGGTCGCCTTGATGCGCCGTCAGGAACTTGAGGCGAGCTGTGGCGTCCTGAAGGTCACCGATCTGGAGATGCTGGACTATGCCGACTCCGGGATGATGGGCTGGCCGAGCAACGACGCCCCCGGATCCTTCTGGCAGACGCCCGTGCGGGAAGGCGCGGCCCGGCTCGCGGAACTCATGCGGCACTACCGACCTGATGTGGTCGTCACCTACGACGAGAACGGCTTCTACGGTCACCCCGACCACATCCAGGCCCACCGCATCACGATGGCGGCACTGGAGATGACCGCGCTGACACCGAAGGTGTACTGGACCACGATGCCCCGCTCAGGGATGCAGCGGTTCGGCGAGATCATGCGCGAGTTCGGTGAGGACATGCCGGAGCCGGATCCTGCCGAGGCCGCGGCACTGGCCGAGATCGGCCTCCCCGACGATGAGATCACCACATGGGTGGACACCACGGCCTTCAGCGGTCAGAAGTTCGACGCGTTGGCCGCGCACGCCAGTCAGGGCGAGAACATCTTCTTCCTCAAGATGGGCAAGGAGAGGTTCGGCGAGCTGATGGGCATGGAGACCTTCGTACGTGTCCAGGACGCCACCGGCGCGGCCATACCCGAGGACGATCTCTTCGCCGGACTGCGCTGATCCGCCGTCCGACCGGCCGCGAAGGCGCCCCGGCCGCAGGGCGTGATCGAGCGGGTCACACACCGAGGAAGCGACACGAACTCGAGGCTCTGGTGTCGGCGTCCGACATGCCATGAGGCAACGGACGAAGCAGCAGGTCACGAGGGGTCGCCGAAACCTCGGGGCGGCTGTGCACCAGCCGGCCGCGGCTCATCGAGGAGGGGCGAGACCCCTCCGCGACGAGCCGTGGCCTGGGCGACAGGGCCTACTGGCTGATGTCGGCCTGACGGTCCGGCCTCACTTCAGGTGCCGGCCGAAGAACCGGTTCCCGTCCCCTCCACCTCGAACCACGGGTGCCGGCGACCTGCCGGGCTTCCTCACGCTGGGCGCAGGGCACGTAACCCCCCGGCGAAGAAGCCGGCGCCCCTGACGCCTGGCTCGAGCACCGCCAGCCGAATGCCGACGGCGCTCCGCCCCGAGTGCCCGACCGGGCCGCCGAGCTCCAGCAGCGAATGGAGGGCGTACAGAGTGGTCCGAGCGGTCCTTTCCCGGGCCCGGCCATACGAACGGCCTATGCAGACTCGTGCAGAGCCCCGCCTCTGTCGATGATGGATGGGATCCAACCAGCCAGGCGTGAAGGATGACGGGATGCTGCGAGACGATCACGGCCGTGGCCACCGAGCCGTCGTTGCCACACTTGGCTTCGCCCTGTCAGCGGTTGTCCTCACGGGGTGCGGAGACGAGGACACAGGCTCCTCTCCCACGCCGACAACCAGCAGCCCGAACACTGCGTCGTTCTCAGGGTTGCCACCGTCGGCGCTGGCTTCCCGGGCGGCTTCCGCGATTGCTTCCGCTCATGCTTCGGCGTCGGCGGCAGCCTCCTCGGCATCTGCCCGCGCTTCCGAGTTCGAGGCATCCGTCGAAGCCGAGGCTGCCCGTGCCAGTGCGGCCGCTGAAGAGGCGCTCAAGGATGTCCAGGGGCGCGGCAACGCGGTGTCCGAGGTCGGTATGAAGGGTCTGCCCAGGAACGAGACAAGCGGGCTGCTCGCCGTGCTGGTCACGATCACCAACAAGACCAGTGACAAGGCCTCGTATGCCGTGCAGATCGATTTCGAGGATTCGTCCGGCAAGGTCGTCGAGACGAGATTCGTCGGCGCTGAGAACCTCGAACCGGGTGAGCAGGAACAGCCCATCGCCTTCAGCCGGCAGCCTGCGGACGCAACTCTCACGCCCGTTCTCGCCAAGGCCCAGCGCTACTGACGTCACGGCTGGAACCGCGAACTGGGCGTGATGGCCTGGTGGTTGTGGGACCGGACACGTCTCCGTCCAGTCCCGCCGCGGTGGAGACGGCTGCCGGGCAGGCGCCGCGAGGCCGCGCGGGCCTACACCCTTCATCGGCGTACTGGCCGACAACTTCGCGATACCTGTCCCCAACGCCCACTGCCCACTGCCCCGACTTCACGACCCCCGACGGTGAGCTCGACTGGCGCCGCCAGCTGGGCTTCGCCTTCGACCTCATCGACGCCCAGTCCACCGGCAGCGTCGCAGCCCGCCTCGTGGAACCGATCCTCAGCTCCGGCGGCATCATCGAACCGCCTCCCGGGTACTCGCGGCCCTGCAGCGCAAGTGCTGCGAGCGCGGCATGCTCCTGATCCTCGACGAACCCTGAGCGGCCTGCGCCGCACCGGCACCTGGCATCGTTGCACCGACCGCCGAGATCTTCCACAGCCTCTGGAGCTGTCGCCCGCCGCCTCTGTTACTCCTCGTCGGAGGTCGTCGGGCGCGTTCGGCCCGGCTCCGGCAGAGCACCCTGTTGGGCACGGATGTGCAGGATGTCTCCGATGAACAGGTCGTACACCAGCACTCCGATCACCCCACCGACAAAGGGCCCGACGATCGGGATCCACCAGTAGCCGCTGAACGCCCCTGACAAGCTGCCTGGGAACGCCAGGTCCTTCCACCCGGCCATCCAGGTGAGCAGGCGCGGACCGAAGTCGCGAGCCGGGTTGATGGCGTATCCCGCGTTCGCCCCGTAGGACATGCCGATGGCGGCCACCACGAAGCCGATCACCAGAGGACCGAGGTTGGCCTTCACCGCCGTATTGCGCAGGTCGATGACAGCGACGACCAGCATGACCAGGAACGCAGTGCCGACGATCTGGTCGACCAACGGGCCCCAGATGCCGCCTTGGAAATACGGTGCCGGGAAGGTGGCGAAGATCGAGAACGAGGCGAGGGTGTGACCACCCGTCTTGGGCCCTTTCATGGCGTCGTCGAACGCGTTGATGGCGTCGTGGTACACGGCGTAGACCAGTGCCGCTCCGGCGAGAGCCCCTGCTACCTGTGACACCCAGTACGGGAGAACCTTGGGCCAGGGGAATTTACGGCGTACCGCGAACGCGAGGGTGACGGCCGGGTTGATGTGCGCGCCGCTGACCCCGCCGGCCACGTAAATACCGAAGACCACGGCCATCGCCCAGCCCCAGGTGATCAGCAGCCAGTCCCCGGTTCCGAGGAAAAACGTGGTGGGCCCTGCGGTGCGACCCGAGCCGGGCAGCGCCGCGACCGCCATGGCCACTACGCCGCAACCGAAGGAGATCAGGACGAAAGTGCCCAGGAACTCCGCCAGGCATTCGCCCCACAGTCCCCCGCGCCGTCTCAGCCGAGAGGGCTTCACCAGAGGCGAGATCTCCACGGCCATGTGATCCTCCCACGCATTCGTTCAATCGTGTTCATCGTGGCTGCCCGGTCGTGAGGTGGTGCGCCGTAGTGGAAGGCTGTCAAGGCTTCGGCTTAACGAGGGCGCCACGATCGAGCGTCTCCATATGCGTACCGCGTCATCCCGGCTACGGCGAGTCGGGAGCGTCCATTGAGAGATGAATACACACTCCTGAGAAGACACTCATCGCCATGGTTCCTGTGCGGGATCCAATCGCTGCATCAAAATGGCGCAAGCCGAACGGAGCTCATTTCGCACATCGCTGCGGTGCTGTATTCGTGTGAAGCGGGCTCATCTTGATGAGAGAGGCGTGATCCCATGCCTTTAGGCCTCTTGCTCCGTCAACTGTGCGGGGTGCTTCACTCTCGGTATTCTGCTGGGGATCCTTATCGGCCGTGATCTGCCAGCCTCGTATTACGTGCTGCTCGGCGGGACCATCACAAATTTCAGGGTTGTCAGTCTCCAGCTGCTGGAACTGACACGGAGTCGGTTGGCGCGGAATTGTCGTACACCTCATACTCCTGCACGCCTCACAGAGGCATCAGACCCTCGCGCGGTCCGGCAGCCGGGCCGGGCCCGCGTCCAGTTCGATGGTCAGTCCCGTAGTGGTGACGTCGAGTGAGGTGGCCTTCAGTCCCAGGGGGTAGGCCGCGTCGTTACGGTTCGTCAGCCCGTCCTGGAGCCGGTCGACGAGCCGAGTCGGCGCCGGGCTGCCGAGGATCTCGACGTCCGCCACGTGCAGGGTGACCTGTCCGTCCTCGAGGCGCGGTTGGAGAGTGGCCTGCCCGAGTCCGCCCCGGCCCAGGGCGAGCGTGACCGTGTCGGCCTGATCGTCCAGGTGTACGGCTGTGACGGGGAGTCGGCCGTCGGGCGTGGTGGCCACGCCCCGCAGTGAGGCCGCGGGAACCTTGACGTCGGCGTGGGTGCGGGCGACGGTGCCGGAACGGTCGGCGTCCAGTCGTAGGTTCTCCAGGCGGGCACGGACGGAGACGCCGGGAATCCGGCCTAGGGTGGCTTGGTCATTGCTGATCGTCACGGCATCGATGTGCCGGTCGAACAGCGTGAGCAGTGCCGGACCGCCATCGATGTCGACGGTGCTGCCCTTGCCGAGGGCTCTCCCGGCGACGGCGGACAGACGGCTGTGGAGCAGTGTGCGGGCGGCGACTTCGGCGACAGTGGCGGTGAGCAGGACGGCCGTGAGCGCGACGGACGTGACGGCAGCGGTGCGGTGCCTTGTGAAGACGGAGCGGATCATCGGCGCTCCCCCGATGCGGCCTGGACAGGGACCGTATCCACGTCTGGAGATGCGGTGGGCGTCGGCCTCGGCGTCGGGCCTTCGGGATCCAGGTGCGGCAGGAGTCGGTCCAGCCGGCGCGGCAGCCACCAGTTGGCGCGCCCGAGCAGGTACATGGTGGAGGGGACCAGGACGAGCCTGACGACGGTGGCGTCGATGACCACGCTGACGCCGAGGCCCAGGGCGAGCATCTTGATGACCACGTTGGTGGAGAGCAGGAAGGCCAGGAAGACGCTGGTCATGATGAGTGCGGCACAGGTGATGACGCGGGCGGTGCCGGCCAGTCCGGTGGCCACGCTGAGGTGATTGTCCTTCGTGTGCAGCCATGCCTCGCGGATGCGCGAGAGCAGGAAGACCTCGTAGTCCATGGACAGCCCGAAGACGATCGCGAACATCATCATGGGCACGTACGACTCCACCGGGACGGGTTCGTCGACGCCGAACAGGCCGCCTCCCCAGCCCCATTGGAAGACCGCGACGACGACGCCGTACGCCGCGCCTATGGAGAGCAGGTTGAGCAGAGCGGCCTTGAGGGCGACGAGGAGGCTGCGGAAGACGGTGAGCAGGAGCAGGAAGGACGCCGCGACGACGACCGTGACGATGACCGGCAGACGGTCCACGACCACGTCGCGGAAGGCGAGTTGGGCCGCGGTGACACCGGTGACGTAGCCCTCGGCATCCGCAGCGGAGAGTGCGTCGGGGAGGGTGTCCTCCTCCAGGCGGTGCATGAGGTCCGAGGTGGCTTCCTCCTGGGGGCCGGTGTCGGGTGTCACCGTGGCGATGAGCAGGGCGCCGTCGTCGCTGGTGACGGGTGTGGTGACGTGGGCGACTCCCGGGGTCGACGTCAGAGCGTCGTGCAGCGAATCGGAGAGCGCCGAGGGCGCGGTGCGCTTGTCCCCGAGGTGGGCCACGATCGTGAACTGACCGTTGGTGCCGGGTCCGAAGCCGTCGGCGACCAGGTCGTAGGCGCGTCGGTCGGTGTAGTCGGTGGGGTTGGCGCCGCTGTCGACGTGGCCCAGGCGCATGGATGCGGCGGGGATGGCGAGCATCGCCAGGACAAGGCTGCCGGCGGCGAGGAAGAGCCAGGGTCGGCGGCCCACCGTGGCGGCCCAGCGGTGCCAGGTGTCGGCTGTGCCGCTGGGTTCGTCGACCGGGGTTCGCACCCGCCAGTGGTCGATGCGGCGGCCGGTGACGCCCAGGAGGGCCGGGGAGAGGGTGAGGGCGGCGACTGCGGCGACCAGGACGGTCAGGCCCGCGGCGAGACCGAGGGTGCCGATGAAGGTCACGCCGGATGCGTACAGTCCCCCGAGGGCGAGGGCGACGGTGGCTGCCGCGACGATCACCGCGCGGCCGCTGGTGGCCATCGCCCGCCCTGCGGCCTCGACAGGGTCGTCGAGGTCGCGCAGGAGCCGTCGGTGACGGGTGATCAGGAAGAGCGCGTAGTCCACGCCGACACCCAGGCCCATCATGGTGGCCAGCGTGGGCGCGGCGTTGCCGAAGGTGAACGCGGCTGCCAGGAGTCCGAGCAGTGCCATGCCCGACAGAAGTCCGACGACGGCGGTCAGCAGCGGCAGCCCGGCGGCGGCAAGGCTGCCGAAGCCGGCCAGCAGCACCACCACGGCGGTGGCGAGTCCGATCCCCTCGGACAGCCGGTCCTCGGCCTTCGGGCGGGCCAATTGGCCCAGGGGGCCGCTGTATTCGACCTGGACGCCGTCGGCCCGCAGACCGCGCACGGCGTCGTCGATGCCTTGCAGGTAGGAGGTCTCGAAGCGGGACGGGTTCTCGGTGAAGCGGACCGTCATGATGCCGGTGGTGCCGTCGGCGGAGACCGCGCCCGGTGTGCTCAGCGGATCGGCCACCGAGATCACCTCGGGCAGCTCCTTCAGCCCGGCCGCCGCGGTGCCGACGGCGTCCCGGTGCGGGTACAGGGACCCGGTGTCCGCGTGCAGCACGATCTGGGAGGCGATGCCGCGCACGGTGTCGGATCCGTGCGCGTCGAGCAGGTCGGCTCCGGTCTGTACGGCGGTGCCGGGAAGGGCGAAGTCGTCGTCGTAGCTGCCGCCCCAGGCTCGGTCGGCGCCGAGGGCGGTCAGCAGCACCAGCAGCCAGGCGGCGATCACCCACCACGGCCGTCGTGCGCACCAGCGGCCTAGCCGGTGAAGTCGGCCGACATCTGCGGGTGTTTCGCGGTGATCGGGTTGCTGGGACGTTTCCGGGGCGTTGGTCATGCCGTCGTTCCTGATCGGGCCCTCGTCGGGCAGGCGGGGTCGGCGATGCGGTGAGCAGGGTCATGCGTGGGACTCAGTCCCGCTGCCAGAAGTCGGCGCGCCGCTCCGCCCAGCGCTGCACCTGCCGGCCGTACGCGCCGGAGAGCGCCTTGTCGCGGATCTCCGTCCGCTGCTCGGTCCGCTCCTCCCCGCTGAGCCCGCGCAGTTCCTTGATGTCGTCCTGGAGTTGTCCGGGCAGCGCCTGGAAACGCCGCTGGGCCTGCTCGGCCCGGAGCTTCGCCCGGGGGCCGTAGCGCCCGTCCAGTGCGTCCTGCCAGATTTTCGTCGCCGCCTCCTGCCGCTGCGCGGGCTCCAGGGTGCGAAGCCTGCGCAGGTCTGCGCGGAGGTCTTCGGGCAGGCGAACGGGCAGGTGTCGCGGGTCGGTGGCGACGACGCCCACCGTGTCGGCGTCGGCCAGGCTGACCGCCGAGGCGCTCGGTGCCGTCGAGGGTCCGGACGACGATGTCGTCCACACGATTCCGGTGACAGTGGCGGCCGTGACGGCCAGTACTGCGGTCCCGGTCCGGCGGGACACGGCGCTGCGGATGCGGTTCACGGGGTCCTCCCCTTGCTCGATCTCGGACCACAGCCTCGCCGCGGCGTGCGAGCCGGGCGTTCGGCGAATGTTCGGGGCGTGTAAGGGCCGGTCGTCAGGGCGCTCGCGTGGAGCGGAGCTGGCTAGCATCGGGGGTGAGCTGCGAGGAGAGGCACATGGCGGAGAGCAAGGGGCTCGTCCTGGTCGTGGAGGACGAGCGGAACATCGCCGACCTCCAGCGGCGCTATCTGAGCCGGGAGGGATTCGGTGTCCATGTCGAGACCACCGGTGACGCCGCCCTGGCCGCCATCCGTCGCATGCGCCCGGCGGCGGTCGTGCTGGACATCGCGCTGCCCGGTATGGACGGCATGGAGGTCTGCCGTCGGCTGCGCGAGGAGGGCGACTGGACTCCCGTCCTGTTCGTGACGGCGCGGGACGAGGTGACCGACCGGGTTCTGGGGCTGGAACTGGGCGGCGACGACTATCTGACGAAGCCGTTCTCCCCGCAGGAGCTGGTCGCCCGGGTCAAGAGCCTGCTGCGGCGGGCCGCCGGTCCGCTGCACGACCCGGTGCGCAGGACCGGCCGCCTCACGCTGGACACCGGCCGCCGGACCCTGCACGTCGACGACCGGCCGGTGGAGCTGACGACCACCGAGTTCAACCTGCTCGCTTTCCTGATGCACCATCCCGGCCAGGTCTTCACCCGCGAGCAACTGCTCGCCCAGGTCTGGGGGTACGCCGGCTACCGGGACACCCGGGTCATGGACGTGTACGTCTCGCAGCTGCGCGCCAAGCTCGGTGACGCCAGCCCCCTGCGCACCGTCCGCGGGGTCGGCTACAGCGTCTCCGACGCCGGCCGATGAGCGCCGTGGACGGTCGTGGCTCGCTGACCAGGAGCATCGTCCTGCTCACCAGCGCCGTGGCCGCGGTCGCCGTACTGCTGACCGGGCTGTTCGCCTGGCGCACGATCCGCACCAACGCCGAGGCGCAGGAACGTGACCAGCTCGCCCGGCAGGCGGAGATCCTCGCCCGCACCCCTCCCCTGGCCTCCTGGATGCTCGACCGGCAGCAACGCATCGCGGGACCCGACGGCATCGGGCTCGCCCTCGTCCGGCCCTCGGGCGAGATCGACGGTCCGGCGGCCGCCGTCGTCGGCGCCGCAAGCCGTGACGCGCTGCTCTCCGGGGACAAGGTGTCCACAACCGCCCGCCTCGACGGCGGCGAAGTACTGGTCGAGGGAGCGCCGACCCCCACCGGCGGCGGGCTCGTGCTCACCCAGCCGATGAGGGCCGTCGACCAGGCCACCGCCCGTATGCGCGGCAGCCTCGTCCTCCCCCTGATCCTGGGCCTGACCGGCGCCGCCCTCGCGGGTGCGCTGCTGGCCCGGCGCCTGGCGCGTCCACTGGTGAACGCCGCACGAACCGCGCACCGGCTGTCGGAGGGCGCCCGCGGAGTGACGGTTCCCGCCGAAGGCCCGGCCGAGGTGGCGGAACTGGCCGGTGCGCTCAACACCCTGGACACGGCGCTGACCCACAGTGAAAGCCGCCAGCGCGACTCCCTTCTCTCCGTCTCCCACGAGATCCGCACCCCGCTGACCACGGCACGCGGTTACGCCGAGGCTCTCGCCGACGAAGTGATCACCGGCGAGGAAGTGCCCGAGGCCGGCCGTATCCTGCGCACCGAGATCGAGCGCCTCGAACACTTCGTCGGCGATCTGCTCGCCCTGGCGCGTCTGGAGGCCGACGACTTCCGCCTCGACATCGCCGAGGTCGACCTCGACGCTCTGGTGGAGGAGGCCGCGAGAGCCTGGGCCACACGCTGTGCCGGGCACGATGTCGACTTCCGTGTCGAACGTCCGGGGCGCCCGCTGCTGATCTCCACCGACGGCTTTCGCGTTCGTCAACTCATCGACGGCCTCGCCGAGAACGCGCTGCGCGTCACACCGGCGGGCCGGCCCGTCGTCCTGAGCCTGCGAGCGGCCGGTACCGGCGGGCTGCTGGAGGTCCGCGACGGCGGCCCCGGCCTCTCCGACGACGACATCGAAGTCGCCTTCGTACGCGGCGCCCTCGCCGACCGCTACCGAGGCGTCCGTCCCGTCGGCAGCGGCCTCGGGCTGGCCATCGCCCACCGCCTGGCCGGCCGGCTCGGCGGCACCATCACCGCGCGAGGACGCGCGCCCGAAGGCGGCGCCTGGTTCACCGTCCGGCTGCCCTCGCACTCCGCTGCTCTTAACACGCCCCTGACAAACCCCTGACGCAGACGTTGCCGCACCCGGCCAGGCTCCTGCCAGAACCGTGCGGAGGAGGAGCCGGATGAAGGGGAGCCGGATGAAGATGAAGAGGCTGTTAGGGACAAGGTCTCGGCGCCGCGTCGCCGCCGTCAGGGCACGGAGCATGCCCCAGCGTCTGCGCCAGGACCTCGACCAGGCTCTGGCCTTGAGGGACGACGCTGCCCGGCGAGCGGCCGTCGACCGGGTCGTCCAGGGGATCACCGCAGGTACCTACGGGCCGGCCTTCCAACGGCAGACGGAGAGCGTGGCGGCGCGCCATCGCGCCCCGTCCGACCTCGCCCACGGCACGGCCGCTTGCCGACTTCGGATGAACGACATCGGCTTCGAGCATTGAGGTTGCCGCGACACCTGTCGAGGATGCGGCGCCTTGGATGGCGCACCTGCCCGGCGGGTCAGGCGTTCTGGACCTGCTGAGCGCGGGCGGCGGCCGTCGAGGCCAACTGTTCGAACTCCCTGGACCAGCCCGAGTCGTCGGGCACCGGCTGGTATTCCAGCTCGACGAGGACGGTACCCACGCGGAGCAGGGCGACGGCTGTCGTCTCATCGAGATCGATGTGTAGTGAGTGATCGCGGTGCGCTGGTCACCGAGCTCCGGGAGGGAGATCTCCCTCGCCTTGTTGTTGGCGACGCCCGACCGGGTTTCCTCGAAACCCTTCGCGCTCAGCGCCGCACTGGGGCAGGACCACACCGTGAATTCGGCATGGACCCTCCGCGTGCTTCCGTCGTTCCAGTTGTTCGTGCCGAAGCGCGCCTGGGCTCCGGAGCACCCGTTGTCCTCGTCCTTGCCGGCCGCGAGGGACCCGGATCTCTCCCAGCCGGACGGCATGCTCGTCGGGTCCGGAACAACCCGCTTGACCTCGCTGACGTTCAGGGCCCGTACGGCATGCCGAGCGCTGTCGTCCTGCGACGACTCCGGGGAGTCGTCGGTCACGATCAGGTTGATGCCCCCGTACACGACCAGCACGACCAGGGCCAGCAACAGAGCGGCCACCAAGGCGATGACGGCCTGCCCACCCCTGGTGTTGTTGATGGTGAGCGGGCCGAGGGCGATGGAGCCGCGCGATACCGGACTTCCGGTGATCAGCAAACTGCCCGTGGCGTTGGTTCCCGGTGCCGTCAGGTGCAGTTGCAGCTCACGCCGCAGAGCCGGGTCCGCCTCGATCTCCTCCTGGAGCACGGACCGGGCCGAGTCCTGCGCGGCAGGGTCCGCCGGGGCGTGATTCAGTGTGTCAAGGCCGCCCGTCCCCGCTCCGTCGAGGCCAGCCGGGTGCGTAGGACCTCGGCGGCCGCGGTTCCGGCGCTCTGGCCGCCCGCCGCTCCGGTCGCCGTCGCCGTCATGACCGCGACGGCCATCGCCGCCAATTCGGACGTCTCCATGTGCTCCCCGATTCCGATGCACAGCACCCTCCGATGCTCCGCGCCCGGATTTCAGTTTTGCCATGCACGCGACATTCAGCCCTGGCGCCCGGGCAACTTCCAAGGCGTGAACCAGCCACGCCCCACCGCTCACAGCTGCAGCCTGGCCGTACGGAGTTCGACCTCGGGCACCTTCATCGAGCTCCGCCAAAAGCATTGACAACGATGTCAAGACCGTGATCTAGTCCGCTTTCATCCGGCCAGATGCCGCAAGGCCCTCGCACCTGCCGCGGAGCGAACACGGCCCCCGCGCCCGCCACTTGGAGATCACCTCTCACGCCCCCAGCACATGACGGCTGAGGAACAGGAGACAGGAGTCCCATTCCATGCACAGACCCCTGCAACGCATACGTACCCGCGCATCAACCGTGCTCGCCGCACTGCTCGTCGCCGGCGCCGCTCTGAGTCCGGCGCCCGCTGTCGCCCAGGACTCCGCGGCCGGCGGCCAACTCACCTCCCTGGTCAACCCGTTCATCGGCACGCAGAACTTCGGCAACACCTTTCCCGGCGCGAGTGCCCCCTTCGGCATGGTCCAGGTCAGCCCGGACACCGGCGGCCAGGGCGGCTACGACTACCAGCAGGACAAGATCCATGGATTCAGCCAGACCCACCTCTCCGGCGTCGGCTGCTCCGTCATGGGCGAACTGCCGCTCATGCCGACGACCGGAGCCATCGACAGCGTCAACCCGGATGACTACCGCTCGGCCTACTCGCACGACGACGAGGACGCCGAACCCGGCTACTACCGCGTCGGGTTGAAGACGTACGGCATCGACGCCGAGCTGACCGCCACACCGCGTACGGGATGGCAGCGCTACACCTTCCCCTCGACCGACCGCGCCAACGTCCTGTTCAACACGGGCAAGGCCAACCAGAAGGTGTACGGCTCGGAGGTCCATGTCGTCGGCGACCGTACGGTCGAGGGCCGTGTCGAGGCGGGCAACTTCTGCGCGGGCAAGGACCGGCACACCGTCTACTTCACGGCGACCTTCGACCGGCCCTTCGCCTCGCACGGCACCTGGCGGGGCAACACGCCCTCCCCCGGTGAGCGCGACGCGGCCGGCGAGGGCGGCAACGGCGCCTGGGTGACCTTCGACGCCGCCGCCGACCGCGACGTCGTCGTCAAAGTGGGGCTCTCCTACACGGGCGTCGAGGGCGCCCGCAAGAATCTCAAGGCGGAGACGGACGACTCGTACGACTTCGACGCCACCCGCGCCGCACTGCACGCGACCTGGGAGCGGCAGCTCGACGCCGTCCGGATCGGCGGCGGTCCGGAGCAGCGACAGCGCGCTTTCTACACGGCCCTCTACCACGCGCAGTTGCACCCGAACCTCGCCGGGGACGTCGACGGCCGGTACGCGGGCTTCGACGGGAAGACGCATCTGGCGTCGGGGTTCACGCCGTATCAGAACCTGTCGCTGTGGGACACCCACCGGCCGCAGAACCAGCTGCTGCAGATGCTGCAACCGAAGGTCGCCCGTGATGTCGCGTTGTCGGTCGTCGCGATCGGACGGGACGGCGGCTGGCTGCCCCGCTGGTCGCTGGCCAACAGCGAGACCAACATCATGACCGGCGACCCGGTCACTCCCTTCCTGGTGGAGGCGTGGTCCAAGGGCCTGCTCGCGGGCTACGAGAAGGAGGCGTACGCGCTCCTGCGGAAGAACGCACTCAGCACGCCGCCGGACGACTCCCCCTACAACGGCCGTGCGGGGGTGGCCGCGTACCAGGAGCGCGGCTACATCCCCAGCGGGCTGGAGCCGGGGAAGGACTGCGCGGACAAGGGCGGGGACAACGACTGCCGCCATCCCGCCTCGGCGACCCTGGAGTACGCGGCGGCGGACGCGTCCCTTGCACTGATGGCCAAGGCCCTTGGGCACAGCGCTGACGCCCGTGTCTTCGCGGCACGCGGCCAGTGGTACCGCAACCTGTGGGATTCCTCCATCAAGCAGTTCCGGCCGCGCACGACCGACGGCACCTGGCTGACGCCCTACGACCCCGTCGAAGCGGGGCACCAGTTCCATGAGGGCGGCGCCCACCAGTACCAGTGGCTGGTGCCCCAGGACCCGGCCGGGCTCGTCTCCCTGATGGGCGGCAAGCGGGAGACCGAGAGGCGGCTCGACGCGTTCTTCGCCTACGACAAACTCCTCGCGGACCCTGCCAGGACCGCTCGCGAGGACTGGATCTCAGCCCCGTACGACTACTACGGCAAGCCCACCTACAACCCGAACAACGAGCCCGATCTCCACGCCCCGTACCTGTACATGTGGGCCGGCGCACCGGCCAAGGCCGCCACTGTGGTCCGTGCCGCGATGACGCTCTTCACGGACGGGCCCGACGGCATGACCGGCAACGACGACCTGGGCACCATGTCGGCCTGGTACGTCTTCTCCTCCCTGGGCCTGTACCCGACGACGAACGGTGGCGACTTCCTCGCCGTCTCCAGCCCGCAGTTCCCCTCCGCCGTCATCCGCATCGGCGCATACGGCGACCAGCAGGGCGGCACCCTGACCGTCAAGGCACCTGGTACGAGCGACGCCCAACGCTACGTGCGGCAGGCGAAGTTCGGCGGGAAGGATCTGCGGGCCACGTGGCTTGACTGGGACGCGGTCGCCAAGGGGGGAAAGCTCGCCTTCGAGATGGCCGACGAGCCCTCGGCGTGGGGTACGGGCAAGGGCGCCGAGCCGCCGTCGGTGAACCGCGCGGCAGCCGACTCCCGCCGCCACCTGGACGCCTCGCTGCGCACCGGCTCCGACGTTCTGCCGACGGCTGACAGCGCACAGAGTGTCCGTCTGCAGATGGACGTGCTGGGCCAGTCCCCCGGCACGCTGCGGGTGAACATGGCGGCGAAGGCCCCCAGTGGCTGGACCGCGAAAGTCTCGGAACCCTTCACGCTCGCCTCCCACCGGCTCCCCGTCCAGCGGACCGCGGCGGTGGAGGTGAGCGTGCCGGCCGGCACCCCGCCGGGGACGTACTCCGTCCGGATCACGGCGAGCGCGAAGGGGGTGAAGCCCGTGGAGCGCCTCGCGACCATCGAGGTGCGCGCGGCGGCCCACTGCGCGGCTGACGCCGGTGACGAGTGCGCCGTCGACCTGGACAAGGAGGTGAACCGCGACGGAACCGCGACTGTCGCGGCGTCCGGCGAGGGCGACTTCGATGGATCGGGATGGAGCTTCGACGGTGATCTGCTGCCCGCGGCGGGTCCGGTCGTCTGGGACGGCGTGACGTACGACGCCCCCGATCCGTCCGGAACGGCCCTCAACTTCGTCGAGACCCGCGGCCAGGCCATGCTGCTGCCGGCCGGGTCGTACGGCGCGCTGCGCCTGGTCGCCGTGGCCCACCACGGTCCGGTGACCACTGCGCTCACCGTCCGCTACACCGACGGAAGCACCAGCGAGGTTCCGGTGACCGTCGGCGACTGGGCGGGAGCGACACCGCAGGGCAGTTCCGTGGTGCTGGACATGCCGCACCGGATCAAACGCGGGCAGGGCGTGGACGGCCCGCCGGTGCGTCTGTTCAGCGCGTCAGCGAACCTCGACGCGTCCAAGACGGTGCGTTCTGTCGGTCTGCAGAACGATCCTCGGGTGCAGATCTACGCGATCACTCTCCGGTAGGACTCCGCACGTCGCCTGTCCGTCGGCCCCGGCCATCCCGTAGGGCCGGGGCCTGCGCTCCTTGTCGCGATCAGGTCCTGCGTTTATGCGGCTGGGATGAGTTCGGCGCGGCCGAACAGTAGCGAGTAGCCGGAGGGGAGTTGGCGCAGGATGCGGGTGAGGAGGTCGGGGCCGGCCAGGTCTGCGACGGCACCGAGGACGGAGCCGGTGTCCCAGCGGGTGGGGCCCATGGGGGCGCCGGTGCGGGAGGCGAGGTCCTGGACGAAGCCCCAGCCGGTCAGCGGTTGGAGGTCGGGGATCTGAGCGGTGAGGATGCGTGCGGCTTCGACGGGCAGGCGGCCGGCGAGTTCGACGCGTTCGTCGCCCGTCAGCTGGCGTCCGAGTCCCGCGAGGACCAGATGGACGGCTTCCTCGGCTCTCTCCCGGGTGGGGTAGGCACCTTCGTAACGGACCTTCTCCAGCATCTGCTCGTAGGTCATGACGGGCGGGTGCTGGAGCGGTGCACGCCGGTCGGACATCACTGGTGTAGCTGCCTTTCTTCTTCTGTGGTGGTGGCGCCCGCGGGGCGCGCGGACGCCGGGGTGGTCAGGTGGGCTGGGGGCGGCCGAAGAGCAGGTCGTAGCCCGCGGGGAGCTGGAGCAGGATCTGCCCCAGCAGGTCCTCGCCGGCCGCGTCGGCGACCGTGCTGAGGACGGCGCTGACGTCCCAGGCGGCGGTCTGTTCGGTGGCTCCCTCGATCCAGGCCGCCGTCGCCCGCACGAACCGCTCCGGTGACAGCGGTTCGGCGCTTTGCAGAGGGTTGAGCAGGATCAGGGCGAAGCCTTCCGGCAAGCGCGCCGCCAACTGGGCGCGCACCTCGCCGACCAGGTGCGCGCCCAGCAGTGCGAGCACCACGCGGGCCGCGCGTTCCGCTTCCCGCCGACTGCCGTACTCGCCGCGTTCTGTCACCTGGTCGAGGAACGCTTCCCATCGCACCGTCATGTCGGCCGCCACCCTTCGATCAGTCCCGGTGGTGCGGAGGACGGGGTGAGGGGGAGATCAGGTGCCCGTCCTCCGCCGCTGTTGGGCCCGCAGCGCCCGGTTCAGCCGGAGATCTCCTTGCGGTCGGATCCTGCGCCGATGGCGATCTTGCGGGGCTTGGCGCGTTCGGCGATCGGGATGCGCAGGGTGAGCACTCCGGCGTCGTAGTCGGCCTCGATGTGCTCGGTGTCCAGGGTGTCGGCCAGCACGATCTGGCGGGAGAAGACGCCCAGCGGCCGCTCGGAGAGTTCCATCTGCACGTTGTCGGACTTCGCCAGGGGGCGGCGCTCGGCCTTGACGGTCAGCATGTTGCGTTCGACGTCGATGTCGATCGCCTCCGCGCTGACGCCGGGGAGGTCGAAGGCCACGACGTACTCGTCGCCCTCGCGGTAGGCATCCATCGCCATCGCGGCCGGCTTCGACCAGGTGCCCGGCCCCATCAGCTGCTGAGCCAGCCGGTCGAGTTCACGGAAGGGATCGGTGCGCATCAACATCACGAAACACCTCCAGCAGGTTCGGGCAGTTGCTGCCAATGCGCTTCACTGAAACCGTTGTAACATGTCATCCAATGGATGACAAACAGGATGTCGTCGGACGGATGACAGCCGACGACCCGAGGGAGGTGCCCATGACCGCAGCCGACCAGCCCGCCTCTTCCACCGCCTCTTCCCGTGCCGACGCCCACAGCCCGGCCTCGTTCCTCGCCGCCGCGGCGGCCCTGCACGCCATAGACGATGCCCTGCGCACCGCCCGGCACGAGACTCCTGACGCCCCCGCCACGAGCGACGTCGGCCCGGAGCAGGCCCTGGCCTCCCTCCTGCTGCTGCGGCAGGTCCGCGAACAGCTCGCCGACTGGGAAACCGGCCTGATCGAAACGGCCCGTCACGCCGGAGCCAGCTGGGCCGACCTCGCCCACCCCCTCGGTGTGGCCAGCCGCCAGGCAGCCGAACGCCGCTACCTGCGAGGCCGCCCCGGCCCCCCAGGGACCACCGGCGAACAACGCGTCCAGGCCACCCGCGAACGCCGCGCCGCCGACCGCACCATCGCCCTGTGGGCCCGCCGCAACGCCGCCGACCTGCGCCGTATCGCCGGCCAGATCACCGCGCTCACCGACCTCCCCACCGCCGCCGCCCTTCCACTCAGCCGGCTCCACACGGCCCTCGCCCACGACGACCCCGCCGCCCTCATCCACCCGCTGAACGCCGCCCGCCCTCACCTGACCACCCACCACCCCGACCTCGCCGCCCGACTCGACACCCTCACGAACTCCGCCACGACGCCAGTCGCCCTCGACTGACCGACAGCCGGCAAACGGGCGGGCGGGACCGGCTACGCCGGCCAGAGTCAGTTCAGGCTGGGCCGATCGCGCGGGGCTCCGATCCGGCTCGCCCAATCGACCGGGTCCGACCGGCCGGCCATCCCAGTTCATGGCCGTACCGCACGGGATGCCGCTCGCGGTGATTCGCACCGGTAACGCGCACGTTTACCGGAACTGCTGTCGTGGCTGACACGCCGGCGGGGTGTCAAGGCATCAGCTCGGCCCATCGAGTGGCGCCAGTCTCGTGCCCGACGGTGCCGTGGCGGCTCGCCAGGGCGGCAACGATGTGCATGCCGCGACCGTGTTCCTCCATCGGGTCGGTCCGCGGTGGCTGGTGGAGCCGCGGACCGCCGTCCGTGACCTCGATACGGAGAACGGCGCAGGGAGCACAGCGGATCCGAAGGGCTGCCGGCGGGAGGGCATGGGTGACAGCGTTGGTGACGAGTTCGGAGATGACGAGCAGGGCGTCCTCGCGCATCGATGGCGGTACGTGCAGGCGTGCGAGGAAGTCGCACACGGTGTGGCGTATCCGGCTCACGTCTTGGGAACCCGCGCACCTGAGGGCGAGATGGCCGTCTTCTGCGCCATGGGTGCCGGCTCCTGGCCGGCTGCGCTCGGGCCGGCGGGGCTCGATGTCCAGGGCGCCTGGGTCCGCTGCGAGCAGTTGTACCGGCCCGGTGGGTTCGGGGAGTGCCTCAGTAGTCATGGCAACCTCGCGTTGTCCGCGGATGCGCCGAGCGATGCGTCGGCTTCACTGGTAATAACCAGATATGACCAGCTTGACCCTGCGTGCGTGGGGTGTCAATGAAATCCGGCCAGGATCTCTTGTCGTCTGCGCTTGTGGATCAGCGGTCCGTGGGCCGGTTCCTTGCCCGGAAGGACCGGCGATGTTCCTTCTGGATTTGCTGCAGCGGGTCGCCGTCGAGTTCCCAGGGCCAACTGGTCGCGACTGCCGAGATCGCCTCGAAGACCGGCCATGCCTCGCTCGGGCGCGTGGCATGCATCAGCACGTAGGCGAGGAGGTTGAGGTCGGCGAATGCCGCTGCATGCCTGAGGAAACCCGGCTGTGTCCAGGTCTTGAGGGCTTGGTCGACCAGCGCGATCTCCTGCGGCTGGCTCCAGTGCCGGCGCGCGGTCAACGCCGGGATCCCGCCCGCCGTCAGGACCCGGCGGTACCGCTCCAGGGAGGCGGCGAGGCCTAGCGCCGTCACGGGGCACCCCAAAGGCGCGGCGACCGTGACGGAGTCGAGGAATCGCACGGTCAGGGCGTTGGAGCCGCATTCTTCCGGAGAGACGTAGTGCAGCATCTGCCAGTGCGCTTCCCGATTCCAGCGGTCCCGTGCCTTGACCGCTTCCCACACCGGCTGCACAGCCTTCCCTGGTGCTCTCTGCATCCGCTGGCAGCTGAGCAGGGCGACCCAGGGGGCAGGGTCCGCCGGCACGAGCTCCGCCGCGCGTCGACACAGGCTTACGGTGCCCTCGACGTCGAGGGCGGCTCCGCTCGAGCGGGCCCGGTGGATGTCGGCGTACACCTGAAGGAGCAGGGCGTCGGCGTTGGTGTGGTCCCGTTTTCGCCACTGCCCGGCGAGGACGGAGGCTTCGGGCATGGCACTGAGCACGAGCAGTCGGTGCAAGCGCCGGTCCCAGTCGTGGCCGGGGTCACGCAGTGCCTGCTCCATGGGGTAGGTGAGGGCGCCACGGTCGTTGGCTTCGGCGAGGTTGTTGCCCTGGGCGGCGATCTGGGCCGCAAGATGCGTGATGGTGCGGGCCAGTTGGCCGTCGTCCAGTGCCGGGCTCAGCCGACGGGGCGGCCGTGGACGTCGTCTTCGGGGCCACATGGTCACCTGCTCCTCCAGTCCGGTCGGGTGGTGCGGCAGCGGGGCCGGATGGCCGCTGCCGCACGGCGGTACTCCGGCGGGGCATGGGCCGAGGGGAACGCCTCACCACACGGCTCAGCTCCCCCGGGCCGGGGCCGCCCCGATGGCTGTCGCGGCGTACAGTGCCGCTCCGAGCAGCCCGGCGTCCGCACCGAGGGGGGAGATCTCGACGGCGGGCGCGGTCCGCCAGGCCAGTCCGCGTCGCAGGCTCCGGCGGACAGGTGTCGTGAGGCAGGATCCGGCCGCCGTCATTCCGCCTGCCAGGACGATGCGTTGGTGATCGAGCAGGAGGGTCGAGGTGACCAGCGCCCGGCCCAGGGCATCTGTCGCTTCGGCCCAGATACGACCGGCATGGGGATCGGTGTCCAGGCGTGCGCTGATGTCGGCGGCGGTGTCCGCACGGTTGCCGGTCCGGCGGTAGCGGCGCACCACAGCGCCGGCTGCGGCGTATGCCTCGACGCATCCGCGCTGGCCGCAGGCGCACAGTTCACCATCGGCGTGGACAGGGATGTGACCGAACTCCCCGGCAATGCCGCTCCCGCCTCGTATCAGACGGCCGTCACTGACGATGCCTGCGGCCAGGCCGGTTCCGAGCACGACCACGAGGAGGTCGCTCACGTCGGTGCCGAGCCCGAGCTGCCGCTCGGCCACGCAGGCAGCCCTCACGTCGTGCTCGAGCACAACGGGCAGGTGGACGGCGTCAGCCACGGCCGCGGCGAGGGGCGTGTCGCGCAAGCCGAGGTTGGCGGCGTAGCGGATGACTCCGGTCTCGGTGTCGACCAGCCCGGGCGCGCAGAGGCCGACGGCCCGCACGCCGGGACGGATGAGTGCCGTCGCAGCCTGCACGACTGCGGCGACGACGGCGTCCTGTCCTTTCGAGGACGGCGTGGGGAGGCGCAGGGTTTCGGCGGCGATCCCGTGGGCTTCGTAGCGGGCTGCTTTGATCGTGGTGCCGCCGAGGTCGACGGCGACCACGTGTGCGGGGCGTGTCATCAGTACCTTTGGCCGACGGGCTTGTGGCGTGCGATGCAGCGGTAATAGGCCTTCTGTGCCAGCCGTGAAGCCGCCAGTTCGTCCACCACGACGGTGACGTGGGGGTGCAGTTGGAGGACCGAGGCAGGGCAAGCCGCCGTCACCGGGCCTTCCACGGCGGCCGTCACCGCGCCGGCCTTGTGCGGGCCGGTGGCGATCAGTACCAGGTGGGATGCCTGGCCGATCGTGGCGAGCCCTTGCGTGATGACGTGGCGGGGAACATCGGCGATGCCGCCGAAGAAACGTGCGTGCTCACGGCGGGTGTCGTCGGTGAGGGTCTTGAGCCGGGTACGGGAGGCCAGCGAAGAGCCCGGTTCATTGAAGCCGATGTGGCCGTTGACGCCGATGTCCAGCAACTGGAGGCCGACCGGCCCCGCCTCGGTCAGGCGCTGCTCGATGCGGCGGGCTTCGGCCGCGGGGTCGGGTGCCGTGCCCGAGGGCAGGTGGAGCCGTGCGGGGTCGAGGTCGACATGATCGGTCAGCTCGCGCCGAATCTCCTGCGCGAGGGCTTGCGGATCCAAGGCCGGAAGTCCCACGTACTCGTCGAGCAGGAAAGCGTCGACGCCGCTGAAGCTGAGGCCCTCGTGGCGGTGGCGGCGGGCGAGGTCGCGGTAGACCTGAAGGAGCGAGGAGCCGGTGGCCAGTCCAAGCGTGGTCACGCCGTCGGCCAGCGCCTGCTGGACGATGCCGGCGGCCGTGCGGCCGGCCGCATAGGCGTCGGGGCGGATCACCACCTCCATCTCACCGTCCCTCCCGGTCGTGGGCGGCCTTGTGGAATGCGTCGCTCATCTCCCGTGCGGTGGCACGTGCGATGGCAGGTGTGGGGGCGTCGAGTGCGGCGTCCGCCAGGCTGCGGCAGTGCTGGAGTGTGAGCTGGGCCAGCGCGTCGCGGACGGCGGCGACAGCCGGGGCGGCCATGGAAAGGCTGCTCACTCCCAGGCCGACCAGGACGGGGGCCAGCAGCGGGTCCGCGGCCGCTTCTCCGCACACACCCACTGGGCGCTCCAGCGCCGCGCCGGCGCGGCACACGCCGGCGACGAGGGTGAGCAGGGCGTGCTGCCAGGGGTCCAGGAAACGGCCGAGGGTGCGGGAGGTGCGGTCGGCGGCCAGGGTGTACTGGGAGAGGTCGTTGGTGCCGATGCTGGCGAAGTCGACGTGCTGGAGCAGGCGGTCGGCGTCGAGGGCAGCAGAGGGTACTTCGATCATGATCCCGACAGACTGCACGCCGAAGCCGCGGGCGAGGTCGGCAAACTGGGCGGCTTCCTCGGCGGTGGAGACCATCGGTGCCATGACCCTCATCTGCGCGCCGGTACGGCGTTGGGCCGTGACGAGCGCCTGAAGCTGGGTCACCAGGATGTCGGGACAGTGTGCGGCCGTACGCAGTCCCCGGATCCCGAGGGCGGGGTTGTCCTCCGAGGGCAGAGACAGGAACGGCAGGGGTTTGTCGGAGCCCGCGTCCAGAGTGCGCACCGTCACCGGGCGCCCGTCGAAGGCGGCGAACACTTGCGAGTACGCCTGGATCTGTTCCTCGAGCGTGGGAGGTTCACGGCGGTCCAGGAAGAGAAATTCGGTGCGGAACAGTCCCACGCCTTCGTTGTCGGACTGCGCTGCTCGGGCGACGTCCGCGAGGGTGCCGACGTTGGCCGAGAGCGTCACCGCGTGCTGGTCGGCCGTACGGCCGGGTCCCTTGGCCCGCGGTTGCCTGCGCTCGAGCGCGGCCTCGACGGCCCGTTGCCGGCGGTGGGCCGAGGGGTGCGGCTCGACGGTGCCGGCCTCTCCGTCGAGGAGGAGGAGCGTGCCGTTCGGCAGGGTCGCGGCTTGGGGGCATCCGACCACGGCGGGCAGGCCGAGGCTGCGGGCGAGAATGGCGGTGTGGCCGGTCGGGCCGCCCTTTTCGGTGAGCAGACCCATCACATCGCGTCCCGCCAGTTGCGCGGTGTCGGCCGGGGACAGGTCCTCGGCAGCGAGGATGAACGGATGTCCGGGCCGGGGGATGCCAGGCATGGGCACGTCCAGCAGGAGCGCGACGGCCCGGTTGCGGATGTCGCGCAGGTCGGCCGCGCGTTCGGCCATGTAGCCGCCGGTTTCCTCGAGTTGGGCGCAGTAGGCGTCGATCGCGAGGGAGAGGCTGTGAGCAGTGGGCGTGCCCTGACCGATGTGGTCCGCGGCGGCTTGAACGAGAGCGGGGTCGCGGGCCATGGTGGCGCCCGCCTCGAGGATCTCGCCTGCGGTTTTGTCGGTCGCGATGGTGCTCAGCTGTTCTGCCACCTCGGTGAGCGCTTCACGGACGCGCTGTACTTCGCGAGCGGGGTCGGCCCCCGGTTCTTCCCCGGGGTCGGTGACGGCAGGCGGCGTCATGCGGACCATGGGTGCGCATGCCAGTCCGGGGCTGACGCCGTAGCCGGTCATCGTGACGAAAGCAGGGCTCACGCGTCGAGCTCCTTGCCCAGCAGGTCGGCCAATTCGTCCAGGACGGCCTCGGCCTGTTCGCCCTCTGCGGTCAGGGTGACCTGGTCGCCGTGACGGGCGGCGAGCGTCAGGACGCCCAGCACGCTGTCGGCGGGCACCGGAAGCTTGCCCTCGATGGCGATCGTGACCGGCAGGGGCGCCCGGGAGGCGGCCTGGACGAAGGTGGCGGCCGGCCGTGCGTGCAGGCCACTGCGGAAGCCGATGGAGACGACGCGCTGCGCCATGGATATGGGTTCCTTTCGAAGGGGTCGGGTGTGGTCCGCAGCCGGTCAGGCCACGGATTGCGGTCGGAGGTCCTGATCGGTCTCCGGGTTGTCCTGGGTGTCGTCCTCTCGGCCGGGGGTGCGCAGGTTCCAACGGCGGATGACGAAGCGGAACAGCACGTAGTAGAGGACGGCGTAGCCCAGGCCGATGGGGATCAGCAGGAGAGGGTCGGTGGCCTTGCCCCAGTTGAGGGCGTAGTCGATGAGTCCGGAGGAGAAGGTGAACCCGTGGTGGATATCGAGGGCGTTGACCAGGGCGAGCGAGGTTCCCGTCAGCACGGCGTGGGCCAGGTACAAGGGCCAGGCGACGAAGAGGAAGGCGAACTCGATCGGTTCGGTGATGCCGGTGAGGAAGCTGGTGAGTCCGGCGGTGAGCATGATCCCGCCGACGGCCTTGCGGTGCTCGGGGCGGGCCTCGCGCCAGATGGCCAGGGCGGCGGCGGGAAGGGCGAACATCATGATCGGGAAGAACCCGGTCATGAAGATGCCCGCCTCGGGATCGCCGGCGAAGAACCTGTTGAGGTCGCCGTGGGCGCCCTGATAGTCGCCGATGATGAACCACACGACGGAGTTGAGGATGTGGTGCAGGCCGAGCGGGATGAGCAGCTTGTTCGCGGTGCCGTAGATGCCGCCGCCGATGATGCTGTTCTCGTCGACGGCCTCGCCGACCGAGGTGAGGCCGCTGTTGAACAGGGGGTAGATCAGGCTCATCAGGACCCCGACCACCAGTGCGGTGACGGCGGTCAGGATGGGTACGAGTCGACGGCCGCTGAAGAAGCCGAGATAGGGCGGTAGCACGGTGCGGTAGAACCGCTGCCAGAGCATGGCGGCGAGCAGACCGATGACGATTCCGCCGAGGACCCCGAAGTTGACGACGGCCTGCTCGCCCGCCAGGTCCTTCTTGCCCTCCAGGACGACCGGGGACATCGCGGTGAAGACACCGTCGAGGACGAGGTAGCCCACTACCGCCGCCAGTGCTGTGGAGCCGTCCGCCTTCTTGGCGAACCCGATCGCGATGCCGACGGCGAAGATCAGCGGCAGGTGTGTGAACAGGGCTCCGCCGGCGGCGGAGATCACGTGGGCGGTGTCCTTCAGGGCGGAGAACCTGCCCAGGACATCGTCCTGCCCCAGTCGGAGCAGCAGACCCGCGGCGGGCAGTGTGGCGATCGGCAGCATCAGGCTGCGGCCGAGTTTCTGCAGGCCGGCCAGGCCCGGACGGCGGCCTGTGGATGTGGACGTGGATGTGTCGGTGCTCATGGCGGACCTCGAAGGGTGAGCGGAGGCAGGGGCGCGGAGAACCGGGGAATGCAGCAGCGCGGGCTACTGGACCAGCCGATCCCCGCTGGTACTGTCTGGTCATGACCAGTTGCCCCACAGAATGGCCCCGAAGTCAGGGCATGTCAATGCCCCGGAAACAGCAGAAGTCGAGCCCGACACACCGAGGCCATGACCCATCCCCGGCGGGTATGGGCGAACCCGACGTGGATGGCAAGCACCTGCATGCTGCATACTGGTAATAACCAGCCAGGAGGCGTGACCGAGCCTCCTGGGAATCGAGAGTGGGGTCGCAGTGACTGCACAGCGGATCGCCGGCAAGGGCATGCTGCCCAAACACGCGCAGCTGCGCGCGATCCTCGTGGACATGTGCACCAACCAGCTCTCCCCCGGCGACGCACTGCCCAGCGAGCGGAAACTGTGCATCGATCACGGAGTCAGCCGGGTGACGGTGCGCGAAGCCCTGGGCCAGCTCGTGGCGGAGGGCCTGGCCGTGCGGGTGCACGGGCGCGGCACCTTCGTCGCCGAACGGACCCACCGCTCAGAACTGGGCCTGGCCTCCTTCCATGAGGACATGCGCCGGCTCGGCCTGGAGCCGGGCACCGTGGTGCTCTCCATCAACAAGGAGCTCCCGACGCCGGCCGCCGCCACCGCCCTGGGGATGACCGAGGGGCAGCAGGCCTGGCACGTCCGGCGGCTCCGGCTGGCCGACGGGACCCCCATCTCCGTCGAGGACGCCTGGTACGACGCACAGCTCCTGCCCGACATGGACTCGGTCGACTTCACGGCGTCCGTCTACGACACCCTCGACTCCCGATTCGGATATCCCGTCGACCGCGCGGAGCAGACCGTCGGAGCCGGCCCGGCGTCCACAGAGACAGCCGCACTGCTGGGCATCCCCAAGGGCACTGCCGTCATGTACTTCGACCGCATCGCCTACAGCGGCGAGCAGCCCGTCGAGCACGCATACTCCTGGTTCCGCGCCGACCGCTACCAGCTGCACATGACGCTCACCGACCACTGACCCTTCCGCGTGCGCCGATACGGCCCAAGGCCCCCTCACCTGAGCACACGGAACGACAACATCCCCTGACCCCCAGAACTAGCCAGGGCACCCACGGTCGCGTTTGTCGGATACGCCAGCGCCTACCTCGCGACTGGCATCGCCTTCGCCGCAAGGGTGCAGGGCGCATGGTGAGCGGTGAGCCCAGAGAGCAGGTCGGGACCCCCCCCGGCCGGGCCCGCAACCACTCGCCGATCACATAGCCCGTTCAGGGCCACGCAACACCCAAATTATTGACATGTCCATGCCTCATTTGCCACCAGATCCGCCACCCGCTATCTTCTGGTCACTACTGGTCATAACCAGTAGTGAAAATCAAAGGCTCCGGTGTCCTACGAGGCGCCGGTCGGCACGCTCATCCATCGAGAGGCACACATGTCCGCAAAAGCGCGGTTGATCATCGAAGGGCTCGGCGGTGCCGGGAACATCGCCGACATCGAGGCCTGCATCACCAGGCTTCGCACCGAGGTGAACGACACGGACACCGTCGACGTCAGCGCCCTCAAGAAGGCAGGGGCTCTTGGAGTCCTCGTCTCAGCCGGTGTCGTACAGGTGGTCGTGGGCCCGGAGGCGGACTCCCTGGCCGAGGACATCAAGGAGCTGCTGTGAGGCTCGCGGTCCATGCCCCGCTGTCCGGGACCCTCGCAGCGCTCGGCAAGGTCCCGGACCCTGTCTTCGCCGCTCAGATGGTGGGCTCGGGAATGGCCGTGGAGCCCCCCGGCGATGCGGGGCCCATCGATGTCGCAGCCCCTGTCACCGGCCAGGTGGCCACGGTGCGCCCACACGCCTTCGTCATCCGCACCGGCGGCGGCGCGGCCGTCCTGGTACACCTGGGCATCGACACCGTTCGGCTGAACGGGGACGGATTCCGCACCCATGTCACCGAAGGGGAACAGGTCGAGGTCGGCCAGAATGTGATCACGTTCGACCCCGGCGCGGTTCGCGCGCGCGGTCTGTCCGCGATCTGTCCCGTCGTCGTCCTCGACAGCGCGCCCGGTTCCGCGCAGGCGCCGTCGGTCACCGGACCGGTGCGGGCCGGGGCGCTGATGTTCAGCTGGGCGGCGTCGTGATGTCCACCGGCCGCGGCTTTCCGCACCAGCGGGGCGCATACGGTTCGCCCACCCGGGACCGGTGCGAGGCGGTCCTGCTGGACCTGGACGGAACCCTCGTCCTCAGCGAAGAGGTCCACCGCCTCGCCTGGCAGGCGTTCTTCGACACCTGGGGCGTCACAGTGACCGACGCCGACTACGAGCAGCACTACATGGGGCGACGGCCCAGCGACGTCATCACCGGCGTTCCCGGACCCTGGACAGGCACCGACGCCGCAGCCGTGCTGTCCACGATGACCGCCTTCACCCTGGAACACGCCGGCAGCGTCAAGGTCGTGCCCGGCGCGGCGGCGCTCATCCAGCAGATACGCGTGAAATACCCCGTGGCCGTCATCACCAGCGCCGGCGCCCCGTGGGCACAGCACCTCCTCGACAAGGTCCTGGGTATACGGCACCTGGTCGACGTGGTCGTCACTTCCGAGGACACCACCACGGGCAAGCCCTCCCCCGAAGGCTATCTGAAGGCCTGCGCGGCCCTGCGCGCGCGGCCCGAACACTGCCTGGCCTTCGAGGACTCGCCCTCCGGCGTCCGCGCCCTGGTCGCCGCAGGCGTGCGGGACATCGTCGGCGTCACCACCACCACCGACGCGGCGGACCTCACCCGCGCCGGAGCGTGCTGGACCGTTCCCGACCTCACCTCCGCCCGCGTGCGCAGCATCCGTAGTGCCCTCCGAACACGCGGTGCGGCAGGAAGAAGCAACGATGAGGAGAACCGAGCATGAGCAGTCTCGATGTGGCCGTGATCGGTGCCGGGTTCATCGCCCGCACGCACGTGCCGGCCTGGATCGCCCTCGGGGCGCGCATCCGCATCTTCTCCACTGACGGCCAAGCCGCCCTGCTCGCCGAGGAGTTCGGCCTCACCGAGGCAGCTTCCCTCGAGGAGGCCCTTGACGGGGCGGCAGTCGCCGATCTCTGCACCCCCACGACCACCCACCACGACATCGCCCTGGCCGCGTTCGAGGCTGGGGCCCACGTCCTGTGCGAGAAACCGCTCGCCCTGACACCCCAGAACGCCCAGCACATGGCCGACGCCGCCGAGGAAGCAGGACGCCTGCTCTACCCCGGACATGTCGTGCGGTTCTTTCCCGCCTACACGCGCCTCTTTGACGCCGTCACCTCCGGGGCGCTCGGGCGCGTGGCAGTGGCTCGCTTCACCCGCGCCGGCCGCTATCCCACATGGAGCAACTGGTTCGCCGACCCCGCCCTGTCCGGAGGCATCGTCACCGACCAGATGCTCCACGACATCGATATCGCCCGGTGGCTCTTCGGCGACGTCGTCAGCATCCACGCCACCCAGCGCGGCAATCCCACCGCCCCCGACGGGCCCGTGGCCGCCGGAGGCGCCACCCTCACCCACGAATCCGGCGTGATCTCGCAGGTCCTGGGCATATGGGGCCCGCCTGCCACCCCGTTCCGCTACACCTTCCACATCGCCGGCTCCGACGGCACCCTCACCCACGACTCGCTCGCCCACCCCTCGCTGCGCGCGAGTGGCCACCCCGCCGCACAGGGCGACGGTGTACCGACGGGTGACTTCGGTGAAGACCCGTTCGCCACGCAGATACGCGAGTTCGCGGCCGCGTTCCAGGGCGGCCCCCCGCCCCGGGTCAGCGCCCACGACGGCGTCGCAGCCGTCCGTATCGCCGCAGCAGCGCGGCAATCCGCGGCCACCGGCCTCGCCGTCGCGATCGACGACACGTACCCGCACCCGCTCGTGGAGGAAAACCACCGATGAAGGTCGCCGTCCTGTCCCTCGCCCATGTCCACGCAGCGACGTACCTGCGACTGCTGCGCGACCGCTCCGACATCGAACTCATCACCGCAGACCCCGACGCCGACCCCGAAGACCCCTCACGTGGCAAGGCGCTCGCCGACGCGTTGGGCGTCTCCTACCGCTCCAGCTATGAAGCAGCCCTCGCCGAACAGCCTCGTGCCGTCATCATCACCAGTGAGAACACACGCCACCGGCCGCTCGTCGAAATGGCGGCAGCGGCAGGCGCTCACATCCTGTGCGAGAAGCCCCTGGCCACCACGGAGCCCGACGCCCTGGCCATGATCGAAGCCTGCGAAAAGGCCCACGTCAGTCTCATGACCGCCTACCCCGTACGCTTCCACCCGGCCTTCGCCTCCCTGCGGCACAGCCTCACGGACGGCTCACTCGGCCGGCTTCTGAGCGTCCACGGCGTCAACAACTCCTCCCCGCCCGCGCTGGAACGCTCCTGGTTCGCCGACCCCGTACTCTCCGGAGGCGGCGCGGTCATGGACCACACCGTCCACATCGCCGATCTCCTCGACGTCCTCCTCGACGGCGAACAGCCCACACACGTCTACGCGGTCGCCAACGACCACCTCTCCCCCGCCCACGACGAGGCCGTGCAAGGCGTCGAGAGCGCCGGCCTGATCACGATGACCTATCCGGGTGGCCTGGTCGCCACCATCGACTGCAGTTGGAGCCACCCCGCCACCCACCCCACCTGGGGCGGGCTGAGTCTCACTTGCGTCACCGAACGCGCCCAGGTCGAGTTCGACGCCTTCCCACCCCTCCTCACCGGCTACGACACCACCCATTCCACACCCCGTTGGGAACCCACCGCCGTCGATCTCGACGCCGCCATGCTCAACAGCTTCCTCACCGCCGCCCGCACCGGCCAACGCGCCCACCCCGACGGATACGCAGGTCTGCGCACCCTGCGCATCGTCCTCGCCGCCTACGAATCCCTCGTCACCGGGCAACCCTCGGCTATCCCGAAAACAGCCTGATTGGAGAGAGACAGGTGGGCCGGCGAGTTCATCAGCGGCGTTCGGCGTGCGGCCGGCTGGAGCACACCAGAATGCCTGCTGGTGTCTTTGTTGCGTGGTGACGGACAGCTTGCCAGTGTCGATGTGTGGCTACTGCCGAGGTCCCTACCGCTTGCGGCTCGCGACATGTTCGTTGATGGCACCCAAGCGCAACGGGACTTCATTGATAGTGCCTAGGACGGTGGAACCGGGAGCAGGTCCATGGTCTGCCAGCCTTCGCCGGGGACGGTGGCCATGAGTATCTTCGGGGTTTCGACCAGTGCTTGCGGCCACTCCCGCTGGATCTTCGGAATGAGCGGCGAGGTGAGGTGGTCCGCGACTCCGGCCTCCTGGTGGCCTTCCAGCAGGAAGTACACGCAAGGGTCGTCGACGCTGCGTGCCCACCAGAACCAGGCGTTGTGCTCCTCACTCCTGGTGGCCTCGGTGAATTCCTCGACGAGGGCGGGCCAGCGTTCGGTCCACTCCGGCCGGACGTGAAAACGGATGGCGATCGTCAGCATGTTGCTCCTTCGGTCATTCCTCAGACGAACCATGTGCTGAGCCAGTCGGCCAGCAGGGCCGGGTCACCGGCGGCGGCGAGATAGGCGTCGGGCCGGATCAGCAGCAGGCCTGGGCGCGCGGCCAGGTCAGCGGAGATCTGCGCGTCGTGGCCGCGCAACTGGGGCTGGTCGGCGGCGACCTGGATGTGCCGGACGGCGAGGACGCCTTGCCACGGGCGCAGTTGTGCTGGGAGCGTGCGCAGGTCGTTGTCGGGATCGGTGCTGACCAGCGTGAGCCTGCCCAGGTCGAGAAGCTCGTAGAGGCGGGTCACAGTCCCCGACTGATAGGTGCTTACGAGGATCACGTCGGCGTCCGGCACGCGGTCTCCGGCACGCAGCCGGCCGTGCCCCCCGCCGCCGTGGGCGAGGGGGCCACCACGGTAACTGGCGCCGACCTGACTGAGCCGCATGGTCGCCTTGTTCTGTACGCGGTCGGTGCTCAGCGCGGCGGGGGCGACGCGGGTGATCAGGCCGTGGACGAGAGAACTGGTGGAGTTGAATGCCTTGGTGGCGGTCTCGGTTGTCCGGACCAGCTTGCTGATCAGTGGGAGCCGGTCACTCTGGTACGTGTCCAGCAGTGCGTGCCTGGCCTGCCCCGCACGTACCAGTGCCAGCTTCCAGCACAGATTGATCATGTCCTGGATTCCGGTGTTCATGCCCTGTCCGCCTGCGGGGCTGTGCACATGGGCTGCGTCACCCCCGAGGAACACGTTGCCGACACGCAGGGTCGACAGGTGACGGCTGTTGATGAAGAACCGGGAGCTCCAGCTCATGTCGGACACGTGGGCGGGCACGGGCATGACGTGGTCGCAGACGCGTTGCAGGTCGTGCAGGGCGGGTGTGTCGGCGTCGCCGGCCTCGGCGTACGGGTCGGTGGCCATGAGGCGGAAGCGGCTCTTGCCCATGGGGAAGACCGCGAGGAACCCGTCGGTGGCCAGGAAGATCGACATCTCGTCCTCGGGGATGTCGCTGTCGAGGTGCAGGTCGGCCAGCAGGTAGCGCTGGGTCAGTGAGGAACCCTCGAACGGCAGCCCGAGTCTGCGTCGCACACTGCTGTGCGCGCCCTCCGCGCTGATGAGGTACTCCGCGTCGAGGTCCTCTTCCGCTCCTTGAGCGCCCTTCAGCACTGCGCGGACTCCCGCCTTGGGGTCGGAGTCGTCCTGGGTGAAGGAGACGAGCTCGGTCCCCCATTCGACTTCTCCACCTTGCCGACGCAGTCGCTCGGCCAGCAGCCGCTCGGTCTGCGACTGGGGCAGCAGCAGGAGGGAGTTCAGGCGGCCGGGTATGTGCTGGAAACGGACCGTGGCCAGCTTCCTGCCCCGGCCGTAGATCGACGTCCCGCCGGCCAGTTGCCCTGCGCGCACCATCTGCTCGCCCACGCCACGCGGCTCCAGCAGTTCGATCGTGCGGGCCTGCACGGCAAGGGCCTTGGAAGTGTCGGACGGACCGGGAGATCGATCGACGATCCGGACGGGCACGCCGAGCCGGGACAGTTCGACAGCCGCGGTCAGACCGGTGGGGCCCGCCCCGACAACCAGAACGGGACGAACGCTGCTCGCCTGCTTCATCGCTGGCTCCCAACCCATAAGTCAACAATCGGTGACTTCGACGCTAGCGAGGGACCATCGGCAAGTCAACAGGTGGTGACTTAGATGCCAGCGGGCTCTGTCGACAAGTCAACGATCATTGACTTATGCTCGTCGCATGGCTCGACGTCCCCGCAACCCCGATGCCACGCGAGCCGATCTCCTCGCCGCTGCGCGGACCCACTTCGCGACCCACGGCTACGAGCGCACGACGATGCGCGCCGTCGCCGCCGACGTCGGTGTCGACCCGGCTCTGGCCATTCGCTACTTCGGCAGCAAGGAAGGCCTGTTCGCCGCAGCGGCCGAGTTCCACGTGCCCCTGCCCGATCTCACGTCCGTGCCGCCTGATGCGTTGGCCGCGCTGCTGCTGCCGCACTTCTTCGCCGTCTGGGAGCAGGACAAAACCTTCCTGGCGCTCCTGCGTGCCGCCGCCACAAATCCGACCGCCGCGGCCAAGATGCGCGAGGTGTTCGTCACCCAGGTCGCGCCGGCCCTGTCATCGGCCACCCGAGACCACGGCGCCGAACGCGCCGCGCTCTTGGGAGCATTCGTCATCGGCCTCGCGACCAGCCGTTACATCCTGGCCACGCCCGGCATCGCCGACATGAGTCATGAAGACCTCGCCCGCTGGACCGCGCCGGTCATACGGCAGATCCTGGCCGGTCAACCCGACTGAGGCGACTGACTCGACCGAGCAGACCCGACCCACCCGACCGACCCTCGACCGATCCGACCACTGTCACCCGGAATGCCCTCCGGGCTCCTCGGAGTGCTCCAGGAGGCGTTCGGCCTGGCCCGGCGCCGCACTCCAGGGATCCGTGGACCGCGACTGCGCAGGTCCGGACGTCGGGTCGCCATGCCTCCCCGGGCCGGTGTCGGTCTGACGTAGCCGTGCCAGAAGCCTCGGCATGACACGTCGGTAGGCGGCTGGATTGACCGGGTTGATCCAGTGGGAGGCCCGGACGAACCGGCTGATGTTCAGGTCCAGGTCGTCCAGGATCTCGTCGACGTTGTGCATCGAGAACGGGATGATCTTCGTTCCGCGGCAGTGATGCGTGTCGGTCGCGACGTCCATGAACGCGAGTTGATCGACCACTGCCCTGCGACGTGCCTCCGTCGCCGGAAGCGGCAGTTGGCCGGCGAGGTCGGCGGCGATCCAGACGGCGGCCATCTCGGCGTTGAGGGGGCTGAAGAACGACGAGTTGTAGCCGTTGAAGTACAGCCCCGGGACGTCGAGTGGGAGGACCTGGCGGTAGAGCATGAAGTTGCCGCGTTCGTCGAGCAGCCGCTGTTCGATGTCGGGGTCGAGGAACGGCACCGCCTGGGTGAATCCGGTGGCACAGACCACGAGGTCGGCGGGCAGTACGCGGCCGTCCGCGAGTTCCGCCCGGGGGCGGCCGTCCTGGGCGAGGAGCCTGACGATGGTCTGGTCGCGGTGCACGGTGATGGAGCCGTCGGCGACGCCTTCGTAGAATCCCTCCGTGCCCAGGCCGATGGCGCCTTTGACGATGTCCTCCATCCTGCCCCTGGGAACCAGTCCGGCCTGTTCGAGCCCGTACTGCCGGACGGCGACCGACCCAATGGAGTTGATCATGCGGCGTCGCAGCCCGTCGCCGGGGCCGTGCAGGAACTTCTCGACGCCGCGCAGGACCCGGTAACGGAACAGCGCCTCGCCCAGCCGGGTCAGCAGCAGGAGCTTGAAGTTCAGGACTCCGGCGATTCTGCGCGGCACCTTCCACAGCATCTGCCGGGCGATGACGTCCGTGCTGACCGCCACCTGGCTGATCGGTACGGCCACGTCGCAGGCGGACTTGCCGTATCCGACGACCAGTGCGTGCTTGCCACGGGCCTCCTCGGCATCGTGGAACTCCGTGCCCGCGCACAGCCGGCCGCCGGCCGCGGTGAACTCCTCCAGGCCCGGGAAGTGCGGCAGGGCCGGTTCGCAGAACACCCCGTTGGCGACCACCAGTCGGTCGAAGAGCATGGTCCTCTCAGCCGACAGCGACAGCGACAGCGGCGATGGCTCCGGGGACGAGGACGAGGACAAGGACGTGTCACGGACGGTGACCGCCCAACAGCCGTCCGCAGGCCGGGCCTTGACCACTTCAGTGTTCAGCCTCAGATGTTCGTCGAGGCCGAACTCCGTTGCGTAGGCGGCGAAGTAGCGCTGTACCTGCTCCCCGTTGGGCCACTCGGGATAGTCCGCGGGCATCGGGAAGTCAGACAGGGAGTACTGCGCCTTCGGGCTCTGCGTCGAGACACCCGGATAGCGGCGGGTGCGGCTCCATACCCCGCCGACGTCGGGGGTTCTGTCGAAGACGACCACATCGTGGCCCAGCTGCTTGAGCACCTTGGCGGTACTCAGCCCGGCGACTCCGGCGCCGATGATCCCAATCCTCACGCGACTCTCCTCTGTGGCTCAGGGGCTGCTCGCCTGCCGGCACTGCTGCCGTGCCGTGCGGCGGCGCACATCGAAAGGCATGCGCACGACGGCGCGACGTCGACTCGCAGGCTTGCCCGACGGATGCCGAGCGCTCCGGTCGGGCGTATCTCCGCCTGCCACAAACCCGTTCAGACGGGCGGTGGGGCCAGCGCGGGTGAGATGTCCATGTGAACGCGATAGTCGATGATCTTTGGGGCTCCGGCGCCGGAATCGGGCGCGAGCCCGATGACGGTCACGCACGGCATGGCCACCGTGCCGTCCTCAAGCGCCACTTCGATGGTGAAGCGGCAGAAGAGCTGGTCGCCGAACTGGGCGATCTGGTCGATGTGGTGGCGGACCGGCGGAATCGAGGCCACCGCGCCTGCCGTGGCGGCGACGATCGCGGCGCGGCCGTGTACGGGAGCGCTGTTGCCGAAGCGGTAGTAGGCCGTGTCCGTGAAGTAGGAGCCGAAGCGCTCGAATTCGTGGGCGTCGACGGCGGCGCACATGTCGCGCACCATCTTGTCCCTGTCCGCTGCTGCGGCGCCCGTCCGCGTGCCCGTCACGAGGGCCTCTCTCCCTTGTCCAGGAGGGACAGGCCGTGCTTCTTCATGACCTCCGCGACCTTGGCCATGTCCCGTGGGCCGGGAGGGAGCGCGCTGAGATCCCGGTAGTAGTTCTCGAGGCCGGAGGGAGAGACCACGGCGATGACCCGTCCCTCGGCCTCGCCCTCGTTGTAGAACATGTGGGGCACACCGCGGGGCATCAGCAGGACCGAACCGGGAGACAGGCGGTGCACCTGCCCGGCCAGTTCGACGGTGACCTGGCCGGCGACGCAGACGAACAGTTCGTCCTCGCGGCTGTGGATGTGGGTGGGCGGGCCGCCCAGGCCGGGCGGGACGACGTACTCGAACAGCGAGTAGGCCCCCTTGGTGTCCTGGCCGGTGAGTTTGACGTAGATGCCCAGGCCGATGGCCCCGACGTTGTCGCCGTCTCCGGGCGCGAGGACCCCCTGCTGTGGGCGCTGCTCGTCCTCGGCCTGCTGTTGGTCCACGTACATGACCACCCTCCTTCACGACCGTCATACGGCCGCCGGCTCTCGGCGCCGCTCGTCTCGGGCTCGTCCGGGCCCAGGAGCGGATCGATGTGGCGCCAGTATGTGTGCCGTCACGCCACGGGAGCAGCGGTGCGTCCCACTGGTCGGGACCCGAGTTGTGCGGGCACCTGAGCAGGCCGACGACGGTCGGTGACTGGCAGGCCGACAACGGCTGGTGATGACCTTTGACGTACTCCCCGCCCTAAAGGGCGGGGATTCCGGCCTGGGTCGTCTGACCCTTCCGGTGGCTTCCTGCTTCAACGCGCTGTGCCGGGACTTTCGCCCTGGTCTTACCTGCGCTCTGCGAGGCGTTTAGCCTGTCCGCCCGCCCGGCGGCCAGGATGTTGCGTGCGGCGTTGATGTCGCGGTCGTGGGCGGTCCCGCACTCCTGACAGGTCCACTCACGGACGTGCAGGGACTTGGGGCCGTCCTTGATCCCGCAGGCCGAGCAGACCTGAGAGGTCGGCTCGAACCGGCCGATCTTCCCGAAGTACCGGCCGTGCTTGGCAGCCTTGTACTCCAGCATCGCGACGAACTGCGACCAACCTGCATCGTGTACGGACTTCGCCAGACGGGTGCGGGCCAGGCCCTTGACTGCCAGGTTTTCCACGTAGATCGCTTGGTTGTCGCGGGTCAGATCCGTGGAGAGCTTGTGCAGCCAGTCGCGGCGCCGGTCCGCCACGCGGGCGTGCTGGCGTGCGACCTTGGCCCGCGCCTTGGCGCGGTTGTTGCTGCCCTTGGCCTTGCGGCTCAAGGTCTTCTGCATCTTCTTGAGTTTTTTCTCGGCCCGGCGCAGGAAGCGGGGGCTGTCCACCTTGGTTCCGTCGGCGAGCACCGCGAAGTGGCCTAGGCCGAGGTCGATGCCGGTCTCGGTGTCCATCTCGGGCAGTACGTCGGGGTTGGTGTCCACGACGAAGCTCATGAAGTACCGGCCCGAGGAGTCTTTGATCAAGGTCATGGAGGTCGGGGCGGCAGGGACGGCGCGGGACCACTTCACGCGGACGTTGCCGACCTTGGCCACGTACACCGTGCCGTTGCCCTGGAGGGAGAACGCGTTGGTGTTGAAGCGGATCGACTGCCGGGTGTCCTTCTTCGACTTGAAGCGAGGCGGCCCCATCTTGGGGCGCTTTCCCTTGAGGCCGTCGAAGAAGTTTTTGTATGCGGTGTCCAGGTCCCGAAGGGACTGCTGGAGGGGCACGGCGGACACGTCGGCGAGCCAGCCCCGTTCCTCGGTGCGCTTGGCCTGGGTGATGTGCAGCTTGGACAGCTCCGCCGACCTTACGAACGGCAGCCCGGCCTCGTACGCCTCTTTCCTGGCGCGCAGGCAGTCGTTCCACACCACGCGGGCGCACCCGAACGCCTGGGCCAGCGCACGGCGCTGAGTGGCGTCCGGGTACACCCGGTAGGAGTAGCGAAGCTGCATAGCTTGATCATAGTACGGTTGGTCTATGGCTACAAACGATGACTTCCGCCGTGGCAGACATGTGGTCTCGGCGATGCATGTCCACTTGGTCTTTGTGACGAAGTACCGACGCGGGGTGTTCAACGACGAGATGCTGACGCGTCTCGAAGAGATCATGCGGAAGGTGTGCGAGGACTTCGAATCGGAGCTGAAGGAGTTCAACGGCGAACGCGATCACGTGCACCTCCTGGTGCACTTCCCGCCCAAGGTCGCCGTCTCCAAGCTGGTCAACAGTCTCAAGGGCGTATCCGCCCGGTTGATCCGCCAGGAGTTCACAGGGCGCATCAACCGGGCGATCATGCACGGCCACCTGTGGTCGCCCTCGTACTTCGCAGCATCCTGCGGCGGAGCACCACTGGCGATCATCCGCCAGTACATTGAGCAGCAGAAACGCCCGCTGTGATCTGCGGGTCAGAGCAGTCCTGAGATGCATTCATCCCCGGCCGAAGGCCGGGGCTTTCTGCAGGAGTCTCGGTAAGTGGTCAGCGGCGCGTGCAGTACGCGCGGGTTGCTGCGGCCGCGGCGAGCCGTACCGCCGGTCCCGCCCGGTCCGCCCGCACCAGCGCGGTCGGGCCCGTGATGGACAGCGCCGCGGCGACCTCGCCCAGGGGGCCGAAGATCGGGGCCGCGACGCAGCTGATCCCGATGTTGCCCTCTTCCCGGTCGACCGCCCAGCCGCGGTGCGGAATCGCCGCCAGCTCGCGTTTGAGGCCCACCACGGTGGTGATCGTGCGTGGTGTCCGGGCCTCCATGCCGGCTTCGACGACTTCGTCGACGACCTCGGGCGCGGAGTAGGCGAGAATCGCGCGGCCCAGCCCGGAGCAGTGCGCCGGGATGAAGCCCCCGACCTGGGAGAGCATCGGCATCGGACGATGTCCGGTGATCTTCTCCACCACCAGCACCTGGGTGCCGTCCAGAATGCCCAGCTGGACGGTCAGCTTGGTGGCGCCGTAGAGATCCTGCAGGAACGGCAGCGCCGCTTCGCGCAGTTCGAGCCGCACCGGCGCCAGGCCGGACAGTTCGAAGAGCCGGTTTCCGATGCGGTAGTACTCCCCCGGCTTGTCCAGCCACCCCAGCCGGATCATCGTCTCCGCCGTGCGGTGGGTGGTCGAACGCGGCAGCCCGCACCGGCGGACCAGGGCACCGAGGGTCAGCTCCCGGTGTGTGGCGTCGAAGGCGCCGAGGATCGCGGCGGCCCGGTCCAGCCCGCCGGACCGGGACACACGATTTCCGGAGCCCTGGTGCCCTCCGCCGTTCGGATCTTTATCCGGGGCCGAGTCCTGCCTGGTGGGACTCACCGTTGGCTCCTCGCAGTCACTTGGCTCACGCTACACCTACCCGACGACAGTCAAGCCGGCCCCAGCGCGCCCCACGGCGGCGGGACGACACATGATCTGGAGGTTGTCATCGTGATGCGAACCGCGTTGGTCGGAGGCGGCGCCACCGGAATCGGCCGCGCAGTCGCCGAGGACCTGGCGCGCGGCGGGCACCGGGTGGTGATCACCGGCCGCCGCGCCGAGGCCCTCGAGACCGCGGCTCAGGAACTGCGGGCGGCCACCGGGGCGCCGGTGCACTGGCTGGTCAACGACATGTCCGCCCCCGATACCGCGGCGCAACTGCTCGGCGAGATCGGGTCTGAGTACGGCCCGCTCGATGTGCTGGTGCTCAACTCCGGAGGCCCCGCGCCCGGCGCTGTTCTCGCTGTCGACGACGCCCAGTGGCAGTCCGCGTTCGAACTCCTGCTCCTCGGCCCGCTGCGGCTCGCCCGCCTGGTGCTTCCGGCCATGGCGCAGCGCGGCTTCGGCCGTGTGGTCTTCGTGACGTCGACCGCCGTGCGGCAACCACAGCCCGGTCTGGCCACCTCGGTGGTGCTGCGCTCGGCCGTCACCGCTGCGGCCAAACTGCTCTCCCACGAGTTCGCGGCCGACGGGGTCACCGTCAACTGTGTGGCCCCCGGTGCCACCGCGACCGACCGGCGGGCCCAGATCCTCACCGCGCGGGCCGCGGCCACCGGGCGTGCCTACGCCGATGTGGTGGCCGAGGACAGCGCCGCCGTCCCGGCCGGCCGGCCCGCCGAGCCCACTGAGATCGCCGCCGCGGTCGCCTTCCTCGCCTCATCCGCGGCGAGTTACGTCAACGGCACCGTCCTGACCGTCGACGGTGGACGAACGGAGACCATCTGATGTCCAGTTCCGGCCCCGACTTCACCATGCCCGACTTCCTCGCCACCGTGTCCGCCGCCGTGCCCGCCGGCTCCCTGCGCCCGCTGGTCGTGCGCGCGGGCGAACTGGAGCCGCTGCCCGCCGACCAGATCCACAATCCCACCCAGCTGTCCATCGCCGGGCGTCTGCCCACCGCGACGTTCGAGATCTTCCGGCAGACGATCCCGGCCGGCGAGAGCTCGGACATGCAACGCCATCACCACGAGACCGTGCACTACGTCATCTCCGGCAGCGGACACAGCGAAGTCGAGGACGAAGCCGTGCACTGGTCCACCGGAGACTTCGTCTACACCCCGCCGTGGACCTGGCACCGCCACTACAACGACTCCGGCGCAGCGCCGGTGGAGTTCCTGACCATCGAGAACTCCCGGCTGCTCAACCTGCTCGGGGTCGGCCGGCGCCAGAGCGCCGGCCTGTCCACCATCGACGCGGCGCGCGCCCGCTTCTCCCAGGAGGATCTGTGACATCCGAGACCGACACGCCGCCCCCCGTACGCCCGCACAGCGACGCCCGACAGAGCGGTCAGCTGCCCGAACACATCAGCGTCTGGGCGGAGTTGGCCGATCTCGATCACGAACTGGGCCATATCGACGTGGACGTGGCCGGACACACCGTACGCACCCGGGTGCTCCGCGCCGGCAGCGGGCCCGACCTCATCCTGCTGCACGGCACGGGTGGCCACCTGGAGGCCTACGCACGTGACTTGGCCGGCCTGGCGGCCGACTTCCGCGTCACCGCGTACGACATGGTGGGGCATGGCTGGTCGGACCTGCCGGACACGCCGTACACCATCGACGTCCTCACCGCTCACCTGATCGGCGTGATGAACGAGCTCGGCATCCCCCGGGCGCATCTGTCCGGGGAATCGCTCGGCGGCTGGGTCGCCGCCTGGGCCGCCGCCCACCACCCCGCGCGGGTCGACCGACTGGTGCTCAACACCCCGGGGAACATCGCCAACAAGCCCGAAGTGATGGCACGTCTGCGTGAGAGCACGATGGCCGCCGTCCGAAACGCCGACGATCAGACGGTACGCCGCCGGGTGGAGTTCCTCTTCCACCACAAGGAGATGGTCACCGACGAACTCGTCGACCTCCGACGCGCCGTCTACACCCGGCCCGGCTTCATCCGGGCCATCACCAACACCCTGGTCCTCCAGGACCCCGAGGTCCGCAAGGACTACGCCTGGGACCCTGCCTGGGTCGGCCGGATCACCGCGCCCACCCTGCTGCTGTGGACCGACCACGACCCCACCGGCGGCCTCGACGAGGCCGAGACCCTGCTCGGCTGGCTGCGCGACGCGCGCCTGCACGTCATCACCGACGCCGGCCACTGGCCCCAATGGGAGAAGGTCACCGCGTTCCTGGCCGCCCACCACGACTTCCTCATCCTGCGCAAGGACCCCGTATGAGCGAAATCATCGGCTTTCTGGGTATGTCCCACTCCCCCTTCGCCACCTTGCTCCCGCCGAATCGGCCGACCGCACCCGGCGGGGTCTTCCTCTCCGACGTGGCGCGCGTGCGACGCGCGGTAGCGGCGATGTCGCCGGATGCCGTCGTAGTGATCGGGCCGGATCATTTCCACGCCAACTTCTACGATGTGATGCCGCCGTTCTCGATCAGTGTCGACGCGGCGGTCGGCTTCGGCGACTACGGCAGCACCCCGGGGCCGCTCCCGGTGTGCGCGGAGCTTGCCTGGCCGATCCGCGAGGGCCTGGACGACGCGGGCTTCGACCTGTCGTTCTCGTACTCGCTCACCGTCGACCACGGCATCGTGCAGAGCTATGAGATGGCCACGGGCGGGACCGAGACCCCCCTCGTGCCCATCGTCGTCAACACCGCCGCACCACCGCTGCCCAGTCTGGAGCGCTGCGCCGCGCTGGGCGAGGCCTTGGGAGCAGCCATCCGCGCTGCGGACTTTCCCGGCCGGGTCCTGGTACTGGCAAGCGGAGGGCTGTCGCACTGGCTGCCCTCCAACGACCCCCGTGACCCTGCCGTCAGCGGCGACAAACGCACGGCCCTGATCCATGGCCGACGCGACCCCCACGCCTTCGCCGAGGCCAGGGAGCCCCGCGTGCGCGCCATGGGCGGGGACCCGACGGCACGCGTGAACGACGCATGGGACACCTGGTTCCTCAAGCAGCTCGGCATCCCCGACCTCGACCCTGTCCTCGCCATGGGGCACGACGGGCTGGAGGCCAGTGCCGGCAGCGGTGGCCACGAGATCCGCTGCTGGCTGATCGGCCATGCTGCCGTCGGACTGCCCCTCGTGTGGACCTCCTACGAGCGGGTCCCAGAGTGGATCACCGGCATGGGCATCGGCACGACCTTCGCAGTGTGAACCCGGCCGCCCATCGGACGGATGGTCAGTCCCGTTCAGCTTCCAAAGGCATGTGCCAGTCCATGCGACGCATCTTGCCAATGAGTGAACAGAACCCTACAGTCCGGCGGCAAGCGGAGCATGGGATCGCTCCCACGCCCCTTCATTCATCCAAGCAATGGAGCCGCGATGTCCCCCACACCTCGCAGGCCGAGCCGCAGACGCATCCTCGGTGCCGCACTCGCCGTGCCGCCCGCACTGTTGCTGGGTGCGCCCACCGCACGGGCCGATTCCTGGGGTTCTCCCGTCACGGTCAATTCCTGGAACAAGATCAATGGAAGGTGGACGGCCAACAACGAACTGCAGACCTACACGCCGGACTGCGTGTGGTACGAGGGCAGCACTCTGGTGATCAAGGCGTACAACGCCGGGGGCGGGCTCTACTACTCGGGCCGCGTGGAGTCGACGGCGCTGTACGGGTACGGCACATACCGCTTCACCGCGAACATGCCCAACGGGCAGGGACTGCTACCAGCAGTATGGGCGGCGTACCTGAACCCGTGGCTACCGGAGTTCGACGCCGCTGAAATCGTGGGGCAGAACCCGAACGTCGTCCACCAGACGTCTCACGACGTCAACAACGTCCAGCAGCAGTTCTCGAGGACGAACTCCTCCGGCTGGACGAACACGTACCACACGTACTCGTTCAGCTGGTTCCCGGACCACATCGACTTCGCCGTGGACGGCACCATCACGGGCACCACCTGGTACAGCACGCCTGCCGGGACGGGCATGCACTTCATCGCCAACATCGCGGTCGGCGGTGACTGGCCGGGCAACCCCGACTCCTCCACCTGGGCCACCGCCGACGGGGCCCGCTACCTCAAGATCTCCTCCATCACCCACACGCCCTACTACCCCTGACGCAAGCCCGCCGAAGCCTCCTTGGGGTGGGGTGGGCTCACGATTCCCTTCTGCCGCTGTCCACGGCCTGCCGGGGCAGCCAGATCCGGCCCGCCACGCGGTCCGGGTGCCAGGCGCCGACCGGGCCGTACGCCACGTACTGGCGCACTGCGTCGTGGAGCCGGTAGAGGAGCCGGCCGTCGGCGGCCGGTCCGACCGCGTGCACCATCTGACGGTCAATCAGTTCGTCGAGGAGGTCAGCCGCCAGTCCTCGCGACGGTGTCACGAGGGTCACCATGTCGTCGACACCGAAGTCGCCGTCCACCGTCCTCAACCGCTGTAACGCGGCCATGACCGGGGCGGGCAGCGAGCTGTAGTAGGCCGCCACACTGGCCTCCAGCGACAGATCGCCGATGTGCAGGAAGCGGAGCCGGTCCTGCTCGTTCGTCAGCCGGTCCGCCAGATCACGCAGTGACCGGTGCGGTCGTGCCGCCAGCCACAGCCCGGCGATGTGCAGGGCCAGGGGCAGCCCCCCGCAGAACCGCAGCACACTCGACGCGGCCGATCGCTCCGCGGCCGTGCGCGCGGGTCCGAGCAGGTCCTCCAGGACCTGGAGGGCGTCCCCGTCGCCGAGGACGCCGATGTGCCGGCGGAACTGGGCGGTGAGGGCGGGGAGTTCGCGGCGCGCGGCCACCAGTACGGCGCTGCGGGAGCCGTCCACCAGCAGTGGCCGTATCTGCGCCTCGCTGCCGGCGTTGTCCAGGACGACGAGGACGCGCCTCCTGCTCAGCGCGTCCCGCAGCCGGGCAGCCGCTTCCTCCGGATGGCCCGCCGCCGCCCCGGCACCGAGGGAGCGCAGTACGCGGGGGACGATCTCGTCCGGCGTCAGCGGCGTGGAGGACGCTCCCGGGTGGAGATCCACGAAGACCTGTCCGTCCGGGAACCGGTCGCGCACGCCGTGCGCCGCCTCGAGGACCAGCGCGGTCTTCCCCGCACCGGCAGGCCCGACGACGACCGCGGGCCGTCCGGTGTCGCCGTGCTCCGTGGCGGACAGATGCGCCCTGAGGGAGTCGACGTGAGTCGTCCGGCCGACGAGGTGGTGGCGGGGCGCGGCGGGGAGTTCGGCGGGGACGAGACCGGGTGGCGGCCGGTGCTGTTCGGCGCCCGGTCTGCGCATCAGCCGCCCGACCTCGTCCGGGGGCAGCCCGAGGGCCTTGGCGATCAGCAGCAGTGACTGCTTGCGGGGGCGGGAGGTGTGGCCGGTCTCGAGGTTGCGGATGGCCCGCACGCTCACCCCGGACCGTTCCGCGAGGTCCTCCTGGGTCAGGCAGGCCGCCTCACGTGCGGTGACCAGGGCGTCCGCGAGCGTCGTCGACATCGATGTCTGGGTCACGGGAGGCAGGCCTCCGTTCCCGGGGCGGTGGCCGGTGGGCGGCCGGCTATCCAGGGGCGGCCTGCCCCTTCCGGATTGTCGGCGGCTGGTGGTCGGTCGGCTTCGGCCGGCGTCGGGGCGGCTTCGGCCGGCGTCGGCGCGGCTTCGGTTCGGCTGGTGAGAACACCCTGTCGTGTCACGACTTTCCCAGGGTTGGCGGGGCGGGACTGGCCCTCAGGGGCTCGGCCGTGGGGGCCGGCCTGTGGTCCAGCGTTCTGCATGCGGTCACGGCCGCCGTACCGGGGCGGGCCGTGTCGGGGGCCGGGGTCGCGCGATCAGCGGGCGGCAGCGTGCAGGGTCGCCGTGAACGTGGGGGGCGCGAGGAACGAGGGAGAACGGTCGGGACCGGACGGGGACTCAGTCGGGCGTCCGGTCCGCCATGGGCATCAAGGTCACTACGAACTTGTAGCGCGAGCCGCGGTACACGGAGCGGACCCACTCCACCGGTCTGCCCTCGGTGTCGTGGGAGTGCCGGGACAGCAGCATCATCGGAAGGCCCACGTCCGTCGCGAGCAGCCTGGCCTCGTACGGGGTCGCGAGTGAGGTCTCGATGCCTTCCTCGGCCTCCGACAGGCGCACGCCGTACACCTCGGCGAGTGCCGTGTACAAAGATCTGTATCTGGCCAGCGACTCGCGCAGGTCGGGGAAGCGCCGTGCGGACAGGTGGGTGGTCTCGATGGCCATGGGCTCGCCACCGGCCAGCCGCAGCCGCTCGATGCGCACCACCCGCTCACCGACATCGATGTCGAGCAGGCGTGAGAGCTCCTTGTCGGCCTCGATGTGACGCATGTCCAGGACGCGCGAGGCGGGTTCGAGTCCCTGGGCCTGCATGTCCTCGGTGTGGGAGGTGAGTTGGAGGATGCGGTAGAGCTTCGGTCGTGCAATGAACGTGCCTTTTCCGTGGATCCGGTCCAGTCGGCCTTCGCCGACGAGTTCCTGGAGCGCCAGCCGGACGGTGGTGCGCGAGGTGTCGAGCTGGACGGCGAGTAATCGCTCGGCGGGCATGCGCGAACCCGGCGTCAGCGACTCCGCGATCTCGAGGACCCGCTGTTTCACGCGGTAGTACTTCGGCACCCGTGCGACGCCCCCGGGCAGTCCGGCGTCGTACGGGACGATGCTCACGTCGGTGGTCATAACCTGCCTTCCGGGCGCACTCGCAGGTGTTTCGTTATAGCCCCCAACTCGCCTTTGGTCTAGTCCAACTTGGGGGACGGCGTGTCGCGGGGCGGAAGCGGTTGCGCAACCTCCCGGGAGTGGCCGTGTCGACCTTCTGGGCCACCTCGGCGCTCCAAAAAGTCTAGACCAATCTCCTTGTTGAGCCACGGCGTTCAGCCCCGTCCGGCGTGGCGGCAGACCGCACCGTGCGTGCAACACAGGGTCTGCGGGCGACACTTGCGCGACCGTCCGTCGAGCGGCCGGCAACAGGCAACTCGCAGGCAGTTCGCGGCAACTTCGCCGGGTTGCGATTGACATCGCGAATTGGTCCAGTCCACTTTGAAGGAACCTCAGTTCGATCAGTGACGGCCTGGAGTTCCCCTCGGCCACTGAGGACTCGAGCCTTGGAGTGATCGCATGCCGACATCCGACCCCTACCTGTACCGCGCCCCGACCCGGCGCCCCTACTTCAGCGCCGACGGCGAGAGCTACCTCGCCCAGACGCCGCTGAGAGAGATGGAGATCGAGAAGTCACGGCCCCTGCGCGTGCTGTCGGAACAGGACTTCGCCTTCTGGCAGACGTACGGCTACGTCGTGGTGCGCAACGCCGTCTCGCCGGGCGCGGCAAAGAGCCTGTACGAGTTCGCCTGGGAGTTCCAGGGCCTTGACCCCGACCGGCCCGAAACCTGGTACGAGGAACGCGAGTTCCGCTCGGACCTCGACCGCGATCTGCACGTCTACGGCTTCGTCGAGGCGTACCACCACCAGCTGCTGTGGGACAACCGGCAGACGCAGCGGGTCTACGACGCCTTCGCCGACGTGTGGGGCTGCGAGGAGCTGTGGGTCACGCTCGACCGGCTGAACCTCAATCCGCCCAACCGCGGCAGCCGTTCGCGTTCCCTCATCGCGCCGACCGACGAGGGCTTCGACATCGAGCTGCACTGGGACGTCGACACCACGCTGGGCGTGCTGCCGCAGCGGGTGCAGGGCATCCTGGCACTCAACGACACCCAGCCCGAACTCGGCGGGTTCCAGTGCGCACCCGAGTTGTTCCGGCAGTTCGAACAGTGGCGGATCACGCAGCCGGCCGACCGGGATCCGATCAGGCCCGCGATCGACCGCACAGAGTTCCCTGTGGTGCGCCCCGACCTGCAGGCCGGTGACCTGCTGATCTTCAACGGACTGCTGGCCCATGGGGTCGCGCCCAACGTCTCCGAGCACGGGGTGCGTGCCGTGCAGTACCTGTCGATGATGCCGGCGCTGGAGGAGCACGGGGAACTGCGCCGCTCCCGCGTCGAGTCCTGGCGCACGCTCAGCACACCCGACTGGAACGGCACGCTGCTGGGGGACGCCGTACGGCACGAGTCGCTGCGCTACGGCCCCGCCACGCTCGACGGCCTCGGCAGGAAACTCCTGGGACTCGACTCCTGGAGCGAACGAGAGAGCGCCAAGTGAACCGACAGACCAGCACCGACCGGATCTGCCTGGCCCTGCCCACCAACAGGGCGTGCTCGGACGCCATCGTGGGCATCGGCCAGGAGGCCGCGTACGCGGCCCGCACCTTCGGCACCGAGGTGCACCTGCTCATCCTCGACTCCTGCGACGCGACCACGCGGGCCGAGCACGCCCGCGTCGTGGCCGGCCTGCCCGCCACCCGGAACGTGATCGTCCACCACCTCGACGAGGCACGCCAGCGGGACTTCCTGCGTCGCACGATCCAGCGCTCCGACGTCGCCGTGCCGCACCGCCTGCTCGGCCTGATGCTGCCGGCCGAACTCTCCTACGGCGCCTGCACCAACCGCGCCTTTCTGATCGCCAGTGCGCTCGGCTGCCGGTCCGTGCACCGCAGGGACTCGGACTGCACCTACCAGGTGCTGGACGGTGAACAGGTCTTCCCCATCCACCACGAGCTGTCCTCGCTCGGCAAGCCCGCCTCCGAGGCATCGGCCGCCGTGACCGAGACCGTCCTCGCCGCCGGCCACGGCCACCGGACGGTGTCCATGGTCGGGGCCTCCTTCATCGGCGAACCATCCGTGGACATCGCCGAGATCGAGCAGCTCGACGGGGGCGTCTACCACGACGTCGTCAGCCTGTGGGCGCCCGCCGACTGGTCCGACGAGCAGAAGGAACAGCTGGTCGAGGAGTCCTTCAAGGGCGCCGGAACCACCCCCTTCACCGCGGACCACGCCACCCTGACGCTGGTCGACCCCATGCGGGTCGACATGAGCAACATCGCCTTCGACCACGACGTGTACGAGCGGGTGCCGCTGCCACCGGCGACCGACACCATCGGCAGCGACTACTTCCTCATCCACCTCGTGCACGACGCAGCGCTGCCCGGCGTGCTGCACAACCGCCACATCGAGAACTTCTACACGCCCTTCCGGCGCACCGACGCGGGCTTTCGCGCCTACCAGATGCGGTTCGTGAAGTTCCTGCTGTCGATGCTCTACTTCAACGACGTCTACGAGCGGATGGGCGCGGCCGGTGCCGCACTGCTGGACGAGCGGGACCACGTCCGCGGCGACGTCATCTCCGGCTTCCTCCGCGACAGCGCCGCTCTGGACCGCACGGAGAACATCTGGCGCCTGGACCGGGTCAGCACCTCGTACCGCAAACTGGGCGGCCGCTACGCCACGTTCGCCGACCGGATGGACGCCCGCCGGGACCAACTGCTGGACGAGGCACGTCGGGACACGGAGGACTTCGCGCTCCTGATCGACGCCTGGCCCGCGCTGGTGCGCGCCGCCCGGGAGACCGGCCTCGGGAGTGCGGAGGCGTGAGCGTGGACCTGGGCACGCGACTGACCTCCGCCCTGGCCGACGCGGCATCGGACTGTGTCGTCTTCGATCTCACCGGGGTCGGGAACCAGTACGACCACCTCGTGCGGGAACTGCCCGGCGTCATCGTCCGGTTCGCGATGAAGGCGTGCCCGGTCGACGAGGTGCTGACCTGCCTCGCCGACCGGGGCGCCGGCTTCGACGCGGCGAGCCCCGCGGAGATCGAACAGGCGCTGCGGCTGGGCGTACCCGCGGACCGTATCCACTACGGCAACACCGTGAAGTCCGACGCGAGTATCGCCGAGGCGCACCGGCTCGGTGTGCGGACCTTCGCCACGGACAGCGTGCAGGACGTGGCGGCCGTCGCCACGCACGCCCCCGGCGCCCGCGTGTACTGCCGCCTCGCCACCAGCGGGGAAGGCGCCCTGTGGGGACTGAGCCGCAAGTTCGGCTGCTCCCAGGACGACGCCGTCGGTGTGCTGACCGCGGCCCGGGCCGCCGGACTGACTCCGGCGGGGCTCTCGGTACACGTCGGCTCGCAGCAGATGACGTACGAGGCATGGCGCCAGGCCGTCGACCAACTCGCCGACACCATGGTGGCGTTGCGCGAGAAGGGGATCGTGCTCGACCACGTCAACCTCGGCGGCGGACTGCCCGCGCTCGGCTACCTCGACCGGCACGGCCGCAGGCTGGAGCCGCCCCTGGACAAGATGTTCGCCGTTCTGCGCGAGGGCATGGACGAGCTGCGGCATCTCAACGCGGCGCCTCTCGACTTCGTCATGGAGCCCGGCCGCCATCTGGTCGCCGACCACGGCGCGATCCGAGCGCACGTCTACCGGCTCACCGAGCGGCGGCAGCCCGACGGCGAGCTCGTGCACTGGCTGTACCTGAGCTGCGGAAAGTTCAACGGCCTGTACGAGATGGACGAGCTCTGTCACCGGCTCGTCTTCCCCGGCCACTTCGACGGCGAGTACGTCGCCGCCGTCGTGGCCGGTCCGACGTGCGACAGCGACGACGCCTACGGGACCGCGCACCGGTTCGTGCCCAAGGCGCTGGCGTCCGGAGACCCGGTCTGGGTCCTGTCCGCCGGCGCCTACGCCACCAGCTACATGACACAGGGCTTCAACGGCTTCGGACCGCTTCCGCACAGGACGGTACATGACGGGATCGGGCGTGCGGGGGCGGCGGCGTGAGCGCGCGGACGCCCGGCCGCGACGAGCGCATCCGTCCCGTGCACGACGGTGACTGGCCGGGCATTGCCGCCCTGGAGGCGGCGGCCTACGCGGGCAGTTCCCTGACCGAGGGCCGGGCGGCGCTGGAGTCGAAGGGACGCGCTTCGCCCGACACCTGCTTCGTGCTGGACATCGACGGGCACGTGGCCGGATACCTGCTCTCGCTGCCGTACCCGATGTTCCGCTACCCGGCGCTGGCCCGCTCCGACGAGACGGCGTACGACTCGCGCAACCTTCACCTGCACGACATCGTCGTCGCACACGAGCAGCGGGGCAGAGGCTGGGGCGGCGGTCTGCTGGCCCGGCTGACGGCTGCCGCGCGACCGCGGTTCGAGCACATCTCGCTCGTCGCCGTCGACGGCATGGCCTCCTTCTGGGCCGCGCACGGCTACCGGGCCCACCCGCGGGTCCGGCTCCCGGAGAGCTACGGCGACAACGCCGTGTACATGTCTATCGCGGTGCCCGGCAGCGGTACCAGCGCTTCGAAGGAGGTGGCCCGGTTCCCGTGCCTCGTGTCCTAGACGACTTCAGACGTACGCAGTTGGCGATCGCGGCGCTGTTCTGTTTCCTCGGGTTCCAGTACGCCACCTGGATCTCCCGCATTCCCGCCCTCAAGACGCGGCTCGACCTGAGCGCCGGGGAGGTGGGCCTGCTGCTCATGGTCACCGGGGCGGGCGCGGCGGCTTCCTTCCCGCTCGTCACGTTTCTGATGAAGCGCCTCGGCGCGCGCCGCCTCGCCCTGCTGTCCGGGCTGGGCCTGGTGGCGATCCTTCTCGCGCTGTCCGTCGCTCCCAACTACCCCGTGACGCTGGTGATCCTCTGCGCGGACGGCGTGGCGGTCGGCTGCCTGAACGTGGCGATGAACGCACAGGGCGCCGCCCTCGAAGCGGCCCACGGACGTACGGCGATGACGCAGCTGCACGCCACCTTCAGCGCCGGTTCGTTCCTCGCCGCCCTGGTGTCGTCCGGCGTGACCGCGCTGACCTCCGGCATCGTCACCCACTTCGCCGCCGCGTCAGCCGTACTCCTGGTGCTCCTCGCCTGCGCGCGCCCACGCCTGCTCCCCTACGACGCCCCTGCGAACGAGCCGGCCGAGCAGGGGGAGGGCAAGCGCCGCCGCAGGATGGCCAGGCCGACACGCGTGATGCTCTGGCTCGGCTGCACCATGGTGTTCGCCGAGGTCGTCGAGGGCTCCATGAACGACTGGTCCGCGCTCTACCTCAAGGACGTCGCCGGCGCATCGGCGCAGGTCGCCCCGCTGGGCATCGCGGTCATCTCGGTCGTGATGGTCCTCGCGCGCCTCTTCGGTGACGGCTGGCGCAGCCGCTGGGGCGACGCCGTCGTCGTCCGCGTCGGCAGCGCCGTGGCCGGCATCGGACTGGCCCTGGCACTGTTGGCCGGAGGCGTGGTGCCCGCGCTCCTCGGCTTCGCGTGCGTGGGGCTGGGCGTGGCCGCCGTGACGCCGTGCCTCTACGTCGCCGCCGCGGCCGAAGGCCCAGAGGCCCTCTCCCTGGTCGCCGCCACGGGCACCACCGGCCTCCTCGTCGGCCCCGCGCTGATCGGCTTCGTCGCCGAAGTCAGCGACCTGACCTGGGGCATGGCGGTCGTGGCGGCCTCGGCCGTCATCGTCTCCCTGTGCACGACCCGCCTCCACTGGTCTGCCCCCACGAAGGCCTCGTCCGAAGCGAGCATGGAGACGGAGGCGGTCGAGAAGGGGGCCATGTGACCGTCTTACCGGGGCCGGCAGGGCTCCGCCAGTGCGCACTGGCGGAGTCTCCGCTTCAGCGATGCATGACATTCACGTTGACGCCTCGGGTCTGGGCCGCAACGGGGAGCAGGGAGGTGAGGAGGGTTGTGGGCTCGACTCCCAGTTCGACCTGCAGCAAGCGCGCATAGGTCCGGTACTGGCGTACCGCCTCCGAAAGGTTCCCTTCTTCGATGTGAGCCTCGATCAGCACGCGCTGCGCCGATTCCCGAAGCGGATCAGCCGCCACTGCGCGCAGCCCCGCCTCAATGGCGGATGCGTGCTCTCCGGCCTCGGTGAACCGCTGGCACAACTTCTCCAGCGCGTGGAGACGAAACTGCCGGTACCTCTCACGTTCGACCACCACCCACTCATCCAGGGAGTCGGGCAGGAGGTCGTGGCTCAGAAAGTCGAGGAGCCCGTCATGGACCTGCAGATCAGTGCCCAGCTGGCGGGTCCGGCGGACCGACTCATGCAGATCCACTTCCACCGACGGAGACAGCCGCAGATGTGAGTCGGCGCACGCGATCATGGCCGGCGCCGCCCGTCGCACCTGCCAGAGAGTGGTACGCAGCGCGGCACCCGATCTGTCGTCGGTGAGATCCGCCCACAACCGAGTGGCGACCGCCCAACGGTGTTGTGGCCTCTCCTTGACAGCGAGGAAGACCAGCAGACGCTGCGCGGTCACCGGCAGTCGCAGCCGTCGACCGTGATTGCTGAGTTCGAAGTTCGGCAGTAGGCGAAGACGGACGCCACGCGCCTCACCGGCGCGGGAGATCGTTTGCGGACTCTGCACCATTATCCCCCCTTTACTCACGCCCATGATGGCCGACCCCGGCAACCCATGCGCCGAATTCCCTCAAGTGGATGAGCGCACTTCGTCTCTTGACCGAAAGCCCCCACACAGCGCCGCTTCAGTCGTCTGACCAGTACGTTGTCACGCCGTCAGCACCTCGCCGACGCTTGCGAAGACACGGCTGTGACGCCGAGCGCTATGTCACCTGCCACGCGGAGTACAACGGCAACGAGACAGCGGAGGGGCACCCTGCGGCCATGGCGGGTTTCGGTGGTGTCAGCGCGGTCAGCAAGAGTCTCCAGCGTGTGCTCGACATGGCGTTCACGGGCAGGCAGCCGATCCCGGGCGCGACCACCAAGGCCGTTCTGGTCCGCACCCAGGACTTCGACCTGTCCCAGCACTCGCTCATCCAGCCTCCGGCCCTGTCCCTGCTGCTCTACCGGGTGGACTTCGACAAAACCATGCGTGCCAGCTGGTCCGCACGCGGAGCGGAGGAGGGTCGCTCCTATCTACCCCTCAACCTGCACTACCTGCTCACGGCCTGGGCGACCAACGCCGAGCACGAGCACCGCATCCTGGGCCGCACCCTTCAGATTCTGGAGAACGTCTCCGTGCTCTCGGGCCCACTGCTCGATCCCTCCGGACAGTGGCAGCCCGACGAGGGAGTGCAACTGGTGCTGGAGGACGTGTCCACCGACGACCTCATGCGTACCTTCGAGGCGCTGACAACGGACTTCCGGCTCTCCCTCCCCTACCTCGCGCGAGTCGTGGTCGTCGCGGGCCCGGACGACACACCTCCGACGGACACGCTCAGCGTCGTCACGGGGACACGGCTGTGAGCCGCCCGGCCACCGGCAGCCAGGGTCCGTTCCTCGCGGCAGCCCCACTTTCCCGTACCCACCGGCTTGCCCTCGGCCTCGAGGTGATCGACGCGCTGCGTGACGAGCCGGCCGACGTCCGTGTCGCGGTGGAGAACCAGCCCCCGCCCCACCGCGTGCCCGCTCTCACCAGCCTGGCCTCGACGGTGTTGTACGACCCGGGCATTCAGCTGCCGCACCTGCCACGCGGACGCCGAGCGGGCAGGTTCCGGCTGCTGTTCGACGAACGGACCGCACCGCCGGTACATCTCCGCGTCTACGACACCGCGCGCCGCTACGTGCCGCGCCGACTGGAGGTGCCGTTCGCACCGCTCGCCACCGTGCTGGCCGAGGAGAGATCGGGAGCACGGCCCGCGTCCAGGGCCCGGCGGATCGCCCTGTTCGCCGGCGCCGCGTACGGCCCCCAGGGCAACGCGACGGGACTGCGGGGGCGTGTGGAGGACGCAGACGGTGTGCCGGTGCGCTGGGCCCGGGTCACCGCACGGCACCCCCGCCAGGGCGACGTGCTCGGACGCGCACACGGAGACGACAGAGGTGAGTTCCTGCTGGTGCTCGGGGCCCCGCCGGAGTTGGCGACGCCCCGTGACTTCACCGTCCAGGTACTCCTCGACTTCGCAGCCACGACCCGGCCCGGCGGCTCCGCCGGAACGGACACGGATCCGCTGGCCGGTCTGCCGCTCGAACGTCTGCCCCCGACCGGGAGTCCGGACAGCGTCTCCGACGGCACCGGGCTGCCTCCCACGTACTCGGTCCGCGTCACGGTTGCCGCCTCGCTGCGGCTGGGCCGGCTCGTGAGTCCCGACGCCCCGTTCACTCTCCCCGAGCCCGAGTGAGGAATCATGCCCGAGTATCTGGCACCCGGTGTCTTCGTCGAAGAGGTCAGCTTCCGCGCGAAGTCCATCGAAGGGGTTCCGACGAGCACCACCGGTTTCGTCGGCGTGACCCGCTACGGACCGGTGTGGTACCCGGGCGGGCCCACCTCGACCGAACCGCGTCTCGTCACCAGCTTCGTCGAGTTCGAACGCATCTACGGCAAGCTGGAGCCGCTGGCCGACGGGCAGCCGGTCTATGTGGCCCACGCGGCCCGAGCGTTCTTCCTCAACGGCGGCCAGCGGCTGTACGTATCCCGTGTCTACGCCCCCAAGGACGGCACCGGTGTGGCCGGACGTGACGTGGTCGTCCACAACGCGGACGGAAGTACGGCGACCGTGCGGTGGCAGGCCCGCTGGCCCGGGGCCATGGGCAACGTCCGCGTCGAAGTGCGCCCGGTCCGGAGCCGCAATGTGGCCATGCCGGCTCCGGTCGGCCACCCGGCAACGCTGCGCGCCAACCTGGCCCGCCAAGGCGCCCTCGTCGAGGTGGTGCCGGCCGGGGCCGGCCAACCGGACCGGAAGACCCCTCTGCAGGCCGACAGTCTGCGCACCGTCGAGATCGACACAGCCGGCCGGCAGGCCTTCGTCGGGCAGGACGGGACGAAGGACACGCTCACCGCGACAGACCTGCTCTTCCTCATCGAGTTCGAGGTGGTCGTCCTGGTCGGCCCGGACCGCACCGATCGGATCGGCGGCCTCGGCTGCCATCCCGCCCATCGCCGGTGGATCGGCAAGATCCTGCACAAGGACGACCCGGAGGACGACTCCAGCGTGATCTGCCTCGACGCGCAGGATGTGAACAACCCGGTCGGCCTGGCTGTGGCACTGACGAACGGCAAGGACTCCAACGGCGTCGTCCGTGGGCTGTTCGAGCTCGAGAACGGCACGGACGGGCAGACGCCGAAAGGCAGTGAACTCCTGGGCAGAGAGGCGGACATCGACAGGGCCGACATGAAGGCCACCGGCCTGGAGGCGCTGGGTGACATCGACGACATCGCGATCGTCGCGCTGCCCGACGCCGCCTCGCTGGGTACGGAGCAGCACAAGGCCGCGGTCGACGCGTTGATCGCCCATGTGGAACAGCCCGGCGCCTACCGCATCGCGATCGTGGACGGGCCGTCCAACGCGTCCCTGAACGAAATCCGTGCCTTCCGCGGCCAGTTCGACTCGCACCGCGCTGCCCTGTACCACCCGTGGATCGAGACGCTCGACCCGAACGAGAGCCCCGAACAAGGGGCGCCACCGGCCAAGTTGCTCCTTCCGCCCTCGGGCTTCGTCGCAGGGGTGTACGCCCGGTCGGACATCTCGCGCGGTGTGCACAAGGCCCCCGCGAACGAAGTGGTGTACGGACTGACCCGGTTCGAGGCCAACATCAACACGCGTCGGCAACAGGTGCTCAACCCGGAGGGAATCAACGCGCTGCGCTTCTTCACCGGACGCGGCAACCGGGTCTGGGGGGCACGCACGCTCAGCAGCGACCCGGAGTGGAAGTACGTCAACGTTCGGCGGTTCTTCATCTTCCTCGAGCACTCCATCGACAAGGCCACGCAATGGGCGGTGTTCGAACCGAACAGTCCCGACCTGTGGCAGAAGGTGGTACGCACCGTCGAGGACTTTCTCGACCTGCAGTGGCGCAACGGCGCCCTGCTGGGCGCGACCCGCGCTCAGGCGTACTTCGTGCGGTGCGACCGCACCACCATGACGCAGAACGACCTCGACAACGGCCGGTTGATCTGCCTGATCGGGATCGCTCCGGTCCGGCCTGCCGAATTCGTCATCTTCCGCATCGGTCAGTGGACGGCCGACGCCCGGTCCTGACCGGCGCGACGCTGAAAGGAGCCCGTGGTGGTCACACGCAGCAATCCGTACGGAGCGTTCAATTTTCAGGTCGAGTTCGATGCACCGCCCACCGGCGGCGATCCCATCACGGCCGGCTTCTCCGATGTCTCCGGGCTGGGAAACGAGATCAACTTCTCGGACTACCGGGAGGGCATCGACCCCGACAACGTCGTACGAAAAGTTCCCAACACCAACAAGACGGACGAGGTCACGCTCAAGCGTGGTCTCATCGGCTCGACCGAGGTCTTCGCCTGGTTCAAGGAGGTGCGCGACGGCGTCTACGCCCCGCGCCGGGTGACCATCACCGTTCTCGACGAGGCACGAACCAAGGTGCTCGCCCTCCAACTGCGCAACGCCCAGCCGAAGAAGTGGGTCGGCCCCACGCTCGCGGCCAAGGGAGGCGGCGAGGTCGCGATGGAGGAGCTGCACCTGGTCCACGAAGGCATCGAGTACGTGAGCCTGTGAGATGACGCCACCCGCTCCCACCGAGCTCTTCGGTCCGCAGTCGGCGGCACTCGGTCCGCCCGGGGTGTACCTCGCCCCGGACGTGACCGCCGTGCCGCGGCCCGGCGTGCGGATGGACGTCTGCGCCTTCGTGGGTGTGGCGCCCCGCGGTCCCGCCTGGGAAGGGGTGGACGACCACGCCCTGGCCGATCCACTTCTGTTCGAGGGCCGGGCACGTTCGTCGGCCGTGCCCGTCGAGGACTGGGCCGAGTACGAGGAACTGTTCGGCGGATACGACGGTCCGGGTCTGCTCCCTCACGCGGTCGCCGCCTTCTTCGCCCAAGGCGGCCGTCGGGCGTACGTCGTCCGTGTCGTACCCCGCAGTCCGGCTCCGGACCTGACGAGTCCCGAGCCGCCGGCGCGCGCCGTGCTGAAGTTCGCCGACCGGGTACGGGACGACGCCGGCGGTCGGCTGCGGCTCCAGGCCCGCAACGAGGGCACGTGGGGCAACCTTCTCACCGCGACGCTGCGGTTCCGTACGACGCCGCTGCCGGTTCCCGAACTGGAGGGGCGGATGCTGGTGCTCGCCCCCGGCGCGAGCGTGCCAGTGGGCACACTGCTGCGGCTGCGCTCGTCGGATGGTGCGGACGAACTGCGGGTGGTCACCGGCCTCACCCGGCGACACGCACGGCACGGCGGCGGCTGGGAGCGGCTGGCGGCCCTGGACGCACCGGTGACCGGCCCGCTGGAACGCGCCGAGGAGGTCACCGGTGACCTGGACGTGATCGACGGCGATCCCGCACGCACCCGCGCCGAACGGTTCACCGGGCTCGGGCTAACGGCCGAACACCCGCGGTGGCTGGGAGCAGTGCTCTCGGCCGACTCACGGCTCGTCGAACCGGTGGGGGTTCCGCGAGCCGCACTGCCGGCGGACGCTCGGCTCGCTCCCGCCGAAGCCGAGCTCGCCGGGCACGGCAGCGACCGGTACCACCTCATCGGCGCGGAGGACTTCTTCGGCGCCGACGCCTCGGACCCGCAGGCTCCGCCGGCCGGCCTGGACGCCCTGCGTGACCTGCCCGACTGCGCGAGCGTCGTCGTACCCGATCTGTACACACCGGCCGAACGGCCTGCGACCGTGGATGTGAGCGTGCCGGTCACGTTCGCGGGCGCTGCTTTCGCCCCGTGTGTGCCGCCCCCCGGCACCCGGCGACCGACCCCGCAACCGCGTACGGAGCTGCCCGGACTACGGCTGGATCCCGCACTCCGTGCGGACCGGGCGGAGATCGTCGCCCGGCAGCGCCGCGTGGTGGCGTTCGCCGAGCGGGAGGGCATGGTGGCGCTGCTTGACGTACCGCCCGGACTGAGCGCGAAGGGCGTGCTTGACTGGCGCGCGGCCTTCGACTCCTCCTGCGCGGCCGCCTACCACGGCTGGCTGCGCGTGCCCGACCCCGTGGCGGACCGGCTCGTCACCGTGCCGCCCGCGCCGTACGCGGCGGGCGTGATCGCGGCGGTGGAGCGCACCCGGGGGCTGCCGTTCGGTCCGGCACAAGTGGTGCTCACCGATGTGGTCGACGTGGCGGAGGGCCCGGGTCGCAGGGGTGGGACGGAAGGGCAGGCCCTGCGCGCGCTGCACCAGGCCGGCATCAACGTGTGCGTCCTGGGCCGGGACGGGGTGCGCATCACCGCGGCGCGGACCCTCGCCCGTGACCCGGCCTGGAGTCAGCTCACCGCGCGGCGTGTGGTGAGCCATCTGGAGCGCACGCTGCACCAGCAGTTGGCCTGGGTCGTGTTCGAACCGAACGGCGCCCTGCTGCGTGACCGGCTGCGACTCGCGGTGGAGAACATGCTGCTCGACCTGTTCACCGCCGGGGCGTTCGCCGGTGGCGGCCCCTCCGACTCTTTCTTCGTCCGAGTGCCCGCCGTGGGCACTCCCGCCGGACCCGCGTCCGCGGAAGCCGATCTGATCTGCGAGATCGGAGTGGCGCCCAGCACCCCCTTGGAATTCCTCCTCGTCAGGCTGCTGCGCACGGACGACGGCATGCTGCGAACGGAAGGTGGCCCATGACCGACGGCGGACACCTCGCCACCACATACCGGTTCCGAGTGACGTTCAGCCTCACCGGTTCGGACGATCCGGACCCCGGCGCACCCACGCAGTTGGGCACCGGCGGCTTCCAGGAGTGCATGGGGCTGGAGTCCGAGATGGAGGTGAGCGAGTACCCCGAGGGCGGCCGGAACGACGGGGTGATCCAGCGTGTCGGCCGGATGAAGGTGGCCAAGCTGGTCCTCAAGCGCGGGATGGTCGTCGACGGCACCGGCAAGGTCGTACCGGAACTGTGGACGTGGATCGCCGAGGTGACTTCGGGAGTCCGCCCCGTGCGGCGCTACGACGGACTGGTCCAACTGCTGGACGCGGGGCAGCAGTCCGTGGCCGTGTGGTCGTTCCGCCGCGCGCTGCCCGCCAAGGTGGTGGGCCCGCAGCTCAACGCTCGCACGGGTGAGGTGGCCATCGAGGAACTCACCCTCGCCCACGAGGGCCTGCGGATGGTGACCCCGTGACCGCACCACTGGCGAAGGCCACCCTGCAGGAGGTCGGCACGCGTCCGCCCGCCAAGCCGCGCAAGCCGGTCACCGTCCAGTTCAACCCGACCTCGCTGCGCCTGCAGATGGCCAACAACGTCGACATGAAGAAGGCGTTCGGGAAGCGGCCGGTCGTCCAGTACGACGGCACCTCCTCGTCCACGCTCTCGTTCGATCTGATCTACGACACCAGCGATGTGGGCACCACGCAGAAGCCGGTCGACGTACGGATGCATACCAAGGAGGTCGAGCGGTTCCTGCTCCCGGCCAAGGGCACGAAGTCGGTGCCGCCCCTGGTGCGGTTCTGCTACGGGACGTTCCAGCTGGTCGGCGTGATGAGCGCGCTCAACGAGGACTACGACCTGTTCTCCGCGAACGGGGTGCCGCTGCGCGCCAAATTGGCCGTGACGATCAAAGAGCAACTGCCGGAGTACGAGGCGGGACGGGTGGGTCCGGCGTCCAACACCGGTGCCGGCGCCCGCGACGGTCAGGGTCTGCTCCCCCCGGGAGGGGTGACTCCGTCGGGCCAGGACCGCACCGGGAGTGTGGTGGCGGGCGAGAGCGCCCCTGAGTTCGCCGGCCGGATGGGACTCGATCCGGCGAGCTGGAAGGACCTCGATCTGGGGGGCCAGGATCCGCTCAGCCTCTCCGCGGGCGCGACCGTCGACTTCTCGGCGTCGCTCTCGGCCGGGCCCGGCCTGGCCGCCGGGATCACCGCCGGGGTCACGGTGGGAACGACGGCCGGGGACCCGTCGGCCGGTCGCCGGGAGCCGGATCCACGGGCGGTGACGTCGGCGGGCGGCCTGCAGAACACGCTCACCCAGCAGGCGGCCGTGCGCGCCGCCGCCGCGGCCGACGCGCAGCGCGCCGGGTTCGGCGCACCGGAGGCGGCCCGGACTCAGGCCGCGGTGCCCCGCGAGGCCGACCGGCGTGAGCTGACCTTCGGCACCGGAGTACCACTCAAGTCACAGGTGCGGCCCTCCGCAACCGGCTCCGGCGACGTGCCGGTCACCGCCGACCCGACCGTCCCTCCGTGGCTCGCTCTCGGCGTCCCGCGAGCCACGGCGAAGCGGCCCGCGCGAGGGTGCGCGTGTCATGCCGGTGGATGCCGCTGCATCGGAGGACCGACATGACCCTGCGCATCGGAGAGATCAGCAACGAGGTGGCGGTGGACGGCCCCGTTCCGGCCGCGGACCGGGCGTCCGGGCACCCGGGGATCCGCCGGCCCGACTGGGTCGAGCGGGACCGGTTCCGTCAACGGGCCGAGGCCTGTGCCCGGGACGCCGCCCGCACCGCCGAGGAGGCACGGCATGGCTGAGGGACTCACCGCCTGCGATCCCGTCTTCACCGTCGCCGGCCGACGGGTGCCGGACCTCGCCCGCGACTGCCTGGCGCTGACCGTCGAGGAGTCCACCGCGGGGCTGCGTACCCTCACCGCGCAGTTCCTCGCCGTCGCACCACGTCGACGGCCGAACGACGACGTGGTGGAGTATCTGGACGGCCGGACCCTGTCGTTCGGCAGCGAGCTCGCCGCGTCCCTGGGTGCGCCCGGTGATGAACACGTGGTCTTCGCCGGGTCCGTGTCGGCACTGGAGGTCACCTTCGACGAGGGCGACACCCCGTACGTCACGGTGTTCGCCGAGGACGCCCTGATGTCCCTGCGGATGACCCGGCGGTCGCGAACCTACCGCCAAGTGGGCGACGCCGACCTGGCACGGCGGATCGCCGCCGACCACGGGCTGACCGCCGAAGCCGACGCGCCCGGGCCGACCTATCCGCTCGTCCATCAGGTCAACGAGTCCGACCTGGCGTTCCTGCGCAAGCGCGCGGAGCTGATCGGGGCCGAGGTGTGGGCGACGGGCCGGACCCTGCACTTCGCCACCCGGGACCGGCGCCCCGGGCCCCGGCTTCGGCTGGCACAGGGCCGAGAGCTGCTGACCGTCACCGTTCGCGCCGATCTCGCCCATCAGCGCAGTGCGGTGCGGGTCTCCGGCTACGACGCACGCGGCCGGGACGCGATCACATCGCAAGCCGACCAGGCGGTCGTCACCGCGGAGGTCACCGGCGGGCGGATCGGCCCGGAGGTTCTGCTGAGAGCCGTGGGGCCGAGGGCGGACCAACGCACCCGCATGGTCCCGCTGGCCGAGGCCGAGGGTCTCGCCTGGGCCCGTGCCGGGATGCAGTCGCGGGCCCGACGCTTCGTCACCGCGATCGCGACGAGCTGCGGCACTCCCGAGCTGACGGTCGGCAGCAGGCTCACGCTGAGCGGGGTCGGCGGGCCGTTCGACGGCGACGGCTACTACACGACGCGGGTGCGTCACGCGTTCCGGCGCGGCGCCGGAGGGCTGCGCAGCCATTTCGAAGCGGAACGACCGACCGTCAACGCGGAGGGCAGCCGGTGAACGACGGGTTGTACGGACTGTATCCGGGGCTGGTGACGGACATCGTCGACCCCGAACGGCTCGGCCGGGTGGAGGTGCGGCTGCCTTCGCTCTCGTCGAGCACCGACGAACTGCGGGTCAGGGCGACCTTGCTCACCCCGTACGCCGATGACGACCAGGGTTTCGTCGCCTACCCGGCGGTCGGCACGCAGGTGGTGGTCGGCTTCGAGGCGGGCGACGCCGGCCGCGCCTATGTCGTGGGCTCCTGCTGGAACGGCAAGGAGACGGCGCCGGTCGAGGCCACCCGTCCGAACAACAAGCGGATGCTGAAGTCACGGGCCGGCAGCGTGCTGGAGTTCGACGACACCGAGGGGGCGCCGAGGCTCACGGTGCGGACGGAGTCCGGGCACACACTGGTGCTGGACGGTGGGTCCCGGGAGGTGCGGCTGACCCATGGCGACGGATTCGGTGTCACCCTCACAGCGGCCGGCCAGGTTCGGATCACTTCGAACGCGCCGGTGGACATCACGGCGCCCACGGTGAACGTGCACGCCGCGACCGCCACATTCGACGGCGCGGTCGTCTGTTCCACCCTGCACACGACAGCGGTCGTGTCCCCGTCGTACACGCCCGGTGCCGGGAACGTGTGGTGAGCCGCCGATGACGACGCACCTTCCCCCGCCGCACGACTGGCTGCTCACCGCGCCTTGGTGGCACTGGCCCCGCCAGGAGGTCCGGCCGGAGCAGAGCCGGCCCGCGCTGCAGAAGTACGCGACGCCCGGCCTGGTCGACGAGTTCCTCACCGATCCCCAGCGCCGCCTCGTCTTCGACGAGACCGCGGACCGAGGTCCGGGGCCGTCGCCGGCCGCGCGTTTCGTCCCCACGGTGGGCACGCCCTTGCGCAAGCTGTATCTCGCCACCCACCACCGTCACTACTTGGTCGCGGTCGAACTGCACTGCGACCGGCCGGGGTTGCCCAGCCCGCGCCGTGACGACGTGTGCGAAGCCGGCTTCGTGGTCCGGCGCCGCCGAGCCTCGGTACCGGCCGCGGCGAGTACGGAAGCGCGGACGATGCTGCGCGACCTGGCGCTGGCCCGCTCCCGGCTCGCCACGGTGGAGAAGCGGCTGGCCCAGGCTGTGCGGGCACGCCGGGGTGGCCTTTCCCGCGCCCATGTCCTGACCGAGCAGCAGGCCGCCGCTCAGCAGAAGGTGACCGCGCTGCAGAGCACGCTGCACGAGTGGGCCGAAGCAGTGGGAGTCGATCGCGATCTGCAGGGATGGCGGCCGCTTTCGGTCGACGCCCGAGGAGACATCGTCCCGCTGCCGGAACGGCCGTGCCCGGGACTGCGGCCGCTGCCCGGACTGGGACGGTGGGAGGAAGTCGGCGAACTGCCGTCGGAGCTCACCGAGGCGGTGTTCCCCCTCCATCCGCTGGTGCCGGACCCGGCGGACACCGGACACGACGCGACCGGACGGACCCTGTACTTCGGTGTCGTGCCCACCGGCACGCTCGACCTCGAACTGCTCTCCACGGCGGACGGACCGGCCTTACCGTCCGCCGAACCGCGTGCCGACCGGGCGCCCCGCTTCGACGACGCCTCGGTCTATGAGATCCGCTGCTTCGTGCGCAGGCACGATCCCGCCTGCCCGCGCAGACACGGGGAACGGGACTGTCATGGCCGGCTGACCTGGAGCGAACCGAGCGAACCCTTCCGACTGGCCGGGCAGTTGGACCCGCGCGGCACCGCGCACCGACCGGTGACGGTTCGGCTGCCGAACGAGCAGGAGTTGCGGGCCGCGGCGGGCCTGGGCGCCGCCGGCGGCATCAGGATCGGCACACCGCCGGACGTGCGTTTCGACAGGGCCCCGGGCCAGGGCTACCAGATCTGTTCCTTCTCGATCCCGCTGATCACCATCGTCGCCTCGTTCGTGCTACGGCTGTTTCTGCCGATCGTCGTATTCGTCCTGCAGCTGTGGTTTCTGCTCGCGCTCAGGATCTGTCTTCCGCCGAGCTTGTCCGTCGACGCGGCCCTCCAGGCCGAACTCGCCGCCAAACCGCCGGACTTCGAGGCCGATGCTGCCTTCGACGCCTCCATCAAGGGACGGGTCGACCCTGTCTTCGCGGCCTTCGCCACGGAGGTCGCGGCCGCGGCCGAAGGCGCGGGGCTCGACCCGCCCGACACGAATTCCTTCACCGGCGGTCTCAAGGGCCAGCCGCCGCCCGATCGGTTCCGTACGGCCCGTTCCGTGATCGGCGGCGTCCACTCTCTCGCCGCTCCCAAGGACGACCTGCGGTACGAGGCGCGCGTCGAACGGGCGGAGGTGTTCGCCGTATGAACAGGTTCCACGACGACCGGTTCGGCCGCGGCTGGGCGCTGCCCCTCGCGCCGTCGGGTCCCCGCGGAGCACTCGTCTTCACCGGCGGTGCGGAACTGGTGCGGCAGGCGATCCGCGTCATTCTCGTGACCGAGCCCGGTGAACGCCTCATGCGCCCCGATTTCGGCTGCGGACTGCGCCAGTTCCTGACGCTCCCCAACACCCCCGGCACCCGGGCGGCGATCGGCCGCGCAGTGGAGGAGTCGCTGGCGGCCTGGGAGCCGCGCATCACCGTACGCGCCGTGGATGTCCGGCCCGGCGACGACCCGTCACTGGCGGTCGTCACCGTGTCGTACACCTATGTCCGCGACGGAAGCACCGACGATCTACGGCTCGCCGTGCCGGTCGGCACGGCCCGGACAACGGGGGTGTGACCGTGCCGATTCCCGTGCCCGCTCTCGACGACCGTTCCTTCGACGACCTGCGCACCGAGTTGCTGGAGCGGATCGCGGTCTACACACCGGAGTGGACCGACCGCAATCCGAGCGACCCCGGCGTCACTCTGCTGGAACTCGTGGCGTTCCTGGGCGAGAAGCTGCTGTACCGGTTCAACCAGATCCCCGATGCGACCCGGGCATGGCTGTTGAGGCTGCTGCGCGTACCGCTGTTGCCCGCTCAGCCCGCACGCGGTCTGGTCTCCTTCACTCCGCAACTCAGGACGCCGGACGGGGGCCCCGATGCCGTCGGGCTCCGCGCCTCGACCGTGGTGGGCGCGGGTGCGGTGCGCTTCGAGACCGAACAGGACGTCACGGCTCTGCCCGTGCGGGTGCTCGCCGTGGCGAAGATCGCCGCCCCGGCGCCGGTGGATCCGGATCTGATGGCCGCGGCCGAAGCGGCACTCGACGCCCACGGCGCCACGGACGACCACGAACCCGTCTTTTACCACGCCGAGTTCCTCGCCGAGGACCCGACCGTGCCGGGGGCACCGCCCCTTCAGCTGCCGAAGGCGGTCGACGGCACGCTGTGGCTGGCCGTGTTCGCCGGTGATCCGAAAGATGCCGAGGCGCTGCGGGCAGGCCCGCTGCTCGCCGGGGCGCAGCTCAGTGTCGGGGTGGCCCTCGATCCGCAGTTGCCCGGCATGTTCGCCGTGGACGCCTGTCCCGGCGCAGATCCCCCGCTGGACGGTGTTCCTCCGCAGTTGGAGTGGCAGATCTCCGGCAGTGTGCCGGGGGACGACGGCGAGCCGGTGTACCGCGCGCTGGAACTCACCGCGGACTCCACGGGCGGCCTGCGCCGCGACGGCGTCGTGCGGCTGCGGCTCCCCCGGAGCCTCGAGGACGTCGGCGTGCCCCTGCCCGACACCGGGGACGCGGCGGGTGTCGGCCTGTTCCCACCGGCTCTGGAGGGCCTTGAGGGCCTGTTGTTCTGGCTGCGTGCCTTCCCGCCCGCCGACGCTCCGGGGATCCCGGCCCTGCGGTGGGTGGGTGCGAACGCCGCCGAAGTGGTCCAGGCGGTGACCGCACAGCCGGAGTTCCTCGGCGCCGGTACGGGAATGCCCGGACAGCGCTACGCCTTCGCCCATCGTCCCGTGCAGTCCGAGCGGCCCGCCGTGGTGGTCGAGGTGGAGGAGAACAGCGTCTGGCAGCCGTGGACCCGGGTGGAGTCGTTCGCCGGCAGCGGCCCCGAGGACCGGCACTGGACGCTGGACCCGGATGCCGGGGAGTGCGCCTTCGGCGACACGGTCCGCGGCCGGGCACCACAGCTCGGCGAGCGGATCCGCGTGCTCCGCTATCGGTACGGGGGCGGTGTACAGGGCAATGTGCCCGCGAAGGGCCTCAATCTCCTGCTCGGCGGAGAGCCCGCCAAGGTGAGCAATCCGCTGGCCACCGGCGGAGGATGCGCGGCGGAGACTCTCGAGGCGGCCATGGACCGGATCCCCGGCGAGTTCCGCCGGCACGACCGTGCCGTGACGGCGTCGGACTTCACCGAGCTGGCGGCCCTCACACCGGGCGGGGAGGTCGGACGCGCGGAATGCCTGCCGCTCTTCCACCCGCCGTCCAAGGCCCTGGACGCGGCGGGAGTGGTCACGGTCGTGGTCTGGCCCCGCGAGGATCCGGACCGCCCGCAGGCACCGACCCCCGAACGTGGCCTGCTGCGGCGGGTCTGCGCCCACCTGGACAGCCGCAGGCTGGTGACCACCGAGCTGTACGTGGTGCCTCCGGAGTACCGCAAGGTGGCGGTGTCGGCGGGACTCTCGGTGAAGTCCGGCTACAGCGCCGACGCCGTGCGGCACTGGGTGGAACTGGTCCTGCGTCAGTACCTGTCACCGCTACCGCCGTACGGTCCCGAGGGCACCGGCTGGCCGCTGGGACGCCGCGTGCACGGGCCGGAGCTGGAGGCGGCCGCTCTCCAGGTGGAGGGAGTCGAGTATCTGACCGGCCTGGAGGTGGCCGGGGTGGCCGCGGACGGCTCCTGGGCGCCGGGACCGGTCGACCTGCATCCGTGGCAGGTCGTCGAACTGACGTCGGTCACCGTGGTCGCGGGCGGCACTCCGCCCCCTGCCGGTGCTCAGCCGCAACCGCCCGCGCCTGGCGGCACTCCGCTACCGGTGCCGGTCCCGAGCGAGGTGTGCTGATGGACACGGGCGGGTTCGCCGCCATCGCGACCGTGGCGCAATGGCTGCGCTGTGCCCACTCGGGGACGGCGCTGTCGGCCGACGAGCGTGCCGTGACGTCGGCATGGGAGGAACCGGCCGGTCGCCCGGGGAGCGACGCCTCGGCCGGGCCCGCGGGGCTGGCCGTGGGCCCGGGCCGCACGGCGTTACATGCCGTGCCGGAGGAGGGGCGGATCGTCCGGCTCCCGTGGCGCCCCGAGGGACGGCTCACCGCACCACGGGCCGAGGGCGGCCTGGGGGACGGCCCGTTCGAGGACCTGCTGGAAGTCACGCCGGCGCCCGGCACGCCGTCCGGCGAGTTCGCCATGGCGCCCGGAGCGGCGCGACGGCAGATGCGGGCCGTGTCCCTCGCAATGGATGCGTACGACCGGATGACCGTGCTCGACGCCACCGACGGCTCCGTCCTTGTGATCGATCTCGCCGACCGGCGTACGGTGCGCCGGTTCCGTCCGCCCGGCACGCCAGTCGATCTCGCCCCGCACGAGGGCGGAGTGCTGATCGCGTGTGCGGAACCGGACGCCCCGCTGTGGCGCCTGAACGCGTGGGACGCCGGCCCGCGCCCGTTCCCCGTGCCGGCCGGCCCGCGCGAGGCGCTGCCCGCCGGTGCGGTGCCGTCCCGGGTCGCGGTCGGTCCGGGCAGCGAGGTGTGGCTGCTGTGGCGGGACACGGACGGTGACGGCTGGGCCGTGCCTGTCGCCGACGAGCGTACGAGCCGTGCGATCGGGCCGGTGCCCAGTGCCCGGGATCTGGAGTTGGACGGCACGTCAGCGGTGATCGTGGCGAGTGGGCCTGGCGCCGACCTGCGCCGCTTCGCGTTCTTGGGCACCGGGCGCACCACGGAGCAGCCGCTGCGGGCCCCCGGCTACGACGGGCGTGGGCTGACCCGCACGCCGGACGGGCGTATCGGCTACTGGAACGGAAAGGGCGTACGGATCGCGTTCGCGGCGCCGGCGCGCTACCGGACCGCCGGCCGGATCGACACCTTCGCGCTGGACAGTGGCGTCCACGGGCAGCGCTGGGGACGGTTGTTCGTCGACGCCTGCCTGCCGCCCGGCACATCGCTGGCGGTCGGGTGCCTCACGGCGGACGCCCTTCCGACCGACGAGGGAGTGGCGACGCTGTCGCGCACTCCACCCGCCAACGTCGAGCCGGACCTCCCGGCGTCACCGCCGGGTCCCCCCTTGGCGCCCTTCGACTCCGCGGAGTTGCTCTTCGAGGGCGAAGGGGCGGAGTTCGGCTCCTTGTACCGGCGTGGCCCGCGCGAGGTGCCGTGGACCCGGCGGTCCGCGACCGACAGGTACGCCACGTACGAGACAGTGGTGAACGCCCCGCCCGGCCGGTACCTGTGGCTGCGGCTGCGACTGACCGGCACGCCTACGGTGGCACCGCGCGTGCGCGCGCTGCGGGTGGAACGGTCCGGGCACGGGTTGCTGGACCGGCTGCCGGATTTGTACTCCGCCGAGCCGCGCGCCGCCGCCTTCCTCGACCGTTATCTCGCGCTGCTGGGCGGGCCCCTCGCCGACCTCGACGCTCGCGCCGCCGAACGGCACCTCGTACTGGATCCGGCAGCCGCGCCTGCGGAGTTGCTCCCCTGGCTTGCGTCGCTGGTCGGGCTCACCCTGGACGGGCGGTGGCCAGAGGTAGCACGCCGGACCCTGCTCGCCGAGGCGGTCGAACTGTTCCGGGCGCGGGGAACGGTCGCGGGACTGACCCGCATGCTGGAGATCTACCTCGGGGTGCGTCCCACCCTGGTGGAGCGCTTCCGGTTCCGCGGACTCGGTGCCGCCGCTGGGGCGGGGGCCTTTGCCACCGAGGGATCGTTCGACGCCCACGCACACCGCTTCTCGGTGGTCGTGCCCGGCACACTGTCGGAGGAACAGCTCGAAACGGTACGGCACTTGGTCGACGTACACCGCCCGGCGCACACCCTGGTGGAGGTGTGCACGGCCGACCGGGGCGCCCGGGTCGGCGTGGGTTGGCATCTCGGGCTCACCTCCGTGGTCGGCAGGGACAGCGGCTTCCGTCAGCTGGCCGTCGGTGGCGCCCTCGGCCCGGGAGCGGTGCTCGGTCGGCCGACGGGCGGCACGGCCGTCGGCGAAGGCCGGATCGGCGCGGACCTGAGGGTGGCGCCATGACGGATGCGGTGATCGACCGGTTCGCGGTGCGCTGGCAGCTCCCGGCCGCGCAGTCGCACGAGGACGCCGAGGCGCTGCTCGAGGCGCTGTTGGACGAGGCCCTTGCCGAGGCGCTGGCCGGGGTGGTGACGGCGGACGAGCAGGTGGCGATCGCCTCGGTGCGGGTACCGCCGGTGCGGGTGAGCATCGGCCACACCGACGAAGCGGCGCGTGCGTGGGCCGCGCAGGTCGCGTCCGCTGTCGCCGGGCAGCTGGCCGCGGGCGGACCGGGTGTGGTGCGCCATGCGAATCGTCCCGCCGCTCTGCTGGACCTCGTCCTGCGCGCATGCGCGGGGGACACTTCGCGGCTGTGGGCGTGGCGCCGGCTCGGGCTGTGGCCCGACGACGCCCGAGACGCGAGCGAGACCGATCCCGCCCGAGCCGTGTTCGGCGCGCTCATGGGGCAACCGACGGCGGTGGCGCCGGTACTCGCTGCGGCCGCACGGCGCGGCGCCCTCACTCGCCTCGTCGCTCTCCTCGGACCCGGCCACCTGCGGCAGCTGGCGGCAACGTCGTGGCAGTCACTGGGAGGGGCGGAGGACGTGTCCGCCACCGTTGCACCCGCGCCGCGCCGCCTTGCCTCGGCCGACCCGGCCGACGCCGCACCAGCCTCGGCGGCGCCTTTCCTGCCAGCCGGAGTGCAAGGCAGACTGCCGCCACCCGGCTATGCGCTCGCGCTCCTGTCGGGATCGCCGTACGACGACATGATCCGGTCCGCGTCGGATGCGCGGCTGCGTACCGCCCTCACCGCGCTCGCCCTGGCAGACGCGGTTCCGGGTCGGGTGGCCGTGCACGGCGCGGCACTTCTGCGCTCGGCCCTGTCCGAGGGCGTCGCCGCATCTCGTCGACCGCCCACCGCTGTCCGGGGGGACGATGATGAACGGTCACCGTGGGCTGCGCAGTCGCGCGGACGCGAGAGCTCTTCGACTGCCGCGCCGGCCCTCCTGGGGGAATGCGACCGACATACGGCCCGCGAGGTCGCGGCACCGCTGGTCCATCCCGTGACGGCGAACGCCGGATTGCTGTTCTGCCTCCATCTGGCCACGCCGCTGCGTTGCCTGGCGGGCTCGTACGAGCCCGATGGCAGCGGCACGCGCTGGGCGATGCACCTGCTCGGCAGGGAGCTGCTGAGGCGGTCCGCACCGCGGCTCGGCGAGCCTGCCGTGAACGACCCGGCTCTACTCGCGTTCTGCGGACTCCCGCCGTCGGTCCGGCCTCCCGCCGCTCCGGCGAACGTCGACCCGGCCGAGGCACGCCACGCCACGGCCCGCCTCGCCGACCTCACTGTCCGGGAACTGCGCGACCGGCTGGCCGGGCGCGCACCGGCACGGCAGCCACAGACGGCACTGCTCGCCCAAGTCCTGCACCGCCGCGGCGAGATCGCCGCCTTCCCCGGCTGGTTGGAGGTGCGGCTCGACCTGGACGACGTCTCGGTCGATCTGCGCGCGGCCGGGCTCGACCTCGATCCCGGCTGGTTGCCGGCCCTCGGCTGCATCGTGAGGTTCCGCTATGTCTGACACCACGCTCGTCGCTCCGGCCGAGCCACGTACCGCCGCATCGTCGCGGCTGCACCACGGTGTGCTGGAACTCGCCGGGCGGATCGGTGAAGTTCTGGGCACCGGTCACGAGGCGCACGGTTTCCTCACCGCCCTCGCCGCCCGAGCCGTACCTGACGCCCCAGGTGCCGGGGGGCATCCGGTCGACCGGATCGCGGAGGGATTGCGGCTCACCGCGGCCGAGGTCGACCTGCTGCTGCTCGCGGGACTCGCCGAGGAACACGAAGGCCTGTCCAGCGTGCTGCGCGACCTGCATCCGGTACGGGCGCCTGCGGCGACCACCGGACTGGCGGCCGTCCTCTGTGAGGCGGGTGCGCTGCCCGGTGCGCCGGACGATCCGGTACAGGGGCGTCTGTGGTTGCGCGGGCTGCTGCTCAACGGTCCGCTGGTGATGTCCGGCGCGCTGCGTGCCCAGGGAGCCGGACCGTTCTGGGAGCGTTCGCTGTGCCTGATCGAAGGGTTGTGGGACGCCCTGCACGGAGCTCCTGGGTGGCCCGCGGACGCCCGCAGGACGGACCCGGCACTGATCGGCGTCGCACCGCCCGGCCTGCGTGCCGAGGAACCGGCGGTGGCCGCCGTCCTCCGTGCCGTCTCGCGGGGAGTCCCGGCCACCGCGGTCCTCCGTTCCGGCGACCCGGGCGACGCCGCCCTGCGGCTGGCCACGCTGCTCACTGCCACGGGACGTGAACCGGCCGTCCTGGACGTGCCCGTGCTGGACGGCCCGGCGGCGCGTGCGATCGGCCTGGTGGCGATGGCCCACGGGGTCACACCCGTGCTGGTGGTTCGGGAACTCGCGGACGGTGTCGGCGCGCTGGACGGCGTCCCGGCCCCGGCCGTCCTCGCGCCCCCGCGCGGCGCCGCCGTCGGTTCCAGCGACCGGCCGCTTCTGATCCTGGACGTGCCGCGGTCGAGCCGTGACTCCCGCCGCACCCTGTGGGACCGGCTCCTGCCCGGTCTGCCCGACGCCGCCGAGACGGTGCCGAGCACCCTCGGCGCCGCGAGCGCACAGGAGTTGGCCCGCAACGTCTCCGCAGCCGCTCTCATCCGCGGCACACCCCTGAGCTCCGCCGACCTGCGGTCAGCGGTCGCCGACCACGAGGACGACCGCATCCCGCCCGGCGTCGTACGGCTGCGCCCCGGCGCGGGGTGGGACGAGCTCGTCCTGCCGTCCGACCGGACGGAGCAGTTGCGGGCGGCGGTGGCGCAGGTACGGGCACAGCACGTCGTCCTCGACCGCTGGGGTTTCCTGCCCGGACGGCCGGGACGGCGCGGCGTGCGACTGCTGTTCTGCGGCCCGCCCGGGACCGGCAAGACGCTCGCCGCCGAGGTGTTGGCCAACGAGGTGGGCCGCGACCTGCTCGTCGTCGACGTGTCCCGGATGGTCTCGAAGTGGATCGGCGAGACGGAGAAGAATCTCAGCGAGGCGTTCGACGCTGCCGAGCGCGGAGACGCGGTCCTGTTCTTCGACGAGGCGGACGCGCTGTTCGGGCGGCGCACGGAAGTGGGCGACGCCCGAGACCGGTACGCGAACCTGGAGACGGCCTATCTGCTGTCCCGACTCTCGTGGTTCGACGGCCTGGCGGTGCTGGCCACGAACCTGCGCCAGAACATCGACCAGGCCTTCGCGCGCCGACTGGAGTTCATCGTTTCGTTCGATCTCCCGGACGCGGTCGAACGGCAGGAACTCTGGCGACGTCACCTCCCCTCCGGCGCGCCCCTCGACCCCGGCGTCGACCTGGAGCAGCTCGCCGCCCTGTATCCCCTCTCAGGAGCTCTCATCCGCAACGCCGCGGTGGCCGCCGCGTATCTCGCCGCGGACGCGGACGCCGTCATCGGCCCGGAGCACCTCGCCGTGGCCGTGCGACGCGAGTACGCCAAGTCCGGCCAGGCCTATCCGGGCGATCCGCCCGGTGACCACGAACCGCAGCCCGCCTGGACCGATGTATCCACAGCCAAGGAGTCGCCGTGTCCGTGACGACATCTCTCACCCAGTTCGCGGCCGACGACGTCGCACGGGCGACCGACGCCGTCAAGGCGCTGACGGCTGAACTGGCCACCGGCGATGCGGAACTGGCGGTCCGTCGCAAAGCGTCGGAGGACGCGGCCGCCGAGCTCGCCCGACTGATCGCCGAGGAGGCTGCCATCCGCCGCAGTCTCGGCGTCGCACCGCTGCCGGCCGACGCCGAAGCGCTGGTGAAGCAGCTCACGACCACGTTGGTGCGTCGACAGCACGCGGTCGCCCTGGCGGCCGCAACCGCGGACGCTCTCGGCACCGAGGAGCGCCACCGCGCCATCCTGGCCAAGTCGCTGGACGGCGCCAGAAGGGCAGTGACGGCCGCCGAAGCAACCAAGACCCAGGTGGACATCGACGAGGGACGCGTCGAACAGTGGACGGCCACCGTCGGGACCCGGCCCGTGACCGACGCCCTCACCGGTGCCGGGGCCGCGCTGGCCTCCCCGCCGTACAACGAGGCAATGGACAGGCTCGCCGCCTTGCTCGGCCCCTCCGTCGTCGAGGGGCTTCGCCGACGCGCGACCGAGGCCGGGAACCGGGATGCCGCGGTGTACGAGCGGCTGGCCCGCGCCCGCGATGCCCTGACCGCCTCGACCGAGCGCCCTTCCGGTGCCCTGCTGAAGGCTCGGCACTCCTATGCGGCAGAGGTCGCGAAGCTGCGGGCCGTCGCCGAGGGAGCATCCGTCCGGTTCGCGGTTGCGATGCGGGATCTCGCAGCCGTCAGGGACATGGACTCCCCGACGCATGAGGAGCAGGAAAGCATGAAGGGCCTGCACAAGGGTGTCGAGGCGGCGCTCCCCGCCGAGAAGGCCGTGTGGGAGTGCGCCGAGCATCTACGCCGGGCCGAGGAGGAACTCGACCACGCGATGCTGGCCTCCCTCCACAGCGTCCCCTCCCCCGACACGGGTACCGGTCCGACTCTCGACGACCTGCGCAAGAAGGTCGAGAAGGCCAGGCTCGAACTGAACGAGGCGCAGCAGGCTCTCGCCGCGCACCAGGCAACGTTGGACGCATGGGAGGCGGCGGTGCCGGAGGCACTGAAGGAGCAGGTGCTTCTCTTCCTGGCCGCGGAAGCCACTCTCCAGGAGCTGAAGGATGTGCGCGTGAGCGAGCGGATCGAGTCGGTCACCAACGCACGCGACGGGCTGGTCAGCGAGCTGACCAGGGCCGTGAAAGCGGAGGCCGCCGCCCGACAACTGGCCGACGAGGTCGCCTCCCGCACCGGGGACGCCGACGCCTGGCGCGCGGTCGCCGCCGCACGTCGCGCCGCGCTGGTTCGCGGGGAGGCATGAAGCCGATGCAAGGTGAACACAGCGCGACGCTTCCGCCCCCCGACCCGTTCACGTCCCTCGCGGCCCACTTCGGGATGCTCCTCGGGGTCGCGGACCTCGAGGCGGTTGTCGGCCACGCCTGGGCGAAGATGCGGCTGCACAATGCCTGGCTGCACGGGGGCGGCGTGGTGTGGGGATTCGGCATCAGCCTCGACGGCCCGCGCCGCGAGGTGAAGATCGCCCCCGGTCTGGCGCTCGACGACCTCGGCCGTGAGCTCCATCTGCCCGTGCTGAGCTGCCTCGACCTCGCCAAATGGTTCGAGGAGAACGAGGAGAAGGTAAAGACTCGTCCGACTACGGATGGTGTCGCCTTCGACGCCCACGTCTTGGCCCGGTTCCGCGCGTGCCTGGACCGGCCGGTGCCGGCGCTCACCTCACCGTGTGACAGTGCGGGTGCGCAGACCACGTACTCCAGGCTGCGGGAGACGTGCGAGCTTCTCCTGGTCCCCGGCCGGTCCACGCCCCGCCGGGACCGGAGCCCGCGACTGCGGCGACTACTCGGACTGCCGGGCACAGGTGACGCCGTGACAGACGCGGCGATAGCCGAGGACGTCGACGGTCTGCTGGACAAGGTGAAGGCCGCGGCCGACGCCGACCGGCCGCGGCTGTGGCTGGAGGCGGTACGGAAGTGCGCCGCCCTGGACACCGTGGACCGCCGGCCCGCGGACGCGGACGGCTCGGGACTGCTGCCCGGCGGCGAACCGGGCGGCGTCATCCTCGGTGACCTGGTCGATCTGAGACTGATCACCGTCGGCGGCACCACGACCGCAGGCTGCGACTTGATCGATGTCGCCACGCGAACCTCCCAAGTGGACACCGTGACTCTGGTCGAGCTGGCCTCGGCCGCCTCTCTGCCTCGAGGAGGTGCCTGACGATGACGGATCTGCTGCCCGGTGTGCCCGGCGACGTCGTCCTCACCCAGCAGGCCGACGGCTATGCGGTGATCCCCGTACCCACCCCGCTCACCCGGCTCAACTTCTTCGACGGCCGGGTGTTGCGCGGTGACGACCTGACGGTGGAACAGAACGCCCAGCGCTCCCTGTCCTTCGCGCTCGGCCGCGCCGGCGGACCCGGCGTGGCCCACGGCCTCGATGTCGAGCTGTCCGGGGAGCGCCTCACACTGTCTCCCGGGCTGGCGGTCGACCCCGAGGGACGGCTGCTGCTGCTTCCCTCCCCCGTGACCGCGACGGTCGACGACGTGCTCGACGCCACCCGGGGAGCGACATCCGGCGCCGAACCCGCGTCGTCCGGCGCCGCTTCGTTCGCCCCCTGCGAGACGCTCTCGCCGGCCCCGGTGGCCGAAGTGGCCGCGGGCAGCACGCTCTATCTGCTGACCGCTTCCAGGGGAGAGGGCCTGTGCGGCCACGCGGAGGTCTACGGGGCGCCCTGCGAGCAGGCCTGTGGGACGACTACCGGCCGCCCGTACCGGATCGACGGGGTGCTGCTGCGGTTGCGTCCACTGCGTCTGGACAGCCCTCTGCCGGGCTCCGCTTCGGTGCTGCTCGACGACCGACACCTGCGATCACGGGTCGCCGCCGCGTACTTCGCCGATGAGCGGACCGCGGCGGGCCCAAGGATGTCGGCCGCCCTCCTTGCCTCCGGGACCTGGTGTCGTGGAGCCCCAGGGGCAACAGGGAGCGAAGTGCCCCTCGCTGTACTGGCCCGGTCCGGAGGGACCACACTCTTCGCGGATGCCTGGACCGTGCGGCGGGAGCTGCTGGACACCCCAGCACGTGGCTTCGGCGACAGCCGGATGTCGATGCGCGCCAGGAACGTCTTCGCGGCCCAGATCGCGCAGTTCCAGTGCCAACTCGCCGGGCTGCTCGGCGCGGGACTGCCGAAGTCCCCGGCCGACCGGCTCCTGGTGGACGCCGGCGTGGTGGAACTACCCCCCGCGGGATACCTCCCCGTCGACCCGGCCGGTGATCTGATCCAGCAGGTCGGCTCGTTGCTGGGCCCCGGAGTCGACCTGCGTTTCGTCCGCGTGCCCGCGGACCACGTCCCGCACGAGGTCGAGGAGGTCCAGCACCGGAACCGGATTTCGTTGCTCGCCGGGATCGACGATCCATCCGCCCGGCCCGAGCTCGACGTACTGGTGCCGGACGGGCGGGACTCCGGCGCTCCCATCGGGATCGGGCGCGGTGCCCGGGTCCACGCCCACTGGCTCGCGCGGGAGGGAGAACTGGAGTTCAGGGGCGTGGGTCGGTGGGCGGCACGGACGTCCGGCTTCGCCCTCACAGCAGCGGGATTCTGCGCCGTCTCCACCGAGTCCGATGGGGTGGAGTTCGTCTCATCGATGGCTTCAGGCCGGCCCGACCTGCCCTCACGAACGGACAAGAAGCTCTGGATCAGTACCCTTCGTCGGATCGCTGACGAGGCCGGACGGTTCGCCGCCGAGGCCGCCGGTCAGCACAGACTCTATGCGGCAGCCGAGTTCGCCGCGCAGGAGGCCAAGCCGATCGTCGTGCGCGGCCGTCTCTCGTGCGACCGCGACCTGTGGGAACTGCCTCGGGGCGAGAGCGCGTTCGTCGCCGGGCAGCTCGACTTGTTCGCTCCGTATCGGATCGGACCGGACGACGAGCCGTCGAACGGCCCTGCGGCCGCCATGTTCGAGATCCTCGGGAGAGTGGAGGCGTACCGGGGAACCTCGGATTCCGGGACCACCACCAGGAGGTTCAGGGTGCGGTTCCAGCTCAGCGTCGATCAAGGGGATGGACGTGGTCCGACCCCGATGTCCGTAACGGATCTCGATGCCGCGGTGGCCCTCGTGGAACAGCCGGGCGAGCGGCTGTTCACGATCCGTCCCAACGTCGGAATCATCGGCACGCATGCGTCGAAAGCCGCACGCGATGGTGTGATGCTGCGGCTGAAGGACGACGGGACAGTGATCCTCTCACTGCCCGACGATCGGCTGCGCGCCACGCTCACCGCGGATCGGGACGCCCTCGGCCCGAACAGTCCGCACCGGGTGCTCGGCGAGCAGTCACTGGGCGTCCTGCGCGGTGCCCACACCGCGGACGGCGAGTTCTACGACGGGGCCCGCGCGGACCTGTTCGGCTCCGCGCGGGACGAGTACGGCGCCGCGGTGATCATCGCGACCCATGACTGGGTGGCGTTCCGGCGTCGCCGTGTGGACCGGCCGTCGTCGGCACAGCCGCCGACCCGGAGCGTCGTGGTCTGGGTGGCAGCGGCGAACGACCCGCGTACGGCCGCCAGTTGGGCGGCGCGGTTGCGCAGGGGGTCCGCCGACGAACTCCCCTGGCAGCGGGTGCGGTCGGTGCTGTTCGAGCTCGACACGGCGAAACTCCGCTCCGACCCCGAGGAGTTGCGCCGCGGTTACGCCGCCACCCAGGCGCCGCCGCTGGTCCATGCCGTCGGGCTGGGAGGGCTCGGTCCACTGCCCGCAGGTCGGGACCGAGCCCTGGCCATCGCCGCAGCGCTCCGGCCGACCGCCGACCTCGACCCACGAGCCGACGTATTCCATGTGCCGGCCCTGCCGGCCGGGCTCCTCGAACCGGACTCGGACGGCAGCGTCCTCCTCATCGCGTGTCACCCGGCCCCCACTAAGGCCGGGCTCATCCAAGTGGTGGGGCTCGACGGCGACTACGACAGCGCGGCCCTCGAAGCCGCCCTTCAACACCGGGACCTCCGCCTGGTCGACGAGAAGGCCGAGGTGCTCGGCACACTTGTGACCCAAGCCGACGGACACCTCGATCAGCAGTCCTACGACACGGCCCTCGCCGCCACCAACCGGGCAGTGACGAGCCGAGGTGTCCTGCGCTCCACACCGGTGTTGTGGATCGATCCGGAATGGGAGGAATCCGCTCCCGAGGCGGCCAGGCTGATCACCCCGGCGGCGAAGAAGTTCGTCTCGGACGTCCGAGGCCATTACGGCCCGCAACTCGCCCTCGGCGACGACCGCGTCATCGGCGTCGCGGTGGCGTCGCAGACGCGGCAGGCCCTGCTGATCGTGCACCACAGGGCTGAGCTCGGGTGACCGGGTGAACGCCGCGGCCGACGCCGAGCGCCGCGCGGAGTCCGCCGCACCGGCGGCCCGCGTGCGCACGGCACGGGACGTTCCCGCCGCGTCCGCCGCGGGCGGCGGTCCCGTACCGGAGGAGCCTGTCCGGCACACCGCATTGGGCGATCTCGCGGTCCGTGCGAAGGCGGTGGTGGGGGCGGGCGGCCACCCGCTGGAACGAGAGGCGGACAGAGCGGCGAACCGAGTGCTGCGGCTTCCTGTCCCGGCTGACACCGGGCCCGGTCGCCGGGCGATCGACGGCCCGCCGGTCCTGAGGCCGGCCACAGCAGTAAAGGACACAGCCGCCGACGCGGCGGCCCCAGAGACGGCGTCCGCTGCGCGCGAAGCGGAGACGGAGGGCGACACCCGCGCGACCGGAGACGGGGGCCGAGCGGTTCCGGCGGGCGTGCAGGCGCTGTTGGACGCGAGTCGGGGCCGGCCGCTGCCGACCGAGACGCTGGCGTATTTCGAGTCGGCCTTTCGCCATGACTTCTCCGCCGTTCTGATCCACGACGACGAGGCCGCGCACGCGGCGGCGACCGCTCTCGGGGCACTCGCGTTCACCCGCGGCAACGACATCTACCTGTCCGCGGGCAGCCATGCACCGACGAGCGCGGCCGGCCGACGGCTGCTGGCTCACGAGTTGGCACACGTCATACAGCACGGAAGCGGAATCAGGCTCAAGCCTGGGCCGAAGGCTGCGACGAAGACCGCGACGACCGCCGCCAAGGGGCGGGTGAGCACCAGCGGCAAGCGCCAAGTGGAGTTCTTCTCGCTGCCCGTACCGAAGTTCAAGAAGAACGCTCTGGTCAAGCTGCTGGGCAAGGACCATACCCTCACCATGAAGAAGTGGGACGGCAGCGAGCGCACCGACACCCAGGGCGAAGCCTGGAAAAAGCTTGTCACCACGCCGGTGCACACCGCCGTGTCGCAGCGGCTCAAGGCCTTGGCCCGGCCACCCGGTGAGACGGGGCCCGTCCACTATCTCCGGCACAAGGCCAGCAGCTCACCGCTCTACTTGATCGGCACCGAGGCCGACATCGCCGAGCGCCTCGTCCGACCGCCCTGGGACAAGGACGGCCGCCCGAAGAGCTTCGACATCGACCACAAACTGGAGCTCCAACTCGGCGGCACCGACACGACCCCGGAGAAGAATCTGTGGCTGCTGGAGTCCAGCGCGAACCGGGACGCGGGCCGCAGCATCGCCTTCGCCATCAGGAACACCCTTCAGGAGGTGCTGGACGAGTCCGCGCAGTACCTCAAGGAAAAGCCGCCGAGCTACCGCAAGGTCCGGCAGAGCTACGACGTGGTCGTGCAGGTGGGACATCTGGTCCCGACCCGTGGGGGCCAGGGTGAACCGAACGTGTTCTGGGAAGCCGACGAGATGACGGCCGCAGAATTGACCAAGCCGCTGGAGCGGGTCCCCGCGAAGACGGCGAAACAACTGGCGGGCACTGATGGCGAGTTGATGATCTTCTCCACCAAGTCCGGCGGAGCGGTGCATCGCGTCAAGCCGGGCACGCAGGAAAACTGGAAGAAGAAGGGGATCTTCGAGGTCCGCACCGTCCGGTGGGATCCGGCGGGCGCCCACACCGGTGCGACGGGTCAGGAGGTCGGCCTGGTCACCGGCACGGCGCTCGAGGGCAATGGGGTAACCTCGGAGGGGGAGTTCAAGTTCCCGCTGCGAGGCATCCAGGGCGTCGGCTACGGCGGGTACGTCGACACCGGCCGATATCGTCTGGTGGCCAAGATGTTCAGCCCTGTCGAGATGGACAGCCTCGACTTCGACGTGGTGAACGGATTCGTCGGCCGGGGCCGGATCCTGCCGAACCTGCCTCTGCTCGCAGGGAAGGCCGACATCGGCATCGTGATGGACGAGCGCGGCGTGGGCGTGTCCGCGCTCCTCACGTCGGACAGCTTCAACCTCCCTGGCCCGTTCCGGGTCACAGGCGGTCACATCCTGCTCGCCGCGCAATACCCAGCGGGCCTGTCCGCCACCGGCCGGCTCAACTTCGAACTGGAGAAACTCGCCAAGGGCTGGTTCGAGGCCACGCTCGAAACGGGCCGGCCCTTCGGCGTGAGCGGAGAACTCGATTTCGACTCCGACCTCTTCACCCGCGCACGCCTCGGCGTCGGCTACCGCGACGGGAAGTGGGCGGTCACGGGCGAACTCGGCATCGGCGAGGGCAAGGTCACCGGAATCAAACAGGCGGCGGCGAAGGTCGCCGTCGACGGCGAGAAGATCCTCGCGAGCGGCACGTTCGAGTCCTCGCTGCGCGGACTTCAGGGCGGCAGGCTGGGATTCGCGTACGACCCGACGACGGGGACGACCATCGAGGGTGAGCTGACCCTCGGCCGATTGCCCGGCATCAGCGGCGGCGTGGTCAAGGCGAAGGTTGCCCAGCGCAAGGACGGCCGGGGATGGAGCGTCGCGGGCGAGATCACCGCGCAGCCCGCGATCCCCGGAGTGACTGGCTCTGTCACCGGTCGCTATGACGACGGCGCCTTCCTCGCCGAAGCGGCTCTCGGCTACCAACGTGGCCTGTTGAGTGGTCAGCTCCGGCTCGGCCTCACCAACCAACCCGTCGGCCCGGACGGTAGGCCGGCCGGCCCTCCGCAGCCGAACCTGCTGTCGGTCCACGGCGGCGGAGAGCTGTCGCTCAAACTGACGCCGTGGCTGATCGGAACAGCTCGGGTCGTCGTCAGACCCAACGGCACGATCGCCGTCGCCGGACGCATCGGCCTGCCTGACGCGTTCGAGCTGTTTGCCCGGCGGGAACTGAACCGTCGCCTGTTCTCGCTGGGCATCGACATTCCGATCGTGGGTGTCGCCGTCGCCGGCCAACGGATCGGGATATTCGCGACCATCCGCGGTGGGCTCGACCTCGTCGCCGGAATCGGTCCCGGACAGTTGCACGGCACCGGGCTGGAAATCCGCTACGACCCCGATCGAGAGGACGCCACTCAAGTCGAGGGCGACACTCGCCTTCTCATCCCTGCCGATGCGGGACTGCGACTGTTCGTCCAGGGCGGTATCGGCGCCGGCATCCCTATCGTGAGCGCGACCGCAGGGATCGAGCTCGCCGGACAGCTCGGACTGTCCGGGCAGCTGACAGCCGGTGTTCGTCTGCTGTGGACCCGATCGCGAGGTCTGCTCCTGGACGCCGAGGCAGCGCTGAGGGTCCAGCCGACCTTCCGTTTCACCGCCGACGCGTTCGTCCTGGTTACCGCAGATCTGGTGATCAGTACCGTGGAGCTCTATCAGAAACGCTGGAATCTCGCCGCATTCGACTACGGATCGAACCTGGCCTTCGGCGTCGTACTTCCCCTGCATGCGGAGGCGGGAAGAATCGATTTCAGCTTCGACAGAATGCGATTCGAGTACCCGAGCATCGATCCGGCCGAGCTGGCACGAGGGGTTCTCCGACGCGTAATCGACGGGTGAATCATCCCGTCGCCAGGACGTGTCCCCGATCGCCGGGTGAGGGGTGATGCGCTCCTGGCCGGTGGCTTCTGCCATACGACCCCGGCCGCCTCGATGGCCAGTCCCACGGTCGTCGGCAGCACTGTCAGAGCACTCGCCGCCCCCCAAGTACGTGAGCTGCAGTAGCGGCCGACGCACGGACAACGCCGACCTGGTCGATCAGCTCGGGCCAGGAACCATCCCGAGCCGGCCTTTGGCCATGGCCGACGTCGCGCGTGATGCGCGCCCCGCGACGCCACGCGGTTCTGCTCGCTCCATGGACGGAAAGCCACGCGAGAACATTGGATCGCCGCTCACCTGTCGCCGAATCAGCTCACTAAGCTTGGACCATCGCCGTGGCCGGCTGAGGAGGACGAACATCGTGCTGAGTTCCGTGGCTTTCCCCTGCGCGAGAGACGGGCTGGCCGCGACCCTGCAGAGCGGGCTTCTGGGCGGCCACGGCGGGGCCGGTGCGTGGTCGCTGGCACTGCGCAATATCCGCGACGGCGACGAACAGCTCATGGTGGAGACGCACGAGGGCTTGCATCACGAACTCCAGGCGTCCACCGGATACGGGCTCATCGCGGCGATGGCGCTGCTGCTGTCCAAACGCGGATTCAGGCCACTGGTGCTTCCCGAGCTGTTCGATGTCATGGTGGAAGGTTCGCGGCGGACGCACGAGGTGTTCGCCACCACCCTGTCGGCGTCACTGGCGGGTGTCCGGCAGGCCCGGTCCATGCTGGACGGCAACACGACCTACCTCGGATATCTGGCGCGAGGTCTGGGGCCGGCCGGCGCCGATGCGATCCCGTGGCACCTCCGGGAGACGGCATCGGCCGGGCTGGTGCCGCCGGTACGGCTCTGTCTCTGGGATCCTGGGCCCGAGTTCGGCAGAACTGTGTGGTCCGACGCGTCGTGGTGGGAAGATGGCTGCCTGATCGTGCATGAGGGGGCGTCAGGTGGGCCGGAATGGGCGTTGGTTGCTGGTCGTCGCGGGATCGTTGGCCATATTCGGGCTGTGCGTGCTGTTGGGGGATCTGCTGCTGCCGTGGGATCAGGCGACGCGGATCGGGACGGGGGCCGGAGCCGGCGCCGTAATCGCCGGGGTTCTCGGTGCTTGGGCGTCGTCGCTGATTGGATCCTCCAGCCCCTCAACGGCGCCGGCCGCGGGCGGGCCCACAGCGTCGGGTGAGAGGGCGGTGGCGACGCAGGACAATTCCGGGGTCATCATCACCGGGGACAACGGCACCGTTCAGCGATGACTGATCCGCAGACGCCACCCGCCTCGGGAGGCCGGTCCGCTGCCGCAGGCAACAGTTCAGGAGTGATCGCCACAGGTGATCGGACCCGGATTGAGCAGCGGACCCTAGTCCTCCCCCCTGACGCTCTGAAGGCAGCCATTCATGACGAGGAAATCGCCCGGCTGAGTAACCTGCCTGCACCCGACAGTCGGGTGTTCAAGGGCCGCGACGACGCCCTCGCCGTCCTGAGGGAGTTGCCGTCGGCGGGGACCGGGATCGTGGCGCAGAGCGTGCGCGGCATGGGCGGCATTGGCAAGAGCACTCTCGTCCTGCACCACGCCCACACCTATCTGGCAGCCGGACATGGGCCTGTGTGGTGGATCGAGGCATCGTCTTCCGCCGCCGTAACGGCCGGACTCGCCTCCCTGGCCACGGCGCTGAATCCGGTGCATGCCGCGCTGCCGCTGGACGAGGCCGCTGCCTGGGCCGTGACGTGGCTGCAAGGCCGCACCGGATGGCTACTGATCTTCGACAACGCCGAAGAACCCGCCGACCTGCGTCCCTACCTCGGCCGTTTGAGCACAGGCCAGGTGTTGGTCACCACACGCCGTGACCTTCCCTGGCAGGACCTCGGCACGCCCGTGCGGCTGGAGACCCTCACCCCCGAGACCGCACTCGCTGTCCTCCAGGAAATCACCGAACGTCACAGCGACTCGGATGCCGCAGCTCTGGCCGAACTCACCAATGAACTGGGGCACCTCCCTCTGGCCTTGCAGCAGGCCGGTGCATATCTTGCTCAGACCCGTACCAGCGCGTCCAACTACCTTGCGCAGCTGCGCGCCGATCCTGCTGGGGTCCTTGCTGCCACCGCGCCCGGTGATCCGCACCAGCGCACCATCGCCCAGCTGTGGAGCGTCACCCTGAGCGCTCTGAACAGCGCCGATCCCCACGCTGTAGACCTGCTGAGAGTTCTGGCCTACAGCGCACCCGAGCCCCTCCCCCGCCGTGTCCTGGCCAACGCCCTGCACACACATCAGGCCGTCGACCATGCCTTGGGGGTACTCGCTGCGTACAGCATGATCACTCTCACCGACGCCACAGTCACAGTCCACCGCCTCGTACAGGCCGTGCTCCGCATCACCACGCCAAAGCCCATTGCGCCGCCACAGCCCGGAGCCATCCGGCGACTCCTACGCCGCTCCAGGCCTACTCCGCCACCTCACCCGAGTGAATCCGCTCTGAAGCTGCTGCATGAGGCCATGCCTTCTAGCAGCCCGGACGACGTAGAGGGTTGGCCGGAATGGCAGAGACTGCTACCGCATTTGCAGACTGTTGGCCGGCACCAAGGCGGCACGAGGTTGGTGTCGCAACTTGCAACCGTGCTGGGCCAAGCCGGGTTCTACTTGTTGGCCCGAGGGCAGGCAGACCAAGCCCTGCCGTTGGACAAGCGGGCTTTGGAGATCACCGAGGCTGCGCTTGGCCCTGACCACCCCGACACCGCGCTCCGCCTGAGCAGCCTGGGCAGGACGCTCAGTGACTTGGGTCGTTATGCGGAGGCGCTGCCGCTGGAAGCGCGGGCGTTGCAGATCGCGGAGGTCGCGCTCGGCCCCGACCACCCCACCACCGCCAGCCGCCTGAATAACTTGGCCTCTACCTTCAGCGATCTGGGGCGTCATGCGGAGGCACTGCCGTTGGCTCAGCGAGCGCTGGAGATCACCGAGGGCGCCCTCGGCCCCGACCACCCCGACACCGCCCTGCGCCTGGGCAACCTGGGCAGGACCCTCAGCGCCCTGGGGCGTGATGCGGAGGCGCTGCTGCTGGAAGAGCGGGCGTTGCAGATCTCCGAGGCCGCGCTCGGCCCCGACCACCCCGACACCGCCCTCCGTCTGAGCAACCTGGCCTCCACCCTCAGCGCCCTGGGGCGTCATGCGGAGGCACTGCCGTTGGCTCAGCGGGCGTTGCAGATCACCGAGGCCGCGCTCGGCCCCGACCACCCCGACACCGCCGTCCGCCTCGGCAACCTGGGCAGGACCCTCAGCGCCCTGGGGAGTCATGCGGAGGCACTGCCGCTGGACGAGCGGGCGTTGCAGATCTCCGAGGCCACGCTCGGCCCCGACCACCCCGACACCGCCCTCCGCCTGGGCAACCTCGCCTCCACCCTCAACGCCCTGGAACGTCATGCGGAGGCATTCCCGCTGGAAGAGCGGGCGTTGCAGATCGCGGAGGCCGCGCTCGGCCCCGACCACCCCACCACCGCCAACCGCCTGGGCAACCTGGCCTTCACCCTCAGCGCCCTGGGGCGTGATGCGGAGGCACTGCCGCTGGAAGAGCGGGCGTTGCAGATCTCCGAGGCCACGCTCGGCCCCGACCACCCCGACACCGCCCTGCGCCTGGGCAACCTGGGCAGGACGCTCAGCGCCCTGGGGAGTCATGCGGAGGCACTGTCACTGGAAGAGCGGGCGTTGCAGATCTCCGAAGCCACGCTCGGCCCCGACCACCCCGACACCGCCCTCCGCCTCGGCAACCTCGCCTCCACCCTCAACGCCCTGGAACGTCATGCGGAGGCACTGCCGTTGGCTCGGCGGGCGTTGCAGATCGCGGAGGCCGCGCTCGGCCCCGACTACGCCGAGACCACTGTCCGCCTGAACGACCCCACCCCTATCCGCGCGCCATTGGAAGACACGACACGGGACGAACCGTAGCCAGACCAACCGGGCTCAGGGATGTGAAAGAAGCGAGGGCGGAACGGCTGGTTTCACCAAGGTGCTGTGCGCGGTATCGCGCGACGCCGCGGCAGTTGCTCAACCATGCCCAAGCCGGAGCAGCGAGCTTTGATACTCCAAGGCGCCGTATTACCCAGGTGCCTACCACCCTCACGATCTTCTACCCTGTGCCGGGCGGCTGAGCAGGGGGATCGCGGATGAGCATGTACTTCAACATCGGTGACGAGACGCTGTGGAACCCGTCGAACGGTGCCGGCCGCCTCTTCCTACGGCAGGTCGAGGTCTTCGAGGCCGAGCTCGAGCTGGCCTCGGGAATCGGGCAGGGCAAGTATTGGGGCGACCCGGACACGCTCGAGGTCGATCCGGCCGTGTACGCGGAGTTCACACGCGGCCTGGTCGCCTGGCACTGCCGGACGGGGCACTCCGTGATCCTCGCGCTCTCCGAGGGTTTCGTGGCGACAGCGGTCGCGCTCGCGCGGCGTGCGGGAATCGAGGTGGAGATGCCCGAACCGGGATCCGGCCGGGGGTGTGGTGGCGTCCAGCGCGAGGTGCAGGTTCCCGGCAATCCCCGGACCGCGTCAGCCACGATCGTCACCGCGCTGGAAACCCGGGCGCGTGAGATGGACCGTGGGATGGCCCACTGAGCCGGGGCCGGTTGCCTGAGGTGCGGCCGGTGGTACGGGCAGCGAAACGGGCGCATCGAAGGCGGCATTCGGGCCCCGTCCACGCCCGATCAACTCTGCGCCGCTCTCGACTTTGGCTTGAAATTGCTTCCCTGCCCCACTGCTTCACGGTCGCCCACGTCCGCCTCCCCGTCGCGGGTGAGAACGCCTGCCGCATCGGGAGGGGCCCGCCGCTCCCTGCCGCCCCCAGCCCTCAGGATGAGGTCCTCAACGTCGCCCAGACAACGTTGCCACTCGTCAGTCTGGACCGGTCGACACCCCAGTTGCCCGCGATCGCCTGCACGAGGAACAGTCCGCGGCCGCTCTCCTCCTCGGGGCCCGGCTCGCACGGGGGCAAGCTGGTGGCGTGGCCGTGGTCGTGGACTTCCAGTCGCAGACAGGCGTTTGCGACGAGGCCTATACCGCACAGGATCCGTGCGCTGGGTGTGTGGCGTACGGCATTGGTGACCAGCTCGGACACGAGCAGCACGGCGTCGGCGCACAGGTCGACGGGCAGCCGCCAGGCGGTCAGGCCCTTGCTCACGAAGCCTCGGGCGATTCTCACACTGGTGCGTTGGGCGGGGAGTTCGAGCCAGCGGGAGCGCTCCGGATCGGCGATGTCCAGGAGCTGTGGGGAGTGGGTCGTGTGGGGGGACACGGTGGTGGCCTTCCATCGGTGAGCGTACGCAGTGGGGTGACGGGAAGGTGAGCAACGGGCCGATCGGATAGGGGTGTTCCGGGCGGCGCGTCGAGACTCGAACGCCCTGTACGCCCCAACTCGCGTGGTGGCAGGGCCTGTTGGCCCGCGACGCGTGGACGATCGCCAGGTTCGTTCACTCAACTCACTATGCTCGCAGCGGAGTTCATGCTGCAAGGCTCTGCCTGATAATTTCAGCAAGCCCGTTTCGGTCTGGTGACATCAGCAAGTACCTGTCAGACTGCGACCGGTGACAGATCCTCAGGAGGTTCGGGTGTGAGTGAGGTCCGTTCGAGTACGGGCGCCAGCGCACCCACGGTGCTGCGCATGATCCTCGGCCGGCGGCTGCTCGACATGCGTGAGGACGCGGGCATGTCGCTGGACGACGCGGCGAAGGCGCTGCGTGTGACGCCCCTGACCATCCGCCGCCTGGAGAAGGCGGAGGTCAGCCTCAAGCCCCTCTACGTCGAGAAGCTGCTGCAGACCTACGGAGCCGGGCAGCAGGAGGTCGACGAGTTCGTCGGTCTCGCCGAGCAGGCGAACGAACCGGGCTGGTGGCACGCGTACCGCGACGTCGTGCCCTCCTGGTTCAGCGCGTACGTCAGTCTGGAGACCGGCGCCAAGACGCTGCGCACCTACGAACCCCACTACGTCACGGGGCTGCTGCAGACCCATGGGTACGCCGGCGCGGTCCTGCGAGGCGGCTTCCCCAACGACTCTCCGGAGGACCTGGAGCGCAGAGTGGATCTGCGTCTGCGCCGACAGAACCTGCTGGAGGGAGCCGACGCCCCCACGCTATGGGTGGTGATGGAGGAAGCGGTGCTGCACCGGGTGGTCGGCGGCGCCGAGGTGATGCGCGAGCAGATCGATCGCCTCCTGGAGGTCTCGGAGCTGAGTCATGTGAGCGTGGACATCGTGCCGTTCACCGCGGGGGCCCATGTGGGGGCGTGCGCGCCGTTCACCTACTTCCGTTTCGAGGAGCCGGAGCTGCCCGACGTCGTCTACTCCGAGATCCTGTCCGCCTCCATGTACCTGGACCAGCGCTCCGATGTCGTCGCCCACCTCGAGGCGCACAACCGGATGTCGCTGCTCACCTCGTCGGCGACCAGCAGGAGCCTCTTGAACCGCATGCGTAAGGAGTATTCATGACCGTCACCGACGACCCTTTCTCCTTCTACAACGGCATGCCCGCCTCCGACCTCGGTGACCAGGGCTGGGAGAGCCCGTGGAGCGGTCCCAACGGGGGCCAGTGCGTACAGACGAAGCAGCTCGCCGACGGCCGTATCGCCTTGCGGCAGTCGACCGATCCGAACGGCCCCGCACTGATCTACACCCCGCAGGAGATCGCCGCGTTCGTCGCCGGCGTCAAGAAGGGGATGGCCGATCATCTGACGGCCTGCTGAGCCAGGACCCGAGTGGGAAGGACGCCGGCCGAACCTGGCCACGACCCGCCCGGCAGGACGAAGACACCACTGAAGGGAAGAGAATGAGCACCCCCCACGCCGCGCGGGACATCGACACCAGCAGGCCGCACTCCGCTCGCATGTACGACTACTACCTCGGCGGCAAGGACCACTTCGAGGTCGACAGGAAGGCCGCCGAGACCGTCGCCGCCGCCTATCCCGGGATCTTCGTGTGCGCCCGCGAGAACCGGGCCTTCATGCACCGGGCCACCCGGGTCCTCGCCACCGAGCACGGCATCCGGCAGTGGCTCGACATCGGCACCGGCATCCCCACCGAACCGAACCTGCACCAGGTCGCGCAGAACGCGGTTCCCGACGCCCGCGTGGTCTACGCGGACAACGACCCCCTCGTCCTGAAGTACGCCGAGCGCCTCATGCGCAGCACACCCCAGGGGCGCACCACGTACATCGAGGCGGACGTCAACGACGCCCAGACCCTCATCAATTCCCCCGAGCTGGCCGACGTCCTGGACATGACCAAGCCCGTGGCCCTGTCCCTGAACGCCCTGATGCACTTCGTCACGGACGCGCAGGACCCGTACGGCATCGTCGGCAACCTGCTCGACGTCCTGCCCTCGGGCAGCGCCCTGGCGCTGAGCCACTGCACACCGGACTTCGATCCCGAGACCTGGCAGAAGGTCACCGACATCTACAACGGCGCCGGCACGCCCGTGCAGTTCCGTTCCCAGAAGGATGTGGCCCGCTTCTTCGACGGACTCGACCTGCTGGAACCCGGCGTCACCGTCGGTCACCGCTGGCGCCCCGAGGACACCGCCGGGACGGATTCCGTGACAGACGCGCAGGTCAGCCTGTGGACCGGCGTGGGCATCAAGCCGTAACCGGGAGGGCAGCACCGGGCAGGTCAGGGCGAGTCGCTGATCTGCGTGCGGATGCCGGGGCGGTAGCCGAGGCGGCGTGAGGCCTCCTCGCCCGCCTCGATGACCAGCGGCGCGAGCTGGGCGACATCGGCCGGGGTCAGACGCTGGGTCGGTGCTCCGATGCCGACCGCCGCGACCAGCTCGCCGCTGCTGCCGAAGACCGGTGCGCTGATCGATGCGGCGCCGAGATCGCGCTCCTCGAACGACGCGGAGAATCCGCTGCGGCGGATTTCCTCCAGCTGCCGGTCCAGCAGGTCGATGTCCACGACCGTGCGGGCCGTGTGCCGGGTGAGTCCGTGGCTGACGGCGGCCCGCACCTGCTGCCCAGCTTCGCCTTGCTCCTGCTCGCCCTGCTGATGATCGCCACCGGCGCCATCGCGGACGCCGCGGACCTGCACAACCGGGTGCTCGGCTTCCTCCCCAACCCGGTCGTCGCCCTTCTCGCCGGTCTGATCGACACCGTGGTGATCGGCCGTATCCGCATGGGACAGAAGCGCGTCGAGGACGCCATCGCCCGCGGCTTCAAGGACAGCGGGCAGATCCTCATCCTCACCGTGGTCGGCGGATCACTGGCCGCCGTCGCGGCCGGCGGACTCGGCGACATCCTGCAGAGCTACTTCGGCGCCCACTCCTTCGCGCCCCTGCTCCTGGTCTGGGCGATTCGCCGCGGTCCTGCACATCGCGGTCGGCTCCGTCACCATCTCTGCCATCACCGCAGCCGCCATCCTCGCGCCGCTCGCTCCCAGCCGGAGCATCGACCCCGTGCTCATCTCTCTCGCCGCCGTCACCGGCGGGGTCCTCCGAGGATGCTTCGGCCTTCAGGCCGGGGAGGAATCGGACTCCTGCGGAGCAGGGCAGGAAAAGCTGAATCGCCGTCAGGGCGATTCAGTGTCTGCCACGGTCCTGCGGCGCCCGGCCTCAAGCCGGTGCAGGATCTCGGAGTTGAGGGACCGCCGGGCGGACTTGGACTGAGCCACCAGCCACGCGTGGAGGTCTTCGGGGAGCCTGAGCGTGATGCGTACTTCTTGATCCATGCACCCAATCGTAGTGGTAGCGTGGTGGCATGACGACACTACGGGTAGCGGAGGATGCCGGGCACGCCCGGTGGACGTTTCGCCTGCGTGTGTCGTCCACCGCCTTCGCCGCGCTGATGGGCGAGTGGGACCGGTGCCGATGGCTCTGGAACGAGTGCTGCGCGAAGTCCAAGCAGACGCACCTGTGGAACAAGCACCGGCCCGAAAGCGCGGACAGGCGGACTTGTGGTCCGGCCCAGCTCGACAAGATGCTGACCGAAGCCCGCACCCGCACCGTATGGCTGCGCGAAGGCTCGTCGGTGCCGCAGCAGCAGCTCATCCGGGACTTCGGCAAATCCCGCGCTAAGGCCCAGAAGGACATCAAGGAGCATCTGCCGATGCGGCAGCGGGCCGGGATGCCCAAGTGGAAGAAGAAGCGCGAAGCCCTGCCGAGCCTCAGCTACACGAAGCGCGGCTTCCGCCTCAAGGACAGGAAGCTGCACCTCGCAGGCGGGATTGCCCTGACTCCTGTGTGGTCGCGGGAACTTCCGGCCGACCCGTCCAGTGTGCGCGTCTACCAGGACAGTCTCGGGCATTGGTACGCCTCGTTCGTGGTCCCTGCCGAAGTCCAGCCGCTGCCGGAGACCGGCCGTGTGATCGGCATCGACTGGGGCGTGAAGGAGACCGCGACCACCACGTCCGACGCCCACGACCTCCCGCACGTCGGGCACGGGAAAAAGGCCCAGGCCAGGCTGTCGCGGTACGACCGGATGATGGCCCGCCGCAAACCCGCCAAGGGGCAGACCGGCTCGAAGGGCTACCGGGAGGCGAAGAAGTGGCGGGCGAAGACCTACGCGAAGATCGCCCGGCAGCGTCAGGACACCGGCCGCAAATGGGCCAAAAAGGTCGTGACCGACCACGACGCCATAGCGATGGAGGACTTCCGCCCGAAGTTCCTCGCGAAGTCGACGATGGCCCGCAAGGCCGCTGACGCGGCGATCGGCGCCACCAAACGGGCTCTGACCGAGATGGCCCGCAAGCACGGCCGGATCGTGCACCTTGTGCACCCGGCCCACACCACGATGGACTGCGCGCACTGCGGAGCGAGAGCCAAGCACGCCCTGCCGCTGTCAGAACGAACGTATACGTGCACCGCATGCGAAGTCTCCTCCCCCAGGGACAAGAACTCCGCCCGCGTGATGCTCGTCCGGGCAGGTCTGAACCCGGCTAGTGCTGATCGCGGAAGACCAGGTGGGGCGCTGCCCCATCTGGCAGCGTGAGCTAGAAATCCCCAAACAGCCCTGGAGGGTGAGGATTCCCCTCCCCTTCAGGGAGGGGAGCATTCAATGGCCGGTGTGAAGCGCGGCAGTGATCAGCGCTCTTCGCGTCGGCCGCGGATGCTCAGTGCGATGACCGAGACGAGGAACCAGAAGGCGCCGAAGGCCGAGTAGCCGGCGACGGTGGACAGGCCGCTCGTCGCCGAGGCGGACGTGGCGGCGATGGTGGCACCGGCGAGGACGGACTGCCCGCCGCTGATGACCATGGGCCACTGGGCGCCGACGGTGCGTCGGCGCCGGATCGCCACGACGAGCTGGATGGCTCCGGACAGCAGTGCCCAGACACCGAACACGAGAAGGGTCGTACCGATGGTGGAGAAGACGGCGACGATCATCCCGGCGGTGGCGGTGAGGCCCAGACCGATGTTGACGGTACTGACGCGGTTGGTGGCGCCGGGGCCAGCCAGCCGGCGCTCCAGGAGCGTGGCGATGACGTCCCACAGGGGGTAGACGACGAGGAGCACGGCAGCGATCACTGTGGGCTCGTCCGTCGACACCAGCCTGGCGGACGTGGCGAAGACCAGCGCCACCCAGATCAGGGAGAAGGCGACCCGGATCAGATAGAGCGTACGGAGCCCGGAGGGCGTCGTCGTGGCCGTGGTCGAAGCTGTCGAAGTTACGGTGGTCTGAGTCATCGGGTGTCCCGTTGTGATCGTGACGGTGTGAGACGGTCGCCTCGATCACGAGTCTCAGCGGCCTGGCCAGAGGCCGCGTACTTCGAACGAAGTACTTCCGCCCTCCGCTTCGACGGGAAGGGGCTCCATCGCTCACCACAGGGTGGTACAGCCTCGCCGTCTACCACATTCGAAGTACACGGCCGCCGCACGCGTGAACGAGAATCAGCACATGGTCAAGGCGCAGAACAGTCAGGACGGGCCCGTGGCACCGCTGTGGGTCCGCCGGCCGGAGGTGCCCCACCGCATCGCCTACGCGGTCGCCGCGCTGGCGTTCACCGGTCAGATCGTGGCCGCGGTACTGAGGGGCTCGGACTGGCCGACGGCCCTCTCCGTGCTCCTCGCCGGCGGCGGCGTCGCCCTGTCGTGGTGGAGGCCGTGGGCGGGGCTGGTCGTGACGAGCGCGGCGTCCTTCGCCGTCACCGCGGTGGGGCACGACCCCCTGTCGGTGTGGATGATGGCCGTGCTCGTGCTGTTCTCCGTCACACTCAGGGGAAAACAGCCGCTGGTCGGAACCGGCATCGTGGCGGCGTTCTTCCTGGGCGCGTTCATGACGGTCGGAGGATTCCGCGGCGGCGCGGTCGTCGGAGCCGCCGCCCTCTTCTCGGCCGTGGCGGGAGGTGCGACGGGGGCCGCACTCCGTATCCACCGTGAGCACTGGTGGACCCTGGAGGAACGGGCTGAGAGCGCCATCGCGACGCGCGAGATCGAAGCCACCCGACGCGTGACCGAGGAACGGCTGCGCATCGCCCGCGACCTCCACGACGTCATCGGTCACCAGGTCGCGATGCTCAGCCTGCACCTCGGTGCCGCGGAGATCGGGCTGCCCGAAGGCGCCGAGTCCTCCCGGGAGGCCCTCGTCTCCGCCAGGTCCAGCGCCCGCACCGTCGTCGTCGAGACGCAGCGCATCCTCGCGCTGCTCCGCCTCGGGGACGACGTCTCCGGCGACGAGGCACTCCGACCGACCCCGGCGCTCAGCGGTCTGGAAGGACTGGTCGCCTCTTTCGAGAGCATCGGCCTGGACGTCCGCCCCTCGATCTCCATCCCTGAGGGTTTCGTGGAGCCCAGCGTCGGCGTGACGGTCTACCGGGTCGTTCAAGAAGCACTCACGAATGCCTACCGGCACGGAGAGGGGGCGGCGACGGTGGACGTGCGCGAGCGCGACGGCAGGATCTGCGTCACCGTGGAGAACCCCGTCAGTCCTTCACCTCGCGGCTTCGACGCCGGCAGCGGACTCGGGCTCGTGGGGATGCGCGAACGGGTCGAGTCCTCCAGCGGGCGGCTGACGATCGACAGTCACGGCGGGCGGTTCCGGGTCCATGCGGAGTTCAGCCCACTGGGAGCGGTCGTACGATGACGCGGATTCTGATCGTCGACGACCAGGACGAGATCAGGGCCGGGATCAAGGCGATGCTCCGGCTCGACCCCGGCCTGGTCGTCGTGGGTGATCTCTCCGACGGACTCCAGGTCGTCCCCTTCCTCCGGGACCACCCCGTCGACCTGGTCCTGATGGACATCCGGATGCCCGGCATCGACGGCGTCGAAGCCACTCGTCGGATCCGCGCAGAGCATCCACCCGAGAGGACCCGGGTGATCGTGCTGACCACGTTCGACCAGGACGACATCGTGCTCGCCGCACTGCGCGCGGGCGCCAACGGCTTCCTCAGCAAGACCGTGAGTCCTGCTGAACTCGTCGCCGGGATCACCGAGGTCGTCGGTGGTGGCGGTGCGCTGTCGGCCGCCGCGACGGCCGCGCTCATCGGCCACATGACCGACAGCCCGCCTCCGGTGATCGACCGGGAGCTGCTACGACGCTTCGACGCCCTGACGCCCAGGGAGCGCGACGTGGTCGTTCTCGTCGCGAGCGGTCTCGGCAACGACGAGATCGCGGCGCAGATGTCCGTGTCACCGTTCACCGTGAAGACGCATGCGGTGCGCGCGATGACGAAGGTCGGCGCACGCGATCGCGCACAGCTCGTCTCGTTCACCTTCCGGGCGGGCCTCTATCCCTGAGTCGGCGCGACTCGCTACGCCGCCTCGATACGGAAGACGCTGCCGCCGATGGCAAGCACATACAGTTCGCCGTTGCCGCCCTGTGCGAAGGAGATGACCTCGCCGCCGTTGACTCCGAGGTCGTGCACGGCGGTCACCTTGCCGTTCTTCAACTGCAGGGAACGGACGGTGCCGTCGCAGTAGTCGCTGTACACGTACTGGCCCTTGAGGTCCGGGATCGCCTTGCCCCGGTAGACGTAGCCGCCGGTCACCGAGCAGCCGAAGTTGGTGCGGTCGTACTCATGGATCGGCGGCACGTGGTTCGCGGGTTCCGTGCCGCCGCGGAAGGGGTGGGTGCCCTCCATCTGGTTCCAGCCGTAGTTCTCCCCGCCCTTGCTGCCGGCCGGGGCCCAGTCGATCTCCTCCCAGTCGTTCTGGCCGACGTCACCGATCAGCAGGTCGCCCGTGCCCGCGTCGAAGGAGAACCGCCACGGGTTGCGCAGCCCGTACGCCCAGATTTCGTCCCTGGCGTTCGGGTCGTTCACGAAGGGGTTGTCCTTCGGGATCGCGTACGGCTTGCCGCCCCTCGGGTCGATCCGCAGGAGCTTGCCGAGCAGCGTGCCGAGGTTCTGCCCGTTGCCGTGCGGGTCTCCGCCCGAACCGCCGTCGCCGAGCGCGATGTAGAGATAGCCGTCCGGGCCGATCTTGATGTCGCCACCGTTGTGGTTCGGATAGGGCTGCGTCTGTGTGAGGACCGTACGGCGGGTCTGCGGCTGGATCTTCCCGTACCGTACGGCGAACTCGTCCACGGTGCTGGTGCCTTCAAGGTTGGTGAACGAGATGTAGAAGTGCGCGAACTTCTTGTCGAACGCGATGCCCAGCAGCCCGCGTTCGCCGTCGGTCGTGGTCTCGGCGGATATGTCGAGAACCGGGTTGCCGAGGCCCTTGCCGTCCAGGACCCGTACGGTGCCCGCGCGTTCGGCGATCCAGAGCTTTCCGCCAGGGCCGGCGGCTCCGGCCGTCGGGTTCTTGGCCGTGGCCACGTTCTTGAGGGTGATCTTCGCCGCCTTCCGTGCGGCGGCCTGCTCATCGGCCGACGCCGCGGTCAGCGCGAGGGAGGCGACGAGACAGATCGTGCCGATGATCGCCGAGCTTCTGGTGCGAACTCTCACCGTGTTCCTCCTGGAAGCGGTGAATCAGGTCGCGCGGCTGCCGGGCTCGTCGTGCGGTGCCACTGGCGCCGACACGCAACCTGGTGCGGGTGGGGGGAGAGAGAACGGTGTGCTGTTGGCCGGCTACGGATGAGGATACTGGGACACAGCCGCTTGGTATAGACCAACTGTCCGAGAAGCGCAGCCAACAACGGGGAAGACTACGGGCGTTCATCGAAGTCGACGCGTATGTCAGACGCGGGTGGAGTACTGGTCCAGGAGAGCGCGCAGCCGGTCGACGTCGTCGGCCGTGCTCAACCCACGCTTGGGCAGAACCTCAAGACACAGGATGTTGGGGTCCCGGCTCAACAGGACGAAATGGCCACGCGTCTCCCGGTAGCCCTGCAGGACCGACCACTTCTGGATGAGCGTGCTGTGGTCACTGCTGGTGGTCATTCCGGCCGCGGACACGACTGTGCGGTACTCCCCCTGCCATCCGACGATCCGCTGCACCTGGGCGGCCTGCAACCGCGGATAGCCACCCACGACGAGGACCACGAACACGAACAGAACGGTGGAGACCACGTCGGCGCTGCCCCGGCCTATCGTGCCCAGCAGCCACTGCCCCACCCACAGTGCGAGGAACACGCTCCGCAGCACCAACCCCCACCGCTTGATGCGCTGCCGAGCCCGCAGACCCACCAACGTGTCGGCGGGCAGCGGACGGTACACCAACTGCACCGCCGCCTCGTCCACGACGTCAGCGGCGCCGTCCGTGCTGTGGTCGGCGCTTTCCCGGCCTCCGGCCATGATCCCTCCCCGATGAGACAACCCGCGGATCCTACCGGCCCCCCAACTGCCAGAACGCGCCACCGCCAAGACGAAGCGGGCTCCGGCCGAGCACGCCGCACACCGGACACTCCCGATCCACCATGCGCCGGATCACCCGCGCGGGCGTCTGTCCCGCTGCGGTCGGCCAGAGCGACAGGGCGCTCGGCACGCGCACGTCAGGGCTTCGTCGGCCGGCCCGGCTCCCGCGCGCCCTCGGCGGATCGGTGTGCCGCCGCCGACAGCAGGGCGAACGCCACGGCGAAACCGAGCATGGTGAACACGCCCCTCGGCCAGAAGATGTGGCTGTCGACGAACGACCAGCAGGCGACGAACAGGAGCGCGGCGCCCGGCAGTACCCGCACACCATGCCGCCGCCAGAGCACCGCACAGGAAGCCAGCGAGGCCACGGCCAACCCGTACACCCCGATCCGGCCCAGCTCGTCGCCGGTGACGAACAGCCGACCGGCCGCTCCATGCACCCCGTTGTCCACCACGACCCCGGCGGATATGCCGGCCACCGCATCGAGGCCCGAGTAGTACGCGGCGAAGCACAGACATCCGGCCCAGGAGAGCACCGTCAAAGCTCCCTCCCCATCGCGGCGCGGCCGGCCCCACAAGGGCACCACCAATCCGAGCACGAGGAGCGGGAAAACGGGCAGCAGGACCACGTGCAGTTGGGCCCAGTGGTCTGCCGTCCTCGGCGTCAGATGTCGCGGGTGCATCCAACCAGCCGCTGCCAACAGCAGCGGAGCGGCCGTCACCAGGACCATCACGCGCACGGTACGCAGGGATCGCATCGCCTCAAGTTAGGCGCACACCTCCGGCCGTGGCCCGCCCCTCGGCCCCGCGTCAGCATTCCGTAAGACGTGACCGACAACTCCGTACCGCCGACGCGGCCGAGTTCTTACGTAGGCATGACATGACGCCGAAGACGCGGCCTCACGCCCAACCCACCCGCAACTCTGGCCACCCCAGACCGTCGGCACATCTGCCGCCCAGCACCAGGAGGAATCTCATGCGACACAACGCCCGCAAGCGTTCGAAGACAACACATCGCGTCATCGCCGCCACGGCAGGTCTCGCGCTCGGAGCGGGCGGGCTGATCGCGGTCAACGTGTATGCCTCCGCCCACGAGAGCGCAAACAACAACTCGACCAAACGCGCTCCCCAACGGCAAGCCGATCCGGCGGGCGGGGCCAGCACGATCAGCTGCCCGGATGTCGGCGCCAAGCTGACCTCGGTCCCCGGCCCGGCCAGGGCGCAGGTCGCCAAGGAACTCGCGCTGCTCGACAAGCAGGTGGCCGAGGCATACCAGCGTCTGCAAAGTTCGGCCATGGCCGTCCAGCGGGACGGCACCTTCGCCGCCAACGCAATCATGGCTCCGCTGAAGGACAAGCGCGTGGCGACCATCGACCGGATCACTGTCGCGATCGGCCGGTCGGGCACCAGGCCGCAGGGCCTTGAATCCCTCGCCACCTGCACACTGCGCGCCACCGACGCCCAAGCGCCGGGGCAGGAGCAGGGCCAAGGGCAGGACGAGACCGCCGGCCAGGGCGGCAACGGCCCCGTAGCCGCCGACTTCGTGGACATCACCACGGTCCGGCCCAATGTGAGGAGCCCTCGCAAGCAGCGCGGCGCTTCCGTCGGCCTCTTCACGACCCGGTGCGGCGTCAACGAGAACAAGCTCTACAACTCCGACAACATCATCGTCGCACCCGGCGTCGACAACGGCGCGCACCACACGCACGACTACGTCGGCAATCAGGACAACGACGCCTTCACCACCAACGAGGAGTTCGCCGCCGCCGCGACCAGCTGCCGCAACCAGGGCGACAAGTCGACGTACTACTGGCCGGTGCTCCGTCTGCAGGACGGCACGCAGGAGTTCGACGCCCAGCAGCTCGGCGGCGGCGCCGAGGGCAACACGGGCACGATCCTCACCGCCTCCAAGGTGACCCTGAACTTCGTCGGCAGCCCGCGCGGCAAGGTCGTGGCGATGCCCAAGTTCCTGCGGATCATCACCGGTGACGCCAAGGCATTCACCAACGGGACCGCCAACGCGAACGCATCGTGGAGCTGCACGGGCTACGAGAACCGGCAGCTGACGGACAAGTACCCGGTCTGCCCGGAAGGCAGCAGCCTGGTCCGTACGTCCAAGTTCCAGAGCTGCTGGGACGGCCGGAGCACCGACAGTGCCAACCACCGCTCACATGTCGCGTTCGCGGACCCCAGGACCGGTGCCTGCCCGAGCGGCATGAAGGCCATCCCGCAGCTGGTCCAGCGACTGCTTTACGACGTGGACGCACCCAGCCTCGACGACAACGGGCAGTCCAGCCCCTTCTACGCAGTGGACGGTTTCCCCGAGCAGATGCACAAGCCGATCACGGACCACGGCGACTTCATCAACGTCTTCGACGAGCGCCTGATGAACCGCATGGTCCAGTGCATCAACACCGGCCGCGTCTGCCGATGACCCCCTGGCCCGATGGACGACCTCGCTGACGCGGGGAAGGTGCGGGTGTTCGCCGGCCCAGGCACCCCGGTCAGTGCGGTGGCGGGGCCGGTTCCAGGGCGTTGCCGACGGTGCAGCCGCCCTCTCCGGGCATCCGCTGCATGTGGGGCGGTACCCACACCTCGGTGGCGCCGGGGCTCACGCGGGCGAGAAGGCAGTCCTGCGGGTCGAAGCCGTTGCCCCGCACCGACAGGAGAACGCCGACCCGGCCGCTCTCCGCCTTCACCTCGGTTCGGATCACCGGATCCAGGTCCAGGGCGGCGAGCGTACGGCGCACATCGGCCTCGTCCACCCGGCCGCCCTCCGGCACCCGGGGAAGTTTCGCGCGGAGCTCCTCGTACGGCAGCCGGGGCGGTTCGGGTGGCGGGGCGAAGGTCAGCGGACGGCCGTCCGGGCAGTCCACGTCGCGGGGATCCTCGCCCCAGTCCGACTTGGGCGACACCCGCACGGCGAAACAGCGCCGCACGGTGACCCGCTGAGGGTCGAGCCATCCGTTGTAAGCCGAGCCGGACGTGCGCACGAGGACGTCGATGCCGTCCCCGTCGTGGGTCGCGGTACCGGTCAGCCGCAGTACCTCCACCCCGTCGATGCCGGAAGCGGCGCGGCCGACTTCCTCCGCCGTGCGCGGACGCTGGCTGTAGAGCCGCTGCCCCGCCGTCCTCGCCGCCTCCCGTGCGGCGTCCGTCGCCTCATCCTCGGAGGACTGCACCACGCCGCAGCCGGCGGTGAACAGCAACAGTGGGGCGAGGAGCAGCAGTCGACGCATGCGTCCACCCTTCCGGCGTGGCGTGGCACGGGCTACCGCTCGCGTACTCAGACCGGCGTAGGTGATCGTACTCAGGCGGTGCGGCGGTGAGAGTTGGGTGCACCCGCTGACACTCCGGGGCGCGCGTACCCCTCGCTCTTCAGGCCCACGCGCCCGACAGCCGCCGCGTCACAACGGTGCTGAGCGTGCGTATGCCGTGCGCCGAGCCCGGGTCGATACCCGTGAGTTCAGCGACCCTGCGCAGGCGGTAGTCCAGGGTGCGCGGGTGGACGTTGAGGGACGCTGCCGCCGCACCGCGGTTCATGTCGTGGCGGTAGTAGGCGTCGAGCGTGGTCATGAGGTCCGGGCCCGGTTCGAGGCTCCGGGCCACCGTGTGGAGCCAGGCGTCGATGAACGGCACGTCCGCGACCGCGAGTTCGACGAAGACGTCCGCCATGACGTACGGCCGTATGCGGCGGGACGGCTTTCCCAGCGGGGCCGATTTGCTGATCCGGCGGGCGCGTTCGAGGGCGGCGGGCAGTTCGTCGAGCGGGGCGGTGGCGGTGCCGGCGGCGCAGGGGCGGCCGAGGGTCTCGGCGAAGTCCCCGACGAGGTCCGCGACGGCGTCGGGGGCGGAAGGCAGCCGTATCGCCTCGTCGGTACACGGAACGACGGCGATCAGCTCGCCGCCCCTCGTACCGCTCTCCGGATACCAGACGACCGGCACCCGGTGCATCTTCACCAGCGTTTCGATCTCGACGTCCAGGTCATGGTGGCCCAACGGGCTGTCCGGCACGCGGATCACCGTGACGGCGCAGAACTCCGGAAGTTCCAGATCCAGTGCGGCGGCGAGGTCCGCGGCCATGGGGTCGCCGGTCACCAGCGACCTGGCCAGCAGGGCGATCTGTTCGACGTACGGCAGACGACGACGCAGCACCGTCACGAATCCCTGTCGGTAGGCGACGATCCCGCGGTCTCCCTGCGGGGCGAACCAGGTCATCACTTGCATGAGTTCCTCGACATCGCCGCTGCGCAGGCTCTCGGCCGCCTCCTGGATGTCACGCAGCATCAGCGTGGTGTGCAACTGCAGTATCTGCTGCCGCGAATCCGAGGACATTCCGGCGTCGGCCCGCACCTCGCCGATGGCCGCGATGCAGCGGAGGTCGCCGTCGGTCAGCTCGCTGTTGTCCGGAGACAGTTCGATCGTGCGGCGCCGCAGCCACACCGAGTATTCCATCGTCTCGGCCTTGGCCCGGGGCCTGGTTTCCCACGAACGGAACTCCGGAATCTCGCGCAGATACGTCTCGACCTCCCGGCAGGCGTTGGTCGGCGCCTGCCGGGCCAGTTCGGCGAAGAGGCTCCCCATGGACGGGAGCCTGCCACCGCAGGTGAGCGGGTCGACAGACGAAATCCGGACGCGATTTGTCACTTCGCGTGAATCGACGACTCTTGCGCCACCCGGGTATTTGTCATGGTGCGCAAAGTTCCGGGATCCAGGCAGGGTTGGGTCCCGATCCGGTTGTGGAGCTGCCGTGAAGGCGGCTAAACAGGAGTCGTCAAAGCGCCGAAATTCGCATGCGCAGAGATCCGCATCGCGGGTGCAATTTTCCTCGATGACATTCGATCGAACGGGAGGGGAACATGATGAAAGCAGGAATCAGAAAGAGACTTGCGGCGGCCGCCGCGGTCCTGTCCGTTTCCGCGGCATTGCTGGTGAGCGCGCCCGGCACCGGTTCGGCCGCCGCGGCCACGCCCAGCCTGCGCGCCTTCGGGATCACCGGCGACGGCACCCTGATGGCCACCTTCACCACCGACCGGCCGAACGTGCTCGACTGGGTCCGGGTCATCACCGGTCTCAGCGGCGACACCAAGCTGCTCGCCCTCGACCACCGCGTCCAGGACGGCCTGCTGTACGGCCTCGGCGACAAGGGCGGCATCTACACGATCAAGACGCCGCCGCAGACCTCCGACGTGGTGGTCACCAAGGTCTCCCAGCTCCAGGTCGCGCTGTACGGCACCAACTTCGGCTTCGACTTCAACCCGGCGGCCGACCGGCTCCGGGTGGTCAGCGACAACGGGCAGAACCTGCGGCACAACCTCAATGACCACACCACGGTCGAGGACACAACCCTCACCACCCCGCCGGCCACCGGGCCGACGCGGGGCGTCACCGCGTCCGGCTACACGAACAACGACCTGGCCGCCGCCACCGGGACGCTCCTGTACGGCATCGACACCAAGACGGACAACCTCGTCCTCCAGGCGCCGGCCAACAACGGCACGCTGACCACGGTCGGCTCGCTCGGCTTCGACGCGCAGCCCAACGCGGGCCTCGACATCTTCAGCTACTTGACCAACGGCAAGACGACGTCGGTCGCCGCGTTCGCCTCGCTCACCCCGTACGGCGCAAGCACCCCGACGCTTTACAGCATCAACCTCGTCACCGGCGAGCCGACTCCGATCCTCCAGTTCCCGCTGAACATCACGTCCCTGGCGGTCACCCTCACGGGAAGCTGACCCTCACGGACTCGCACGGCGGCCCGCCGGACATCCATGTGCCCGGCGGGCCGTCATGGTGTTGCCGGATGGTCCATCGGGAGAGGCCCCCCGTGAGCCGGTCGTCCCGATCTCCATCGAGGCGTCCGGAACCACCTTTGCTACGGATTAGGGAGAATCTCGCAACCTCAACGGCCATGAGGCGGCGCCGGGTCAGCGAGCAGCAGTCGCTTTCATGAGCGCTTGTTGCCCGCTTCTTGAGCAAACGATGACAGCGGGCAGAAAGGGGCATCCGAGCTGGTCTGCTGCATGCATGAACAGCAACCACAGGTCCCGATTCCCGTATCGGCGTACGTACCGTCGCCCCTCCCAGTACACCCTGAACACGGCGGCTACAGCCCTCGCGCTGGGTATCGCCTTGGTTGGGTGCAGTGGTCAGGGCACCGGCGTCCGGACGGAGGGACAGAGCGAGTCGACGAACGAGATGACGAGCACCGGTACGAAGGTGCTGTGGGTGGGCGACTCCATCGCCGGCGCCGAGGCCCCGGCCCTGGGTGCGGCCCTCAAAGCGAGCGGCGTGGACTTCAAGGACGCTTCGTCCGATGGCGGGGGCACGATCGTCGCCGGCAGCGAGAAGATCACGAAGATGATCGCTGCCGACACGTGGAAGCAACTGACCAAGAACATCGAGTCGTTCCAGCCCACCGTGATCGTCTACCAGATCACCACGTACGACTGGGGAAGCCAGGATCAGCAGCGCGCCGCCTACGAGAAGCTCGTCAAGACGGCCGAGGACGCCGGGGCCAGGACAGTGTTCGTTCCGGCTCCCCCCATCAAGATCGACGACTTCTACAAGAAGCACGCGTCGCAGATGCGTACCGCTCCCCAGGTCGTCGACGCGGTCGCCAAGAACAGTGGCGGTGCGGCGGTCTTCCTCGACGCCTCGCACGTGTGGGGCACCGACGCGTCGGCAAAGAAGGCTCAGCGCGCATCCGACGGGATCCACAACTGCCAGCAGGGGGCGGCCGCCTTTGCCGCCTGGTTCACCACGGAGCTCGGCAAGCAGCAGGGCTTCACGCCCGCAGCCGTGGACACATGGGCCGAGGGCTCGTGGACCAGTGATGACCGGTACGCCAACCTCAAGTGCGACAGCTGAGGGAACAGTACATGTTCATGCCTGAGCGTCGTACGCACGTAGCCGCCCTCGACGGGCTGCGCGGGTTCGCGGTCGGGGCCGTCCTGCTCTTCCACGCCGGGCATCTGCGCGGAGGCTTCCTCGGCGTCGACCTGTTCTTCGTGCTGTCCGGGTTCCTGATCACCGGGCTGCTGCTCGGCGAGGCGGGGCGCGGCCGGATCGCCCTGGCCGCGTTCTGGGGCCGCCGTGCCCGTCGCCTGCTGCCCGCCCTGGTCTGCGTGGTGGTCGTGACCGTGTCGGCGACATGGGCCTGGGGCACCTCGGCCCAACTGCGGTTCGCGCTCGACGACATGCCGTGGGTCGGGGCCCAGGCCGTCAACTGGCACTACATCACCCAGGTCATCTGCACGGCTGCCAACGCCGACGTACCCGGCGGCAAGCAACCCCCCGACGTGGACGTGCGAATCCAGGAGGCGGGCTACTCGACGGCATGGACCATGCGGTGCAACGCGGCAGGCAATGTCGTTCCCGTGCCGACCCGTTGACGCCAGAGCGTGCCGCGCGCCGCTCCTCCGATCAACTGGTCGCATGCGGCCCGGGTCCTGCGGAGGTCGCCTCGGCCGAGTCCTTCCACCGGCCGGCCGGCTCTTCATGGATCAGCCAGGTCGAGCAGTGGTTCGGCCTGCTGACTGACAAGCTCATCCGCCGCGACGTCCGGATCTCCGCGAAGGCGCTGGAGGACGAGATCGGGACTCTGCCGCCCACCAACCTGATCGGCCGTCACACGAGGCGCTTGCGTCGCCAGCCGAACAGGAACACCGTCATGGCGACCGTCAGGGCCAGCAGGATCGACGCGCCCAGCCACTGCATGCCGGACATCTGGGAGATCGGGAGGTAGTCCACCGACCAGCCGACGACATCGGCCTGCTTCAGGCAGAACTCTTGCGCCTGCTCGGTCTGCTCCGAACGGCAGGTGCTCCAGCCGAGGAGGTCGCCGCTGCCGGTGATGTAGGAGCTGTCGAGCTGGTAGGCGGCGTCGGGCAGTGTCGGGAACGAGTTCTCCGCGACGACGCCTTTGCCGGTGATGACGGTGACCACGTCGCCGAGGCTCAGCCGGAAGTAGGCCCAGACGAGCTGGACGCAGAGGGCGAACCCGAGGTGACCACCATGGCGGCCAGGGTGCGGCGGAGCACGAGGCCGATCGCCACGCCGCCGACCACGGTGAAGAGGCTCAGCGCGACAGGCACCGGGCCCGTGTTGTCGAAGGCGCTGCCCTCGGCCCAGAACGCGACCGTGTTCTGAGCCCTTACCGGATTCCACCACCGTGGGTGCGCCGTTTGTCAACGCAGGCTCGGCGCGGGGCAGCACCCCGTCAACCAGACGAGCGGTTCCGAAGTGCCGTATGGCCGAGGGGGGTTGTCGGACCTGCACGCTACGTTGAGCGCATGACCTACGTTGAGAGCAAGGCGGAGCGCATCGGGCCGCAGCAGTTCCACGAGACCGCCGGCGTGGAGGACTGGCGTGTCGTGGGCGAGGGGGCGTGTGCGTACTTCCGCACCGGGTCGTTCGCGGTCGGCGCCCGGTTCGTGCAGGCGATCAGTGAGATGCCGCAGGCTGGGGACGATCACCCGGATATCGACGTGAGGCAGGAGGGTGTGATCGTACGGCTGATCACGGTCACAGACGACTACTACGGGCTGACCGAGCGGCACGTCGAACTGGCCCGGCAGATCTCGGAGGTGGCCCGCACGCTGGACATACCGGCAGACCCGTCCGCCGTGCAGACCGTCCAGGTCACCATCGACGCCCTCACAGGATCCGATGTGGTGGCGTTCTGGCGTGCCCTGCTCGGCTACCAGGACCGCGCGAACAGCGACGAGGACCTGATAGACCCGCGCCGCCGCGGGGCACCGTTCTACTTTCAGCAGATGGACGCACCGCGCCCGCAGCGCAACCGGGTCCACGTCGACGTGTGGGTGCCGTACGACCAGGCCGAGGCCCGGATAGCCGCAGCGCTCGCGGCCGGTGGACCTGGTGAACGACGCCGACGCGCCGTCGAACTGGGTACTGGCCGACCCCGAGGGGAACGAGGCGTGCGTCGGCGTGGCCGGCCCGCTCGGGCCGGCCACCGACCGACCGTGAATGTCACGGCCCGACGAGACCGTGTCGCCGGTTGGGCCGAGACACGGCTCCATTACCGCCAGTTACCGTCAGTGATCGAACTCGGTCAGTGACCGTAGGACGGAGTACCGGTCTTACGGTTGTGCCAGATCGCGGCGGCCATCGCGATGACCCACTGGGCGACCCGGACGGCGACATCCTCGAAGGTGCGTCCGCCGTCCTGTTCGAGACCCCAACGGCCCCTTCAGCGGTGTCGTTCGCCGACTCGATCAACTGTCGCACCGACTTCAACAGGCCCTCACCTGGACCGCCTCCCCCCGTAACCATGACCACTCGCGACCGCGAAGATCGACGAGTGGGAAGTGCTGGCTCCGGCGTCGTAGGAGACCTCCACCTCCAGGGACCTCGGGTTCTTGGCGGCCGGGCCCTCGATGGAGGGCGGGACCGTGCTGCGGCTTCCCGAGGCGGCCGTGCTGGTGGCGGTGAACGTCGGATGGCAGCGGACGGTGGAGAGGGGCAGGAGGGTGGAGGTGTCGAGGGCTTGCGATGTGTTCCGAGATGAAGGTCTGGGCCGCGGTCAAATGGCTGGTGGTGCCGGCCACAGTGGCCGTGCGGGTCATGTCCGTGCCATTTCACCCTCACAACGCCTGGCGCTGTGCGACTGAGGAGCCGAAGTGCTGCTTCAGCAGGGCGAGTTCGCTCATCTGTGTGGCGTGCCGATAGTCGGTGGGGAAGCGGTCGGGCAGGTGGTAGCGGAGGTTGTAGGTGGTGCTGCCCTTCTGCCACAGACCGTTGAGCTGCATGCTGAGCTTCCCTGGCCCGGCGGCCGGCCCCAGGGTCACGGTCCGCTGATTCGTCACCGAGCCCCAGAACACGGTTGTGTTGTGCGCGTCGCGCTCGGTCTCCACGCCCAGGCTGAGGCAGCTGTCCGGCTTCTTACCGCATCCGGCGCGCTGATCTCGACCACCTCGGCCGAGCGGGCGTCGAATGTGACCGTCGTGTCCTCGGTGATCGAGGGCCTCGGCCGGACGAGCACCGAAGTGTCCTTGGCGTGGGCTTCCGCGTCGGCCACGACCGTGTCGATGACGTATTCATCGCGCGGGACCCGCAACTTGAGGCCTCCTCCGGCGCCCCCCCCCCCGCGAGGAACTGCCGACCGCCGCCACCCTCGCCGCACAGTTGGTACCCACCGCCTGACCCGACCGGGGCCGGGCCTTCCGGTCCAGAGGAACTGCGGGTTACGGGTGGGAGGGCGGCGGTGCGCGGGCGACGACCTGCGCCGCGCCGGTCCATGAGCGGACTCCGGTGCGGGCGCAGGCAAGTGGGTACCGGCAGCTGCCGTGGGTCTGCCGAGTCCGAGTGCCGCAGGTGCCGCACCGGGGGCGGCCGGCGAGACAGCCCGTGAGTGCAGGTCCACGCACCACAGGGACAGGGTGACGAACGGGTCCAGCGGTCCGCGTGATGTCTGCATGGCCGATGAAGCCCAGGACCTGCATGTCTTGGGCCGTGTCGGTGGTGTCCCCCGCCGTGCGCACAATGGCGACTGCCCGTGCGCACGGTGGAGAGCCGCGCCGACCGCACCACCATAGCTTTCCGCCGAAGCGACAACGGAGTGAAGGGCGTGGAGCGATGTCACAGCCGACACGTGTGGAGCACGACTATCTCGTGGTGGGCGCCGGATCGGCGGGCAGTGTGATCGCCCGGCGGCTGCTGGACGCCGGGCACTCGGTGCATGTGGTGGAGGCCGGATCGAAGGACGACGACGAGCGCGTGCACAGTCCACAGGGGTGGCCGCTGCTTCTCCAGTCCCCTCTGGACTGGGCGCTCATGACCGTGCCTCAGCGGCACGCGGACAACCGGTCCTTGTACTGGCCCCGCGGCAAGGTCCTGGGCGGCTCCAGTTCGCTGAACGGCATGATCTACATCCGTGGTCACCGCAGCGACTACGACGCCTGGGCCCATACGGGCTGTCCGGGCTGGGACTGGGACAGCGTGCTGCCGCTGTTCAAACGGTCCGAGGACCACGTCGACGGCGAGAGCGCCTGGCACGGCAAGGGCGGACCGCTGCCGGTCGGCCGGATCACCGAGCCGCATCCCACCGCAGCCGCGTTCGTGGAGGCCGCTCTCGCGCTCGGGCACGAGCACACCGAGGATTTCAACGGCGAACGGATGGTCGGTGTCGGCTTCAATCACGCCACGATCCGTGACGGCCGGCGGATGAGCGCCTGGCAGAGCTTCGTCGCCCCGCTGCTCGGCAACCCGGCACTGACCGTCACCACGGGAGCCCATGTGCACCGGGTGCTGATGGAGGACGGCCGGGCCGTCGGCGTCGAGTACGCGGTCGGCGGCGCACTCCACCGGGCGTACGCCTCGGCCGAGGTCGTGCTCAGCGGCGGCGTCATCGGCTCGGCGCAGACGCTGCTGCTCTCCGGCATCGGCCCCGCGCGGCACCTGCGCGAGGTCGGCGTCGAGGTGACCGTGGACCTGCCGGGCGTCGGCGAGAACCTGCACGACCACCTGCTGGTCAGCAACGTGTACGAGGCTTCCCGGCCGCTGCCGCCCGGGAAGGCCAACCTGCTGGAGAGCCAGCTGTTCGCCTCCACCGACGCCCGCCGACCGGGCCCCGATCTGCAGCCGCTCTTCCTCCACCTGGTCTACCCGGCGGAGTCCTATCCGGTGCCGGAACACGGCTACACCATCGCCCCCGGCATCGTTCGGCCGCTTTCACGCGGCACACTGCGGCTCGCGTCGGCCGACCCGGAGGCGGCGCCGCTGCTCGACCCGAACGTACTCTCCGAACGGTACGACCTCGAAGCGCTGGTCGACGCCGTGGAGCTCTGCCGCGAGATCGGCGGCCAGGCCGCTTTCGATACCTGGCGCAAGGCGGAGGTGGCCCCGGGGCCCGAGGCGCGTACGCGCGACGACCTGCGCGCCTACGTCCGCCGGGCCGTCGGCACCTACCACCATCAGGTCGGCACCTGCCGGATGGGACAGGACTCGCTCTCCGTCGTCGACCCCGAGCTGCGGGTGTACGGGGTCCAGGGGCTGCGCGTCGCGGACGCCTCCGTCATGCCGTCGGTACCCTCCGGCAACACCAACGCCCCTTCGATCATGATCGGCGAGAAGGCCTCCGACCTCATCCTTGCCGCTTCCTGACACCGGCACACGCGCGGGTACCGGGTGAGCCGGGTGCAGCGCTTGCCCACCTCCACACATGCGGGGAGGTCAGCGATGCGGGCGGCTTGTTCTGCCGGCCTCCTTGCGGATCTCCGCCGCGCTCCGGCCGAACTCCGCACGCAGGGAACGGCTGAGATGTGTGGCGTCCGGGAGGCCCCAGGCCGCGGCGACGACCGACACGCTACGGTCCGCCAGGGCCGGATCGGCCAGGTCGCGACGGATCCGCTCGAGCCGCCGGCGGCGGATCCAGGAGGCCGGCGTCACGCCACGCCGCTGCAGGATCTTGTGCAGGTAGCGCACCGAGATGTGGTGGGCGCGCGCCACCGATTCGGGGGACAGGCCGGGATCGGACAAGCGGCTGAGGCAGTGGGAGAGGATGCGCTCGGCGAGCTGATCCGCGGGGCTGAGCGCGACCGGTGGCTCCGCAAGAGCCGCCAGCACCAGCGAAACCAGCGCCTCGGCCAGGTGCGCGCCTCCGCCCGCGCTGCATGCATCCAGATCGCTTGCGACGTCGCGCAGCAGCGTGGCCGCCAGGCGTCCGCTGCCGCTGCTGGTCGGCACCGGCGACGCCGTACGAGCAGCGACCGGACGGCTGTGGGGACCCAGCAATGTGCGCGGAATGCCGAGCACGACGATGTCGAACGGATCCCAGAAGCGCAGTTCGTACGGCCGTGTCGTCTCGTAGACGACGAGGTCGCCCGGGCCCGGCAGGCATTGGCGCCCGTCCTGTTCGACGCCCGCGCGGCCACGGCTGTACAGCGCGACCTTCACCAGTTCCTGGTCTCCAGAGCCAATGAGGGCGCTGGTGCGTTGCACCGTGCACGGGCCACCGCTGATCCTGGTGACCAGCACCTCGCCCGGCTTCGCGCTGCGCAGTGCGGCGGCCGGGCCGGTGGCGTCGGTGGGTTTGTGGGGGCGGATGCGCAGCGGGGCGAACGCGTCGGACGCGACCTGCTGGAATCGCTCGGACTGCTCAGGGATGTCGGGGACCGTGGTGATGGGCTGCCTCCTTCGCCGTGTTCTCGTCGACCGGTGAAGAGGCGTCCGGCGCAGGGCTGAAGCCGGGGGCCGGCACGTTCTCGACCCGCGAGCCTGACGGCACGTTGGTGGAACACCGAAACCCCGCGCACGAAGGGACAGGCTGCCGCGGCCGCCTCGACGGTGTGGCCGACAACCCCCGCTACGAAGCCGGTCACGGCGGGGTTCTCCGCCCAACGGCCCGTTGCACAACCGTGACTTCCTGCGGTACCGGCGCAGCCGCCGCACCAGCGACTCGGCCGCCCCGGCGGAGCGAGACGCGGTTGCAGAGACTCGGAAACACCCTGCGCCGCCGTACGGAAGGGAAGAATTCGAGGTCCTGCCGGGCAGAGTCCGGCGCGGCCGGGACGGACTGCCGCGTAGGCGCTCCTAGCGTCCTTGCCGGGGTAGGGCGCGCGCGTTGCCGGATCACCCGCAGACCACCTGAGCGCACGGCGTCATGCTGCCGCGCCGACCCGGAGGAAAGACACGGGCACTGTTCCCGAACGCCGGGCCCACAGCCGGACCATCACGGCCGGCCCGTACTGGCCGACCGGCCGCGGTGGCAAGGACGTATCACGTCTTGCCGCGGCCCAGAACAAGAGTGGAGCAGACGTACATGGAACGGACCACGTCCGCAGCCGGGGGAAGCGAACCGGCGGCCTCGTCCGGCGCCGCCGAAGAGCTGCAGGAGGCGTCGGCCGCACGATCGGCCGGGCCTGGGGAGAACGAAGCACTCTGGGAGCGGCCGCTGCCCTGGAATGCGGACCGCGGCGGTGGTCCCGAATCCGTCACCCGGGAGGAACCGGCCCCGCAAACCCCGCAGGACCCGACCGCCCCTCGGGCCTTGGGACAGCGTGATACGGGCGGGGAGCTCGGTGTCCTCCCGGCACAGGGGCCTGTGGGCGAGCGCCAGGAAGCCGGACCAGGACGGCTGTTCACGATGCTGCGCGGGGCCGTCGTCTCGAGGAACGACGGCGGACCCGCGCAACCGGAACAGGGCCCGGCGCTGCGCGGCGGACCAGCAGAAGGCGAGCCGGAGCGGGCCGCGCGCATCTCCGGAGCCGTCGTCGCCGCCTGTGTCCTGGTGGTCCTCTCGGTGACCGCCGTGTCGTTCCTGGCGTTCCCCGACGACAGCAACACGCAGGCCGGCCCCTCCGTTTCCGTGAACCCGGCCAGGACATCAGCCGGAGAGTCCGCGTCCGAGGAGACTCCGAGCGGGTCACCGACCGCCACGAACACCCCCAAGCCCACCAAGTCCCGGCCCTCCCAGGCGAGCGGCCGCAGCGGGAATCCGACCGTGCCAGCCGGAACGGCCTCCTCCCGGCCCCGGGCAGAGCCCGGCACCACCTCCTCCCACGCGATCGAGGCGGCGCCAGGAACCACGACCGCAGCGACAGCTGAGCCGGGTCCGTCCAGCACCGGGTCCCCGGCCGCAGCCGGACGCATGATCGTCGGCTTCGCATCGTCGCGATGCATTGAGGTGACCGCGCACGACGGGACGGACGGCTCCCCGCTGCGGCTGTGGAGCTGTGGCGGCGACGCATGGCAGAAGTGGGTGTTCCGGCCGGACGGCAGCGTCCGGTCCATGGGCCTGTGCATGGACCTCGCGAACGCCACGACCGCGAACGGCAGCGGCATCCAGCTGGCCCGGTGCAACGGCGGATGGGCCCAGCAGTTCCACCTCACCGGCGCGGACGATCTGGTCAACCGTGCGACCGGAAAGTGTGTCGACGTCACCGGTGCCGCCACCGGCAACGGAGCACGACTGCAGCTGTGGGACTGCGCAGGCACCTCCAACCAGAAGTGGCGCTTGCGCTGAGGCGGCATCGGGCCGACGTCCGCAAGACCGAGACCGCGCGTTGTCGCGAATGATCCGTAGGAACGAAGGGCTGACGGCAGTGGGACAACCGGGTGTGCGCCGCGTGGTGCGGCTGGCTGAGGCGGGCTACGCCGGGGACTGGGTCGCCTTTTGGGATGTGGCCCTGGAGGCGCACGCCGCGGGCAGCGGTTTGCGCGGCTCGGTCTGGGGTGAGGTGCTGGACGCCGCCCAGCGGATGCCGCGCGAGGTGCGGGAAGGCGTGGCCCTCCCCGCCTCGGCCCGCTTCCAGCAACTCAAGGACGATGTCGCGGCGCAGCGTGCGCTGCTGGTCCTGCTCGCAGTGATCTCACCCGGACTGCCGGACGACCCCCTGGTGCCGGAGCGGCGGGCGATTCTGGCATCGGCCGGCCGCCGGTTCGAGGCCGACCTGGACGACGCCACCCTGGCGCAGGCCGAACTCGCCGCCGGGCGCGAGCTCACGGCACCGGCCGTCGCCGCGATCCGGCGGTCCTCGGTCCTGCCGCACGCCCCTCACAGCACGGTCGCTCTGGGACGGGAGCTGCCCGAGCCCGTACTGAATGTCGGGGAACCCTGGGCAGAACAAGTACTCGCGGACCTGCCAGGACTCGGCGCGGGCTGGACCCACCTCCTGCGCCACGCACTGAGCTCGACATCGGCGGCCACTCCCCCAGCTCGCTGGGAGAAGGAGGGCCGGGCCTTGCTCGACGCGCTGTCCCCTCAGCCGTGCGGGACCCACGACGGGGCAGAGATCAGCCGGCGCATCATCTCCTGGCTGGCTCTGGTCGGCCGTCCTCGCACCATCCCGCTGGAACCCGGCATCCACAGAGAGCAGTTCAACGAGGTCGTCGACCCGTACAACGCCCCGGCGGTCCGCGGCCTGGTCCGGCTGCTGACGTACCTGCCCCCGCGCCCCGAGACTGCCGCCTCACTGAGCACCTTGACCGAGGTGTTCCTGCGCGGGGCGGGGCGTGTCGGCCCAGGCGATCTCAAGATCGCCAACCTGTGCATCAGAGCGCTGTCGCGTATGGGCGACGAGACGGCATCGACCGAACCGGCCCGGCTCGCCGCCTCCGTCACCCACCGGGGCGCCCGGAAACTCCTCCAGAGCGTTGTCCCGTGCACCGTTACGGCTGAGATGCCACCCGAACGTGAGGCTCCCCGGAGCCTGCCGCGGACGGACGACACCTTGCTGATCCGCACAGACCTCTCCGACCACGCAGCCTGGCAGACCCTCCACACGGCGATCACCACTCCAGGCGACGACGACTTCCTCGCGAATGTTCACATCGTGGACGATCCCGCCTACCGCGATCTGACCACTGAACAGGTCGTCTCGCTGGCCCTGGCCCCTGCCGGAGCCTTCCTGGTGATCGTGGCGGACAGGATCGCCGTCGCGACACCCAGAGATGCCCTTGCTCGCCGTCCACCGGCCCTACGAGGACGAACCGGAGGAGGGGTATGACGAACTGCGCGTCATAGCCGAAGAGCTCTGGTCGATCGAGAACAACATCTCCCTCGCCAACATGGACTGGGAGGAGTTCGTCGATGCCGCCGATGACGACGGTGTCTTCCGTGGTTTCTGATCCCGGGCGACAGCCGTGTGGGACCGGCACCCCAAGTACCCGCCCGCATCGTGCCGTTGTCCAGTCAGCCGCGCACGGTGATTAGCACCAGACCGCGGTTCTCCGGGGCGTTGTGTGCGTTGTCCGTTCCCTCTGGCAAGTCCTGTCCCCGACTCTCCGACCGGATGTCGAAGGAACTCGCCGTGAGGATGGATCCCAGGTCGGCCAAATGTCTGCCGAGCTGCTCGGAGAAGCGTTCGGCAACGGCTCTCGCGCGTTGCTTACCGGCCTCCAACGCCTGTCCGAAGTGCGGTTGGCCCGACATGGTGCCGCTGCCGTAGCCGGTGACCGTCACCCTCCGCAGCAACCCGTCCCCCATCACCATACGAGCTACGTCGAGGGCGATCCTGTCGATTTCGGCGACCTGCTGGGGACGTTCCGCCGCGGTCTCGCCCTCACCGAACGACACGCTTCCGATGAACACCGAGTCGGGGCCTGGTCGTTCGCTCTGCCGGGGCAGTGACGTGTCACCGGAGGGAAGCGTGGCGTGCGACGCGTCAACGGTGTTCGGGGGCGCCGACGAACCACTGCCGGTACTCCGCCCCGGCTCCGCGGTCGGTACGCCGGATGTGTCGGGGCCTGGCGTGGTCCCGAGGGCCGTTGCCGAGACTGTGGGTGGGGCGGAGGCGGTTTCGGGCTGCGCGGGCGCGGGCTCGGTCACCTCCCGATCGGACGACTTCGCGTCGTCCGTCGCGTCGTGCGGCGACTCGTCCGGCCCCGCCAGGTCCATGTCCGGGTTCTGCCCGAAAAGCCGCGGCAACGCCGTCTCGAGCCCGCCCAGCAGCTTGCCGTCCTTGCCGAGCGGCAACATGCCGAACATGCCGCGCGGTGCTTTCACTTCGAGCGTGCGCTGCGGCCCCTGGAAGACCACCGCCAGGTCGAACATGTAGTAGCGATATGAGCGCTTGACCTTGCCGGTCCTCGGGTTCTCGTCGTTGTCGGCGTCCTTGTGCGCGTAGCCGCCGCTTCGTATGACGCCCCCGGAGAGCGCGGCGCTGGGGTGGATAGTCGGATCGGTGCCGGCACCACTCACGGTCCGGGCACCGAGGCCGGCTGAGAATCCGCTCGACCGGCTCTCGGAGTACGTCGTGGACGGATCGTCCTTGGAGAACGCGGCCACGTCGTACTCGAAGCCCTGCGGCGGACCCACCACCCAGGCCGCGTCCAGGCGGAAGCCGACCGTGACCGGCCGGCCGTCCACCCTCACCTGGTACGAGTGCCCCAGCAGCGCGGCGATGTTGGCCTTGACCATGCCCGTACCGGTGGAATCGGCGTACGCCGGGCCCGCGGTGGTCCTGAAGTCGACACCCTGCACTTTCCAGGCCTCGGGGGCGTGCAGGTCGGGATCCTTCCTGGCCGTCGAGGCGGCCAGGGCCGCCCAGCGCTCCACCGCGGACGCGGCCGGGACGGCCAGCGGGTGCAGACGGCCGCGCAGTTCGGCCGGGAGTTGGGGCTCGGGCCGGTGCTTGACCCAGCGCGGCTCTTGGCCGTACTCCCGGCTGATGGGCGATACGGGCCGGTCACCGGCGAGTCCGGTCAGGTGTGAGGGAACGAGGATGCGTGCGTCGCCCTCTGCCTGGTGGCCGCCCTCGAACCAGGTGAGCGGGCCCCAGGTGTTGAGTATCTCGGCCATGCGCTCGCGTGAGTCGACCTGGTGCGCCATGCCCAGCAGCGCGTGGTAGACCCCGGTCCCCGGCAGTTGCAGAACCCGGGGCAGCTCTCTCGTACGGCCCAGCTCCACCCTGAAGACCACTTCGTGGTTGAACTCCTCCAGCGTGTCCTGCGGGTCCGCGTCGTAGATCTCCGATTCGGAGTTCGCGTCGGACACGTTTCGGCTGCTGGTGTTCCGGTAACCGGCGTTGGCCTCGACAGCGCCCCGGCCGCTCCCGACCCGGCCGTGGATGTCCAGGCCCCGCGAGCCCGACGTGCCCACGTCCTGCCTGGTGTTCTTCGTGGCCGCCACCGCGACATTGAGCTTTGTGTCGGAGCGCGACCGCTGATCGTGCGCCGGCTTCAGCTCCTCCGCGCGGACCCGTACCCAGACGTACGACACCGTGCCCGCGGTTGCGGGCACCGGGATCCAGGCCCACACACCGGTGCCCATCAGCAACGGCATCTGATTTTCCAACGCCTCCGAGCTGAAGAGCTGGTGCAGCGTGCGACGGAACCGGTCCGGGCGCGGTGAGTCGTCCGGCAGCCCCGGACCATGGGTGCGGAGGACCTTGTGCTCCTGAAGGCGGGCGGTGATCGTGTCCATGACCTGGTCCGCGCGCAGCCTTTCGACCCGGCCGATGCCGGCCGCGATGGCGGAGCCGAGGTAATCGCGGTCAGATCGGACGGGCCGCGCTTCAGCAAGTGCGGTTCCGGCCGTCTCCTCCGCCGGTGGCGCTTCAGCAGGCGCTGATGGGGCTGCCTCGTCCGTCGGTCGCGCTTCAGCAGGCGCTGATGCGGCTGCCTCGTCCGCAGGCGCCCCGGTGGAGACGGGAGCGGACTCCCGCCCCGTATTCGGCATCACGTCCGGCAGGACCCGTTGCGGTACGAGCAGTTGGAGGCCGTCCTCCACGCTGAGGCAGCGCTTCACCGCCTTCTCCCTGCCGCCACTCCACCGCCACATGGTCAACTCGAAGACCGGCAGCGACTTCACTTCGTGCGGCGAGGTCTTGTAGATGGCCTTGTTCCTGCTGAGATGTCCGGGCTCCTCGCGCTCGGAGCGGCTCCAGCCCTTGGAGAGATGGCCCCGGCCCTGCAGGTACAGATTGCGGCCGGCCTCGCCTACCGCGGACTTCTGGTCCGCTGTCGGGCCGTCCGTCCCACCCGGACCGTGCTTCCCGCCCGTCACGGTGGCATGGCCGCCGATCGTGCCGATGACGCCGAGCTCCTTGGTGCTTGCCTGGACCAGGCCCTGGGATGTGGTCGCCTCCTTGGTGTCGACCACATCCACGCCGACCGGGGTCTCGCCCAGGTTTTCCGGCTCGTACGACCGCAGCCGCAGCCGGAAGCCCTGCTTCCAGTGCATGCGGTTGGGCAGTTCGCCCTCGTGCCCGAACCGGCCGACCATGGCGTTGAAGGCCGACTCCAGTAGGGCCGGGTCCTTGAGATCGTGGATCTCGTCCGGCCACAGCTCGGGGTCCTCCGCCCATTCCTTCGGCAGGCCGTTGAGTTCCGCATACAACTCGGCGGCCATGGTGGTCAGTTCGGGCATCGGCAGGAAGGCGGGGACGACGCCCGCGGTGCCGCCCTTTCCGAAGTCGAGGTGGGGGCCGGCCGGCCATGTGCGCGTCTGCTTCGCGGTGCCGACCCGGGTGGTCTGCTCGGTGGTGACCGGCGTCCGGGGGACGAACGCATGCGGTACGACGACCTGCGCCACCATCTCCTGCGGCCTGTCCAGCCACCAGGTCTTCGTCTTCCTCGGTCGCGGCTTGCGCAGCACATTCCGCCCCTCGCCGCGGGGCTCCGGGACGGCTTTCCGCCGTTGCGGCTTGCGCAGCACCTCCTTCCAGTCTCCGTGTGCTTCCAGAGCAGTGAGCTTCAGCTCGTAGGTGATGTTGTAGAGATGCTCGTCGGTGCCCGCCTTCGGCTTGCTCCGGCGGCTCCACTTGTTACCGCCCACGAACGAGATGTCCTTGCCCCGGGTGTACTCGGCGGACACGCCGACTCCGCCGAGATGCAGGGAGAACCATCTGCCGATCCTGGCCCGCAGACCGAAGCCGAGGTTGCCGCGTATGCCCCAGCGGTTGCCCCGGTGACCGAGAACACCGCCGCCGGCGCCGACGACCGACTCCATCTCCATCGTGGTGCTCATGTCGCCCGGCAGCCGTTCCCCCAAGTGGCCGCGGACGGACAGCCGGTAGGGCTGGTTCCCGGCCCAGACGGTCCGCCGGATGCCGCCCATCACCCGTCCCAGATGCTGCTCCAGGGCAGGCCGGCTGAAGACGGTCGCCAGCTCCTTCTCCACTGTGGTCCAGTCCTCGACCTTGTCACCGTGTCGGGTGACGTCCTGCTTGAGCGCGGCGAGGAAGTGGTCCTGGACCAGCTCGGCCCCCGGCAGGGCGAGTGTGATCGCGAAGCCGCTGCCCTTGCGGGACGCCAGCGCGAGCGGCTCCTTCGAGTGCGGCGACGGCGGCTCCTTGGCCGATGAGGGCGGCCGCTGTTCGTTCTGTACCAGAGGGGTGCCCGACTCACGCAGCAGCGCCCTGACATGGGGATGGGTCTCCACCGGCCCGGGCAGCAGCCGTGGGCGTGCGGCCTGCGCGTCAGGGTTCGACATCGGGAGGAACTCCGGTGTGTGCACCTTGCCCAGCACCCGCTGCTCGAAGTCGGCGGCCTCCTCGCGGCCACGCCACATGGTGCCCAGCTCCGACCTGGCCGTGGAGCTCACCTCGCCGATGCGCGGGTGGGTGGGCGAGGTGATCGACACCGACATGCCGAGCCCGGCCGCGTAGGTGATTTGCGGCTCACCGGACTTGAACTCGGTGTGGCGGGTGGTGGTGGAGGACAGCGAGTACCCGGCGCTGCGTGTGGAGGTCCCTGTGATGCCGACGTCGGGGAAGCGGCCCGTCACCGCGGCTCCCCTGCCGCTGTGCGACAGTCCGCTCATCAAGGTGCCCAGGGAGAGGGCAGTGCCCGAACTTCCGTCTTTTGCAGCGGTGTTGTTGGTGGCGATTCCTTGCAGGCCGCGGCTGGGACCCGGTTCGGAGAGCCCCAGGAACTGCAGGCCTTCGATTCCGGCCTTGATGACGAAGGAGGCCCTGAACGGCTTGTATCTGCCCGGGATCGGTGCCTCGATCGGCCCGGTCGTCAGCCCGTTGGTCAGCACCCAGCGGCTGTGCCGGCGCAGGTGGTTCTCGTCCAGCCACGGCTCCAGCTGGGTCATCACGTCCCGCACCGTCACGGCGGGCAGATCGCCGGCCAGCAGCCTCTTGTGCAGGTCCTTGATCAACGGGACGGTGTCGATGGCGTTGAGGTACTGCGGGTTACGTACGGGCCGCTGCTTCTCGCCGTCGGCCTCCTGCCCCCTGCCCGTACCGTCCGGCAGCGCGCCCACGTGCGCGCTGCCGGCCGACAGCGCGGGCGGAAAGACGACGCCGAGCCGGCGCTCTACGACTGCCGCGTTCTTCAGTTCCTCGCCGTCCACGAACACGCGGAACCGGAGGGCGGCGTCGGCCGCCGAGAAATCCTTCCACTCCGGATGTGTGCGATGCACGGTCTTGACCGTGCGCTCCGCGCTCCGGCTCTGGGTGTCCGAGGCGGTCATGGTGACCTGCGGGAGATACGTCACGGCGCTCGCTTGTGCCACGCTCAGCTGGACGGCGGTCTGCGCAACGACGGACACGGTGGAGGTGGTGGTCTTCGACCCCGTACGGGTCGTGGACTGGGTGCCCACACGGTTTTCACGGTCGCCTTCCGGAGTCCAGCCGGGCGGTGCGGGAACCTTGGCGGATGCGATGCCCTTCTCCGGGACCGCGGAGCCGGTGTCGGTTCCTGTGTCCGAGCCGGATGCGGTACCGGCGTCTGTGGCCGGTGCCGCGCTCCGGACGTGCGGTCGTACACCGGTCAGCACCGGCTTCAGCCAGACCAGCCGCTTGCCGACGACCAGCATCTGGCCCTTGGCCAGCACGTCCTTCCAGTCGTCGGGGTTCGTGGAGAGGAGGATCTTCGTCAGGGCCGGGATCACCGCGTCATGGATGGCCGGATCCTCGATGTGCGAGGCGACAATCTTGGCCCATGCCGCCGCACGGCGCTCCGTCCACTCCGGCACATGCCCGACCTCGGTGTCGCCGAGCGCGCCGTGGTCCACGTACCAGGGGTGACCGCCGACGGTCTGCGGGAACCCCGAGGCGTCCTTCGCCGGGAGCGCCTTTGCCGGGGGCGGCGGACCTGGTGAAGGCTCGGAGTGGGCGGGGGTATCCGGCGCCGCGGTGACTGCGACGGCGGAGTAGTGATCGGTGCCGTTGTAGTGGACGTACACCGGGCCGGGGGCGCCCTCGGCCAAGTGCTGGTCCCGGGCACCGTCCTGGACCACCACCACGTCCAGGCCGATGCTCCGGGCGACCGCGGGCAGTGCCCGGTCGAAGAACGGGGTTCCCCACATCCGTACGTCGCGGATCGCCCGCTCGACGAGGTCGGCGGTCGTCGTGGCCCCGATGAACTCGGACAGGGGCGGGGCCGTCCGCGCCCAGCGCGGGTAGGCGGTCTCCAGGAGTCGCTGCCACCACCACCGCGCTGCGACACCGTCGCCGCGCAACTTCTCGGACAGCCGGGTGCGCAGGTGATCGCCGTGCTGCGAGCCCGATGGCAGCGGCACGCCCAGAACCTGACGCAGCGTTGCGGTGTCCAGGTCTCCCAGGAGGACCTCCAGCGGATCCATCCGCATGGGCTGCTCGTCCCGCAGGCCGGATCCGGCGAACCAGTCCGCCGCGTGAGCCCTGAGCTGACCGACCGTCATGAACGAGACGTCGGACTCCGGACGCTCACGAGCGGCGCTCGCCAGCAGCGAGGTGAAGAAGCAGTCACCGTCGCCGGCCACCTGCAGCACGTCCAGCCCGGGTCGGCCGTCGGCCGCGACGAGCTGCCGGGTCACCGCGCGGTTCGCGGTGGCTTCGGGCGATCTGCCGGTGCCACGGTCCTGCCCAGGGAGCGGATGTGACCGGTCGCGGACGACCGGTTCCGAGCGGGACGCGTCGCCGGTGGTGGCCAGGTCATCGGCGCCCCGTGCCGGTCCGCCGGCGCCCGGATCACCGGCGGTTATCGAGCCGTTGGAGGCGTCGTTCTCCTCCATGCCCTGGGCCGCGGGCTTCGCGGACTGTGCGCTGGACCCGTCGGCGTCAGTGAATGACACGGTCTGCGGATCATCCTGCACGATCCGGGTCAGGTCGTTCAGGATGCGGCCTGCGCTGAAGTCACCGTCCTGCTGCCCGAAGGCGGCGATCTTGTCGGCGAGCTTGCTCGCCAGTCCCGGGAGCAACGGCGCCGCGGTGTCCGGTTCATCGAACGGCTCGCGGTATTTCAGGACGTCCCATTCTTCCACCAGATTCCTGTACTGCTGCTCGCCGAACGGTCCGCCCATGTCCAGGAAGTGGTACTGCGAAGCCTTCATGAGCTCACCGAACGTCGAGTTGATGTGCTTGTCCGCCTCGCTCTCCGGTTCCGGGCCGGTGTAGGTGCCGTCCTTCTGGCGCAGGTACAGGTCCTCGTAACCGCTCCACGGGTAATGGGCGAGGCCGCTGACGGACAGGTCGGTGAAAGGGCCGCGGCTACGGTCGTCCAGCTTGAGTCCGCTGATCCAGGTGCCGCCGTCCTTCAGAAGCCCGCCGATCACAGGGGCGATTGCCCGGTCGCTCTCATGTGCCCAGGTGTCGAGCCACGAGTCCTTGTCCATCACCAGGTCGAACTGTGCTTCGGGATGGGCTTCGCAGAACTCGTCATACGTCTCCGCGTGGTAGTCGATGGAGAGCATGCTCCGCCCGTCGGTGCCGTCGACAGTCAGCCTGGTCACCCTGCCCGGCACAATCTCGGTCGTCGTGATGGTGTAGCCATCCATCACATAGGAGCCGAGGTTGTCCCGCATCACACTGACCACGGTTTCGAGGTGAGCGCTGCGTGTCTCGGCGTTCAGATTGCGAGTATCCACGCCGACGAACACCATCCTGCGAGCGGACGTGGTGAACAGCGGGTGCTCGACGTCCGAGTTCGCGCCGAGGTAGAGCAGCGAATCGCCCTGCAGCGCAGCCCCCGACGTGGTGAGCTTGTTCAGCGCGACCAGGGTGCCGGGCTTGAACGACATATTTTGGCCGACCACCCACTGCCCGAGAACCCGGTCGTTCACCCAGGGTCTGTGCTCGCCAATCCAGTTGGTGACCTCCGCCGTCTTGTCCGCGCCATAGAACAGGTAGCCGATGGTCTCGGCGTCGACCTCGTGTCGCTCGACGGCGATCTCGAGTCTGCGCTTTTCCCCCTCCGACAGCTCGCGAACCTCAGCGGTCACCGGCTGATCGGCCAGGGACGGCTCGTTCACCTGGTCGGCCGAGGACTCCTGCTCTGCGGTGCTCGTCTCGCTCTCGGTGACGGACTCCGGTATCGGGTTCAGGCGCCCCTCTGGGGCGGCCCAGGGGGTCTTCGGCTCCGCCCCTCCGATCTCCCGGACCATCCGGCTCACCGTGCTCGCGGTCTCCGTTCCCTCCCGGCCGTCTTCACGGCCCTGGCCTGTGTCCGTGGAGTGCCGCGACGGGCCTGCGAAGGATGTATGCCCGGGCAGCTCAACCTTCCACGTGCGGTTTCCTGTCGTTGTGACGGTGATCCGCGCCGGATCAGCCGGGTTCTCGGGATCAAACTCCGACTCCACCCGGTGGACCATTTCCTCACTGGTCCAGAACGGCCCGCTGTTCGCATTGAACCTGCCGCCCTGCTTGAGGCGGACCTTCCAGCGGAACTTAACCTCGTAAGAGCTGAGCCAGTAGCCCTTGGTCAGCTTCGCGGTGCCCGAGAATCCGGGCCAGTCCTTGAAGGAGATACTCCCGGGAGAGATGTCGATGTTTTCGTTGTTGTAGTTCGGTTTGAAGGGGCCGTCTACTTGCCATCTCCTCTTGCTCTTCTTGGGAACGTAGTTCGCCGCCGCCAGGACCTGAATGTTCTCGTCGGTGACTTCCTGCCAGAAATCGTACGCGTCCGCCGCGGACGTCGTCATCCCGTCCGCCCGCCGCAGCGTCGCCGTCTGCCGGAAGCCAATTTCCTGCGCTTTACCGAGTTCCTGCTGTTTGGGGCCAACGTAAGTGGATTTGAACTCGAGGGTGGGATTTCCGACCTCCTCCGCCGTTCCCTTACTCCTCGACAAACCGGCCTTTCCGCTGCGCGTGGCCCTGGTCGCCTGCTGCCCCTTTTCGACGCGCTGCTGCTGCTGCGGCGGGCTCTCGCCCCGCTCGAAGTCGGCCTCCTCCCGGGTCCGCTTCGAGCGCCCCCCTGGGGCGGCCCAGGGAATCTTCGGCTGACCGGAAGGGCTCACCTGGGCTTGTGCGAACGACTGTTCACGATGTCCCGGGTCCATGTGGCCCTCGGTCACGGTCGCCGTGACAGGCGGTGTCGTCTCGGGCTTGGCCTGCTGGGGCAGCAGGAGTTCGTAGCCCGTGTCGGTGAGGCGGAGGCCGTCGTCTTCCCCCTGCACCAGGTTCGCGCTCTTCAGGGCCTTGTACGCCTTGTCGAAGGCGTTCCGGCCGAGCCCGACGGCCCTTTGTGTCTGGCTGCCGTCCTTGGAGTTGGCAAGCTCGCGGAACCCGCCGGAGTTGGCAAGCACCCGGACCATCTGCAGCATGTTGGGGGTGGCCTTCGGCAGCGTTCGCTGCAGCTTGGCCTCCAAGTGTGGCGGCAGCTTCTGCGTCGGGGCTTCCACTGGGGAAGCGGTGGTGCCCTGCGCCGCCGGGGTACCGGACCCCGCCGTATCGGTCGCGGCGGGCCTGGGCTCCGGCTTCGGAGCGCGCAGCCGCGTTGTGATGTCGCCCAGAAGTTTCCTGCGCTCGTCGAGCAGGGCCTGCGCCGGCTCCAGCTCCTTGCGGTCGCCTCTCGCGGAGGCGTGGAACTCCAGCGTCAGGTCGACCGACTGCTGCGCGTGCAGCTGTGCCTTCCTGAGGTGATAGCCGACGGACTTGTTCTGCCCGGCGGCGATGGCGTTGTCCGCCTGGCGCACCCGGTCGGACGCCTCGTCGAACTGCTTGCCCGCGGCCCGTGCAACCGGGTCGACCGTGCCGTCGGGCCGGTATCGCCCGTCGCCGTGCTCGTTGACGACCTTGACCGGCATCGGCCACCCGGTACCGACCTTGCTCCCGACCGGACTGATGGGCAGCCCGGAGCCGAACTTCGCTTCGGGGCGGTAGAGCTTGGAGACGATCGAGCCCAGTGCCTGAGGGTTGTCGAGGTCGCCGGCGAGCCTGAAGACGTCGGTCTTGAAGTCGCCGCCGATCCGGGCGACTTCGCGCATCACCGACAGGGCGAGTGCCTCCCGGACATGCTCGCCGTGGAAGACCTCCTGCTCGAAGGAGACTTTCCGGACGCTGCCGTCGGCGTACTCGTACGTCCAGCGGGCACGCTTGCCCACCTCGTCGAACCCTTCGTCGTACGTGGCGCTGCGCACCGTCTTGTCGTTGAAGTCCAGCCGCCGCATCGTCTGGCGGTCCAGCGGGTGCAGCTGGTCGTGCAGCGAGACCCAACCCCCCTGCTCCTCCAGCACCTTGGCGTCGAAGATCAGCGTGGTGGGGCCATAGCGGGAGGCCATCGCCTGGTCACCGACCTCCATACGGAAGAAGACGAAGTCGTCGTTGCCCAGGTTCGAGGTGTTCTTCACCGAGCTCTTGCCGGAGGCGAGGAACTTCACTCCCCGGCGCTCCAGGTCGCCCTGGGAGGACATCACGCCGCTGTTGGCGATGGCGTGGTAGGCGGGGGTCGCGTGCTTGATGCGGTACGGCAGATCCGCCAGCCGGTCCCGCAGGGCTTCGAACGCCTCTTGTTCCGCGCGGGACATGCCGTCCAGGAGCGTGCGGACCTCGTTGCGCAGATCCTTGATGTTCTCCTCGGACAGCTTGCGTACGAAGGTGATCTGCTCGGCCCGCGACATCTTGTCGAAATCCGCGAATGCGGCTTTCCACTGGCCCTCCTCGCCGGGGAGGGCCGCCTTCCACTGCTGTCCGGTGGGCACCTCGGCGAACGCCTTGTCGGTGCGATAGCGCCGTACGAGACCGGCGAGTCGGCGAACATCGGCCACGGACTCCTCAATGCCCCTGAAGCCCCTGAGCACGATGGGAGTGCCGGGTTCCGCCACCTGGGCGGCCTGGTCGACCCGTTCGGCCAGTTGCCGGGCGACGGCGGCGACCGGGGTGTGCTGATTGCGCAGCGTGTACGTGCCGCCGTACTGGGCGGCGTCTGTGACGAAGCCCTGCAGGGCCGCGTTGAGCTCGTCGGCGGACCGGGTGAGGTCGCCCGCCAGGCTGCGGAGGTCCGCCGGGGTCTTCTCCCCCGTCTTCGCCAGGTCCTCGAGTTGCTGGGCGCGGCGTTGCAGTGCGAGTGACCGGTTCTCGATCTCCTTGCCCGTCCAGATGACCTGGTCCGGACGGTCTGGACCATTGAGCAGTCCGCGGGCGTCGGCGTCCAGCTTCCGAGCGTGGTTCTGCAGCGTCCGGGCCCGTTCGATGTCGCCGGAGCCTGCGAACTGGTCGACGTACTGGTTCAGTTCGCGCTGGGACAGGTGGCCGGTGGTGACGTCGCGGTCCAGGGCGTCGTCCAGCGCGGTGGCGGACTCCTTGACCCGCAGCTCGGCCGCATCCATCTCGGCCCGCGCCTTCGTGCGGGCCTCGACGGACTTGCCCACCTGGGACCCGCCGGCCTCCAGCCGCTGGAGGTCGCGGCGCGCCTGGGTGTGTTCGGCCAGGGCCTCGTCCAGCCGCTTGGGCGGCGCGGCGGAGGATGTCGTCTCCGCCGTGTCGTGAGCGGTCGGCGTGGCCGGCTCAGTGGGCGGGGGCTCCGTGGCAGCAGTCCGGACGGGGGTCGGCGAACCGGACGTCTCGGTGGACGGCGGACCGGTCAGGGCTGCTGCGCCGGAACTGGAACCGCCGGAAGAGGCCTGGCGGTTCACGGACGCGGTCGAACCGCCGGACGCCGACGGTTCGCTCGCCGACGCGGTGCGGACAGGGGCCTGGGAGTTCGCCGCAGTCGGAGCCGTCTGGGCGCCGCTGCCGGGGTGGGGACGGGCGCTGGTGGAAGGGCTCTCTGCACCTCCTGGCCCGGGACCCGTCGCGGTCACCGGCCGGGACGGCGTCGGCGTGGCCGACTCAGTACGCGGGGGCTCGGTGGCACCGCTCCGGACGGGAGCCGGCGAAGCGGACGTCTCGGTGGACGGCCGGCCGAGCGCACTGGCGGAGTCGGATGGGAATCCGCCAGAACCGGTCGTGCGATTCGCGGTTGCGGTCGGGCCGCCGGTCGTCGGCCCCGCGTTCGCCGACACGGTGCCGCCTTCGCGACCAGGGGCCTGGAGGGTCATCGCGGACGGAGCCGTCTGCGCGCCGACGGCGGGCGGACGGGCGTTCGTCTCCGTCGACACCGGGTGGGCGGCACCCGAACCCGAGGGACTCGCATGCGCGCCCGGACTGGAGTTCGCGCCCGGACTCGCACCCGTGCTCGTCTGTACACGCGATGCGGACGGTGATGGGGACGATGATGTCCCGCCCGTCCGGTCGGTGGTCGTCGCGCCGGTCTCGGTCGAGGAACCGGACGTCATGAAGGCCCTGCCGGAGGTCCCCGAAGCCTGGCCCGCACTCTGGCGGGAGGTATCGGTGAGAGTGGTCGTGAAGCCCGGCAGGCCGCTGCTGTGCCCCGAGTCGACGGTGGCCGGGGTGCTGTCGGTGGCCTCGTGAGCGGCTGGAGTCCCACCCGTACCGATGGCACGGCTGTCGCCCGTGCCGCCCGACTCGTCCTGGCTCACCTGTTGGTCCCCGGGCGGGGGTTCGGCGGTCAATGCGGTCGGCGGGGGCAGCCCTTCGCCGGGGGTCACATCGGACACGTCGAACTCGGGCGTGTCCGGCAGGTCCACGTGGATCGGGTCCACCTGTGTCGTCCCGCCCTGGCCGAACCGCCGCCTGCCGCCTCCTTCGAAGGCGCCCAGGGCCCCTGCCGTGACGGCGGCGCCGTAGGCCTGCTCACCACCGAAGGCAGCCAGCGTGATCCCGGCCGTGACGATCCCGGTGGCGCCCCCGAGGACGAGCTTGCCCCCCAGGTTGTTGGCGACATTCGGGACCAGCACGCTTGCGCCGCCGAAGAAGACGCCGCCGACGGCGCCGCCGATCGCGCCCGACGCGGCTGCCGAACCGGTGTTCTCCCAGCTCCACTCGGTGCGGTCCCCCATCAGGATCTGGAGGGTCTGAACGGCGACATCCAGTCCGACGTTCGCACCGACGCCGATCGCGATCGCGATGAGCAGCTGCCGGAGGATCATCTGGATCGCGACGCGCGCCGACGTGACGAGGGCGGGAATGACCTCGGGCGCGAAGAAGGCCCAGTGAGCGATCTGCGCCGCGAGCAGGACGAGTTGCAGAAGGGTCATGTACTTGGCGTACTCGATCTGCAGGGCGGTGTTGCTACCGAGCGTCCCCAGTTGCCCGGCGGACTCTGCCAGGTGCGGGAGACTGCTCTCCAACTGCGAGACGAAGCCGCGGAACTCCTCGGCGACCTGACCGCCCACGCTCGCCAGGACACCCCCGGCGGACGAGCCGATCTGCTCGCTGATGCCCCTGAGCTCGCGGGCGGCCTCATTCCAAGCCGCGCCCAGGTCGCGCAGCTTGTCCTCGTCACCCTTGGGCCAGGACTCGCCGACCGCCAGGTAGGCGACCCAGCCGAGTTCGGGGGGCATCTCGATGCTCATGCGGTGCCGTTCGTGTCCGTCCTGTCGTTTCCCTTCCGCAGCGCCGCTCGTCAGTGGCGGGAGGGCCGGGTCGTCCCGGTGTTCGAGGGCTCGGCGGCGGTGGTGATGCTGTGCGCGGCCTCGACGTTCTGGTCCTCGGTGCGCTGGAAACCTTCGGCCATGGTCTGGATGCCGTCGACCGTGCTGTCCAGCACTTCGCCGGTGACGGCGATGCCCCGGATCAGCCGGCGGCTGGGATCGGCGTACTGCTCGAGGAACTGCCTGCCGTTCTCGTCGTCGCCCCAGCACGGGCCCAGTCCGCTGAGCCGCCCTTCGAGCGCGGTGCCGACGGACCGGATCTTCGCCGCCATTTCCCGGACGTATGGCGCGGTCTGCTGCAGACCGTCCGTGTCAACGAAAAAGTCGCCGTCAGCCATGGGAGCCCGCCCGGAAACCGTGGTCGAGGTAGTCCCGCACGTGATCCGGCATCTCCGGGTCGACGGGCAGGATTGCATCCGGATCGAGCCGCCCCTGAAGCAGGTCTGCCACCGCCACCCCGGGCGGCAGCTGGGCCGACACCACCGCGCCGGCTTCCTCAAACGCCTGTGCCCTGGCCTGCTGGATGGTCGTGAGCAGGACGTCGGCGAACTCCTTCGCCGCCATCCTTCGGTAGGCGGCGGTCGGGAACTCGACGGCCGTGACCTCGCCCTGGGCGCTGACAGTGACCTTGACCGCCTGGCGGGGGGCGGTGGCGGTCGCGGTCGTTTCGTTGATCCGGCGCCGGGTCTCGGCGGCTTCCTCGCGCTGCGTGCGGTACAGCTTCAGCAAGTCTTCTATCTGCTGGTCGTAGGGGGTGGCGGACATGCGGACTCCCTTCCTTTTCCTGGCGGTTCATCGGCCTCAGTACGCCGGGCCGGACTGGCTCGGCACGGTTCCCCAGGCGCTCTCGTCCTGGACCAGCAGGTTCGCGATACGGCCGGCCGGATCCTCCTCCGCCGCCTCCGCGGTCTCCTCCTGCTCACCCTCTTCCGGCTCCTCGAGCTCCTCCGGTTCGCCGTCTCCACAGCCCAGCAGCTCCGGGACGACGGTGCTCCCGACGCCCGCAGTACCGGTGCCCGAGTGGGCGGGCTGCCAGGTGGACCGCTGTTCGTCCTCGTCCTCGTCGTCGCCCGTCTCCCCGGCCCGGCGCCCGTGCTCGTCGGGCAGTGCCCACAGCAGCGGTACGAAGGCGCCCGCGCCGGTCTCCCATGTGGAGATGTCCTCCTCCCCGTCGTCTGCGTCGGGCACCGGGAGTACGGCGACGTGATCGTCCGGCAGCGGGCCGGTGCCCTCCTCCGCTCCGGCCGACGGCGGGGCCGCAGCCGCGGATCGCTCCCCGCGCCGGGCATCGGGTGCCGGGACAGCGGCGTGCGGCGCAACGGGTGCCATCGGGACGGGCAGCCCGTCGGACCCGATGACGGGCCCGGTCAGCACCGCCTCGTCCGGCGCCGCGCTGGTCGCCGACACCTGATCGGTGCCGGACTGTTGCGCCTCGCCGGACCAGGGCTCGGCGGTCGGCTCCAGCAGTGCGCACGCCTCCGTTCGTTCGCCCGCGTCCCTGGCGCCCGCGGCGGCGCCCGTGCCGACCTGTCCGGGCATGTACGGCACCCCGGTCAGACCGAGCCCCGCCTCGCCGGGCGCCGCGCCGGCCGTCGAACCGACCTCGTCGTCCGCGGCATCGTCCGCGGCCCAGGGCTCGGCGCTCGGGTCGAGCAGCCCGGAGGCTTCGGTGCGTTCGTCGGTGGCGTTCCCGGCGCCGCTCGCCGGCCCCATACCACCCATGCCGGGCAGATACGGCATGCCGAGGCCGGCCAGGCCCGCACCGCCGGACTCGGCACCGGCCGGAGAACCCACATCGTCGCCGCCGAGAGCCGATTCCCCGTCCCACGGTGCGGCGCTGGAGTCCAACAGCCCGGAGGCGTCCGTCGGTTCCGCCGTCAGGCCGGCCCCACCCGGCGACCCCATGCCGCCCATGCCCGGCAGATACGGCATGCCGCCTCCTGCCAGGCCCGAGGGCAGGCCGGACTCGGTGGACAGAGCATCGCCCAGGCCGCTTCCGAGTCCGCTGCCCAGACCGTTGCCCAGACCGCTTCCGAGCCCGCTGCCCAGACCGTTGCCCAGACCGCTTCCGAGCCCGTCGCCGAGGCTGGTGTCGCCCGGGAAACCGGCGGCCGGGATGTTGTCACCCCAGGTGGCGGGGTCGGACGTCGACACGCCTTGGCTGAGGGAGCCGAGGCCGCCGGTGTCGGTGCGGCCGCCGAAGCCTGTCGGGGACAGCAAAGACGGGCCGACGCCGCCAAGGCCGCCGGCACCGAGACCGCCGGCGCCGACATCCGTATCGCCCGGGAAAGCGTCGAGGCCGGCGCCGTCCAGACCGGCGCCGTCCAGACCGGCGCCGATGCCGGTGTCCGGAAAGCCGGAGAGGTCCGACAGGTTCCCCGAGCCCAGGTCACCGAGGCCGCTACCACCACCCAAGCCACCCAAGTCACCGAGGCCACTGCCCTCACCCAAGCCCCCACCGAGGTCGTTGCCACCGCCCAGGTTGCCAAGGTCGCCGAGGTCACCGAGGTCGTTGCCACCACCCAGGTTGCCGAGGTCACCGAGGTCGTTCCCACCCCCCTGGTTCCCGGTCCGATCGTCCGCGGTCGGGCCGCCCGGCCCATCGAGGGGCGACACCACAGGGGTCGGCGACTCGATCGCATTGATCGTGACCTGGTAGTGATCCGCCAGGCTGACAAGCACCTTTCGCATGTCCTCGGTCATCATCGCCACCAGCTCCGGCCGAAGGCTGATGGGGATGAGGCCGTTGGACATCGCCCTGACCCCCATGTTCCGGGCCTGATTGGCGTACCAGCTGTCGATCTCGGCGATCGTCGCCCTGGCGTTGGTCAGATTGACCGCGTTGTTTGCCAGTTGCTGAGGGACCGAGTGTCTGCCGGTCGAACCGCCGGACAGCACATCGACGTTCGCCTGCACCTGCCGGGAGAAGTTGGTCATCATGTCGAGGAATGAGTCCGCTGCGGGACCCCTCCACGGTCCGTCCTCCCCTGCGAGCGCCCTGGCCTGTTCGGCGAGGCTCTTCGCGACGGCCTCCAGGGTCTGCTGGACCCGGTAGAAGGCGTTGGCCGCGTCCTGGAGCGTCTGCGGGTCGGAGACACCGCCGGCGTGGGACAGGTTGGCGCTCGATGCCACCCCGGAGGACATGCCGAAGATCGCCGCTTTGATCTGTTTCCAGTCCCAGATGAGGTAGTCACTCGTACTGCCCGGGCTTTCGCCCTCGGAGTGGCCGAAGACGGTACCGTCGCCGCCCTGGCGGAAACCGCCGCCGTTGTAATCAGGCACTTGTACTCTCCAGACGGTCCGCTCCGGTCAGGCGGCTGTCGTGGTGGCCGTGTTCGCCGTGTTCGCCGTATTGCCGCCGACGCTGACGTTCCCCTCGCCGCCCTGTGCCTCCATCATGGCGTTGAAATCATTGGCGGCACTGGACACGGCGTCCTGAAGGTCTCTGGCCGTCATGTTGTTGGCCTCGTGCTGCGTCTGGAACATCGAGCTCAGCTCCCGTACACCCGTACTGACATCGTGAAGACCCCTTTCCAGCGCGTCCAGGACTTCTATGAGCTTCTGCTTGAGCCCGGAGTCGGCGTTGGGGCCGTTGATGTTGTTTTCCATGAGATTGGCGTGGTAAAAGGCGCCCGGGGCGATATTGATGGGGCTGAGCGCCTCGGAAGCGGCTCGCACGGGCTGGATCAATCGCTCGATGTTGGCGGCGAACATGTCCATCGGCTCCGTGCTGACCGTTGTTCCGTTCGAGACGCCGACACCGTTGACGGGCACCGGCGGGAGATCGACCGGACTGTCGTTGCCGGCAGTTCCGTGTCCCTCGCCGATGTCGGGGTTGCCGGTCCAGGCCGGGGAACCGGTGCCGGACGAACTGCCGGCGGGGTGGGAATTCTGGTCGACAGTGGTGGACGGGGTGTTGTTGTCCTGGCTCCCGTACCCCATCGGTCAGAGATCCCAGAGCTGGCGACCGTAGTTCTGGCCCGCGTGGTATGCCTCAGTGATCACGGTCAGGCTGCCCTGCGCAGTCAGGACGTTATTGGTCATTCGGGTGGCCGCCTGGTCCCATTCGAGTTTTACCCTGTCGTAAGGCTCCCGGACTTCGTCAGCCCACTCATTCAGGCGCATCCTGCTGCCGTCGTCCAGGACCCTCAATGTCTCATTGAGTTTCTGGGTGAGCATGCCCATCTCACCGATGACGTGTTCCAGTTGGTTGTTGAAGCTGAATGTCGGCATGTCGTGGCTCCTTCTTGTTCGCCGTGTGAGCTGTCGATATGACGCAGGGGAGGTTCGAGCCGGATGACGGTTCAGAAACCCGGCAGGATTCCCGGCTGGGCCATGGTCTGGTCGATTTTTATGGCGGCGTCCAGGGTGGCCTCGTGTGTATTGGAGTTGATACCGGTGTTCTCCCGGAGTTTCTCGAGTATGACCTCCAGCTTGCTCCTGATCAGTGCGCAGTCCGTCAGCCAATCGTTCATGGCCCTGACGTAGATGTCGCGGGACTCCCCCGTCCAGTTCGCTATCAGGGTTTGGATTTGTCCCTCCATGCTGGCGTGGGCATTACCGACATCGCTCACCGCCTCCTCGAAGTAGGGCTGGGCGGCCCTCATCCCTTCGACATCCACTACGTTGTTTCCGTTGGCGGGCATTGCCGCTCCTTTCGTCTCCGGTCGCGTTGACCGCCATGTTTGTCCGTTCGTCACCGGTCGGGAAGCGAGTCGTGGGCGCGCTGCCCGATCGTCCCGGCGGTTCTGCCCCTTCGCCCGTCAGTGCCGGCCCCATCACGAGGGCACCATCGCGGGGCCGGCCGGAGCCTGGCCGACCTCCCGGTGCGCGGCGAGCGGGAGGTCGGCCAGGGTCACGGTCCGGGCACGGGCACGCTCGGCGATGTGGTCCGCCAACCGGTGCGCGCCGTAGGCGCCGTGGGCCGGGTCCTGTCCGGCCAGCGCCCGCACCGCCTCCTCGTCCACCTCCAGGCCCAGGGCCGCCAGCCGCCGCCGGGTCAGTTCCGCGAGTCCGGGGCCGGTGTAAGCGGGCAGCCGCAGGTACTCGGCGAACGGCCCGGCCAGGTCGGTACGGTCGCTCAGCAGACCCATCAGATGCGGCGGGCCTCCGGAGAGCACGAGCACGGAGCCGTGCCCGTCCCGCGCCACCGCCGCGGCGGCCAACGCGTCGATCACCGCGCTCCGTTCGACGTCCGGGCGGCTCTCGAAGCCGGCGTCCGCCTCAAGCAGCAGGACTCCGCCTGCGGCCTGCCGGAAGACATGTCCGACGTATGCGTGCGGCTGCTCCGGCCAGCGGGCCGGGACCGAGGACAGCGCCAGCCGGTCCAGTGCGCCGGTGGCGATCACGCCGAGTTCGGCGAGGGCTCTGCCGTACGCGGCGGCCACCGCACGGCGGCCGCTTCCGGGCGCGCCCTCTAGGACGATGTCCGCCAGGCCCGCGGTGCCCTGCCCCAGTTCGACGAGAGTGTCGAGCCGCGCGGCCAGAGCGTCCCGGACAGGGTCGAGGCCGGTCAGGGCGGCCAAGTGGCGGGCAGCCCGCACGGCCACGGTCCCGGTGGACACGCTCCGGGCCGACGGGACCTCGGTGGAAGGCTCCGTCTGGGGGGCGGAAGGCTCCGACGGGGACTCAGCGGAAGGCGACACCTCGGCGGAAGGGACGGACGGGGACTCAACAAGAGGCGTCGCCGGGCCGGAAGGGGTCGACGAGACCGGTGTCACCAGGATGTCGGCGGCGGTCAGCAGGCTCAGTTCGCTGTCGTACGCCGGCGGGTGGACGGCCAGCCGGGACGCCTGGTTGCCGATCATCGTCTCGAAGACCTGGCGGGCGACTCGGCCGTTGCCGAAGGTCGGGCCCTTGGGGACGTCCACGAAGTAGCGGGTCAGCGCCGCGAGGGCGTCGTCGCTCAATTCGTACAAGTGCTTGGCGCACAGGCCCCGGACGATGGTGACCAGTTCCTCCGGGTCGTAGTTGGGGAACTCGATCGTGCGGGCGAACCGGGACGCCATGCCGGGGTTGGAGGCCAGGAACTGGTCCATGTGCGCGGAGTAGCCCGCCGCGATGACGACGATCTCGTCGCGGTGGTCCTCCATCATCTTCATCAGCGTCTCGACGGCCTCCTGGCCGAAGTCCGGCCCGGTGCCCCGTGACTGGTTGGTCAGGGTGTACGCCTCGTCGATGAAGAGCACCCCGCCCAGGGCCTTGTTGACGACCTCCGTGGTCTTGATGGCGGTGCCGCCGATGATCTGGGCGACCAGGTCGGCGCGGGCCACCTCGACTATGTGGCCCTGGCTGAGGACGCCGAGTTCGGCGAGCACCGCCCCGTACAGCCGGGCCACGGTGGTCTTGCCGGTGCCGGGCGGCCCGGCGAAGACCAGATGACGGCTCATCGGGGGCATCGGCAGGCCCATCTCGGTGCGCCGCTGGGTCATCTTGTTGAGGTTGATCAGGCCGGTGACCTCCGCCTTGACGCTCTCCAGGCCGACCAGGGCCTCCAGTTCGGCCAGCGGCCCGGTGCCGGACCGGGCCGCAGGCTCCTTGCCTGGAGCGGCGGGGGCGTTGTCGCGGACCTCACTGTCCTGCAGGTGTACGGAGTCGTCGGCGCCGACGGATCTGACACCGTCTCCCGCGTTGTCGAAGACGGCGCAGTTGCTGAGGTCGGCGCGGGCGCCGTCCTCGATGCTGACGCCGTCGCCCCGCGCCCCGGTCATCCGGCAGCCCACGGCGGTGAGTGAGCCACCGGCGAGGACACGGATGGCGTCGGTGCCGGATCCGATGAACTCGCTGTCGCGGGCGGTGAGTTCACCGCGGTCGCCGACGACCGCGCCGCAGTCGCGCAGCGTGGAGTCGGTCAGGAGCGCGGTGGCCCCGCCGTCCAGGCTCAGCCCGTGTCCCTTGCCGGTGGTGGTGAGCCGGACACCGGTGAACCGGCCGTCTGCCCCGCCCGCCAGCTCGATGGCGTGACCGCCGCCGAGGGTGATCTCGGCTTCCCTCAGGGTGAGTTGCGCGCTGCCTGCGGCCCGGGCACCGGAGCCGGAGGTGCCCGTGACGGTGAGCCCGTCCAGTTCCGCGGCGGCGGACTCCGTGACCTGGACGGCGGCGGTGGCGGCGTCCCGTACCGCGAGCCCGGTGGCCATGGCCTCGCTTTGGGCACCGCTGACCTGGAGGCCGATCGGGGTGTCCGTGATCTCGCAGTCCTCCAGCCGGGGCCGGGCGCCTGCGGTGACCTGGACGCCGACGCGGGCCGCGCCGGTGACCTTGCAGCCGCGCAGCCGCGGCGCGGCCTCACCGCTGACGTGCACCGCCTGCCCGGCCGAGCCGGAGAAGACGCATTCGGTGATCGTGGTCTCGCCCCGGCTGGTGAGGTACGCGTCCACTGCGGCGCTGCCCGTGACCGTGACCTGGTGCAGGACGGCCCGTCCTTCCTGCTCGACGGCGAGGGCCGGCTTGCCGCTGCCGGTGATCCTGGTGGCCGCCACGGTCGCCCGGCCGCTGCCGTTGACGCAGATGCCGTTGCCCCCGGCGCGTTCCAGCAGACAGTCCCGGATGTCGAGGCGGCCGTGCTCGGCGACCACGATCGCCGACGAACCGGCTTCGGCCACCTCGGTGTCCTCCAGCACGTTTCCGCCGCCCGAGGTGACGACCACGCCGGCGCCGTGCGGATTGGTCACCCGGCAGCCGCGGGCCGCAAGGGTGCCCTCGTGCCAGGCGAGCACCGCGGTCCAGGCCTCGCCGGCGATCCGGCAGGCGTCGAGGGCGGCCTGTCCGCGGCGCACGTCGAGCACGGGAGCCTCCCGGTCGGCGCCGGACAGCACCAGGCCGGAGAGCTGGACCGCCTCCGCGTCCACCACGACGGTGCTCCCCTTGGCCGCGTGCACCTGCACGGTCCCCGCCCCGCCCTCGGCGGCCACGGTGACCGTGCGGGTGATGTCGAGGGTCTCCTCGTACCGGCCCGAAGCCACGGTGATGAGCGCACCCTCGGCGGCCTCGGCCAGCGCGTCGGCGATCGACCGATGGGTTCCGGGGCGGTCCGGGGAGACCAACAGGACCTGCCTGCTCACGACTTGGCTCCTTCTTTACGGCGGGCGACGATCAGCCCGGGCGGGTCGGCGCTCTCGGCCCGGTCGTCCGTCCCGGCCTTCTCCAACGCGTCGAGGATCTTCTGCAGACCCTGCAGGGCGATCGTGTCGAGCTTGCCCCGCTGGACCTCGACCCTGCCGTCCTCTGCGATCTCCGAGGGCGACAGCTCGCGCAGCAGCACGGTGGTGCCCTCGGTGCGCAGCACCTTGAAGCTGGTGCCGGGCAGGAACAGCACACGGTCGGCTACCGCGGGGTCGAGCTGACTGGTCCGGCGGGCGGTCATCGACCAGATCAGGAAGTCCGTGCCGCCGCGCGGGCCCTCGTGCAGCACGGTTCGGGCGTGACAGAACGCCCACTCGGTGGCCAGCCTGCCCTCGCGGTACCAGGCCCGCTCGGCCGCACCGAGCCGGGACCGCAGCAGGGCGGGGCCACGGTAGGAGGGCAGTCGCCGCAGCCCGGCCGTCACACAGCGGGCCAGCGGCACATGCGGGCCCGCTGCGGCGGCGCGTACGGCGTCGTCGGCCCGGCGGTGGTCGCCGGACAGATACAGGCGCACCGCGACCAGTTCGGTCAGGGCCTCCGCCGCCTCGCTCTTGGATCCGCCGCGCAGGCCCGGCGACTCGGAGATCACCCGCGCGACGACTCCCGCCGCCGCGTTGTACTGCTCGCTGAAGGTCCGGCGCACCCAGTCCCGCTCCTGCCCGACCCCACGTTCGGGCGGCAGCGCGCAGGCGGCGGCCTTCGGCGTCGGCTGCACACTTACGCCCGTGCGGGCCGGGCTCGCCGGGGCGGGCGCGGGGGGCGCAGCGGCCTCTTCGGGTGCGGCGGACTCCAGCCGGAACCCGGATGCGGCGGGCCGCGCGGGGATCGCGGTCGAGGGCCGGCCAGGGCGCGGAGCCGGAGCGCCGACGGCCACATCGGCTGCCGACGGCTCCGGTACTCCGGCGGTCGACGGAGGCTGCAGGGTCTGCTCCGCGGTCTCCGAAAACTGCGCTGGGGCCGCCGGAGCGGGGACAGGATCCGGAACTCCGGCCGTCGGCGCAGGCGGCAAGAGCCGCTCCGCGGTCTCCGAAAGCTGCGCTGGGGCCGCCGGAGCAGAGACGCGCTCCGGAACTCCGGCCGCCGGCGCAGGCGGCAAGAGCCGCTCCGCGGTCCCCGAAAGCTGCGCTCGGGCCGCCGGAGCAGAGACGGGATCCGGGGTCCGGCCAGTCTGGGGGGCGGCAGAGGCGGCGTCCTCCGAGGCGGGGCCGGCTTCCGCGAGGCCGGGCCGGGCCGCTGCGTCATGGTCCGACGCTTCGGCCGCTCCGGGAGCCGTCGACGTGTCCCCGGCCGTGGGCTCTTCGAGCCGGGCCGTCACGTCCGATCCCCCGGATGGCCCTCGCCCCGCGGCATGCCTGGTCCGCGCGAAGGGCGCAGTGGCGACGCCGCCGAACGCCGGATCCGGACCGGCCCGGCGAGGCGAGGCAGCCGGCTCCGTCGCCGACGGGACCGGCGGGGCCGCGGTCGGACCGCCCCCGTCCGGGGCGGGCGGCATGGGGTCCACGGGAAGCGGCCGACGCTCCCCGATCCGGGCCGGGCGGGGCAGGGCGACAGGCTCTGTCGTCGGCAGGACCGGATCGGCCCGGCCGGGCCTGGCAGCAGGCTCCGTCCGCGGCGAAACTGGATCAGCCGGGCCAGGCCGACCAGCAGGCTCCGTCGCCGGCGGGACCGGCGGATCGCCCGAAGGGCCGGACCGGCGCGTACCGCCCCGGACCGCGGGCACCCGGAGCGCCGGGTCGACCAACACCCCGTCAGGCGTCGTCGGAACACCGCCCCGAACCGGAGGCACCCCGACCACCGGGTCGACCAACACCCCATCAAGCGTCGTCGGAACACCGCCCCGAACCGGAGGCACCCCGACCACCGGGTCGACCAACACCCCATCAGGGGGCGTCGGAACATCGCCCCGGATCCTGGGGGCAGGAGAGGACAGGGCGCCGGACTCCGTGTGGGTGCGCTGTGGCGGGAGTGCTGCCGATGTCAGCGCACCTGCCTCGGGCGCCGGAGACGGACGGAGCGGCGCCCGCTGCTCCGGCGGCGGCGCCGTCCGCTCCGCCGGTGACGCGAGGGCTGCCGGTGGCCCGCCGTCGAGCCCGTCGCCCCAAGCGGCCGCCAGGCCGTGAGCCGCTTCCCCCGCGGCGAGGCCGGGCTGCTCGTCGGCCGGGGCGAGGACGATGGCGGCACCGGTCTCGGCGTGAAGCCGCCGGCGGAGGTCCTCGGCCAGGGCCCGCATGCGGTCCGCCGTCTCCTGGCTGCCGCGGTCGACGTGGAGAGTGACATGGCCGGTCGCGGCGGGAGCCCGCCGGACGGCGTCGGCACCGGACGGCTCGGTGCGGGACCGCAGCCACAACCCGCTCTGGACCACCTCCAGGACGGTGTCCGAGGCGTACTCGTACAGCCCGGCGGCGATCTCTGGCACCTCGGCCAGCGGCGGGCGCAGCCCGGCCAGCACCGGAGGCGGCGCCTGGCCGCCCCTCACCGGCACATAGCGCAGCTCCTCCGCGTACGGACGCCAACCCGGCATGGTGTCCCCGCCGTACACCCGTATCTCCTCGGCGCCGCGCGGGCCTGCGGGCAGTCCGGCGTACAGCACGACCGGTTCGCCCAGGGCGTCCGCCAGCCCCTGCCCCGGGGCGACGGCCGCGGGGACGTCGAGCGTGCCGTACATCGCGAACCTCACCGACGGCCGGGCATTGGGCAGGACGGTGTCCCAGAAGCGGGCCAGGTCATCGAGGCCGACCGCCGGAGCACCGGGGCCGCCGACAATCACGAGGAGCACATCGGGACGGGCCGGCAGGTCCTCGACCACTCGCCTGCGCTGGGCCGCCGACGGATCGGCGCGGGTGTCACGCACCCATACCCCGCCAGGCACCGGCTCGGCCACCGTGTGGGTGCCGGTCGGCATGGGCCGGGCCGGCAAAGAGAACTCCCAGTGCGGCTTGGGGAATCGCTGGGAGTCCCGCTCGGCCGGGCGCCCCGGTCGGCAGCGCAGCCACCCGTCGCCCCGGTCACCGGGCACGAACAGGCCGCCCACCACCGTGGGCACGACAGGGCCGTCCGGCACCAGGACCTCGCGTCCGAGCCGGTCGGCGATCCGCCGGCCGGCCGTGCGGATCTCCTCACGCGTGCCGCGTCCGAAGACCAGCCGCAGGCTGCCGTATCTGGCCGGGGCCAGCAGGCGGGCGACGGACTCCCACTCGCGGTCGACGGCGCCGGGCGGCAGGTCGACCACGACGAGGGTGTTGTGGACATCACGGGCCAGCCCTTCGGCGAAGCCGACGGCCCGTTGGTCGGGCTTTCCCTTGGGATGGATCAGTACGGCGTCACCAACCGCCGCGCGGAGCCGGAGTTTCATGGCCTGGCCGTCCTTTTCATCCCTTGGCGGCCGCGGCGCGGCTCAGCACCGGGCCTTCGGGGATCAGCGCGAGGATGCCTCCGGGCAGGATGAGCCGCCGGTCGGGGGCGCCGAGACCGAGGGCCGAGGCGGCATCGCTGTCCGCGAGCCGGTACTTCTTCCCTTGCTCGGTGATGAGGTACTGGAAGGTGTTTCTGCCGGGAGGGGCCGCGAGGACCGCCTCGCCCGGCGGGATGACGACCTGCCGGGTGCTCGGGGTGCCCACCACGACGCGGGTCCTGCCGCCCGGCGCAACTTTCAGGCAGACCGTCCCGGCGGTCAGGGGACGGGCCTCGGACACGTCGGGGAGCCGTCGCTTCAGGCCGCGTTCGGCCGAGACCGGCGCCACAGCGATGTCCGACTGGCTGACCTGACGCGCGGCAGGCGCGCCTCGGCGTGCTGCGAGCAGGGCGTACTCGGTTGCGTTGACGGGTGCGAGGCCGTCGGCCCGCAGGACGTAGTAGTGCGCGCCGCGGCCGGTGCTGGTCCGGAAGACCTGACCGACCTCGGCGGCCCGCCCGGCGACCTTGCCGCCCGGTGTCCCGGCGCCGGGCGGCGCGGGCGCGGTGAGGGCGGGGCCGGTGGGGATCGCGGCCAGCCAGTCGGCGGGGGCGGAAACGGCCGGCCTGCCGTCCAGGCCGAGGGCGATGAGGGCGGAGCCGGCGGGGACGCGGTACTTGGTGCCGCCGACGAGCAGGTAGCGGGTGTCGCCTTCGCCGAGCAGCACCTCCCGGTCGGCCGGCAGGGCAGCAAGCGCGGCGGCGGACGGGCCGAAGACGAGGGTCTGGCCGCCGCGGACGGCGCCCTTTGCGGCGGGGTGACCGGTCTCCCCCGACCGTAGGCAGCGGGCCCAGGCGCCGGTGACCAGTCCGGAGGCGTCCGGCACGGTGTCGGGTGCGTCCTGGATGCCGACCGGGGAGCCGTGCGGGACACCGGCCAGGGACTTCGCGGACACCGTGTACGGGATGGCCCGTCCGCCCGCGATGAGCAGGGCCGAGGCGTGGTTGCGGGCCGGGTACAGGACGCCGTCGGCGTAGATGTAGCGGTTGCCGGTCTCCTTCTCCAGGACGACGGCCCCGTTCTTCTTCCAGTCGGTCTTCGCGACCGGTGACAACAGGCCGTACACGCCGAATCCCGCGCACAGCAGGACCACCACACCCACCCCGAAGACCGTGCCGAGTGCGGATCGCCGGGTCGGGCTGTCGCCCCGGCCGGGATCCCCGCTGACCAGCGCGGAGGCAAGGCGGCCCATGGCGAACTGGTACGCCTGTACGTGGTCGCGTCGAGTCTGCATGCGCGCCCCTAGCCCGCGAGGCCGCGGAAGTAGGCGTACCCGTCGAGCACTTGGAGCAGCAGCGGCAGCACCGCGAGCGCCGTGACGATCTCCATCAGATCGCCGAGGTGCCCCCACACGGGCAGCAGCCGCCCGTGAGGCAGCCGCCAGGCGCCGACCAGCAGCAGGGCCGCGGCGGCCAGCAGTAGCGCGAGCACCGCGGCCCGCCCGGCCGGCGCGGCGCGCACGACCAGGACCACACCGAGTCCACCCGCGCCCACGAGCACCGCCGGGACGCGCTGGAGGACGCCGTCCATGCCGCGCGCGCGGAGGAGGACCGCCATGCTCAGGGTGAGCGGGAGGAGCCATCCGGCCCAGTCGCGCTCGTGGACGGCGAGCAGCCAGGCGGCGACCCCCCACACGATCGCGGAAGCGATGGCGAGCATGTCGAGGAAGGCCGTGGCGATCCTGGCCCGGCGTGCCACCAGGTCCCCCTGCTCGGGTTCGATGTCCTCCTGGAGTTCCTCGGCGTCATGCGGCAGGTGCGGCACGCGCAGCCGGGCCGTGCGCAGTGCCACGCGGGGCGCGATGTGCCCGAGGACGAACAGGGCGACGGCGATCACCGCGGCGGCCTGCGCCGGCCTCAGTCCGGCGCCCTCCACCAGGCCCGCACCTGCGATGACCGACACCGCGGTGGCCAGGATGCTGCCCGCCGGCAACGGCAGCGCACCGAATGCGAGCAGCACTCCGGCCAGTGCCACGAGTCCGGTGGCGGCGACCAGCACCCCGGGGGTATAGCCGCCGTCCGGACCCACCCGCGAGGTCAGCCCGGCCAACCCGGTGAAGGCGAAGGCGCCGATCCCCGCCACCAGGACGCTGCCCCGGTCCGCACGCAGCCTCGTGGCCCCGACGCAGCCCGCGGCCAGCACCAGCGCGATCAGCCCGCTCGCCCCGGCGGTCGGAACCCCGGGTCCCGCGCCGATCAGGGCGGCGGCGAGGGCGGCCAGCGCCAGGCAGGCGAGGGCCAGCGCGAGGTTGCGGGTGAGCTTCGGCTGCCACCGGCCGGGGCCGCCGCTGACGCTGTGCGCGACCCCGTCGGAGACGTCGTCGAAGTGCAGCGCCGGCAGCGGCGCGTCGGCCGGGCGGAGCTGGAGTACGTCGCCGTGGCGCAGGCCCGCGGTCTCCGGGGTGGCCTCGGGGTCGAGTGGAGCGTCTCCGAGCCGTTGCAGCACCCACGGTGCGCCTTGCTGCTCGGGTGTTGTGGTGACGTGCCCCAGCAGTACGGGCAACAGCGCGGAGACCGGGGTGGTGACCGGAACGGACAGGTCGGCACGGCACGCCGGGCCGTCGACGGTGAGGCGGCAGACTTGGGTGGCCTCCGCCGCGGGGGGTGCGGTGGTCATCGTGCTCCTGTCGGGGCGGGGGGCGCCGGCACCAGGCCGGTCTGGACGAGTCCGACGGTGCGCCGGGTGACGAGCTGGGCGCGTCCGGCGGGCAGGGTGCGGGGCTTGGCCTCGCCGATGAACCTGCCCTCCTCCTTCGGGTAGGAGAACAGCAGCGCCGGGTTGCCCAGCTCCCACAGGCGGCGGATGAGCGGGTCCATGACGGCGCGCATCGCGCCTGACGTGCTGCGTGCGACGATCAGGTGCAGCCCGATCTGGGCGCCCTGGGCGAGCAACCGCACCAGCGGGGCCGTCGGGGAGGGGGCACCCGGCGCGGCGGAGAACAGGTCGTAGTCGTCGATCAGGACGAACAGCTGCGGGCCCTGCCACCAGTCCCGCTTCGCGAGCTGCTCCGGGGTGACGTCGGCGCCGGGCAGCCGCTTGCTGACGGAGAGGGCGGCGCTCTCGGCGAGTTGCCCGAGCGCGTCGTTGTCGACGACGTAGCCGACGCGGTACTCCTCGGGCACGTCCGCCAGCAGTCCGCGGCCGGGGTCGGCGAGCAGGATGCGTGCCTCGTCCGGTCCGTAGCGGCTGGTGATGGCGCGGATGGCCAGACGCAGGGCGTTGGTCTTGCCGGTCTCGCCGTCGCCGAAAACCATCAGGTGCGGGGTGGTTGCGAAGTCGTGCCAAACGGGGGCGAGCCGCTGCTCGTCCCAGCCGAGGCAGAACTTGAGGTCGCGTTCCCGCGCCGCGGCGGGGAGGCTGCCGGCTTCCAGCCGGGTCGGCAGCAGGCGCACGCCGGGAGCCCTGTCGCCGGTCCAGAAGGTGTCGATCTCGGCGACGGCGCCCTTGGTGGCGGCCGTCAGGTCGTCGGTGCGCGAGGAGCTGTCGAGCCTCGGCAGGGCGGACAGGAAGTGGTGGCCGGACCCGGTCAGGCCGCGCCCGGGCTGGTGCGGCACTCCGGCCGCCGCCTTCGAGCGGACCTCGGACTCCATGGAGTCGCCGAGCCGCAGTTCGAGCTTGGTGCCCAGCATGTCGCGCAGCCGGGCCCTGATCTCCGACCAGCGGACCGCGGAGGTGATCACATGCAGGCCGAAGGACAGGCCCCGGGCGGCCAGCTCCATGACCCGCTGCTCCAGGTCCTCGAAGTCCTGGCGGAGGGTGGCCCAGCCGTCCACCACCAGGAAGATGTCACCGTGGGGGTCGTCGACCGCGCCCTGGTGGCGCAGCGCGCGATAGGCGGCCATGGATTCCAGGCCCTTGTCGGTGAACAGCTGCTCGCGGCGCTCCAGGAGCTGGGTGAGTTCCGCGACGGTCCGCAGCACGCGGTCACGCTCCAGCCGGGTGGCGACCGAGCCGACGTGCGGCAGTCCGGCGGTGGAGACCAGACCGCCGCCGCCGAAGTCCAGACAGTAGAACTGGATCTCCCGGGGGGTGTGGTTCAGGGCCAGCGAGAGCATCAGGGTGCGCAGCAGGGTCGACTTGCCGGTCTGCGGCGCGCCCACCACGCCGACGTGCCCTTCGGCTCCGGACAGGTCGGCGACCAGCAGTTCGCGCAGCTGCTCGAACGGGCGGTCCACCATGCCGAGCGGAACCCGCAGCGCGCCCTGGGCCCCAGGGTCGGCTGCGCCCATGCCACGGTCCGGGTCGGGGACGATGCCGGGCAGCAGCTGGTCCAGGCTGGGCGAGGAGGTCAGCGGCGGGAGCCAGACCTGCCGGGCGGGCGGACCGCTGTCCGCGAGCCGTTCGACGAGGACCTCCAGCAGAGTGTCCTGGCCTTCCTCGGCCGTGGCCTCGTCGGAGGGCCCGCCGCGCAGCGACTCCTCGGCGAGCGAGACCAGGGCGGCCTCCTCCTCGGCTCGGGCCGAGGCGAGCGGGCCGCGTTGTTCCAGGCCGAAGACGGTCACCTCGCGGTCGGCGGTCGCCGCGTGTGTCGGTTCGGCCGGACCCGACGCGGCGGGCGCGGGGCCGGAGACGTAGGCGGCCTTGAACCGTACGAGGTTGGTCGTGTCCACCTTGAGGTAGCCGTTGCCGGGCGCGGACGGCAGCTCGTAGGCGCTGGAGGTACCGATCACGCTGCGGGACTCCATGGTGGAGAAGGTGCGCAGCGCCAGCCGGTACGACAGGTGCCCCTCGACCCGGTGGATCCGTGACTCGTCCAGCCGCTGGGAGGCGAGCAGCAGGTGGACGCCGAGGCTGCGCCCCAGGCGGCCGATGGAGACGAACAGATCGACGAATTCGGGCTTGCCGGCCAGCAGTTCCGAGAACTCGTCCACGACGATCAGCAGTGACGGCATCGGCGCCAGAGTGGCGCCGGCACCGCGGGCCTTCTCGTATTCGAAGAGCGAGGCGAAACCGGCGTCACGCAGCATTTCCTGACGGCGGATCAACTCGCCGTTGATGGAGTCCCTCATGCGGTCGACGAGGTGGAGTTCTTCGGCGAGGTTGGTGATGACGGCGGAGGTGTGCGGGAGCCGGTCCAGGCCCAGGAAGGTGGCGCCGCCCTTGAAGTCCACCAGGACCAGGTTGAGGACCTCGGAGGAGTGGGTGGTGACCAGGCCCATCACCAGGGTGCGCAGCAGCTCGCTCTTGCCGGAGCCGGTCGCACCGATCAGCAGACCGTGCGGGCCCATGCCGCCCTGAGCGGACTCCTTGAGGTCGAGTTCGACCATCTCACCCTCCTCCGTGACCCCGATCGGCACTTTGAGGCGGGCGTTCTGGACGGCCCTCGGGCGCCACTTGGCGGCCACGTCGAAGGTGCGCACGTCGCGGATGCCGAGCATGGCAGCCAGGTCGAAGTCGGATTCAAAGGGCCGGTCCGCCAGGTCGACACCGCCGCCGGTACGCATCGGGGCGAGCAGCCGGGCGAGCGTCTCGGCCTCGGTGACGCCGAGCCGGTCGGCACGGCCGGAGACGGTCTCGGTGCCGGAGGGAAAGTCGACCCTGCCGTCGCGGGCGGTGAGCCGCAGCACCTTGCTGCCGCCGGGCACGGCGCCGGTCAGGTCGAGGAGTACGACACCGCGCATCCCGGAGCCGAGCAGCCGGGAGGTCTCCGGGATCCGCACGCCCTGGGCGACGATCACCACAAAGGGTTCGGCGACGCTGGGCGAGGAGGACAGGTCGTGGTCCGGGCGGTCGCGGACGTCGGAGCCCAGCAGGTCCAGCAGCGCATCGTGGTCGTCGGCGGCCAGCCGGACGGGGCCCGCGGAGTCCTCCTCGTACGGATGGGCGTTGTGCGGCAGCCACTTCAGCCAGTCCCACTCACGGCGGGCGTTTTCGTCGGCCAGCACCGCGATCCGCAGTTCGTCCGGGGAGTGGAGGACGGCCAGTTGCCCGATCACCGCCCGTGCCAGGGGCAGCGCATCGGTGGCCTCGCCGGTGAACTCGACGCTGGTGAAGCTCTGGAGTGCGACCGGGACGGGCAGCCGCGGCACGGTTTGGTGGGCTCGGGTGAAACGCCGCAGCGAGATCGCGCACAGCGGTTCCAGGTCCTCCACCGGTTTGGTCTGCGGCGGCAGGAACTCCAGGGCGGCGCGGCGCGTGGCGAGCCCGATCCTGACCCGGGCGAAGTCGTCGTGGCCCGGCCTGCGTTCCCACAGCCGCGGGCCCGACGCGACGGCCCACAGGCCCGCCGGGTCCGGGTTGTCCCACAGCAGGGCGGTGCGCTGTTCCTCTGCGGCCTGCCGGGCCTGCCTGCGCTTCTGGTCGAGGTACCGCAGGTAGTCGCGGCGTTCGGCGCGCATCCGGCGGCGCCGTTCGGCACCGGGCCGGCCGATCTGGACCAGGGTCATGCTGACCATGGCGATGCCCATCATCCCGGACATCATGTACATGGACGCTCCGCCCCGGCCGACCGAGAACATCAGCACCATGGCACCGGTGCCGAGGCCCATCGGCAGATACATCATCGCGGAACCGAAGTCGGCGACGGCCGGTTCACCCAGCACAGGAGGCTCAGCCAGTTCGATCTGACCTTCCGGCATACGGGGACCGTCGCCACGTGGCGAGCGCCTGACTGCCACAGTGCTCAACGTGCTCTCTCCTGCCCTGTGCTGGTACTTGCGGCACCTGAGAGTAGGAAGAAAGCAGTGCGCGTCATCGCCACCCGAACCATGACCTGCCCTTACGGACAGCGAAGCCTGGTCGAACGGGCAAAGTGACCGCGCCCCGGGACTCATGTCGTGCGCCGACAGATCCCGTGATGCAGGGACGAGGACGGTGCTCAGGCGCTGGGCTGCTGCTCGCGCGCCAGGACCGTGGCCGTCCGGATGGACCGGGCCGGGCCGGGCCGGGCCGGGCGAGTCAGGGTGCCGGAGTCTCCGTCCGGCACTCGGGACACAGGCCCCAGAACGTCACCGCGGCCTCTTGCGTGTCGTACTCCTCCGGCAGGTGCGGGTCCATGCAGGGAGCAGTACCCACCGAGCACACCACGTCACGGATGGTGCCGCAGCGGCGGCACACGAAGTGGTGGTGATTGTCGTGGCGCTCGGTCTCGTAACGGGCCGGGTGACCGGGAATCTGTGTGCACCGCACCAGGCCGGCGTCCGTGAGGGCGCGCAGGACGTTGTAGGTGGCCTGCACGGACAGGCGGCCGGTGACCCGCTGGGCGTGCGCACGCAGGGCGTCGACGTCGAGGTGGCCGGATGACTCCTGGACAGCCACGAGGATGGCCATGCGCGGGGCGGTCACCCGTAGGCCCGCGGTGCGCAGCAGTCCTGCGGCCAGCGCCATGGGCTCCTCGGCGTCGGTGGCGGTCGTCATGTCGCTCCGCCCTCCCTCTCGTCGGTGCCGATGTCCCGGCCGGGCGGGTCGGCGTCCGAGGAGAGCTCGAACCATACGCTCTTGCCCACGGGCCCGTGCTCCCAGCCCCAACGCGCGGCCAGCATGCCCACGAGCGCGAGTCCGCGGCCGCTCTCCGCCTCGAGGCCGGCATCGATCGGGCGGGGAGGTGCCGAAGAACCGTCGGAGACCAGGCAGCGCACATCGGACACCCGCTCGAGCGTCAGACGCAGCGGGCCGACGGCATGGCGAAGGGCATTGGACACCAGCTCGCTGACCAGCAGCTCGGTGGTCGGGACCAGATCATCCAGGCCCCATCGGGAGAGTACGTCGCCTATGGCCGACCTCGCCTGGCCGCATGCCGTGGCAGACCACGGCAGAGTCCAGGGTCCGGCCACGAACGACTGCACCTCCGGCTCACCTGCGGATGCGCTGTCGGTCATCGGTGGCGCGCAGGGCCGAGGGGCGGGGAAGGCCTGATCGTCGACGGTTTCACCGGGGGGAGGTTCGAGGGGGGCTGTGCGGTCCATGAGGGGTGCACCTTCGAGTGGAGGACCGGGGCGTACTTCTCAAAGTACGCCTTTTCTGGAATAGGTCAATTATCTGGATGAAATCTTCTGCCCTGACTCAGTCCAGACGTCATCGCGGCCGGGACCGGTAGGGCACAAGCTCGAGCGCCACTGTGGCGGGGTGGAGCCAGGGCGCCCGGAACTTGTTGGGATGGACCGCTGCCGAGGCTGTCGGCCGATCGGCGGACGAGCTGCGAGGACCGCGGCGGCCGCCCGGTGGGTGCCCTCCTGACCGCGCCCGGTGAGGCCGACTCCGGACCAGCATGACCACCGCCGAGTCGGGCCATCTGAAACGGGTGGACGAGTTGCGCGGCCACCCCCTCGATGACGCCCCGCTGTCCAAGGCGATGATCGAAAGCGTGAACGCTCGGCTGCGCGACGTACGGCGCACCGGCGAACCCTCGTACCTCTTCATCACCGATCGTCTCCGGGCCGAGGAAGAGGCCCACCCGTGGGCGGTCAGATTCTGGCCGGTCAGAGACGACGACGGAGACCTGTGTGCGATCGCGTACTGGGGTGTCGACGTGACAGCCGAGTACGAGGCCCGTCACCGGCTGCTACTGCTCAGCGAGGCCAACAGCGCCATCGGCCGCACCCTGGACGTGGAGCACACGGCCCAGGAACTGGCCGAAGCGTTCGTGCCCGTATTCGCCGACCATGCAGAGGTGGACCTGTTCGCCGGCGTCCTCGGCGGTCAGGAACCCCCGCTGGTTCCCGCCTCGGGGGCGATCCGGCTGCGCAGCGCGGCGCATGCCCCCTCCGGGCAACCGGATCGTCGGGCCCCTCCCCCGAGACCGCCGACGTCACGGCCATTGCTCCCGGCTCCGCTGTGGAGGCCTGCCTTGCCACCGCGGCGCCCCAGGAGCGCCTGGCCGACGACACGGGCCCACGCCACAGATACGCCGCAGGACCGCAAGTGGCCGCGGAACGGGCGGACTGGCCGCCCGGCCTGCCCGTGGTAAGGGCCCTGATTCAGGAGGTGGAAGGGATCCACTCCCGGATGGTCGTCCCGCTGCAGGCACGCGGCGCGCTGCTCGGCGTCGCCGAGTTCTCCCGTACCGCCATTCCCGAGCCGTTCACCGCCGACGATCTCGTCCTGGCGACGGACGTGGCCGGCAGGACCGCCATCGCCATCGACAACGCGCGCCGCTGCACACGGGAAAGGGCCACCGCACTTACCGTGCAACGCAGCCTGCTCCCCCAAGCCATGCCCGAGCAGGCCGGACGAGGAGTTCGTCGCCGAACTCGTGGTCAGCGAACTGGTCACCAACGCCATCCGGTACGGCGCCCCACCGATCCAGCTGCTCCTCATCCACGGCCGTACGCTCACCTGTGGAGTCTCCGACGGATCAAGCACCGCACCCCGCCTGCGGCACGCCCGCGTGTTCGACGAGGGCGGACGCGGCCTGTTGCTGGTCGCCCGGCTCACCGAGAACTGGGGCACCCGCCACACCACCACCGGCAAGGCGATCTGGTGCGAACAAATGCCCGCCACGGGCGCGCCCCTTGCCTCGGCTCAGCCGGCCGTATCGATCAGTTGAGCCTGGCGTGCCGCGCCGATGCGGGCGTAGTGGGCGATGAGGTCGGGGGCGTCCACGGCGGCGGGGTTCACCACCTGCTCGACCGGAGCGCCCTGGAGCAGGCGTTTGACGGGGACTTCGAGTTTCTTGCCGGTGCGGGTGTGCGGGATGCCGGGGACCTCGATGATCTCGTCGGGGACGTGACGGGGGGAGGCGCCGGTGCGGATGGCGTCGCGGATGCGGTCGCGCAGGGTGTCGTCCAGGCTCACTCCGGGCGCGAGGACGACGAACAGCGGCATCCAGTAGCCGCCGTCGGGTTCCTCCGCGCCGATGACCAGGGCCTCGGTGATCTCCGGGAGGCGTTCGACGACGTCGTGGATGTCGGCGCTGCCCAGGCGGACGCCGTTGCGGTTCAGCGTGCCGTCGGAGCGGCCGTGCACGATCACCGAGCCGTGGGAGGTGAGGGTGATCCAGTCGCCGTGCCGCCACACGCCGGGGTAGGTGGAGAAGTAGGCGTCGCGGAGACGGCTGCCGTCGCGGTCGTTCCAGAAGTACAGCGGCATCGACGGCATGGGACGGGTGACCACGAGCTCACCCACCTGGTCGGTGATCGGGCGGCCGTCGGTGTCGTAGACGGCCAGCGCCACGCCCAGATACGGCGCGGACAGCTCACCCGCCCGGACGGGGACGGTGGGTGCTCCGCCCGCGAAGCCGGAGACGACGTCGGTGCCGCCGCTGATGGAGGCGAGCTGGACGTCCTCGCCGACGTGCTCGGCGACCCAGGGATAGGCAGAGGCGGGCAGGGCGGAGCCGGTGCAGCCGAGGGTCCGGATGGACGACAGGTCGTGGACGGAGGGGTCGATGCCGACCTTGGCCATGCCCAGCAGGTACTGGGGGCTGGTGCCGAAGACGGTGACACGGTGGCGTGCCGCCAGCTCCCACAGGAGGCCGGGCCGGCTGAGCGGTGCCGGGCTGCCGTCATAAGTGCAGGTGGTGGCGCCGGTCAGGAGGGTGGAGACGACCAGGTTCCACATCATCCAGTGCGTGGTCGTGTACCACAGCAGGCGGTCGCCGGGGCCGAGGTCGGACTGGAGACCGAGGGTCTTGAGGTGTTCGAGCAGCACGCCGCCGTGGCCGTGCACGATGCCCTTGGGCGGGCCGGTGGTACCGGAGGAGAACACGACCCACAGGGGGTGGTCGAACGGTACGGCGGTGCAGTGCAGTTGTTCGTCGCGGGAGGCCGCGTCCTCCCACGGGACGATCAGGGAGCGGCGGTTCGCCGAGGGCCACGACAGGCCGACGTAGTCCACCAGCACGGTGGCCTTCAGCGTCGGCAGAGCACGGGCCAGGTCGAGCGTGGCTTCGCGGCGGTCGTGGACGGTGCCGTTGAAGAGGCAGCCGTCGGCGGCGATCAGCACGGTGGGGTCGAGCTGAGCAAAACGGTCGGCGGCCGCCGTGGAGGCGTAGTCCTGGCCGCACACCGACCACACCGCCCCGATGCTCGCGGCAGCGAGGAACGCGACGATCGCGTGCGGAGTGTTGGGCAGATAGCCGACCACGCGGTCTCCCTGCCCCACGCCGAGGTCGCGCAGGGTGGCGGCGACGGAGGCGACCTGGGCACGCAGCCGCCCGCCCGACACCTCATGGGCGAAGCCGGTCTCGTCCAGCGCGATGACCGCCGGTTCATCGGCGCGCAGATTGCGCAGGGCGTGGTGGGCGTAGTTGAGCGTGGCCCCGGTGAACCACCGGGCACCAGGCATCATCTCCTCGGCCAGCACCCTCTCGTACGTCGTGGCCGCGTCGACGTCGAAGTACTCCCACACCGCTCCCCAGAAGCCCTCCAGGTCCGTGACGGACCAGCGGTGCAGGGCGGCGTAGTCGGTGGGGTCGTGGTCGGCCTCGGCACCCCGGGCACGAGCGGACCGGCGGGCGAAGTCCGCGATCCGGCTGCGGGCCGCGGACTCGTGATCCGGTGTCCGGATGGGGCCTGGATACGGCGTGGTCATGGTGTGGTGCTCCTCGACGAAACGGGCGACGACCGCCGATCGGCGACAGCGGGGCGGCGGATGGTGCTGAGGAAGTCGTCACTGCCTGCTACGCGGCGGGGTGGGTCGGGGTTCTCTGACAGCCCGATACTCAAATGCGACGCCCCGAACGGATCCGTGGCCCGAGGTTCGGGTGTGGATGTGCCCCGACCTGCCCATCGGTCTCAGCGGCCGGCTGGCGGTGCTCTTCGGGGACGCAAGCAGTGGCACGTGCAGGGCGGGTCACGTAGATCCTTCGACGCGTGCGGAGCCCGGGGCGGGTGGGGCCCAATCGGGGGGAAATGGTCCCACCCGCCCCGGAGATCAGAGGTCACGATCGGACACGGCGGCCAGAGGGCCTCGCCCGATCGCCCGTCTCCTGCTGCGTGACGTCCGAAGCAGGGCCGGCAACCCCTTCTACGGAGCCGGCCCCGACGGGGTTCTCCCGCTGCCGCCCGATACACGACCGTGACAAGCGATCCCAGCGGCCGGACCGATGTCGGCTCAGCGCAGGTGCCACTTCTGGTTCGAGGTGTCCGCGCAGTCCCACAGTTGCAGGCGTGCGCCGTTGCCGGTGGCCGCGTCGGTGACGTCGACGCACTTGGCGCTCTGCGCGTTGACCAGATGGTGTGCGCCGTCGAGGGCGAACTGCTGAGCCCATCCGCCGTTGCATCGGGCCAGCTGGATCACGGTGCCGTTCGCCGTCGAGGCATTGGCGATGTCCATGCACAGGCCCAGGGAACGGATGCTCCCGTCGGACCGGAGCACCCACTTCTGCCAGTCGTCACCGCCGCAGTCCCAGAGCCGCAGCGGGGAACCGTCCGTGCCGCTCCGCCCGGCGACCTCGATGCACCGTGACGATCCGGAGCCGACGATCACGCGGCCGGCGGCGCCCGGTGAGGCGGTGGTGGACGTGCCCTGCTCGGCGGTGTCCCCGCCCGTCCCTCGTGTCGCGTCCCCGGTCCCGACGGATGCGGCCGTGCCCGGCGCTCCGGTTGTCCTCGTGGGGGCCGTGCTGTTCGGGCCGGCGGGCGCCGAACGTTTCACCCCGGCCTCGTCGGCGGTGGGGTCGCTCGTGGCGAACGCCGAATCGCCCGGCATCCCCTCGACTGTGAGATCGCCGTCCGAGGCGACGCCCGACTGCCCGGAAGGGCCTGCCTGTGCCCCGCTCTCACCGGAGAACGCAGCGAACGACAAGACGCCGAGTGCCAGGACCGCCAGGACGCAGGCCGCGATCACGGGCCCGGAGATCCTGGCGTTCCGCTCCGGCTCGATCCTGTACGGCTCGGCGAGCAGCCCGGCTGCTTCGTCAGGTGCCGTGGACGTGTCGCCGCTCGAAGAGGCGCCGTGCACGGGCATCAGCCTGTCGAGCCATTCGGGTCGCTCTTCCGGGTGCTCGATGTCAGGGCGCGCCTCCGGGACGGCGCCGTCCCCTGCGTCTGTGGCGTACCGCCTCGCGTTCCAGAACAGCCACCTCCCCCAACGGTCTTCTCCCGTACCGTGCCCGGTCCTCGGCGCGGAGGACGACTCCCCCGGTCTCACGACGTTGCCGAACAGATCCACAGCGGGTTCCTCGCCCCTGGCTGCCGGTCTCGTTCTGCGTTCCATGTGCTTTTTGCTCCACTCCTCGTGCGGCGGCAGACCCGGCCCTCGCCCCTGCCCGCGAAGGCATACGGGGCGGGCGTCACCGACGACGGCGCAGGCCAAGTGCCGGGGAGCACAGGGCGGCGTACTCCCCGGCACTGCACAGCGACTTGCCTCCTGTCCGGTCCTCCGGTGCCGACGGCGGTGACCCGAAATCCTCAAGACGCCGTGCAGCCATGACCCTAGGAATTGCCGGAGCGACATCCGGCCCGGTCCTGCCTGGCTCTGCCCGGACGGACCTGGAAACGTTCCCTCAAGTACCGCGGGCCTGTCCGAGACGGATGCCGGCCTTGCGGCGCTATGGGCTTCACAGAGCCCCGGAGCGCAGTGCGTAGGCGACCGCATGAGTGCAACTGCGCAGTCCGAGGCGGCTCATCACGCCGCTGATGATGTTCTTGATGGCGCGCCGAGTAGCTCAGCTTCTCGGCGATCTCCGTGGTGTCCAGCCCGTCAGCGTACGGGCCGGTGCCCGCGGAGGTGCTGCGATCGTCGGCCGGTCACCCAGAGCCGGGTGTGAGCGACTGCGGCCACAATCGACAGCGGAACCGACACCAATCGCCTCCTCGACTGGCTTTCCTCGGCGGCCAAGGCGGGTCAGCGGGCCACTTTGACAGCACGCCCGGGACGGATGGAGCAACACGTGTCGGTCCGGAGGCTGTTCCCCGCGAGCGCCGCGGACCCTGATGTGGTTCCGGCCCGCCGCGGGTGAGTTCAGACCCGCGGGTCACGCGCCCGCTCATGCGGGCCACCCGCCGCCCGGGACCACCGGCCGTCATCGGGGACGCTGTGCCCCCGGTCGTCATCGGGGACCCGGCGCCCCTGGATTCCTGGCGAACTCCGCAGGACCGCCCTCCGCCCGGGCTTCTGCGAGGGCGTCAGGTGACCCCACGAGGCCAAGTCAATGATCGACAACTTCTGTTCGGGCCCGCTGGTCGACGAGGTCCAGTGCGGCAGCGACGATGCTGTCGGTGTCGATGCCGTGGTGGCGGTATACGTCCTCGATCGAACCGCACTGGCCGAACCGCGTCACGCCGAGCGTGGTGACGGGTGTGTTCCGGATCGTACCCAGGAAGGCCAGCGTGTGCGGGTGACCGTCCAGTGCGGTGACGAGGGGCGTGGCCCGGTCGGCGGGGAAGACCTGGTCGAGGATCCAGGCCGGGTCCTCCGACAGGCCGCGACGCGCCTGGAGCGCGCGGAACAGCAGGTCCGGGCTGGTCACGCAGACCACGTCGGCGTCGTGGCCGAGGGCGGCGAGCCGGTCGGCGGCGGCCAGGGCTTCGGGGATCAGGGCGCCCATCGCGGCGAGAGTCACCACCGGGCTCTCACACCCGCGCAGCCGGTAGGCCCCGGCGGTCACGTGCCTGCGGCGGCGTTCGCGGGCGGCCGGGTCGCGGGGCACGGCGGCCGCGGACTGGTCGACGGGCCGTGTGGACAGTCGCAGATAGGCCGAACTGCCGTCCGGACGGCCGAGGTTGCCGAGCGCCGCGAGCAGACACCACTCGGTGTCGATCGTGAACGCGGGCTCGTAGGTGACGCAACCGGGCTGCTCGATGCCGAGTGAGGGTGCGGTGACCGACTGGTGCGCACCGCCTTCCGGAGCGAGGGTGACACCGGACGGCGTGCCGACCAGAATCGACTGGCCGCCGGCGTAGATGCCGAACGACCACGGCTCCAAGGCTCGGTTGACGAAGGGGTCGTAGACGACCCCGATCGGCAGCAGCGGCTGGCCCCAGCGGCTCCAGGTGGCGCCCAGTTCGCCGAGCAGGCCGACCAGGTTGGTCTCCGCGATGCCCAGCTCCACGTGCCGGCCGGTCGGCAGCTCCCGCCAGTGCAGGATCGTCTCGGCGTCGTCGGCGAACCAGTCGGGACGCTCGGTCGACGACCACACGCCGACCTTGTTGAGCCAGCCGCCGAGGTTGGTGGAGGAGCTGACGTCCGGGCTGACGGTGACGATCCGGCTCGCAGCCTCCGGCGCCTTCCGGGTGAGGTCCAGCAGGACACGTCCGAGGGCCTGCTGGGTGTTGGCGGTGCCGGTCGGTGCCGGTCGTGCGAGGTCGACGGGGACGGCGGGGGCGGGCTGTGACGCATGACCGGGGCGTCGCAGCCGCCCGGCGACGGCCGCGCACCGGGCCGCTTCGGGCGAGCCGTCGGCGAAGGCCGCCCAGGGGCGGTCGAGGTCGGTGCACAGCCGGTCGGCCAGGGAGCGCATCTGGTCGGCGGTCAGCAGCGAGGAGTGGTTCTGCGGGTGGCCCTCGGTGGGGAGACCGTAGCCCTTGACGGTGTAGGCGAAGATCACGGTCGGGCGGGTGTCGTCGACGGCGTCGAACGCGTCCGTCAGCGCACCGATGTCATGGCCGCCCAGGTTGCGGAGCGCGGCCAGGAGCGAGGTGTCTTCCAGGGACGCGACGAGATCGGCGATCGGCCCGGCGGTGGAGCCTTTGCCGGGCAGGCGCGCGCGCAGTTCGTCGGCGGAGCAGCGCAGCAGACGCTGGTACTCGGGATTGCCCATGGCATCGATACGGGCCCGCAGTGCCGCGCCGCCCGGTCGGGTGAACAGCTCCTGGAGCAGCTGCCCGTACTTCAGGGTGATGACCTGCCAGCCTGCCGCGGCGAACATGCCCTGGAACCTGTCCGCAGCGATGGCGGGTACGACACGGTCCAGCGACTGGCGGTTGAGGTCGACAACCCACACCACCTCGCCCAGGCCCGGCACCATGGGATCCTGTACCGCTTCCCAGATCGCGCCCTCGTCCAGCTCCGCGTCGCCCAGCAGGGAGTACTGCCGTCCCGTACCGGCCGCGCCGAAATGGTCGTCCACGTAGCGCCTTGCGAGGGCACCCCACACGGGGGCGGTGGCGCCGATGCCGACCGAGCCCGTCGAGTAGTCGACCGGGTCGGGGTCCTTGGAGCGGCTGGGATAACTCTGCAGGCCGCCGAAGGCGCGCAGGGTGGTCAGGTAGGACTCGTCCAGCTCGCCCAGCAGGTAGTTGATCGCATGCAGCACCGGGGAGGCGTGCGGCTTGACCGACACCCGGTCGTCCCTCGTCAGAGCGTGGAACCACAGCGCCGTCGCGATCGAGGTCATCGAGGCGCTGGATGCCTGATGTCCGCCGACCTTCAGTCCCGAGGGATTGGGGCGCACCCGGTTGGCGTGGTCGATGATCGCGGTGGACAGCCACAGCACCCGCTGCTCGATCGACTTCAGCACAGCGAGTTCCTCCTCCCCGGCAAGGACCGCGCTGTTACCGCCGACCGTCCTGGACTGGGACTCGGAGACCATCACGGACCACCTCCACTGATCGCCATGCCGGAAATTGGCATTGTGATGCGCCAGTAGACAGATGACTCCGCAAGTGCACAAGATGTGCCCGCGGGATTCAGCATTCTGCTCAGGCACATCGTCGGACGAGAGTGATCGATTGAGCACCATGAACAACCAGCGCACCCTGGACTCCACCGACGCGCGGATTCTGCTCGCCCTGGCCGCTGATCCGCGGGCCACCGTCGTCGCCCTGGCCGAGCAGCTGGGGCTGTCCCGCAACACCGTCCAGGCCCGGGTGACGAGGATGGAGCAGGGCGGCGCGCTGGGCTCCTTCGAACGCCGGATCACCCCCACTGCACTGGGTTACCCGCTCACCGCGTTCGTCACCGCCCAGGTCAACCAGCACCGGCTGGCGGAGATCTCCGAGGCCCTGGCGGCCGTCGACGAGGTCGTGGAGGTCTTCGGGCTCAGCGGCGAGACGGATCTGCTCGTACGTGTCGTCGCCGCGGACGCGGAGGATCTGTACCGGATCGCAGGGCGGATCCTGGCCGTACCCGGCATCGAGCGCACGGCCACCGCCCTGGCCATGCGCAATCTGGTGCCCCACCGCATCACCCCGCTGCTGCGACGCGCCTCCGACGGCAAATAGCCGGCACCCGGGCGGCGGGAGCCGCTGCGGACCCAACGGGCCGGACACGGCTCGGCCTTGCTCTCGGCCCGGAAGCGGGGCTCTGTCACCAGGTGCCGAAGACGGCGCCCACATGTGTCCCCGCCGCTGCCGGCCGGGCTTTCTCCGTCGCCAGATGCGAGACGTACTGGATCACCCCGGGCACACCGAGGAGCGCAGGCCACACCAGGGCCCCGATGAACCGATGACGCCCTGAAGGAACCTTGGACAGGACGGCGGCGATGCAGGTCCGAGAGCGGTGAGGCGGACCGCTTCTCGGGTCGCGGGTGTCGGCGAGTCTGCCGCGGGTCACGGTTGTGTCTCGGAGTCATGTGCTGAGAACCCCTCAGGGGCGCGGCCCGTAGCAGGAGTTGATCGCTTCGGAGCGTCCGGAGCGGCGTGATCAGCAACATTCGGGGGTATTACTCAATGTTCCGTACACGAGCCACAGCACTCGCCTCCCTGGCAACCGTGGGCGTCCTGTTGTTGTCCGGCTGCGGCGGGAACGACACCAAGGACGCGGCCGCGTCCGGCGCGTCCTCCGCGGCCGGTGCCGGCGAGCTGTCCTTCCAGAAGGGCACGGCCAAGCAGAACAACGCGCCCGCGCAGACCGGTGACTTCGCGCCCGACGCGGCTCCCGCTGCGGCGGCCAAGAAGCCGACGGTCCGCAAGTGGGTACAGCTGTCGGCGGGCCGTGCCGGACAGCTGGACCCGGTCGTGGTCAACGGGGCCGGCTTCACGCTGTACCGCTTCGACAAGGACACCGCGGACCCGTCGAAGTCCAACTGCAGCGGGGAGTGCGCCACCACCTGGCCGCCGTATCTCGTCGCTCGCGGCGGCAAGGTCTTCATCGACGGGATCGACAAGTCGGCGATCGGCTTCATCGCGCGCGACGGGGCACTCCAGGTCACTATCGGCGGCTGGCCCGTCTACCTCTTCAGCAAGGATCTGAAGGCCGGTGACACCAACGGCCAGGGCGTGGGCGGCACCTGGTTCGGTGTCACGCCGGACGGTGAGAAGGCCGGTGGCGGTCAGCCCGGCGGCGATGGTACCGATCAGTCCGGAGCCGACGCCGGAGCCGACGTCGATCCGGAGGCTTCGCCCGCGGGCAGCGCCACCTTCTTCCAGGGTGCGAACTTCGCCGACCCCTCCCAGGGAGTGGCGGGCCCCGGCTGCAGGAACGTCCGCTTCTCCGGCTCGATCCAGGCCAGCGGCGCTCTCAAGATCTGGGACGGACCCGACTGCACCGGCAACGTGAAGGTGGTCAGCGGGAACGTCCAGGATCTCGCCGCCATCGGATTCCCCACGGTGAAGTCCGTTCGCTTCCTCGGCTGACGCCCGGTGCCGGACGCGCCGGCCTGCCCGCTCCGAATTTTCGGAGCGGGCAGGCCCGCGGCATCCCCCCTGACCCTGACATACGCGGCCTGCTCTCGGCGTCGGGTGATCGCGGTGCCGCAGCGAGGTCGAGATGGTACGCCCGTCGCCCGAACGCGTGGCCGAGCCCGACGCCCCCAGGCGGCCGTGCCCCTGGAGGAGGAAGATCCATGGATCTGAAGCATTGGCTCGGCCGAGCCGCCGACGCGGTACAGGACTGGGCCGGCACCTTGGGTCCCCACCAGCCGCACCCGTCACTACTGGTCGACGACGACCGGTTCGGCGGTGTCTTCGAGGAGTTCACCGGGAGGCTGAAGGACAACTACCCGTTCTTCCACCCGCACTACGCGCACCAGATACTCAAGCCCCCGCACCCGGTGGCCGTCGTGGGCTACCTCACCGCGATGCTGATCAACCCCAACAACCACGCGCTGGACGGTGGGCCTGCCACCGCCCGCATGGAGCGCGAGCCGTCGCCCAGCTCGCCTCGATGTTCGGCTACGACACTCATCTCGGCCACCTCACCACCAGCGGCACCATCGCCAACCTCGAAGCCCTCTTCGTCGCCCGCGAACTCCATCCCGACCGGGGAGTCGCCCACAGCGCCGACGCCCACTACACCCACGGCCGCATGTGCGGCGTCCTGGGCATGGAGAGCCATCCCGTCCGCACCCACAGCCGGGGCCGCATGGGCCTCGACGCGCTGGAGGGCCTGCTGCGCACCGGCCGGGTGGGAACCGTCGTGCTGACCACCGGCACCACCGGACTCCCGTCCACGAGGTGCTGCCGATCGCCCGGCGCCATGGTGTCCGTGTCCATGTCGACGCGGCGTACAGCGGCTTCTTCACCCTCCTCGCGGGCGCCGACGGCCCCGAGGGACTGCCGCCGGAACCCTGGCGCGCGATCGCGGAATGCGACTCGATCGTCGTCGACCCGCACAAGCACGGACTCCAGCCCTACGGCTGCGGCGCTGTCCTCTTCCGCGACCCCGACGTGGGCCGCTTCTACCTCCACGACTCGCCCTACACCTACTTCACCTCCACCGAGCTCCACCTCGGCGAGATCAGCCTCGAATGCTCCCGCGCCGGCGCCTCCGCAGCAGCCTTGTGGCTCACCCTCCAGCTCCTGCCGCCAACCCCCGACGGGCTCGGGCAGGTCGTGGGAGCCGGCCGGCGCGCCGCGCTGGCGTGGGCGGACCTGATCACCGAGTCCGACGCCCTTGAGCTCTACCAGCAGCCCGAACTGGACATCGTCAGCTACTTCCCCACCGTCGAACTCGCCACCCTTAGCGGCATCGACTCCGCATCCGCCCGCATCCTGGCGGACGGCATGACCGGCCCCGACCCGGTGTACCTGAGCACCCTGAAGGCCGGCCGGGAAGCGTTCACCGCACGCCATCCCGGGATCATCGCAGACGCCGACGGCGCCCGGATCCTGCGCAGCGTCCTGATGAAGCCGGAGTCCGAGCACCACTTCGCACACATCCATGCCGGCGTTGAGCGGATCGCCCGGTCGGCGTCGGCACGGCGGTGAACTCGTGGCGGCCTGACGATCACCTCGTACTGATCGTTTCAGGATGGTGCGCGGACGACCCGGTGGTGCCGGAGCCGGCGCCTGGAGCACTCTTCGTCGACGGCGCCGAGGCCCTCCGAACGGCTGCCTGCCGTGCTACGGACTGTCGGACAGGCGGGTGATCTCATATCACGGTTGTGTATCGGGCAGGCAGCGGGAGAACCCCGTCGGAGCCGGCCCCGTAGAAGCAGTTGCAGGGTCCGCTTCGGACGCTGTGCGGCAGGCCACGCCCGCCCTGTGGAGTGCGCGGGAGGAGCAGGCAGAACGAGGTGCGCAAAACAGCGGTCGGGCGGGGCATGTGGGCGCCGGGGTCCGGACCGCGGCCCCTGATCTCCGGGGCGGGTGGACTGTGCTTTCCCCCAGTGCAGTTCCACCCGCCTCGGACACCGCACGGCACTGGCCGGTGCCTCAGATGAGTCCGACTTCCTCACAGTGTGCGCCCCGTAGATGACTCATCTGAGCCGCAGTGCCGCCGAGCACTGGTGAGCACCACCCATAGCCATTCCGGCCCCTGATGGCCCGTCATGTCAGGACCATAGGACCTCGTCCGGGTCGTGCTCCGGTCTTCTCGCGAACAACTCGCAGTGCTGGTCGGACAGACAGCGCTGGTTTGCTCTTCAGGGTTGTCGTTCGTGCCCATCAAGGCAGTTCTCGCAGGCTGGGGCGGAGGCGGGAAGGCGAGGTACCTACCCTCGGCGGCATCATGCGTCGCCGTGTCATTGGGGTCGGCGCAGTGATCGGCAAGGAGGAGGCAGCCGATGTCGGACGGGGCGTCTGCGTTCACGTTTCGGATGTGGTCGCGTGCCTGGAACTCGGGGGCGTGGTCGCCGCGTCACCAGCTGCTGCTGCACGTGGAGGAGGGCGGGAGCACGGCGCCGCGGGCGCTGTCTTGGGGCACGGTCGACGGTGCACAGTTCGCGGTTGTCATGTCGCTGGATTTGACGAGTTGTTATGGCCACCACGTCACCGCCGGCCGTGACGTGGTGGAGGTACGGGGTGAACTCCATGGCCGGCCGGGCGATCCCCCGCACATGGGTGATGTCGGTGGGTATGAGTTCGACGCGGAAATCGAGGACACTGCCGGCACATCTGCCAATGACGCACCTGACCGCGACCCAAGGTCGTGGGCCCTGCATGGCTCAACGGATGGCAATCTGTGGCGGATCCTGGACTGCCGCGGGGCGGTGAGTCGTTCGCCGACCGGCACCAGTCCAGGGCATATCGGATCTTCGTCAAACCCGGATCCTATGACCGATACCGCCTCGACATCTCCGGGAACAACGGTTCCCCGCACCTGCAACCTGAAGCCGTGCGGTTCCTCGCCGGGACCAGCGGTTTCACTGGCTACCGCCACCGCGCGGGCCATGCTCCAGTCGCGCACCGGGGCGTGCGTGTCGCACAAACATCACCAGACCTGCCCCTGAGGCCGCTTCCTGAGGGCCTGCCCATTGTCACGGAGTCGCTCGGCGCCCGAGAGGAGTCACGGCAGCACGAGGCTGAGCTGCCTTGTCCGTGCCCTGGCTTGTGGCGGGGACGCTGGTCGAGGTCTTGACACTCTGCACGTCGATCACACACGCCGACGGCTCGCGTTCCGGCCCTCCTGCTGGCGCACCAGCTCCCGCAGCAGGCCGTTGAGCTGGGCGAACACACCGCCCTTCTGCCACTTGGCGAAGTAGCCGCACACCGTGTTCCAGTTCGGGAAATCATGCGGCAGGCAGCGCCACTGCACCCCGGTGCGGTCCACGTAGAGGATCGCCTCCATGACCTCGCGCAGTTCGTGTTCGGGCGGACGCCCGAAGTCCAGGGCCCGGCCGCGGCGCTCGAAACGCCATGCAGCCAGGACCGGCTCAATCAACTCCCAGCGGGCATCGGACAGATCACTCGGATACGCACGGCGGACGGCCATGACCTGGACGTACCGCCGATGAGGGGCGGGCGCCCAGCGCGTGTTCTCCCGCGCTGAAGCACGGAACACATCCGGGCGTCCTGGAATGAGACAGGCGCAAGCCGACTTCCGCACCAGACGCCACACCATCCGAGTCACCAAGCACAGACAACCCGGCAGCCCCAATCGCACCAAGACATCGGCGGGCTCAATAGCCCAGATACCACCGCACTACAGATGAAAACGACGTCTCGGAAGCTGTCTTTCAACCTCGATGATCGGCTCTTCATGGGGTGCGGCAGGGCAGCGAGCAGCAGGGTGTCCTTGGTTTCCTGAGTGCTCGTCGTCGCCTCGCGGCCCAGCCGTCGTTGGCGCATCCGCGGCTTAAGCGGTGTCCTTCTTGTCGTTGGTTTGGAAGGTGATGACGTCGACTTCGTCGGTTCCCGCCAGATCTGGGTAGTGGCCCTTGAGGGCTTCCCGGAGTTCGGCTGCGGTCGTCAGCCCCTCAGCTTGGGCGTCCCGGTTGGTGAGCTCACTGACCAGGCAGTGCCTGATGCCGGTCACCTCTGCCGACAGGACGACTTCCGGGTCGCTCTCAAACACCAGCCGTGCCGGACCGAGCTGCGCCGGGTCCCGGAATCGGGTGGTCTTGGTCTTGGCACCGGAGCGGACGACTTCGAGGTAGCGGGGGTTGAAGCGAATGATCGGGGGACCGGCCGACTCGGGATCTTGATAGAGCAATGGATCGAGACCGTTCATGCCCGCCTCCGGGGTCCATCGCTGAGCCAGCGGCATCAGGTCGGCGGCGAGCACGGACCTGAGCCCCGCGGGGGTAGGCACGATGACGCGCATGGTGGGGTAGTAGTCCACGAAGACCTGCCGATCGCGCCCGCACGGGCCGATGACCCCGCGCCCGTGGTTTCCCACGGCGACGATGCAGCGCATCTGGCGCGCGCCCTGGGCCCGCGCAGCCCCCAGAGCCACGAGTTCGGCGCAGGGCCCGCCGGTGAAGTGGTAGAGGTTCACGCCAGCGAACATCCGGTAGTCGGCAGCCATGACCGCGGCGCCCACCGTGTGGATCCCATCTTCGTCGGGGCCGGCGTCGGTATGCGCGTCTATGGTGCGGCCTGCCAGCTCCACGAGCTCACGCTCATCATCATCGAGAGCTCGTGCAGATGACGGAACGTACACCTTTTTGACCTTCCCTTCCTTCAGCAGTCGCCCAAAGCATTCCACGCCACGCAGGCGGGCTCCACAGGGTTTCGGCTTGCCTTGGCTGGACCTTTGGAACCCGTCATTCCGTGAGCTCAGGCCTGCTCAGCGATCCTGCGGCGGGCAGCGACACCGCCGCCGATCTCTTCTCCTTGAGGTCTTGCCGACCACGACGTCAACGTCCTCGTGCGGTAACAGGCAAACGAAGGCTTGAGCAGAGATCGGCTCGCTCGTCAGGAAGCTTTCACAGCAGGTTGCGGGCGGGGCATAGCGGCGTTCGGCTGGGTCGCAGGCCCGGTCAGGCGGCGGGCCATGAGTGTCATCACGGCGAGGGTGAGCATCGCCTCGGAGTAGTCGCGGACGTTGCGGCGGCCATCAAGCCACCACGCCAGGCTCCGCTCGACCACCCAGCGGACCGGCAGGAGGACGAAGCCCTTGGCGGACTTAGAGGTCCTAACAAAGGCGTTGGACGTGTCGGTGGTGATGAGGCAGGTGGCGAGGCCGAGGAAGGCTTCGTGGATGTCGCCGCGTCGTTCCCAGCGGGTTCGCAGCCGTCGGAAGCCATGGAGCCAGGCGATCGTGCGCTCGACCACATAGCGGAAGATACCCAGGCCGGAGCCGTGTTCCTGTCCTCGTTCGGCGATGACTGGCGTGATTCCTCGTGCCCGGACCAGGCGCCGGTACTTGCTGTGGTCGTAGCCGCGGTCCGCGAGTAGGGCGTCCGGGCGTCGTAGCGGGCGGCCGACGACACCGGCGCCGGTGGAACCTTGTCGAGCAAAGGCAGGAGTTGGGTCACGTCGTTGCGGTTGCCGCCGGTCAGCGACACTGCGAGTGGGATGCCCCGGCCGTCGGCGAGGACGTGGTGCTTGCTGCCCGGGCGGGCGCGGTCGACCGAGCTGGGGCCGCTTTCGGGCCCCGTCGGGCCGCCCGGACGTGGGAGGAGTCGAACACCGCCCGCGACCAGTCGAGCTTGTTAGCCGCCCGCAGCTTCTTCAGCAGCACCAAGTGCAGCTGGCCCCAGACGCCGGCCTCGTTCCAGGCGGCCAGGCGCCGCCAGCAGGTCATGCCCGAGCCGAAGCCCAGTTCCTGCGGCAGGTGCTCCCACCGAATGCCGTGTGCGGCACGAACAGGATCCCGCACAGCGCCTGTCGGTCCGGAACCCGTGGCCGCCCCGCTTTCAGATCCGGCCCGCCCCCAGTTCCACGCGTCGATCAGCCAGATTCTGACCCTCGGTGGGTCCGATTCCGCCCTCAGATCGGCCGCGATCCGCTCGAACACCGAGATCCCGCGCGGACCGGTTCCCACGATGCGACGTTCAGAACCTAGTCGGTCAGGTGTCGCACGACCTGTCACCCCCGTCCCTCGTCCCCCGTCCGGTGAAACTTGTCCTTCAGTGCGCTGCCGCGCCCTGGTCGTCCATGACCGGCAGGCGACCGAGTGATGCGGCTATCAACTCGTCCGAAGCCGCCATGTCTGTCATGCCTCCGCTGAGGAAATGCTGGTAGGCCGACAGATCGAGCAGGCCGTGGCCGCTGAGGTTGAACAGGATGGTTTTCTCCCTGCCCTCCTTCTTGGCCAGCAGTGCCTCGTCGATCGCGGCCCGGATGGCGTGCGCCGACTCGGGGGCCGGGATGATGCCCTCCTCGTTGGCGAAGGTGATGCCGGCCTCGAAGACCGCCTGCTGCGGGTAGGCCACCGCCTCGATCAGCTTCTGGTGGTACATCGCGCTCACCAAGGGGGCGGCGCCGTGGTAGCGCAGGCCGCCGGCGTGGATGCCCGGGGAGACGAAGGTGTGCCCCAGGGTGTACATCTTGGTCATCGGCGTGATGCCGGTGTAGTCGTTGTAGTCCCAGGCGTAGCGGCCCTTGGTGAGCTTCGGGCATGCCTCCGGTTCCACCGCGACGAACCGGGTGTCCAGGCCGTCGCGCACCTTCTCGTGGAAGAACGGCAGGGAGATGCCGGAGAAGTTGCTGCCCGCGCCGACCGAACCGATCACCACGTCCGGGAAGTCACCGATGGCACGGAACTGCCTGACCGCCTCCTGCCCGATCACGGTCTGGTGCAGCAGGACGTGATTCTCTCCGCTCCCCACCGACAGGTTGCAGCGCTCCACTTCCCGGGCGTGCTCGAAGGCCTCCGCGTTGGCGATGGACAGGCTTCCGTCGGTGTTCGGGTCGCGGGCCAGCGCGGCGCGGCCCGCCTCGGAGTCCTTGGTGGGGCTGGAGATGACCTCGGCCCCGTTCATCTCCATCATGATCCGGCGGTAGGGCTTCTGGTCGTAGCTGACCCGCACCATGTAGACGGTGCACTTGAGGCCGAAGATGCGGCAGGCGACAGCGAGGGCCGACCCCCACTGGCCGGCGCCGGTGCCGGTGGTCAGGCTGGTGATGCCGGCCTGCTTGTAGTAATACGCCTGGGCCAGTGCGGTGTTCAGCTTGTGGCTGCCCGTAGTGTTGGTGCCCTCGTACTTGTAGTAGATCCGAGCCGGGGTGCCGAGCAGCCGTTCCAGCCGATGCGCCCGGTTGAGCGGGGTCGGCCGCCAGCGCAGGTACTCCTCGCGCACCGGCTGCGGGATCTCCACGAACCGCTCCCGGCCCATGCTCTGCCGGTACATCGACAGCGGGATCTGCGGGGTGACCGCGCTGCCGTCCTTGCGGGTCTCCGGCCTGGCCTGGCGCAGCTTCGCCGCGTCTTCGACGCCGGTGAGGTCGGACAACACGTTGTACCAGTGCGTGGGAACGATTTGTTCAGCTGTCAGCGAGGCTTCTGCCGAATTTGCCATTACGTTTCCGATCCTGATTTTTAGGAACTTCCGACATGGGACTTGACCAGCTTCGCGATGTCACCGACCCGACTCAGCCCGGCCTCGAATATCTCACCGTCTCCGATCTTGATGTCATATTCCTGCTCAAGTCGGACAAAGATTTCAAGAATGTTCAGTGACTCGATTCCGATCTCATGCAACTCGTCATCGAGGCTGATATCGGCCGGCGCAGACGAGCCGATTACGGCCGTGATGACCTCGCGCACCCGAGTGTCGACCTTCTCAGGAGACGTCAAATCAATCCCTCTTCCTGGACAAGTCCTTCGCTTCTTTCGGCCACTCCGCTAGGCCATGGGGCCTGCCATCACCGCGGTGCGCAGCCCGAGCAGCAGCAAGATCCCTCCGCTCGCCCAGGCCAGTCCCACCCGCACCGCCGGTCTGACCAACAGCCGCCTTGCCAAGCCGACGAGGGCAACCACTACCGCGTACCAAGCGGCACTGATCATGATCTGTACAGCAGTCAGCGTGGCCACCTCGGCGGGCGAACCGCCGTCGGTCGGCAGGAACTGCGGGATCAGCGCCAGGTAGACGGTGGCCATTTTGGGGTTGGCGGCGCTGGTGACCAGCCCTGATCGATAGGACTGCCGCAAGGTGGCCGCATCGCGCCCCTCCGGCACCTCCGACGGCTGCCGGCCGTAGTTCCGCCGGTTGTACACCGTCGTCACCGCGAGGTAGCAGAGGTAGGCGGCACCGGCCAGCTTGAAGCCGGTGAACACCAGTTCGGAGCTCTGCATCAGCGCGGCCAGCCCGACGGTGGAAGCCACTGCCCACATGAGCAATCCGGTACTGCTACCGAGAATGGTTGCAAGACCGGCCCTGCGGCCGGATCGCAGCGTCTCGTTCACCAGTACCGTGAATGATGGCCCCGGCGCGACCACCATGACGAAAACCGTCGCAACGAAAGCCCCAGTCACCACGAGGTTGGCTCAATTCCGGTCATCATTCGACTGGAATATGACTCGAGTACTCGCGCAATCAAGCGGAAGCCCCCCTCCCGATTTCGGCATCCTTGGTTGTCGATTGTCAGCGACGACTTTCGGGCGTCTACGGTAACCACCTCGATCCATTCAGGCAACCAGCCTCCATTGCATTGAAGATGGCGATGCGCGAAACAGGCATTAACCACGGTCGATTTCTGGCCACCCAGAAGTGCGGCCAGAAACACGTTCTTCCGGATGTAGTCACGGCAGCCGTAGTTCTTGGTCACAGCTGGCCGTGATGGCGGTGTCGTTGCTGGTGGCAGGCTGTCGCGATGGCTCGGTGTCGACGGTGCCGGGCGGTCCGGTGCAGGACGTGGTCGCGGTCATGGACGGGCGGCGGCAGCACGAGGGCGCGCAGGAGACGGTCGAGTTCGGGACAGGTCAACTGGTGATCCCGGCCGGACGGTCAACACACGCCACAGGAGACAGGCGCATCGACAGCACATCGAGAGAACAACTCGGCACGGAAGAATCGCCGTGCAGCGTCCAGGCGGACCCACTGCTGCTGAAAAGGTGTGGCCTTCGGATGAGTCCCAGGGCAGGAGCCGGACGTCGTGTGCCCGTGTCCTGTCCGTCCCAACCGCGGTGATCGTGGTTGTTTGGGAGGCATGATCAGCAAGGTTCGTGCCCGCGTCCTGCCGGCTTCCCAGCGCCGCTCGCTGGACGAGCTGACGCAGGATCTGATCCTGTCCTCCGGGGACACCACGTCCAAGCGCTCGGCCTTCTGGACGATGCTGACGCTGTCGTCGATCATCGCGGCCGGCGGGGTGCTCACGGACTCGACGGCGACTGTGATCGGCGCCATGATCATCGCGCCGCTCTCCACACCGATCATGGGCATCGCCCTCGGGTCGGTGCAGCGCCGCCGCACCGGATCGGCCACGGTCGTCCTCCTCGCGTGCCTGCTGGTGATCGCGGTCGGGATGGTCATGTCGTTGGCTCTGCCCAGCAGCTACGACCTGCTGTCCAACAGTCAGATCTCGTCGCGGACGTCGCCGGGCCTGATGGACCTGATCGCCGCCCTGGCGACCGGCTTGGCCGGCGCGGTGGCGCTGGCCCGCAGGGACGTGGCCGCTGTGCTGCCCGGCGTTGCCATCGCCATCTCTCTTGTCCCGCCGCTGGTGGTGGCAGGGGTGTGCCTGGGAAAGCTGTCAGGGTGGCTGGCGCTGGGCGCGTTGGCGCTGTTCGTGTCGAACCTCTTCGCCCTGGTCTTCGCCGGCATGGTGGTCTTCGCCTCGCTCGGTTACGGCACGGAGGCCGACAAGGCAGCCGGGCGCCCCGCCCGCGGGGCATATGCAGCGATGGCCCTGCTGTTCGTCGTCGTACTCGCTCCGTTGACGGCCAACACCGTGGCCACGTTGCTGCTCAACGCGTGGACCGGCCGGACCAAGGAAGCGGCGGATCAGTGGCTGGCCGACGAGCCGGACGCGTCCGTCACGAGTGTCGACGCCAATTCCCGGACCATGTACATCCACGTTCGTGCCCCCGAAGAACTGCCGCCGGTGCAGTCGCTGCTCGAGCGGCTCGAAGGGCGGATCCCGGACGGCATCCCCGTCGTGGTGGATGCCACGCGTGGTCGGCGCATCGACGCAGGAGAGGTCGGCGGCTGAGCATCGCATCCCGTGTCTTGCCTCCAGGAGCTGCCGCTCAGGGGCTCCTGGCTTCGGGGGAGGCGGGCCTCACCGAGCGGGCGCACGAACCGGCGGGAGACAGGCGTCAAGGTGCGGCGGCTTCAGTCCGTGAGTCGGCGGGCGGTGATGAGGGAGCATCCAGGAATTCACCGATCGCGAAGCCCATCAGCGTGATCACGGCGGTCCACACCACGACCGCCGTGGTCGGGTAGTCCCAGGTGAACAGGACGACGGCCGCGATCACCAGGATGGCCGCCCCGACCCAGTGCTTGAAGCGATGGACGAACCGTCCGACCGCACCGAGACGAAGTCCCGCCGATGTCGCCACCTCGCGCAGACCACCGATGCCTCTCCGGCAGCCCGTGCGCGTGAGAACGGCGATCCGGGACGGGCCGGCCAGAAAGGCGCCGGCGGGCAGTGAAGAGGGCGACCGCGGCGAGCGCCCGTACGCCGTCGTGGCTCGACTGGTCGCCGTGGCTGCCCTCATTGCCGTCGCCATCTCGGCTACTTGCGTGGTGGGCATCAAGGCTTGGGTCGTGGGCATCAAGGACGCAATCCGGCGTCCGTATCAGCATCGACGGCACCGCTTACGAGACGGTGCTGATCGCGGCCGCGGTCAGCCCGTTTGTAGCGGCGTTCGCTTCCAAGCTCGGGGGGCGCCTTGGGACTTTCCAAGCTCGGGGAGCGCCTTGGGACTACGGTGAGGATCCAACGGATCTCGTGGCTACAGCGCCGACGGAGCGAGGGTGAAATCGTGGTTGCCCAGCCGTTCCGCCGTGCCATCACCATCGAAGTGAGAGCGGGCTGAGTGATGAGGCTCGGCTTGTGCTGATCGACTTGGATGTCGAGCAGCCAGAGCTGCGGGGACACCTGCTTCGCTGGGACGACGACGTAAAGGCGGCCACAAGCAGGCGCTCAGGTGAGGGGTTCGGCGAGTTGGGTCGGCCCACAGTCCCCGGCAGCGAAGCCCCTGGTCATAGCCTCCCCCCTACTGATATGCGTTTCCCCCAGGGGTGGCGGCGGTCGGGCAAGTGGAGCGCCAATGGCTCTGGCGGTGTACGTGCCCGACCTCCTGCCAGACCCGTTCGATCCTGTGGGCAAAACCGGGGTGGCGCGCGCTATTTCATTCGTGCGGTCGACCGCTTGGCGGGACTCAGAGTCGGCTACGGTCCAGGCCAAGCTGTGGGCCTATGAGGTCGCCCTGCGGGCCAGGGCCAGGCCTGAGGGTTCACCATCGACCAGAGCGCGGAGGAAGTCGCGTACCGCGCGACCGTCATGGGAGGCCGCGACCGCATCGATACGGTCGTAGAGGCGGTCCTCCACATCCACCACCTGCGAGGCGGCCTGCGAGCCCTTGGGGGTCAGGGTCAGTTCTACGCGGCGCCGGTCCTCCGCGGCTTCGGCCCGGTGGACCAGGCCGGCCGCGACCAGACGGTCCACGAGGCGGCTGGGGTTGCTGCCCGACTCACAGACGAGGAGGCCGCCGAGCGCATTCAGCGCCAGCGGTTGGCGCTCGGCGAGGAGACGCAGGACCTCGGCCTGGGACGGGGTGAGGCCCAACGGCCGCAGCTCTTGGGCCAGCCGACGGTTGCCCTCGCGCTGGGCCGCAAGGACCAGGTACCGGATCTCCTCGGCGGGCCTCATGGCCAGTCGGCTCCTCACCACGTCACGTGTCATGTCATTGGATGACCTGTAACAGTCTAGCGCCCCGAAGTCAGAACGACCTTGCCGGAGAACTCCCCCCGCTCCAGCGCCCGGTGGACATCAGCGGCTTCGCGCAGGGGGCGGACGGCGGCAACAGTCGGGGCCAGTTCGCCGTCGCGGACCATGGTCAGCACGCGGGCCAGAGCGGTGCGGTACCAGGAGTGGTCGCTCTTCAGCTCGCGGGGCACCATGCACAGCGCCGCGCGACGGCCCGGGCGGAGGTTCATCGCCTTCACGCGGGCTGCACCGAGCACGGTGTCGCGCATCATCCGGCCTGGGCGTCCGGTGAATGCGTAACTCACCAGGGTGCCGCCGGGGGCCAGCAGCCGGTAGCCCTTGCGGAGGTTCGCACCGCCGATGTGGTCGAACACGGACTGAATGCCGTGCGGTTCGGCCTCGCGCACCACGCTCTCGAAATCCTGACTGCGGTAGTCGATGTGCGTGACCCCCTGAGAAGCCAGCCGCGCGGCGCCGGACGCGGACGCGGTTCCGTACATCCGCAGGCCCGCGAGACGGCCCAGTTGCGCGACCGCCTGGCCGACACCACCGGACGCACCCTGAATCAGCACGGTGTCGCCGCGGCGAACCCGGCCGTGGGTGTCCAACAGACTGAGCGCGGTGAGGTAGTCCAGCGGCACCGCCGCCGCGGTCACCGGGTCCAGTCCTTGCGGCAGGGGTACGAGCTGCCACGCCGGGAGGTTCAGGTGTTCGGTGTACGCGGCCATTCCCGCCAGCGCGACGGCGACGAGGGTGCCCACAGGAGGTACAGCCGGCCCTCCGTCCGGGCGTCCCTGGTCGACGACCTCCGCGACCAGTTCGTATCCCGGAGTGAACGGGGTCCTTCGCTGGAGCAGGTACTCACCCTGCCGGGCCATGAGGTCGGTGAAGCCGACACCGGCGGCCACGACCCGGAGTCGGGCGTGACCCGCGGGCGGGGCAGGGGTCGTGGCCTTCGTCCAGCGCATGGCGTCGGGCGCGCCGAACTCCTCCACCACCCAGGCGTGGCCCTGCAAAGTCTGTGTCGTCGTGGACATGGGACTCCTCTTGCCGTCGATTGAGGACGCAAATAAGTGTTACGTCATTCGATTACACAACACTCAATCGCACGACACTCAATCTCCCTGGTGAGCCCGCCACACCCACTCGCGGGGACCAGGAAGCACAGGGCACCCGCACCCTCGGTGCCGTGTGCCGGACCTTGTCCATCCGCACCGGCCACCGGTGGTGGTACACCCACGTGCAGCACGGCGGGATGACCGTACGTCGGGTTCGCTGGGTACGTAGCCGTCGCCTGCGACGGCCGGGCCCGCTCCGGATGGAACCTGAGACGGACCCAGCCGTGACGCCCAGGGCGATCAGCCGCCAGGAGACCGACATGCAGCGGACCGTGAAGTCCTAGGGGTCCTCGACCGGCCACCGCCCCACTCGCCGGTCTCGCAAACCGGCCCGGCACGCCGCGGGGATGCCCGCAGGGAGGACCCGCTGCCTCCGGCGGTGGCACCCGGACACGGCCGCTCGACCCATACCGGAAGCAGCAGCCGAACCCCAAGCCGCCGCGTCACCAACCTCTCCGGACAACACACCCAGGGCGTTTCGTTTGGATCAAGGCGTGGGGCGGAGGAAGATGCCTGCCATGTGCACTGGGCTGAACTCGACTGGTTGAGCCGGGGGCAGTCGTGCGATGAGTTTTCCTCCTCGCTCGGGTCTGCATGGTGAGTGCCTCCGTTACGAGGAGAGAGTCATGTTGCTCGCTGACAGGACGGCGATCGTCCATGGCGGTTCTGGAGCGGTGGGGGCAGCGGTCGCCCGCGGCTTCGCGCGGGAGGGCGCCGTTGTCCATCTCACCGGCAGGACGGTTTCGCCGCTCGAAGACGTCGCGCGGCGCATCCGGGACGACGCTGGAGCTGCACATGTCGCTGAGCTGGATGCGACGGACCGCGACGCCGTTGATCGCCACGCCGACACGGTGGCCGCACAGAGCCAAGGAATCGATATCTGCTTCAACGCCACCTCCAACGACGACCTGCAAGGGATCCCGCTCCTCGACATGGCCGCGGCGGATGTGCTCCGCCCGGTCACGAAGGCGGTGACGACCACCCTCACCACAGCTACGGCAGCGGCACGGCACATGGTCCGAAGGGGCAGCGGCGTCATTCTGGTCATGGGCGGCGGGCGCGAGACCATCCCCAACCTGGGCGGTTCACACATCGCCTGGTCCGCCCTTGCCGGTGTATGCCGGCAGCTCGCATCAGAGCTCGGCCCGAAGGGCGTGCGCGTCGCCTGGCTGCTCTCCCCCGGCTCTCCTTCGCCGGGTGAAGAGAACCGAGCCGCCGAAGGAGCGCTGCTGACCAAGCGCCCGAACTACGACGATGTCGCCAACGCCGCGGTCTTCGCCGCATCCGACTGGGCCCGAACAATGACAGCCTCGGAGCTCAACCTCACCGGCGGCCTCGTGGCCGACTAAAGGGTGTCCCGCAACTGCCGTTCGCCGTCTGTGCCGACGAACACGCCGACGAACCTTTGGATGAGTCGCCTGGTTTGAGCGGCGGCACGCGGCAGCGGGCTCAGCCTTGCGGCTCCTGCGGCTTGACGTCGAGCTCGCGCAGATTTTGGTCCTTGAGCTCGGTGCGGGCCTCTGTGCGGTGGCCACGGGCGATGTAGTCCCGCACGATCGCCTCGATCGCGTCCTGGGGCGAGCCGATGCCGGCCAGGACCATCACTTCCACTACGAGTTCGGCGTCGAGACTGATATTGACCTTGGCCATCGTGCCCCCTCATCGCGTCGCACGCGCACTCTAGCTCCCCACGGTTGCGTAGCGTGCGCTGAAGATGCGATCTCAGGAGACGGTCCAGAGTGAGATGATCTTGCTGTGGCTGGTGTGATCACGGCGTCGGAGCCGTCCTGGATAGCCCGTTCACCGGGTTGAGCCCGCGTCAGTTCGACCGGCTGATCACCGCCCGGCGGCGTGAAAGCGCGGATCCGGTCCGCAAGGGTCGGCCATGGAGCCTGCCGATGGACGTCAGGGTTCTGCTGGTCGCCGCGTACAGGCGCACACACATCACCCTGCGGCGGCCGGCCCCGCTGTTCGGCATCTCGAAGTCGGCCGCAGACCGCGTCGTCGACCACCTTGGGCCGTTACTGGCACTACAACCCCGCAAGCCGGTTCCGCAGGGACACCGTGCTGATCGTGGACGGCACCCTGGTGCCCACGCCTGACCACACCGTCGCCGAGCAGTCGAAGAACTATCGGCGTCAACCAACCATCAAGCTATCGGTACTCAACCAACCATCAAGTCGTCATCAACGCCGACGCCCGGCTCGTCGTCACCGTCGGCCGGCCCGTGCCCGGCAACCGCAACGGCTGCAAGGCGTGGGAGCTGTCCGGCGCGAAAGACGCCGTCGGCAAGACCACGGTCATCGCGGACGGTGGCTTCAGGGCCCTGACTTGGCTGCGGCCAGTGAAGCCGAAGTCGTCGCGTACTTCGAGAAGCATGGCGAGCACCTGCGGGAGCTGGTGTTCACCGCCGTGGGCGCATACACGGGCGTGGCCGTCGACCAAGACGCCGTGCAGGCCGGTGACCTTCCCGGTGTCCTCATCGCCCCGGCCTGACCGATTGCCGCGCGCATGAGACCGGACCGGCCCCCGCCCTGAGCGCCGGGTGGGGGCCAATGCCTTTGAGGGCAGGGGTGTTACTGCGCAGCCAACTTGCAGATCACCGGCTGACCGCCGCCGATGCCGTACGTACCAGTGCCGCCGTCATCCATCCGCGTGCCCAGCCAGTTCGCATCCTTGGCCATGATCCGCATGTCCCTCATGAACGTCACGAAGTGGTTGCCCATGGACTCCTGGTTGTGCATGCCGGAGATAGCCGACCGGCCGCACACCTCGCTGAACGGACCGCGACGCGGCCCGCGCCCGGCCGCTAGGCGAGGCGCCGGGCCAAGGACAGCAGCGCCACCCCGGCCCCGGCACGAAGGCCGCACTACGAGGCGGGCCCGCCCTTGACCGGCAGCAGGGCGTACTCCCTGGCGAGGGCCGCGCCGGGTGAGGCCGAGTCCCTTTCGGGGCCCTGGTCGCTTCGGACCCGGGCCGTTGCACGGCGCAGCTGGAGACCTGGCAGGGCGGACGGCGGGTATACACGTATCCGTCACACCGTGTTCGTTGAGCGTTCGACTTATGATGGGGCGCGCTCGGCTTCCCCGTGTGACAGGTGCTCGGGAATCGGCAGGTCAGCCGCGCCGGGCGGCAGAGAAGGGGCGGGGCACGTCATGCGGACCGGATCGGGGCGCGGCGCCCGACGCAGAGCGGCCGACCGGGTCGTCATCACTCAGGGGTCCGTGCGGCATGCGGCGCAGTCGACCGTGGCCGGCCACTGGCTGGTGCGGGGCAAGGACGGCCGGCTGACCGCGTACGCCCGTGCCGGCGGCGGGCTGCTTCGCTGGACCGAGACCCGGCCGGGCGGCCCGGACTGGACAGGACCCGAGCTCATCCCGGTGCCTGACCTGACCCATCTCTCTGTGTCCCAGGGGGCGGACACCTACGTCCACTTCGTGGGCCGGCGTGAGGTGCGCAAGGGCGATGGGCCACCCGCCGTGGACATCGTGCACGCCATCCAGTACCAGACGGGCCGGCCGGTCACCGAGTGGCGGTCGCTGGGCAATCCGCACAAGGACCGGGAGAAGGCGGCCCGGTTCGGCGTGCCGGTGGCGGCGGTGAGCGCGTCGGGGCGGGTGCATGTCCTCGTGCGCAACGCGGGGCGCGGGCTGATGCTGCGCCGGGAGGGGCCGACCGGGAAGTGGGAGGCGTGGGAGGACCTCAAGGGCAGCGGGGTGCAGGACGGGCTCGCTGCCGTGGCCCATGCCTCCGGGCGTATCGAGGTGCTGGCGGGCGGCGGGCAGGACGCCATGTGGTGGCGGCAGGCCGACGCTGACGGAACGTTTCGGCAGGAGCCGAACATCGCGCTGCGGGTGACGCCGGGTACGGCTGCGGCGCTGGAGACGGCGCCGGACCGGGCGACGTACTACTGGGCCGACCAGGGAACGGGCCAGCTGGTCGCCCACCGACCGGGCGGGTGGCTGATCCCGCTCGGGGGCGCCCCGGCCGCAGAGCCCCCCGCGCTGCTGCGGGCCGCCCTCGACGGTTACGACTGCACCGTGCTGGCCCTTCGCGGCCTCGACGGCCAGATCGCGCTGGCCGTCTGCGGCACGGAGAACGAACAGGCGGGCCTGTGGTGGTCCCCCACCGGCGAGCACTCCGTCGGCGCCCCCGCCCTGGCGCTGGACGCCCACGGCCGTGTCGTCCTCGCCACCGTCGCGCAGGACGGCGCCCTGCACATCGCCCGCCAGACCGGGGGCCAAGGTCTGTCCCTGGCCCCCTCGGTCCGGGTCTGAGTCAGGACGTCGAACCGCCCGTCGCCGGTGACTTCTTCGCCGACTCGGGGATCTCCTGATCCTTGCGCAGGGCCTGCCACAGCCGGCCCGCCTGGGGCTCGGCGGCGACCACGCGGTTCGGGTCCTGCGTGTCGTACCGCACCGGGAGCATGATCGTCTCCATGGTGGCGGGGTCGATGCCGTTCATGCTGCGGGCGAACTCGGCGAGCGCGGTGAGCGAGGCGAGGCCCGAGTCGGTGGTGAGGGACTCGGTGAGGCTGTCGGCGATCCTGAAGGCTTTGGTGGGGCTGCCGAGCAGGTCCTGCTTCTTGATCTCGCTCAGCAGGGCGATCATGAACTGCTGCTGGAGACCGATGCGCCCGAGGTCGCTGCCGTCCCCGACGCCGTGCCGCGTGCGCACGAACTGAAGTGCCTGCGTGCCGTCGAGCCGATGGGGGCCGGCGGTCAGGTCCAAGCCGCTGGACTTGTCGTGGATGTCCTGGTCGACGGTGACGCTGACCCCGCCGATCGCGTCCACCAGCCCTTTGAAGCCCGCGAAGTCGATCTCCATGAAGTGGTCCATCCGGACGCCCGACATCTGCTCGACCGTGTTCACTACACAGGCGGGACCGGCGAGCGAGTAGACCGAGTTGAACATGACCCGCTTCGCCGACGGGAGCGTGGAGCCGTCCTTCGCCGTGCACTCGGGGCGCGTCACCAGCGTGTCGCGCGGAATGCTGACGGCGACCGCCTCGCTGCGGCCCTCGGGTATGTGGATCACCAGTGCGGTGTCGGAGCGCGCCCCGGAGACCTTGCCCGTGTTCAGCGAGGCGTTGGCGCCGGAGCGTGAGTCCGAGCCGAGGACCAGCAGGTTCTGTCCGGTCGTGGGCAGCTTCTCGGGACGGTCGTCACCGATCGCCTTGTCCAGGTCGACACCCTTGATGTTGCCGTTCAGGTCGCTGTAGAGCCAGTAGCCGACGCCCCCGGCGGCCAGTACCAGCAGGACGAGACTCAGGGCGAGCCACCGCCAGACCCGGCGGCGCCGCCGGGGTGGCTTGGCCCGCCGGCGCGACGGTGCGCGCCGGGAGTCCCCGTGGCCCCGCTCCGTCAGGGCGTGCGTCATGTGCGTCGGTCCTCTCTCCTCGAACAGGTGGCGCGCGGCACGAGTGGGGGGAGAGCCGGGCCTGTCTGCGGTGATGGACAGTCGTCCACCGGTCATCAGACGTTCATTAGGCGTTAATGGTTGTATGTGTCATCTGTCATGCCCGAATGCCGTTGACAGGCCGGTATGCGCTTGCTGATGATGTGCCGGTCCTGTGAAGGTTAAGTTCAAAATTAAATGGGCGGTGGAGTGGCTGTGCTGGTGCGTGCGTCAGCCCGTGGGGGGCGAGGGGCGTGACGGCCGTATCGGATCGTGCTGTCGGAAGGATGCAGGGCGTGGCCGCCGGCCGGACCGCTCCAGGCGGCACCACGCGGCACTCCGCGGATCGGACCGCGCCCAAGGCCGGCGCCGAGCACGCGGACGTCTACGTCGAACCCGGCCTGACCCCGCTGTCCGCACGGGAGGCCAACCGCTCCGCCCTCACCGCGCTGCTCGATACAGCCGGCGTCCCGCACTTCGCCGTCCGCGGCACCGCCGACCACGGCACGGTCGTCGCGGTGGCGGAGGAGGACCGGGAGCGGGTGCTGGGCGTGGTCTTCCGCGGACTGAGCCAGTACCCGGGACACCTGAGCGTGATCGACCCCGACGCGCCCCGCCCGGCCAAGCCCGTCCCGTCCCGGGACCCCAAGGCATGGCGCGACGTCGCCGCCGCACGGGTCCTCCAGATCAGCTGGTATCGCACCGACCCCGGCCGGCACCTGCTGCTCGGGCACGAGTACGGCTGCGCGATCGAGTTCTGGCAGCGCGACGGCGCCTACCTCGTCGCGCCCCGCGCCAACCGGGCCACCTGGGCCGTCGCCGCCGACGGCCCGAACGTCCTCGGCGCCGCCCGGCTGTTCAGCCGTTTCGTCTCCGACTGGACACCCGGCCACCTCGCCCCCGCGTTGCCCACCCGCCCCGAGTTCCTGGTGAACTGCGCGGACGACATCGCCTTTCCCGTCGACGCCGTCTACACCTGGGTCGACGGCAACGACCCTGCCTGGAAGCAGCGCAAGGCCATGGCGAAGGGCGAGGTGTACCACGCCGAGTCCGCCAGCGACGCCCGCTTCATCAGCCGGGACGAGCTGCGCTACTCGGTGCGCTCCCTGCATCTGTTCGCGCCCTGGATCCGCAACGTCTACATCGTCACCGACGACCAGGTACCGGACTGGCTGCGCGAGGACGTGCCCGGGCTGCGCATCGCCACCCACCGCGAGATCTTCCGCGACCACTCGGTGCTGCCGGTGTTCAACTCGCACGCCATCGAGTCGCAGCTGCACCACATCGAGGGCCTGGCCGAGCACTTCCTGTACTTCAACGACGACATGTTCATGGGCCGCCCGGTGGCCCCGCAGGCCTTCTTCACCCCCAGCGGCACGGCCCGCTATTTCCCGTCACGCAACCGCATCCCGCAGGGCCCGGTCATGGAGACCGACACCCCGGTCGACGCGGCGTGCAAGAACAACAGAGCCCTGTTGCTGAAACGTTTTGGCAGGGTGATCACCCAGCCCATGGAGCACATCCCGTACGCGCTGCGCCGCAGCGCGATGGACGAGGCCGAGCGGGACTTCCCCGAGGCCTGGGCCCGTACGGCCGGCAGTCGCTTCCGCGCCATGACCGACCTCTCGCCGACGTCGTCCTTCGCGCTCTACTACGCGGCACTGACCGGCAGGGCACAACCGGGGTCGATGCCCTTCACCTACCTCCAGCTGGCGGTGCCGGATCTGGCGGACCGGCTGCAGCGGCTGCTCGACGGCCGCGACCAGGACTCCTTCTGTCTCAACGACGCGTTCTCGACACCCGAGGACATCGAGGCGCAACAGGAACTCCTCGACGGCTTCCTCAACGCCTACTTCCCCACCCCCAGCCCCCACGAGAGATGAAACGGAGTTCATGACGTGTCGGACCCGACGTCCATGAGCTCCGCGGTCAACGTCTACAAACGCCTCGTCCCCCAGCCCGTGCGCTCCGCCGCCGCGACCACCGTCCCGGCGGGCGTACGGCGCAAGGTCAAGCGGCGCCTCGCGCGTACCCTGAGCCGCCGCGAGGCCCGGCTGCACCGGCGCGCCCTGCGACGGGTGCGCAAGGCGGGCCTCGGCCACTCGGAGCGCCGTACCCACGCACCCGACGGCCGGGTCGGCCATGTGCACACCGGCCTCACCGCCGATCTGGCCCGCCGGCTCGACCACGACCTGGTCACCCAGGCCCTGGACGCGGCCGAGATCCCCTGGTTCGCGGTTCCCGCGCTGGACGACCGGCGCGTCTGCCTGGCCGTCGACCACAAGGACAAGGGCGCCGTCCGCCGCGTACTACGCGCGTTGCTGGAGGAGCACACCGGCTACGTCGTCTCCGTCTCGCCCGCCGGCAACGACACCGGCACGCTGCCCGGCAGCCATGTCAAGGCCTGGAAGCACTACGGCAAGGCCAAGGTGATCCGGCTGACCTGGCTGCGCACCGACCCGACCGAGAACCTCTGGGTCGGCGAGGAGCAGGGCATCGAGATCGAGTTCTGGACCACCAACACCGACCTGCCCACCGAGCGGCTGATCGGCCCGCGCCCCAACCGTGTGCAGCGCGCGGTGCCCAGCGACGCCCCCGGCATCGAGATCGGCCTGGACCGGCTGTCCGGCTACTGCGACATCGACGGCGACCTGGAGCCGACCGTCACGCTGGAGGACTTCGACGTCCTGCGCCTGGAGGAGATCACCTTCCCGGTCGACGCCGTGCTGCTGTGGCAGCACCGCACGCCGTGGGGCGAGGCGCTGCTGCGGGCCGCGCTGCGCTCCCTGCACCAGTACGCGCCCTGGGTGGACGTCGTCCACGTGATCGCCGAGGCCGAGCCGCCGGCCTGGCTGAGGGCCGACGACCGGCTCACCGTCGTACGCGCCCGGCCCGGCTCCGAGTGGTACCTGCACCAGCTGCCCGACCTCGCCGACCACTTCCTGCTGCTGCGCCCCGGCGCGCTGCTGGGCCGGCCGTCGCGCCCCTTCGACTACTTCACCCCGAACGGTGCCACCCGCCCCCGGCGCGGCCCCTGGAACGCCCAGGAGTCCTTCGCGCCGTGGACCCGGACCGCGTACACGGCCACCGGCCGCGTCACCGCCCACGGCTATGCGCACGGCCCCCAGCCGCACCGCGCCGAGACGCTCACCCGGCTCGCCGCGACCGGCGTCACGCCACTGCCGCTCGACGACGCACAGCTCTCGCCCATCGTCCCCGGCACGCAGCCGCTGGACGGCGTGGTGCACCACTTCGGCCACACCACTGGTCTGGCCGACCCCTCCGGAGAGGCCTTCGTGGCCCTGCACGCCGCGCTGCCCGGCATCGGCAATCAGCTGGAGCGGCTCCTGGTGCGCCGGGACAGCCGGCAGATCCAGCTGTTCGGACTCGGCACCGACGAGGCACGCGCCCGCGGCGGCACCAAGGCCGTCCTGGACTTCCTGCACCGCTACTTCCCCGTCCCGAGCGTCTTCGAGGGCGACCACCACACCGACGAGGCGGACAACCGGCCGTGAGCATGGACAACCCCGAGGCCTCCGCCGCGGTCGGCGCCTACCGCACCCTGGTACCGGCCGGCCTCAGACGCCGCATCGCGCGCCGCATCCCGCTGCGCCTGCGCATGGCGCTCAAGCAGCTGCTGCGCCGCCTGCACACGCTGAACCTTGGCACTCGTATGGTGCGCGGTGCGCGGGCCCGCCGCCGCTGGCCGCATCTGTTCGGCGCGGGCGAGCGGCTCGCGGCCCTGGCCGGACACGGCGCACGGATCGCGCTCGTACGGCCGACGGTCTCGCCGCTCGGCCTGCGCGAGGCCAACCTCGAACTCGTCATCACCGCTCTGGAGGAGCTCGGCGTCGACCACTTCGCCGTGCGCGGCGCCTCCGAATTCCGCTCCTGCCTCGCCGTCGCCACGGCCGACCGTGAGCGGATCGGCCGGGTCCTGGAACGGGTCGCCGAGCGCGGCCCCGTATACCTGCGGGCCTGCCGGGGCGAGTCCGCGCAGGGCCGTGCCGTGCTGGCCGGATCGCGGGCCGGCCGGCAGCTGGCCCGGCGGGCGGACGTGCTGCGCGTCGGCATGGTGTGGAGCGACCCGGCCGGCTCCCTGGTGCTCGGCCTGGAGCACGGCTGCGACATCGAGTTCTGGCGGCCCGAGGACGGCCGGCTGCACGCGCCGCGCCCCAACCGGGTCACCGAGGACGTCGCCCTCGACGAACCCCGCGTCACCGTGCCCATCAGCCGGCTCACCGGCTTCGCCGCCCTCCACACGCGCCGCACCCGCTCGGTGCGCACCATCCGGCCCTGCGCCGACGCGCTGCCCGAGGACGTGCGCTTCCCCATCGACGTCGTCTACACCTGGGTCGACGGCAGTGACCCCGCATGGCAGCGGCGGCGCGGCGCGTACGGCGAGAGCGGCTACCACACCGAGTCCGCGAACGCGGCCCGCTACATCAGCCGCGACGAACTGCGTTACTCCCTGCGGGCGTTGGAGCAGAACGCCCCCTGGGTGCGGCACGTGTTCCTGGTGACGGACCGTCAGCGCCCGGCCTGGCTCAACGACGGCCACCACCGCATCACGGTCGTGGACCACTCGGAGATCTTCGACGATCCGGCGGCGCTGCCCACCTTCAACTCGCACGCCATCGAGAGCCGGCTGCACCACATCAAGGGCCTGTCCGAGCACTTCCTCTACTTCAACGACGACATGTTCCTCGGCAGCCCCGTCACCCCGCAGGACTTCTTCCTCTCCAACGGCATGACCCGCACCTTCTTCTCCCCGTCCCAGGTGCCCCGCTGGGACCTGACCCCCGTGGACCGCCCGGTCGACGCGGCCGGCAAGAACAACCGCCGTCTCCTCCAGGACCACTTCGGCAGCGCCATCGTGCAAAAGCTCCGGCACGCCCCCTACGCGTTGCGGCGCAGCGTGCTCGCGGAGATCGAGCGCGAGTTCGCCGAGGAGCACCGCGCCACCTCGCACAGCCGCTTCCGCAGCGCGAGCGACATCTCCATCCCGTCCTCGCTGTACCACTATTACGCCTATTTCACCGGCCGCGCCGTGCCCTCGAACATCGCCTTCGCCTACCTCGACCTCGCCAAGCCCGAGATCCAGCGCCGCCTGGGCATCCTGCTGGCCCGCCGCGACCGGCAGGCCTTCTGCATCAACGACACCCTCTCCGACGGCCACGACGTGGAGCGGCAGACGCGGATGCTCAGCACGTTCCTGCGCGCCTACTACCCGGTGCCCAGCCCCTTCGAGCGCAAGGAGGGCGAGCTCCGGTGAAGATCTCCTTCCTGATCAACAACATCTACGGCATCGGCGGCACCAACCGCACGGTCATCAACCTCGCCGAGGCACTGTCCGTCCACCATGACGTGGAGATCGTCTCCGTGTTCCGGCGCGCAGGCGCCACCAAGTTCGAGATCTCGCCGCGCGTCACCGTCCGCGCACTGGTCGACCTGCGCCCCGGCTCCGCCGACAAGAACGCCGCCGGCAGCGACGAACCCAGCGAAGTCGTGCCGCGCCAGGAGGAGTTCTACGCCCAGTACAGCCGCTTCACCGACGACCGCATCATCCGCGAACTCCAGAGGACCACCGCCGACGTGGTCGTCGGCACCCGCCCCAGCCTGAATCTCTTCGTCGCCGCCCACACCCGCGACGGCGCCCTGCGCGTAGCCCAGGAGCACATGACCCACCTGGCGATCCCGCTCGCGGTGCGCGAGGAGATGGCCCGCGTCTATCCCCGCCTCGACGCGATCACCACGGTCACCGAGGCCGACGCCCACTCCTTCATGGAGAACACGCCGATCCCCGGCATCCGAGTCGTCGGCATCCCCAACAGCGTGCCAGAGCCGTCCGTCGAACCCTCCGACTGCTCACGCAAGATCGTCGTCAGCGCCGGCCGCATGCACGAGATCAAGCGCTACGACCTCCTGATCCGCGCCTTCGGTCAACTGGCCGACGAGTTCCCCGACTGGCAGCTGCGCATCTACGGCGACGGCGGCGAGGCCGCCAAGCTGCGCGCCCTGGTCAGCGAACTCGGCCTGACCGGAAGGGCGTTGCTCATGGGCGGCTTCTCGCCCATCGAGTCCGAATGGGCCAAGGGCTCCATCGCCGCGGTCACCTCCAGCGCCGAGTCCTTCGGCATGACACTGGTCGAGGCGATGCGCTGCGGCCTGCCCGTCGTCTCCACCGACTGTCCCGTCGGCCCGCGCGAGATCCTGAGCGACGGCGAGGACGGCTTCCTCGTGCCCAACGGCGAGGTCGAAGGCATCACCTGGGGCCTGCGCCGCCTCATGGCCGACGAACCGCTGCGCCGCACCATGGGCGCCGCCGCACTGCGCAACGCCGCTCGCTACGACCCCGCGGCCGTCGCCGACCGCTACGTGAAACTGTTCGAGGACGCCGCCCGCCGCCGCGCCACCGCCCAGCGCGGCTACCGCACCCCGGCCGCAGCCCACAGGAGCGGCCCGGTCCGGCTCACCGTGCCGCCCGTCTCCCTCGGCGCGGCCACCGTGGACGTCGTCACCGACGACGCGGGCTGGCTGCGGCTGTCGGCCGACGGGCCCGAAGAGGGCCGCCGCCGCTGGCAGTTCGTGCTGCGCCACAAGCCCGCGGACGGCGACCGCCGCCCTGACCTGCCCCTGCGCACCTCCCGCAAGGACCTGGACAACGGAGGCACCCGCTACACCGCCGTCGTCGCCCCCTCCGCCCTCGACGAACTCGGCGACGGACGCTGGCAGGTGACCATGAGCGCCCCCAAGTCCTCTGCCGTCCACATGAAGGCCGGCGTCCGCGACACCCGCGCCCTCGTCGACGCCCGCGCCCGGCTGATCGCCCGCCCCCCGGCCGGCCCGATCGGCTGGAACCTGCCCTACGCCCAACCCAATGGCCGACTGATGCTGCGCACCGTCGTACGCGACGAACACGCCGAGTGCACGCACGTCGAATCCGCCGACGGAGGCATCACCGTGCGGGGCGTACTGACCGGCGGACGACGCATCGAGCCCGGCGCGCTGTTCATCGTCAGCCGCCGCGGCCGCCACGGCCGTACCTTCTCCGTGCCCGTCGAGGTCCTCGGCCGCCAGGCGTTCCGCGCCGAGGCACCGCTGCGGCATGTCGTCGACCACCGTCTCGAGCGCTGGGAGGACTGGGACTGGTGGCTCCAGCCCGACCCGTTCGACCGGCGCAAGGTGCGCGTCTGCCATCTCCTGGAGGACTTCCCCGACGTCAAGGGCGCCTACGTCCACCCCTCCGTCCCCCTGGTCGGAGACGAGGCCTCGCCGTACGCCGTGGTCCACCCTGCCCGCCCCGTGTGGGTGCGGCCCTACTGCTCCGCCTCGGGCGCCATGGCCATGAACGTGGTCGACCGATGAACCCTGCCCACCCCGACGGCCGAGGAGGGCCGATGACCGAATCCACCCGCTCCATCCTGCACATCGTCGCCCACCAGGACGACGACCTGTACTTCATGAACCCCGATCTGGTGCGCTCCCTGCAGGACGGCGACCGCATCGCCACGGTGATCGTCACCGCGGGCGAGGGCGACGGCGTCAACGTCGACACCGGCGAGCCCCAACGCGCCGCCGTCGCACCGGACTTCGCCCGCTACAGCACCGAGCGCGGCTGCGGGCTGCGCTCCGCCTACGCCCGTATGACCACCGGCGACCGCAACCACCCCTGGCGACGCGAACCCGTCGACCTGGTCCCCGGGTTCGCCGCGGAGCGATTCACCCTCGTCGGCCACGACGAGGTGTGCCTGTACTTCCTCCAACTGCACATGGGGGCGCCCACCGAGCGGGGCGTCCGCACCCGCCTGCACGACCTGTGGGAGGGAGCCCTGCGCACCCAGGCCACGCTGCCGGTGCACGGCTGCACCGTCGGCGAGGTCCAGCACGTCTCCCGCGAGCAGGTGATCGACGGTCTCACCGCCCTTCTCGGCCATGTCCGGCCCACCGCGGTGCGCACCATGGACCCCGACCCCGAACACGACGGCGGCCGCGCGGAGTTCGTCTGCTCCGACCACGTCGACCACACGACGACCACACAGTTCGCGCTCGCGGCCCTCGCCCGGCACCGGGAGGCCGGCCACAATCCGGTCGTCGAGCACTACCGCGCCTACGCCAACCGCTTCTGGGGCTACAACCTCGACTCGGCCGCGATCACGGAGAAGGCCGAGTACCTGGCGACCTACGGCGGCCTCGACGCACCCACGGTCTGCCCGCACGGCACCTGCCGGACCTGTGGCGACCGCCAGTTGGGGACCGACCCGTACCGCAGCACGCACATGATGAGCGCCGCGTACCGCTACTCGCCGACCACGAACTGGCTGCGCCTCGGGCCGGGCGGACGGCTCAACGCCTTCGGTGTACTGGCCGGACGGCTCGCCTTCTGGACGGAGACCGGCCCGGCGAGCGGCGAGTGGAAGGGCCCCTTCGCGCTCGGTGACGGCTGGATCGCTCCCACACTCGCCGTCGCCGGCCTGCCCGGCGGCCCGGCCGAACTGATCGGCCTGCGCCGCCAGAACGTCGTCGGCGGCGGGGCCACCGTCGACGTCGTGCACACCGTGCAGGACCCGGGCGGCAACGGCTTCAGCGGCTGGCAGACCCTGCAGAACCCCGACTGGGCGCACGGCGACGGACGCCGGCAGCGCGAGGCGGGCGTGCCCTCGACAGCGGTGGACGCGACCGGCCGGCTGTATGTCTTCATCCGCAACTTCGACCAGGGCATCAGCTGCCGGCGTCGCGAGCCCGACGGTACCTGGCTGCCCTGGGAGGACCTCGGTGGCAGCTTCGTCCAGGACGCCGGCACGGCCCTTGCCACCGCGCGCGGCACCGTGGAGCTGTACGTGCCGGGCAAGAACTCGGTCTGGCGCTGGCACCAGACGGAACCCGGCGGCCCGTTCCTCCTGGACGACACCCTGCAGACGGGCCGGCCGGCCACCGGCGGGATCACCGCCGTGGACTCCGGCGACGGCCGCACCTGCCTCTACTTCCGCGAGGCGGGCACCCAGCAGGTGATGGCCTACCGCCAGCACGCCGACGGCCGCTGGCCCGGCTCCGGCGCGGGGCTCGGCGGCCACGGCGGCACCGGTGCGGTGGCGGCGCTGTGGGCCCCCGAACGCGGCGCTCGCGAGGCATTCCTGGCCCACCGCGGCCGCCGCGGCCGGCTCGTCACCTCCCTGCCCGACCGGGACAAGAACGTGGCCGGCACCCGCTGGCAGGAGTCGGGCGAGATGTTCGCGCAGGCACCGGCCATGGCATACGACGCGACGGGCGCCGTCGTCGTGGCCGTCATCGGCACGGACGGCAAACTGCACGTCCGCCGCCAGCTGTCCCCCTCAGTGGGCAGCCCGCTGGGGCCGTGGCGGCCCTAGAAACTCCTGGTAGGAGCCCTTGCAAGTGCTGGTCAGCCAACGCGTCGTCGAGACAGCTGTAGGTCGAGCCTGCCGCCAAGGCTCCAACAGGGACGACCGCCGGCACGCCGCTTGATGTGCTCTTGGAGCAGCTTCTTCCCGGGCCCATGGGCGTAGTGCTCCGCGACGTCCATGGGACTGTCCCCACCGGGGTCACGCAGCTGTGGATCTACGCCGAAAGCCAGCAGTCCTCGCAGCCTTCGAGCGCTGCCGAGACCGTTACTGGTCCACCGGACAGTGCCCAGCCTTCACCCACCACACCCTGCTTCATAAGCCACCTCGCGCTCAGCGCACCGGTCCAACGACATGCGCCACCGCCACGCCCCCCCCTCGCACGCCTCCGACGGGCGCACCTGGCAGATACCTCGTAGGTTGGAGATGAAGGCGGTCGCGCTCGTAAAGATCGGCAGGGCACGCGCGTGACGACAGCGGAGATCGATTTCGAGGAGCTGTTCGACGCCGCGCCGAACCCGTACGTGGTGCTGGACGCCGACCTGGTGATCCGCTACGCCAACCGGGCTTACCTCCAGGTCACCGGCAGGACCCGCGAGGAGCTGGTCGGGCGGCACGTCTTGGAGGCCTTTCCCAAGACACCCGCCGCCCAGGACATGGCGCGGGACTTCGCTGCTTCGCTGCAGCGCGTTCTGGCATCCGGGGAGCCCGATCCCGTGGCTCCGCGGCGATTCGACCTTCCCGTCGCCGGCCGTCCCGAAGAACTCGAGGAGCGGTGGTGGTCGGGGATGTCCAGCCCCGTCCTGAGGTCTGACGGCTCGGTGAAATGGATCATCGCACGGGCCGAGGACGTCACTGAGTTCATGCGTTCTCCAGGCATGGGTGAGGCCACCCAGCCGCTGGGCACGCGGTCGGCAGGGATCGCGGCCCAGATGTACGCGCGTTCGCGTGATCTTGAGCAGCTCAATGATCAGCTGCGCCAGGCACATATCCGCGAACGTGAAATCGTCCTCACCCTTCAGGAGGTCATGCTCCGCTCGCCCGACCTGGACAGACACCGGGACATCGCCGTCCGCTACCTGCCTGCCCTTGGATCACTCAACGTGTGCGGCGACTGGTACGACGTGGTCGATCTACCACCCGACCGCTTCTCCATCGCCGTTGGAGACGTCGTTGGTCACGGTCTGCAGGCCGCCGCCGTCATGGGCATGCTGCGCAGCGCTCTGAGCGCCGCCATCCGGGCCGTTCCCAGCCCCGCACAAGCCCTGGAGGTGCTGGGCCTGTATGCGCGGGCGGTCGACGGCGCACTGGCCACCACCGTCGCAAAAGTGCTCATCGACCCGCGCAGCCGCCTGATCATCTACAGCAACGCCGGTCATCCACCGCCGGTGTTGCTCCATCCAGACGGCAGTTGCGAGCTGCTGGACCAGGCAACCGACCCACCGCTGGGGGCTCGACCGGACCACGTCCCCCGCCCGCAGGCAGGACTGTCCTACACCCGGGGGGACACCCTCGTGCTCTATACCGACGGGCTTATTGAACGCCGTAACGAAGACATCGATACGGGCCTGGCCCGGTTGACCGATTCCCTCGCCCAGCACAGCACCCTGCCGGTAGAAGAACTCGCCGACGCGCTGCTGTCCCACTTGGGCGTCACCGGCGGCAGCCGGGACGACATCGCCCTCGTCGTCGTTCGCCTGTGACCAGTGTCCTGTCCCGTTTCATGTTCCCACCCGGCCCCTCGGTGACCAGGGGGGAGCAAGATGCGGTGAACCCGATGGCCGCCGGCATACCAAGAAGCCTTGCTGCCGCCAGCGGTTCAAGCGCGATCGTCCCAGTCTCCCTTGTCGGCGAGCGGCACCGCGTACAACGAGGCAGGTCCTTCTGGCAGGTGCTCAGCAAAAGAGGCCAGATGTACGACTGGTCTTCGCTGCCGCTCAAGGCCGCGGCGAAGCAATGCCGCTGCTCGCGGTAGCCCTGTGTGGCTGTTCCGCCGGCAGCGTGCCCCCGTCGGCGAAGTGCTCGTACAGCGCTGCCACGCTCACGCCGGCCCGACGGCCCGCCTCTGCCCGCGTGAACCCGTGGGGAGCCTCGCCCGCCGACCGGTTCCAAGGACGCTTGCAGGAGGGAGGGGGTGATGCCGGTCGCTCAGCCGAAGAAGCCCACGATCCGGGCGATCCGGTTGTCCGCGGTGAACTCGACGAAGTCGAGTCCGGGCAGTTCCCGGCCGTAGTTCACGCCTGCGGCGACGATGGGGCCAGGTGCGGTCATCAGCCAGCTGAACCTGCCGACGCCGTGGTGGGTGTCAAGGCCATTGATGGGGCGGAGGGTGAAGCCGGGATAGCGCTCCGCCGTGCCGAGGACGAGCCGGACCATGCCTTCGACGCCCACGATTGTGTCGGTGTAGGTGCTGCCACACCGCAACCGACGTCGGCCTGCACGCGTTCCGAGGCTGGCTGGACGGCTTCAACACGGTCTCCGAACGGGCCCGTCGGCCCTTGCAGATCCAGATGCATTTCGCCCAGCGCGACCATGCCGAGGAATAGTCAAGACCTGTGGATCTAGTGCCACGACAGGCAACGTTTACCCTGTCCGCTACCGGCACCCCGGGGCGATGTCCCCCGTCGATATGCCCGCCGTTCGGGGGCACGGCCGGCGCGGGGCAGCGCGACCCCGAGCCGTCGTTCCGTCGCGAGGGGGGCCAACGTGCCAGGACAGAGCACGTCAAGTCGTAATTCGCGTGGACCGGTATCGCAGGGCTACCGCCCCCGACCGGAACTCATGGCGGTCCACGAGCTCGAGTTGGACGCGCTCGCGCAGACCGGCGAGCAACGTCGGACCGTGTCCGGCAAGGACCGGCTGAACAAGGAACTCGTACTCGTCGATCAGTCCCAGATCTGCCAACGCCAGGGGGAGCGTCACGCCACCCACCCACAGGCCTTCGCCTGACTCCTGCTTGAGCCGCTGAACCGCTTGCCCCAAGTCGCCTCGCACGAGGTCGGCATTCCAGTCGACCCCGCTCAGCGTGCTCGACACGACGTACTTTTTCGCCCGGTCGATGGTCTCGGCGAACGGGATCTGCCACGCATTCATCCAGTCAGGCCACGTGCCCGTGGCCGGCTTCCGCCACGCCGACTCCATCATCTCGTAGGTCACCCGGCCGAAAAGCAGGGCATCGGGGCGCTCCATCTCAGCGGTCCAGTAGCGCATCGACTCCTCGTCCGGGGGGAGCCCTGCCTCGTGGTGGCAGCAGCCGTCGAGCGTGACGTTGATCGAGTATCGAAGTCGTCTCATCCCGTTGCTCTCCCTTGATGCGCGCCCCGCGTTCACCGGACCGTACTAAGACGACTGCCGACGCCTTTTCTCATCGGTGCCCTGATCGCGCCTACTTTGACGCCGTCGTGATGCGACCTCTGACGTCGTCGTGACGCGAACCAATTGGGTCTGAGTGTCACCTGGCAGCGCGGGAGCCTGCGCCCATCCTCAGCCCGCCACCAGTTCCGCTGTAAGGAACCCTTCCACAGCCTTCCGCGCGCGGCGGTCGAACTCGGCATACTGCGCCTCCCGCTCGGCTCCCGCAACCGCGTCGCCGACCAGCAGATTGCCCTCGGCATCGATGCGCTGCGGGCGCTCCTCGGCGTCGGGGAGCAGGGCGACGGAGGAGTAGGAGAATCCGCAGTAATAGGCGATGCCCTCGCTCAGGTTGGTCTCCAGCACGGTCTGCATTCCCTCGGTGATGGCGTCGTCGGAGGTGGCGCCGGCCAGGCCCAGCCACAGCATGCGCTTGCCCGCCAGGCGGGGCTTGCTGCGGCCGTAGGCGAATCCGTAGTTCCACACGCGATCGATCCAGCCCTTGAGGAGGGCGGGCACGCTCTGCCAGTACACGGGGAACACAGCGACGACGACATCGGCGTCGAGAACACGCTGCATATGGGCCTGGACTTCGTCCGAGTACGGCTTCTCCCGGTTGCCCCAGTCCGGCTGGTCCGCCACGTTCATCCGCGGGTCGAACCCTTCGGCGTGCAGGTCGAGCAGGTCGACGCGGTATCCGGCGGTCTCCAGTAGCGCGGCGGTACGGCGGGCGGTGTGCGCGGTGAGGGAATCGGTCCGATGGTGTGCGATGACCACAAGGGCGGTCCTGGCAGCGCTGCTGCGGTGCGACACGGTTTCTCCTGACTGGTCTCGGTCAGTTCGACCAGTCCAGTACACCTGTGATCGATTGGATGATCCATGGGAGAAACGCTCCGCTGCATAGGAGTTCGTCTACGATGGCGTCCGTGGATCCTTTGAGTGCGCTGCTCAGTGGCATTCGGGCCGAGGGCTCGGTCGTCAGCCACGCCGTGCTGGAAGCGCCCTGGAGCATCCGCTTCGCCGACGGCGCCGCGCTCACGATGGTCAGCGTGTTGCGGGGCGGTGGCATCCTGCTGCTGCCCGACGGTGCCGAACAAGCGGTCGGCGTGGGCGACACAGCCATCGTGCGCAGCGCCGACACATTTCACCTCGTGGACCAGCCGGCCACGCTCGACCGCCCACACGTCGAGTACGAAATCGCGTGCTTCGCAGCGGATGCCGAATGCACTGCCCAAGACCTCGGCGGCATCCGCTGGGGCAACGAACCGGACGGAGCAACCGCACTGATCGTGGGCGCCTACCGCGCCTGGGGCCATCGCCATGAACGACTGCTCCGCGCGTTGCCGCCCGTACTCGTGATCAACGAGGGCACAGAGGTCTGCGCCTGGCTGGAGACCGCCGCCGCCGACGCCGCCCTGCGCTCGGCCGGCTCCCAGGCTCTGATGGACCGACTGCTGGACTGGGCCCTGGTGTGTACGCTGCGTACCTGGTTCGACCGGGCGGACTCGGAAGCCCCCGACTGGTACCGCGGCCTGGCCGACCCGGTCCTCGCCCCCGCCCTCGAAGCCTTCCACGCCCGGCCCTCCAAGGGATGGACGGTAGAGGCGCTCGCCACCGAGTCCGGTGTCTCCCGAGCGCTGTTCGCCAAACGCTTCACCCAGGTGATGGGCAGCCCGCCCCTGACCTACCTCACCGAATGCCGTATGGACGAGGCCGAGGCACTCCTGTCCGACACCGACTCCTCCATCGCTCTGATCGCCAAGTCTGTCGGCTACGCCGATGCCTTCGGCTTCAGCGCCGCCTTCAAACGCCATCGGGGGGTGAGCCCCAGCGCCTTCCGCGCCGCAACAGCCCCCGAAAGGGCGCTCCGTCCCTTCCCTCTCGGTTCATGATCGCTCGTTCGTGGTACTGGTCGTCGCGCGGCCCAACTGATCGGAATGTCGTGTACATGATGGGGTCGCAGGCATGGAACGGATGCCGTACGCAACTGACTTGCCCGACGAGCAGTGGTCGTTGATCGAGCCGCTGGTCACCGCGTGGAAGCAGGAGCTGGTGGCCCGGCCGACGACCGGGACCCGGGCTGCTGCGACCTGCGCGAGGTCGTGAACGCGCCGCTCCAGTCGCCGAGCAGCGGCTCGATCGCCGCCCACAAGTCGTCGTCCACGATGCACGGCCGCGTACCCACAGCCCTTCCGGACGGCCGACTTCCCACATCGGTCACGCCCGGCCAGGACACTTCAACAAGATCATGTCGCGGGCTCTGAGCGATTCGGAAAGCATGCTTTGAAATGGCCCAGAGATATTGGTTCGGATTGGCCCAGCTGTCCGGGCCACTCCGTCGTTAGGTTGCAGGCATGCCGAAGACCCGAGTCGACTTCTACTTCGACCCCGCCTGCCCCTTCGCCTGGATCACCTCCCGGTGGATCCTCGAGGTGGAACCGCTGCGCGACCTCGACGTCCGCTTCCACGTCATGAGCCTTTACCTGCACAACGACGGCAACGACCTCCCGGACTGGTACCGCGACCTCGTCGACCGCTCCCTCGGCCTCGTCCGGATCGCCGTCGCCGCCGCGGAACACCACTCCCCCAGCGTGCTGCGCGACCTCTACACCGCGCTCGGCACCCGCATTCACACCAAGGGCAACGACGATTTCGACGCCGTCGCCGCCGAAGCGCTGGCCGAGCTCGGGCTCCCCGCGGCCCTTGCGGACGCGGCCGGCACCACGGCCTACGACGCCGCACTCCAACGTAGCCACGACGCAGGCAAGGACCCGGCGGCGGGTGGCTACGTGGGCACGCCCACCATGCACATCGATGGCACCGCCTTCTTCGGACCGGTCCTCAACAGCATCCCCCGCGGTGATGAAGGGGCGCGCCTCTTCGACGCCGTCCGCACCCTCGCGGCCCACCCGGACTTCCACGAACTCAAGCGGGAGCGGAGCGGGAGCCTGCGCTTCGACTGAGAGCCTCCGGACTTCGCCGAGCGAGAGACTGAACGGGAGCCACACATGGCCGGCACGTCGCAGACCACCCCTCGGGCCCGCGGCTCGGGCTTCAGCCAGCAGAACCCTCCGGACCAACCCCCAGCCCTCGGCGAGGCAGCGATGCGCCAGGCCCGCAACTCCGCCGCCTTCTGGGCCGCAACCGGAAGGTCCCGTGGCCACGAGGTGATCCACCGCCGCGGCTTCCTCGCCGTGCTCGGCGGCGAGCGCGCCGGGACACGAATCCTCCTTCAGGAACCCGACCCCGACGCGAGCGAGCTCGCCGAGTTGACCCAACTGCTTGACCGGTCGACCGGCCCGGTGGTCGCCGAGGATCCTTTCAGCTCGACCGACCTCGGTCACCTGGGCATGCGCAACTGGCAGATGCCGATCATGCTGCGCCGGCCCGGCCCTGTCTCCGCTCCCGCGGCAGAGGTGATCCGGGTCCAGCGGGCGCCGGAACTCCAGGCCGCCGAGCGGATCGTGATCTCAGGCTTCGAGCTGACCGGATTCGTCCCCTACCGTCCCGGCGAGATGTTTCCCACGACGCTGATCGAGCAGCCGGGAGTGGACGTGTACCTCGCCGTCCTCAACGGCGAGGCGGTCGCCGCCTGCGTCACCGTCACCGACGACGGGTTCGGCAGCCACTACTGGGTCGGCACACCGCCCGAACACCGCTCCCGCGGCGCCGGGCGGGCCGTCATGCTCGGCGCGCTCGCCCCGATGGCGAACCTACCGGTGACCCTCACCGCCTCACGGCTCGGACGACCGCTGTACGAGTCGCTCGGCTACACCGCCGTCACCATGTCGACCTGGTGGTCCTCACGATGACAACCGCTGGGTCATCCCTGTTGAACCTTCGCGATGTCCTCCGTCAGCTGCGGCGCAACCTGCCCCGCCACCGCCGCATCCTTTTGGTCGGCAGCATCACGGGCCTCGCGCAGGTCGGCCGTGACGGCAGCCGATGCGGCCGAGTCGTCTCGCAGCCGCTCCCAGGCGAGTTCGAGGCTGGTGACATCGCCGGCGACGGCGCCCTCGTCACGCGCGGCCGCGTCGATCCCCAACTGCCGTGCCCACATGTCGAACCGCTCCAGATCGACCGTCCGTACCGGCTCGTACCGCAGCCGCAGATCGGTCGTGTTCTGCGCGACTCGCAGCGCGGCGCCGTGCGCCTCCGCCTGCTCTCCCGCGCCGACGGCCTCGGCCAGCGTGTCGAGGTCGCGGGTCATCTGCTTGTCCAACAGGTCCGGTACGGCGTCGGAGTCGCGGTACCCCGTCCACGCAGCCTGCACCGCCTTCAGGTCCCCGTCGGTGACCTCACCGTCCTGCGCCGAGTGCGCCGCCTTGTCGAGGACGGCGAGCCGGTCCGGCAGCGGGCCCCGCTTGGCGTCGGGCGGTACGGCGAGGGACACCGCCTCGAGCTCACCGTTCGCGGTGCCGGTGGAGAACTCCCCGTATCCGGGGGCGAAGATCTTGTCCTCGGTCGAGCCGTCCATGTGCAGCTCGCGCACGGTCACCGCGCCGTTGATCTCGCCGTACGGCCCGTCGACGGTCTGGTCGACGGCCTTGACCGTGACCTCCTCGAAGACGACTCCCGGCAAGTTCTCGGGCCGGTAGACATCGCCCTCCCGCGGATCTGCCGGCATGATCATCGCTGCCGGTGCCTTGTCCCGCCCGGCCTGCCAGGTGCCTTCTGTGTCCGCGACCACGCCGTCCTCGTAATTGAAGACGTCCTCGCCGAGGTACCAGACGGAACCGTCGTCGGCCTGGGCGTAGCGGTCGAGGGCGACCTCGTGGATCCGGCCGTCTGAGAAGGCGACGTACTGTTGGGTCAACGCGTTGACCGTCTTGCCGTCGAACGTGATGGTCTCGGTGCCGGGCAGCAGGCTGACCTCGGTGCGGAACGGCGCGTCGTCGACCTGGCCGCCCATGATGACCTGATCGACCTCACGGGTGGGGTGCAGGGGGTTGGTGATCTTCGTCGGGTTGGAGAACGTCGGCTCGATCAGGTCGACGCGGTCGCTCCGGGGGGCGATCGGCAGACACTCCTCGCCCGTCTTGCCGGTGCCCTCGTCGACGACGTGCACGCACTCCTGCGAGTTCGCCTTCTCCGATCCGCCGGCGTTGCCGGAGCATGCGCCGGCCATCAGCACGACAGCACCCGCGACGGCTCCGGGCCACATGATCTTGTGTCGAGCGTTCATGGCGGCCTCCTCGATGCGTACTCGCATGCGAATCCGATGTGCCGAGCGTCCCTCGGAGCTGCTGAACGGAGCCTGAACGCACCTGAACGCCGTGTCAGGGAGGTAGGAAGCACCCGCCGGGCCGGGGAACCCCCGACTCCGTGCCTCACTCCCTCGCCGAGAGCAACACCACCGTGAACCGCGCCCCGTCCAGCCCCTCCGCCGCCTCCACCATGCCCCCGTGTGCCGCCGCCACCTACGGCCGCGTTCGCCAGCCCCAGACCCGCGCCGGCCGCCTCCAGCCATCGAGACTCGTCCAGTCGTACGAAACGGTCGAAGACCAGCTTGCGGTCGGCGGCGGGAATGCAGGGCCCGTCGTCCGCGACCACCAGACGCACCCGCCCGTCGCCCCGGTCGGACAGCGTGAACACCACCCGCGTGCGGGCGTACCCGGCCCCGTTCTCGCCGAGGTCCACCGGCGGAGCCCGGCCCGCAGCAGCGCGCTTCCGCGGAGAAGGGGCAAAGAGGGCGAGTACGCGTGCTCCCCCGCTCTCTCGCGCTCGACCCACATCCGACCCTTCAGGGAGAGCGCGGCTGCCCGGTTTCTTTACGCAGATGGTGAGCGGGGTCGATCGGCCGGGGCCGACACGGCGGCTCCCGGATCGGCAGCGGACAGAGTGCCGAGCAGTGCGTGTGCCTGGGCCGAGGGAGTGTCGGGGTCGGCGTGGTGGACGACGAGCAGGATCCCTCGTCGCCGGCGACGGCCAGCTTCTCTCGACGAAGATGCAGCTCGCCGACCTGCGGGTGCATCAGCCGGGTGATGGCTCCCCCCCCTCGGCGCACGTCGCGGCGGGCCCACAGCTGTCGGAAACGTTCGCTCTTCAGGGACAGCTCGCCGATGAGCTGGGCCAGGCGCGGGTCATCCGCGTCGCTGCCGACCGCGGCTCGAAGCTGCGCGACCACACCCGCCGTGCCCTGTTCCGCACGAGCAGAAGACAAGTCCTCATCGCACGCCCCGGCCCGAAAGAACGGAGCTCTGAAGTGACCACCGCAACCAGGCAGCTGATGCTGCGCCGAGGAACGGCGTTGCGCACCGGAATCCTGCTCCTGCTCGCAGGACCCGTCCTCTCCTGGCTCGCCGAACTCATCACCGCGGCGGCCTGGCAGCATCCGCACTACGCGCCGCTGCACAACTACGTGAGCCATCTCGGTGTCAAAGGCCCGGAGACCGCCTTCGACCAGATCGCGCACTCGCCACTGGCGTGGGTGATGAACACCGGTTGGGTGGTCTACGGACTGATCCTGATCGGGTCAGCGTTCCTGGTCTTCGACTCACGTGCTGCCGGGAGGCGGCCGGTCGTCCTACAGGTACTCGCGGTCCTCGCCGGCATCGGCGTCATGCTGGTGGGGATCTTCCACGTATCACAGGCAAACGTCGACAACGGGCTCATCGCTTTCCACCTGATCGGTGCGCAGCCAGCCTTCGTCTGCGGCAACCTCTTCGCGCTGCTCACCGGAGCCTGGGGGCGCTCGCTCGGCCTCCCGCCCGCGGTCCGCAGGGCCCAGATCGCGCTCGGCGTCACCGGGCTCACGGGATTCGTGCTCTTCATGATCGACGTGCGCGGTGCCATCGCCTGGAACATCGGGTTGTTCGAGCGCATGGCGGTCTACCCCGTGATGACAGGCCATCTGCTGCTCGCCGTCACGCTGCTGCTGCGGACAGCTGCACGCCGTCCGCGAGCCCCCGAGGGCGACGATACGTCCGCGGAGCTCGTCGGGCGTGCCGCTGCGAAAGCCCTGTGAGTCGGCACGGAACCTCCCCGGATCGCCAGCGGGCAGGAACTTGGCAGAAGGTCTCGCGCGCCGGACGGCAGATTCTGGTGGTTCGTGAGAACCCCCTCAGCAGGTCAGCAGGCGCGGGATGCCGTGTGCCGTACCCCGTGGACTGCTTTCGTCCGCGGTGTCCGCTCGACGATGAGTGAGCACTCCGTGGCGGCCGGTGCAGTCGCCCGTAGCCCTGCCCGCGCGCGAACCCCGCGGCGCATGGCCGAGCCGCGCCAGGCCACCCTGCACTGATGGGCGTAGTCGCCCGGCAGGTCACATCCAGACGTCGTCCCCCGGATCGCCGCCCTGCGCGGCTGTCGCGAGCCGCTCCACGTAGTGCGTCCACCCCTCCTCGTGCGCGGCGCACGCCTCCGGGGTGGGCAGGCCGCGATGATGCAGGCGCAGAAGCGTCCCCTCGGGGACGGGTTCGAGGGTGATCTCGACTGTGGTCGAGCCCGGCGCTACGGGCATGCCGCCCTCGGCCCAGCCCCAGGTGAAGACGAGCCGCTTGGGCGGGTCGATCTCGATGAAGCGACCCTCGGCGACGTTCTCGCCGGTGACGTTGGTCCGGTAGGCGCCGCCCGGTTCGAAGACGAATTCGCCGGAACGGCCCATACAGGACAGCCACTTGTCCCGGTCGGTGAAGAAGGAGAACACCGTCTCGGGCCGGGCGGCGATCAGCCGCTCGATCATGACCACGCCTTCGTTCACGAGCTCGCCCCTTCCTGACGCCCGTCCCGATCCTGGCGCCCGTCCCGTTCGGCCGCTTCCGCCAGCTCGGCGAGGGTGTCGAGCTTGGCGGCCCACATGGACTGGAGGTAGTCGGCGAGGGGGCCCATGTTCTCCCGGTCCGCCCGGTAGAAGCGCTTCTTGCCGTCCTGGCGCAGCGTAACCAGGCCGGAGTCCCTGAGCACCTTGAGGTGCTGGGAGACCGCTCCGAAGGTGACGTCGAACCGCTCGGCGATCTCACCCGCGGACAGCTCTGCGTCCCAGACCAGACGCAGGATCTCGCGCCGTCTGGGCTCGGCAACAGCCCGTACCGCATCCATGGAGTTCATTTTAGCCGCCGCTACAGCTTGCACACCCGAGCCGCATCATTTTAGCCTTGACTAAATCGAACATGACCGGAGTGAGGAGCACCGCCATGGCGGACATCGCGATGCAGCTGCACATAGCGGCCGACCCGGACACCGTGTACGCGGCGATCTCCACGACCGACGGCATCCACGGCTGGTTCACCACCACCGCAACCGCGGAGCAGGGCGTGGGCGGGGCGCACGAGCTGCGGTTCCCCGGCGTAGAGGAACCCTGGCGACTGCACATCACCGAGGCCGAGCCCGGCAAGCGACTCGTCCTCACAGGAGAGAACGGCCCCTGGACGGGCACGGTCCAGACGTACGAGATCCTGACCCGCCCCGACGGGGACGTGACCCTGCGCTTCACGCACAGCGGTTTCCCCGGCATCGACGACGCCTACCGAGACTTCACCTACGGCTGGGCGACGAAGTTCACGCAGCTCAAGACGTACACCGAGACGGGCGAACCCGCGCCGTTCTTCACAGGCTGACGCCGCACCCGAAACATGTCCGCCGGCGCAAGCCCATCCGACCGCGAGAGCGGGTCAAGAAGCGATGCGGTCCATGCCACCCATGCCTACGCACACATCACCGACAAGACCTCGCCGGGGTCGCAGGCACCGGCGCACGAGAGAGAGAACCCCATGAACCCCATGACCGCCCCGCACAACACGCTGCACTCCGCTCTGAGCCAGTGCGCCGGCATCGTCACGGCGACGGCTTCCGGCATCTCTGCCGAACAACTCGGCAATCGCACGCCTTGCGAGAAGTTCACCGTCGCCGAATTGCTCGACCACTTGGGCCAGACTCTCTCCTCTTCCGCACGAGCCGCGCGGAAGGAGTCGCAGCCCGGCGAGGGGTCCGTTCCGGGCATGTCGGCGGAGACGGTGGCCCAGTGGGCCGAGAGGGCCGCGGCGGCCTGGTCCGCCCCCGAAGCGTACGAAGGCACCACCCACTTCGGTCCGGGAGAGATGCCGGCCGGCTTCGCCGCCACGATCACCTTGGAAGAACTCGCCCTGCACGGCTGGGATCTGGCCCGCGCCACCGGCCGACCGTTCGACCTCGGCGAGGAGACGGCACAGCTCGTGCTGAACGCGGTCGAGGAGATCGCTGAACAGGCCCGGGCCAATGGCGCCTTCGGCCCGCCCGTGCTCGTACCCGCCGACGCACCGGCCTTCCACAAGGCTCTCGGAGCCAGCGGGAGGAATCCCGCGTGGAGCGGCTGACCGCCGGGAGCCCAGGAGAGGAATTCGCGGCGTGGTCGCCATCCTCGTGACGGTTGCCTCCCCGCTGCGTCCGGAGGGCATTCTCGCCGCCCTGGTCCCCTTGGCCGTGACAGGGGTCCCTGGCCTGGCCGCCGTGGTCGCGGGCCACGAACTCGCCGAGGTCCTCGTCATCGGCAACGGAATCCGCGCCGGCCGCGAGCGCCGCCTGCCCGCCCACGCCCCCTTCGCACCGCCGGCAAGGCCGCGTCCTGGGTCCGCATCCCTGCCCAGCCGGCACCCGTGATTCCGGCGCCGGTTCCGGCAGGGAAGGTCCTCGGTGGTGGGCTTCGCACCCCGCTCGGCGTGCCGGTCCCGCACAGGGCGATCCACCACGCCGCGGAGGCTGACGCCTCGTTCAGGTTCATTCAGCTTCTGTTCAGCGGGCCTGTCGCACCCTGAGGCAGTCAGCTCGGCCGCACCCGGTGGCCGGCGCGCGGCGAGAGGACGCGTCATGAAGCGCAAAGGTAAGTGGATCTTGGGAATCGTGCTTTCGGCCGCCCTCATCGGCGGTGGCACCGGCATCGCTGTAGCCACGACCGCTGGTGACGACGACGAGACGCCCATCTCGGGACCCGCGCTGGAGAAGGCGAGCGCCGCGGCACTCGCGCACACCGGAGAAGGCAAGGTGACAGACACCGAGGTCGGCGACGAGGAGGGCTATTACGAGGTCGAGGTCACGCTCGACAACGGCAAGCAGGCCGACGTACACCTCGACCAGGACTTCAAGGTCCTCGGCAGCAAGGTTGACGGCGGGGACAAGCCGAGCGACAAGGACTGATCCCGGCGCACCGTATCGGACCCATCCGGTGCCGATGCGGCGCCGGCCAGAGCTCCAGTCGATGGCCGCGGCCATGGTGACGATGGGGTTCGGCGGACCCGAATCGGTTCTCGTCCCCCGGCCCTTTGGCGTCAACGCCGTACGGGACAGGGCCGCATTCCCGATACCGGGTGAGCACCGGCGACCGGCTCGGACTCTTCGCACCGGAGCGGACTTCGCCGGGCCGCGTGCGTGGATATGCAAGGTCAGATCGCCGGGAGGCCAAGGGGCCACGGTCCTCCGCCTCCCCTCCTACATGCGCTTGTCCCCGCCCGAGACTCCCGTAGCGTGGACCGTATGCGCGTGCTGATCGTCGAGGACGAGGAGCGGTTCGCGGCCGGGCTCAGGGACGGGCTGGAGGCTGAGGGGTTCGCCGTGGACGTGGCCCTCGACGGCGTGGACGGACTGTGGATGGCGCGTGAGAACGCCTACGACGCGATCGTCCTCGACATCATGCTGCCGCGCCTCAACGGCTACCGGGTCTGCCGGACCCTGCGCGGCGAGGCCAACTGGACGCCGATCCTCATGCTCACCGCCAAGGAAGGCGAGTGGGACGAGATCGAGGGCCTCGACACCGGCGCCGACGACTACCTCACCAAGCCCGTCTCGTATGCGTTGCTGCTCGCCCGGCTGCGGGCGCTGCTGCGGCGTGAGGCCCGCGAGCGTCCGACGGTGCTTGCGGTGGGCGACCTGCGGCTGGATCCGGCGGCGCGCACGGTGACCCGGTCGGGGCGTCAGGTCGAGGTGACGGCAAGGGAATTGGCCGTACTGGAGTTCCTGATGCGGCGGACCGGCGAGGCGGTGAGCAAGCGGACCATCCTCGACCATGTGTGGGGCGACGACTTCGAGGGCGATCCGAACATCGTCGAGGTGTACGTGCGGCGCCTGCGCAACAAGATTGATCGGCCCTTCGGGCGGGACTCGCTGCGGACCGCGCGCGGGCACGGGTATCGGTTGGTGCCCGATGGCGAATGAGCGGCGGCGCCTGCGGACGGTGCGCGTGCGAGCCACGGTGATCGCCGCACTGGCCGTGGGGCTCGCGCTGATCGCCGGAGGCGCCGCCCTGGTGCTCGGGCTGCGGGTCGAGCTGAGCAACGACGTCCGGGACGCCGCGCGGGCCCGCGCCCAGGAGGTCGCCCAGGTCATCGAGGCGGGGCGGGGGGTGCCCCAGGTGAGCGTGGCCGACCCTGCGGAGGAGTTTCTTCAGGTGTTCGACGAGCGGGGGACGGTCGTCGCGGCGAGCTCGAAGATCGAAGGACTGCCCGCGCTGACCCGGCTCCGGCCCGGCGGAAGTACCCAGGTCGACACTCCGCTCGACGAGGACCCGTTCCTGGTGGTGGCGGTCGAGGCGCGGGACGGCGACCGGCGTCTGACCGTCCTGGACGGCCGTACGCCCGCCGGGGTCGCCGAGGCGACCTCCACGGTTACCCGGATGCTGCTCGTCGGCGTGCCCGTGCTGCTGGTCCTGGCGTCCGCCGCGACCTGGGTGGCTGTGGGGCGCACGCTGCGGCGGGTCGCACGGGCCGAGGCGGCGCAACGGCGGTTTGTCTCGGACGCCTCGCACGAATTGCGCTCGCCCGTCGCCACGGTCCGGCAGCACGCCGAGGTGGCCCTCGCCCATCCGGCGCGCGCTGATGCGGGGGTGCTGGCTGGGACGGTCCTGGACGAGGCTGTCCGCATGCCGCGCCTCGTGGACGATCTCCTTCTCCTCGCCCGCGCCGACGAAGACGCGATCCGACCACCACGGCGCCCCATCGACCTGGACGACCTGGTCTTCGAGGAGGCCCGGCGACTGCGGGAACAGCCGGAGGGTCCGAGCGTCGACAGTGGCGGGGTCTCGGCCGGGCGAGTCCTGGGCGATGAGGACGCCCTGCGCCGCGTGGTCCGCAACCTCGGTGAGAACGCCGCCCGCCACGCCCGCTCCCGGGTCGCCCTGGCGCTCGGCGAGGCCGACGGAACCGTACGGCTGGACGTGGACGACGATGGTCCCGGCATACCGGAGAATCAGCGGGCCCGGATCTTCGACCGCTTCGTGCGTCTGGACGAGGCCCGCGCGAGGAGAGAGGGCGGAGCCGGCCTGGGTCTCGCGATCGTGGCTGAGCTGGTGGCGGCGCACGGGGGCACCGTGGCAGTGGGGACGGCGCCGGAACTGGGCGGGGCACGCTTCACGGTGAGGTTGCCGACCAGCCAGTGAGGGGTGCGGGGTATTGACGTTGCGCTGCTTCGCCGCGCGGGCGCGACGAGCCACCACGAAGATCAGAGGGTTCCTGAGGATCCAACTCAGAGCCCAGCGCTGCGACACGGAGCTGACCGGGCCGCGACGATCGCTCATGAACCGCCAACGTGCCGCCGCTGGTGATCCCGCCACTCCTCTCCGGCGCCTGTGTGCCGGTCGACGTGATGCCGGGCTGGATCCGATCGCCGAGTACCAACCGTGCACCCCTGCCGTCGAGACCCTGGGCGGGCTGCTGCTCTGCACCGAGATCGGCCACAACGGCTGGCTCGACGCCGTCTGGTGCCTGGGGCCGGCCGCGCTCGGCTACTGCTGGTCCAAGTCGCCGTTCCATCGCGACCCGCAGTAACGGGAGAAGGTCCAGTCGGCAGCCTGCGAGCCGCCGCCCACAACTCGTCCCACTCCAGGGCGGCGTACGCCGCCCGTCAGGGTGCTCGGCCATCCGCCGTGCCCGAGCCGCGGCCAGTGTTGGCTGGCGAAATCTGCGTTGGCGTGGGCGATGTCCCGGTCGTGCGAGGCAGGGGACGGACTGGCTTCGAGTGCGAAGCTCCGGGCGTCGTCTGCCCCCTACCTCCGGGGGGAGGAGGTAGGGGGACACTGTCTGGATGCCACCGACTGCCACCGTGCGGGTGGCTCCCAACAGATCCGCGGGCTCAGACCGCGCTGGGCGTGAAGGGTTTCGCGAAGGATCCGGTCGGCGACAGGAGACTGCGTGTCAGGCGGGTGGCGGCTGTTCCGTAGGCAACACCGAACACCAGGGAGACCACTAGCGCCAGTACCGGTGAGTCGTCCCGCAGGTAGGGGTAGACGTGAAAGTGCGTCAGGTAGATGTACAGCGAGCTGCCGGCCAGGACGCCCGCCAGCCGGTTGAGCGGGTCGATGCTGGGCAGGGCCGGGACCCACAGCAGCAGCATCAGGCCACCCACGACGATCGACGTCCGCAGCGGCTGTCCCCCGGGGAACAGCCCCGGCACGGCAACCAGCACCACCGCGGCCAGCAGCAGCCGCTGTCCCACCACACGTGCCCGCGCCGCCGCCCAGCCGACCGCGAACAGGAAGAAGACCACGGTGGGGCTCAGGTGATAGCGGACATGGGCAAGACCCCAGGGGTCGTAGCGCCCAACCAGTCCCACGGCGACCAGCGCCAGCGCGAAGCCGAACGGGCTGCGCCGCTCCGCGCGGTCCAGCAACGGGATGGCGAGCAGGACCGCCAGCCCGGTCAGGAAGTAGACCAACGCCTCGACGAACCAGTACCGCCACTCCGGGTCGGAGCTGTCCTGTTCGAAGAGGCTGTTGGCCAGCACGACGTTGGCCAGGTCGTACTCGCGGGTGAGCAGGAGCGCGAAGGCGATCCACACCATGCTCGGTACCGCGATGCGCGCGATGCTCCGCCCTGTCCTGCGCAGGCGCTCCCGGCGCTCGTGTGCGGAGAGGTGGAAGCGGGCGAAGTTGAACCCGGCGACACCGAGCAGTACGTGGGCGCCGCCCTGGACGAGGACGACGGGGATGTGCGAGCTCACGATCAGGACGATACCGATGGCACGCAGGGCGATTCCGGTCTCCAAGGTGCGCCGCATCCCGCTCCGGGGGCGCGTGCTCGCACTCGTGCTTCGCGCCGGGCTCTGGGCGCGCAGCCTCCGGATCGGTGTGGCGTGCCAGTCGGCAGGCAGCGCGCCCAGCGCCTGCTCCAGCCGCAGCGACATCTCGACGTAGGAGAGTGAGTCGCCACCCAGGCTCACGAAGCTGCTGTCCTCGGTGACGTCACTCCGGTCGAGGATCAGTGCATAGAGGACGCAGAGGTCGTCGCTGCCGGGGCCGGGCGGCGGCACCGGCTCGCGCGCGAGCCGGCGTACGGCCTCGTAGTCGGGCTTGCCCGAGGCGAGCCGCGGGAGCTCGGACACCGCCCGCACGCGTATCGCGCGGGGTGGAAGGCCGCAGCTGTCCGCCACCAGACGCCGGGTCGCTGCCGCATCGAAGCCCTCCGCGCGGGCTGTGACGACGGTCAGCACGTCGTCATCACCCGTGCAGAAGGCGGATATTGCGTGTTCCTCAAGGATCGCCTCGACGCGCTTCGGGTCGATCCGCAGACCAAGGATCTTGGTGAACGTGCTGCGGCGCCCCACGATCTCGTACAGGCCGTCAGGGGCGCGCCGGGCGATGTCCCCGGTGTGCAGCTCCTCCACGGTACGGCCAAGGGCGAGGTCTGCTGGGCACTGGGCGTACCCGAGCATGACGTTGGGGCCCGAGTAGAGCAGTTCGCCCGTGTCCGGCTCCCCGACGCCGTCCGCCGTCCGCAGCCGGAAGGAGCCGCCGGGGATCGGCACTCCGACCGCCTGCGGGCGCTCGGCCGCGAGCGCCGGGGGCAGATACGCCATCCGAGCCGTCGCTTCGGTCTGCCCGTACATGACGAAGAGCTCCCAGCCGGACCGGCGGCCCAACTCGGCGTACTGGGCGACCCGTTCGGGCGCCAGACGGCCTCCGGCCTGAGTGACGCAACGCAGGTGCGGCAGGTCCAGTCTCTGGAAGCCGACCCGGTCGAGCAGGTCGAAGGTGTAGGGCACCCCGGCGAGCGACGTGGCGCGGGCGGCGCGGAACTCCTCCCAGAAGACGGCGTCGGACACCGACCGTTCGGTGAGGATCAGTGCGGCGCCGCTCAGCAGGTGGCTGTGGATGACGGACAGGCCGTAGCAGTAGTGCATGGGCAGGGTGGTGGCCGCGCGGTCGGCGTCGGAGATACCCAGGTAGGTGGCGATGGACTCGGCGTTGGCCTGGAGGTTTTCGTGCGAAAGCCGAACCAGTTTGGGTGAACCGGTCGATCCGGAGGTGCTCAGCAACAGCGCGAGGTCCGGGTGGAGAGTGTGGGAGCTCCCGCGCCGTCGTTCGTCGAGCGCCCAGGTGCCGTGGTCGTCCGGCCGCGCGACCACGTCCGGGTCGTACGTGGCGGTCAGGGCGTCGATGGTGTCGGCGCTGTCGCCGGGGACGAGCAGGACGGGGTGGCCGCAGGCGAGGGCGGCGAGGTGGACGACCAGGGCGTCGGCGCGGTTGGCCCCGGCCAGCAGGACCAGGCGGCGTGCGGGGCCGAGGCGTTCAGCGGTGGCGGCCACCCGTTCGGCAAGCGTGCGGTAGCTCACCTCGCCGGATGGCGTGATCAATGCGGTGCGGTCGCCGTACGACGCGAGGTCACGCGCGAAGGGCACTACTCGCCGCTGTAGGGGCGGCTGGGGCAACGGAATTGCGTGGAGGGGCGGTATCGGCCCTGTCAGCGGGGCCGGGAGAGGGCTGGACAAGTCTGGCACGGGCGCGCGACCTTTCTGCGGCAGCGTCCGCAAATAGCACAGGTCCCTTGACTCTTAGGTAAGCTTTACCTTATTCATAGCATGTTCACAGTTGGCTGGAAAGCATCGCTTCGCCGCTCGCTGACCGACGACGCGACCTGCGGCGTATCGGCGAGCCACGCAGGAAGGCACACCACATGCGACGCCCCTCGGCTCGCCGGATCACCGCGCTCCTCGCGGCCGGCCTGCTCCTCCCTGTCCTCGCCGCCTGCGGCTCCGACAACAAGGGCGCCTCCGCGGAGGGCGGCGACTCCGCCCTCGTCATCTACTCCGGGCGCAACGAGAAGCTGGTCAAGCCGATCCTCGACAAACTGGAGAAGGCCGTCGGCGCCAAGGTCGAGGTGCGCTATGGCGACAGCGCCGAACTGGCCGCACAGATCCTGGAGGAGGGCGAACGCACCAAGGCAGGGCTGTTCCTCTCCCAGGACGCGGGCGCGCTCGGCGCCCTGTCCAAGGAGGGCATGCTGGCGAAGCTGCCCCAAGCCAGCCTCGACGAGGTGGACCCGGTCTACCGCGGTGGTGCGGGAGACTGGGTGGGCCTGTCCGGGCGGGTCCGCGTCATCGCCTACACCCCGGACAAGGTCGCCGAGGACAAGGTCCCGGACAGCGTCCACGACGTGGTGAAGCCCGAGTGGAAGGGCAAGGTCGGCTTCGCGCCCACCAACGCCTCCTTCCAGGCCTTCGTCACCGGCATGCGCGTCCTGGAGGGCGACGACGCCACCCGCGAGTGGCTCAAAGGCCTGAAGGCCAACGGCAAGACATACGCCAACAACCTCGCCACCCTCGACGCCGTGGAGGCCGGCGAGGTCTCCCTCGGCCTGGTCAACCACTACTACTGGTACGAGCGCGTCGCCGAGAAGGGCGAGGACAAGGTCAACGCCAAGCTGCACTTCCTGCCCGGCAGGGACCCCGGCGCGCTGATCAACGTCGCCGGCGTCGGCATCCTCAAGGACAGCGGCCAGGCCGAGACCGCCCAGAAGGCCGTCGACTACCTTCTGTCCAATGAGGCGCAGACCTACTTCGCCGACACGACGAAGGAGTACCCGCTGGCCGCGGGCGTCACCAGCAAGGTCGAGGGCTTGCCGCCGTTCGACTCCCTGCAGTCCCCCGACATCGACCTCGGCAAGCTGGAGTCCCTGCAGGAGACGCTGGCCATGCTGCAGGACGTCGGGCTGGTCTGAGGAGCGTGAGCCCGACGCAAACCGTGAGTCCGACGTGACCACAACGCAATCCGCGGCGGACCCGGCCGGGGCGACCCCTCCTGCCGGGCGTCGCTGCGTCTCCACGCCGCGCAAGGCGCCCACCAGCCGCAGACCTCCGCTGGTCCTGCTCGTCCCCGCCTGCGTCGCCGCCCTGTTCGCCCTGCTACCGCTGGGTTACCTCGCCGTCCGTGCCTTCGAGCGCGGACCTGCATACGCCTGGGACGTCGTCGCCGACGAGCGCACCCTCCAACTCCTGGTCCGCAGCCTCGGCTTGACGGCAATCGTCGTGGCGGCCTGCCTCGTGCTCGGCGTCGGTCTGGCCTGGCTGACCGTGCGCACCGCCCTGCCCGGCGCGCGCGCCTGGTCGGTGCTGGCCACGCTGCCGCTCGCCGTGCCCAGCTACGTAGCCGCCTTCGCCTGGCTGGCCGCCGTACCGGAAACCGCCGGATTCACCGGAGCCGCGCTCGCCCTGACCCTGGTCAGCTTCCCCTACGTCCAGCTGCCGGTCGCGGCCGCGCTGCGCGGCATCGACCCAGCACAAGAAGAGGCCGCGCGCTCCCTCGGACACGGGCCCCTGCGCACCTTCCTGTGGGTCACGCTGCCGCAGCTGCGCCCGTCCGCCGCGGGCGGGGCACTGCTTGTCGCCCTGTACGTGCTCTCCGACTTCGGCGCGGTCTCGCTCATGCGATACGACACCTTCACCCGGGCCATCCACACCTCCTACCGCGCCTCCTTCGACCGCACCCCGGCCGCCGCACTCAGCGTCGTCCTGGTGGTGATGACGGTGACCCTGGTCGCGGCCGAGTCCCGCACCCGGGGACGCGCGGGCCATGCCAGGACCGGCGGCGGCGCCGCCCGCCCCATCGTCCCGGTACCGCTCGGGCGCTGGCGGATCCCCGCCCTCGCCTGGTGCGCCACGGTGGTCGCCGCCGCCGTGGCCTTCCCGCTCGGCACCCTCGGCTACTGGCTGGCCGTCGGCAGCTCGGCGACGTGGGACCTCGGCGCCCTCAGCCAAGCCGCCTGGGCCACCCTCGGCGTCGCCGCCGCGGGAGCCGCACTGACCACCGTGCTGGCGCTGCCGGTCGGGGTGATCGCCGCACGACACCGGGGACGTGGCGCACGCCTGCTGGAACAGGCCGCCTACGCCGGTCACGCACTGCCCGGCATCACCGTCGCGCTCTCCCTCGTCTTCTTCGCCGTCCGTTACGCCTACCCGCTGTACCAGCAACTCCCGCTGCTGGTCGGCGCCTACGCCGTCCTCTTCCTGCCGGTCGCGGTCGCCGCCGCGCGGGCCGCCGTCCTCCAGGCGCCGCCCGTCCTGGAGGACGTGGCCCGTTCCCTGGGCCGCTCGCCCATACGGGTGCTGCGGGAGGTGACCGTCCCCCTGGCCGCACCGGGTGTCGCGGCCGGCGCCGCCCTCACCTTCGTGGTCTGCATGAAGGAACTGCCCGCCACACTGCTGCTGCGCCCCACCGGCATGGACACCCTCGCCACCCGGTTGTGGACCGAGACCGGAGCCGGCTCCTTCGCAGCCGCCGCGCCCTACGCCGCAGCCCTCATCCTTCTCGCCGCCGTCCCCTCCTACCTCCTGGGCAGGCACCGCACATGACCGACCCTCACAACGAGCTCCGCATCGAGCAGGTGGCCAAGTCCTACGGCCCCGGGGCCCCGGTTCTCCAAGGGCTGGACCTCACCGTGCCGGGCGGCGCACTGGCCGCCGTGCTCGGACCCTCCGGCTGCGGCAAGACCACCCTTCTCCGTATCGTCGCCGGATTCCTGCGCGCCGACACGGGCACGGTCACTCTCGGTGGACGCACCCTCGCCGGCGCCGGCGTCCATCTACCGCCGGAACGGCGCCACATCGGCATCGTGCCGCAGGAAGGCGCCCTCTTCCCACACCTGAGCGTGGCCCGCAACGTCGCCTTCGGCCTGAGGGGGCTCGACCGTGGCAAGCGCCGTCGCAGGACAGAGGAGATGCTCGACCTCGTCGGGCTCGCCGGATACGGCGACCGAATGCCGCACGAACTGTCCGGAGGACAGCAACAACGCATCGCCCTGGCCCGGGCGCTCGCCCCACGCCCCGCGCTCGTCCTGCTCGACGAACCCTTCAACGCTCTCGACAGCGCGCTGCGTGCGGGGGTCCGCGCCGATGTCCGCACGGCCCTGCGGCTCAGCGGGGCCACCGCCGTACTCGTCACCCACGACCAGCAGGAAGCTCTGTCCAGCGCCGACCTCGTGGCTGTCGTGCGGAACGGCCGCGTGGCCCAGTGCGACACCCCGCAGGAGCTCTACCGGCGCCCGGCCGACCCATGGGTCGCCGGCTTCGTCGGCGACGCCGTCCTCCTGCCGGCGACCGCGGACGACGGCACGGTGGACACGCCCCTGGGCTCCGTTGCACTCGTCCAGGGCACGACCGCAGCAACCGGCACCGTGCTCCTGCGCCCAGAGCAACTCGAACTCACCGAGCCCGCGTCCGGCCCAGCCACCGGCACTGTGACCGACATCCGCTTCTACGGCCACGACGCCATGGTCACCGTTACCGTCGACGGCCTACACGATCCGGTAGACATCCGCGCGGCCGGCCCCCTCGCCGTACAGCCCGGAGACCGCACCGGGATCCGGGTCACGGGAGAAGCGGTCCTGCACAGCGACGACCTTCCAATCTCCTGACAGCTGCGCTTCTCGCTGGACACCCACGCTTCTGCTGAGGTGCCGGATGGGCCGGTGCGAGAATCAGCTCGAGGCAGGGCCCCACGCGCGCTGCGCATCGCAGTGAACGCCTTCCGCCGCGTACCGCCATTCCACTGGGTCGGCACGATGATCATGCTCCAGCGACCCTCGACGCCGCCACCAAGAACTACGCCAGACCCTTGGTTCATGGCATTCACGGTCGTGCGGGTAGGAAAGGTTGGTGTCGCTTACGCCGACGGAGCCCCCACCCTTCCTGGCGCGTGCGGCTCTCCCTGGTTCTCACTATCCCTGCGACGTCGAGCTGGGATGCGACGCGCAACGTGCGGCCCGGCACGATCGCCGTCAGCACGCCTCCAGCCGACAGCACCGGCAACCCCCTGCCCATGGATTGGCAACAATGGAGCGCTGAGAAGCCCACCGAGACGGCCTACCGGTACGCGGTCGGCGCAGACCGCTGCAAACCTCCAGAACCTCGCCGGCGCCAGTGGCGCGGCTGAGTCCGTCAGACGGCTGGGTGTGCGCTGGCGGCGCGGGCGCCCGGTCTCCGGGCGAATGATGCTCAGAGAATGACGATGCAGATCACGATGGCGACCCAGGTCGCGAGGAAGATTCCGGTCTGCTTGCCCGTCATGGCGTCCGTCGGCTGCCCCGAGCGTGCGAGAGCCAGCTGGCGGCCGAGGTACGACCGCTGGCATCACGGGGTGGAGACTGCCGTCGACGTCACACTGCTCGGACGCTACTACGAGCGATTCGCCGACCATGCCGTCTCCATCGCCCGCCGCGTGGTCTTCCTGGTCACGGGCGAGGACACGGCCGAAGGAGCCCACGAACCCTCCGCGGCCGATTGATTCCGTATCCGGCGCAAGCCGTTCGCCTGAGCAGATCATCGATGTGCTGCAGAAGACCCTCCAGCGTGCAGCGGATTCAGCAGTCGCAGCTCCTCTGGTCGCCGCTCGGGTGCCTGGCAGTAGGGTTGTGATCGACCCTGATGGTGGGCCGAAAGAGCATCTCCCTGAACTGGCGCTCTCCTGGCGAGAGGTGCAGATGATCCTTGGACGTCTGGTCACGCCGACAAAGCGACCGACACGGCGGCCGCGACGATCGTGACGGCAGCCAGTGCCACCATCACCGTCCTCGCTGCCATCACCGATCAGCCTCGGTCGGACACTTGCTCAGCCGTTACTGTCCCATCCACGATGCGAGCCAAGGTTCTTCCTCTCCTGCCCGCGCCTGACGCGCCGCGAAGTCCACCGCCCACACTTGCCCACACCACGCTGCGGGTGTCCACTTCTGGCCGGTTGGTCGCACACCGACGCACGGCGATCGCACGATTCCCGAAGACCCTCATGCCCGCTCAACGACTCAACTGAGGTTGCGCAGTCGACACGTCACCCGTTTGCCGCATTGCTCATACACTGCGAGGGCCCGGCTGACGGTGTGGAGCCAGGCCCCGGTTCGCCGGGAAGGCTCATGCATCATCACATTGGGCCGGCTGGTCTGCGGGCGCGCGGACGTACCTCTCTCCTGGTCCACCTCCGGCTGGCGGACACCAGCCGGTGGCGGGAGTTGTCCACTGGAACGCGGCAGCGTCTTGGGGGAAATCGCGGAGCACTCCACGGCTCACGTCGCGGTTACCAACAGGCATAGGAGCGGTCTCATGTTTCACTGCGGCCTACGTGGCTTTTCACCTTCGGCAGGACGCAGGTGCCCGAGCACCAGAACGTGGCGAAAGTAGACCTCACGTCAGCCGGGGGCCCGACCGAGCCGCGCACGAAGCAGGCGCTGGACTCCTCCACCTGCTTGTCGAACTTCCTCTACGCCATGCCGTTCAATGCCCTCACTGCCCGGAAGCCTGGGGCGCACCACTCCTGCGAGGAGCGGATATTCACCGGTGGGTGCGCCCGCTCCCCCTCGCCCTGGCATCCATCGCGCTCCTCGTCCTCGTCGTCATGCCGGGCGTCCTAAGGCGCTGGGAGACCTCGTGCACGAAAGCCCTGCGCACAATCGCCGCCCACTGACATTCACGTGACAGCAAGAGCCGGGAAACCCGCATGTGACGGGCGTCACATATCGAGGTTCGAACCTTCGCGCCCGGCCCGCATCCAGTCCGCGTCGACCACGTTCGAACCGGCTCAACAAGGAAGGCTCAATGGGTTATTTGCACGGATTCATCCCCTGGATCGTCGCCGGCTTTGTGTCGGGCTTCGTGGACTGGCGCTGGGGTGCGGTCAGCGGTTTCGCCTCGGGGGTGCTCCTTCTGATCCAGGACCGCCGTCGTGGGGTGGACCTTGGTGCGTTGATCCTGGAGATCAGCACCATCGTGTACTTCGCCGTGGTCGGTGTCATCGCCCTCACGTGGCCGCACTCGTCCCTGTCGCAGCACACCGACGTGGTCTCCTTCGCATGGCTGGCCGCCACGGCCTGGGGGACGTTGGCGATCCGGCGCCCCTTCACGCTGGGCATCGCCAAGCGCCAGACACCGCGCGAGTTCTGGGACATGCCGGAATTCATCCGTGTCAACGACCACATCACCGGCGCGTGGGGCACTGGCTTCACGTTCATCGGCGTCAGCCTGGCCGTCGCGGGTGCGGTGGACGCCCCCGTGTGGGTGGGCATCGCCGCGCATGTCCTCGGCCTCGTCGGCCCGGCCGTCTTCACGAAGGTGTATCCCGCGCGCGCCCAGGCACGTCTGCAGGCCTCTCAGGCGCCGGTCACGGTCGTACCCCAGCAGTCCGACCAAGGAGTGAGCACACATGAGCACTGAGGCGAGGAATGTAGTCCTGGTCCACGGCGGGTTCGTCGATGGTTCGGGCTGGAAGGGGGTCTACGACCGGCTGACCGCTGACGACTACACCGTCACAGTGGTCCAGAACCCCACCCACTCACTCGACGGTGACGTCGCCGCCACCGAGTTGATCCTCGATGCCCAGGACGGCCCGACCGTACTCGTCGGCCATTCCTACGGCGACGCGGTGATCTCCGAGGCGGGCAACCACGACAAGGTGAGCGCGCTCGTGTACATCGCGGCGTTCGCGCCGACAAGGGCGAGTCCGTCAACACCCTTATCGCCGACCCGCCCCCCGGCGCGCCCGTACCGCCGATCCTGCCGCCCCGCGACGGCTTCCTCTTCCTCGACCGGGAGAAGTTCGCCGCGTCCTTCGCCGCCGACCTGCCCGCCGACGAGGCGCGGTTCCTGGCCGACTCCCAAGTGCCCTCGGGTGCCGACGCGTTGGGAGGCACCGTCAGCCGGCCCGCCTGGCGCGCCAAGCCGAGCTTCTACCTCGTCGCCGCCGATGACCGTATGATCCCGCCCCCGGCGCAGCGCGCCATGGCCGAGCGGGCCGCCGCGACGGCCACCGAGACCGGCGGCAGCCATGCCCTCTACGTGTCCAAGCCCGGTGTGAGGTCGCCGCGCTCATCCAGCGGGCCGCCGCGGGATTGGACGCATGACGGATCGTCGCCGACGACGGTCGGTGCCCCGAGTGCCCGAACGGGCGCCTGACCGGCAAGGGCCGCACTGTTTCGGCACGGCACGTCCGGGCTCCTCGCCACCCCTGCGGGTCCCGTGAACGCTGTGGGACCCGCAGGGGCCAGACCAGGAAAGCAGCATGACCGACGAAACAACTCCTCCCCTGTACCTGCGGGGCCGCTTCGCCCCGGTCCCCGACGAGCACAGCGCCGCCGGTCTCACCGTGCGGGGTTCGTTGCCACCCGAGCTCGACGGCCGCTATCTGCGCAACGGCCCCAACCCGCTGCCCGGCGAGGACAAAGGGCACTGGTTCGCCGGACCCGGCATGCTGCACGGCATCCGGCTGAGTGACGGCCGCGCCGAGTGGTACCGCAACCGGTGGGTGCGCACCCGGGAGTTGGAGGGACATCCGTTCATCCGCCCGGACCTCAGCGTCGATCTCGCCGCGACTCCGGCCAACACCCACGTGATCCGGCACGCCGGCATCGTGCTCGCCCTGTGCGAGGTGGGGCTTCCTTACTGGGTGACCCCGTCGCTGAAGACCGTCGGGCCGTACGACTTCTTCGGACGGCTGACCACCGCGATGACCGCGCACCCCAAGGAGGACCCGGTCACCGGTGAACTGCACCTGTTCGGGACCGGATTCACCCCGCCGTACCTCACGTACCACCGGGTCACCGCGGAGGGCGACCTGCTCGACAGCCGGCCGATCGAGGTACCGGGCCCGACGATGATGCACGACTTCGCCATCACCGAGCATCACATCGTCTGGCTGGACCTGCCTGTCGTCTTCGACCCCGAACTTGCCGGGGGCGGCGGAATGCCGTACCGGTGGGACGACGCCTACGGTGCGCGGCTCGGGGTCATGTCCCGCACACCTGGCAGCACGGATGTGCGGTGGTACGACGTCGATCCCTGTTACGTCTTCCATGTCGGCAACGCTCATGAGGACGTACACGGGCGGATCCTGCTGGACGCGGTGCGCTACGACCCCGACGCCTTCCGGCGCAGTTGGTCGGACATCGGCGGCCCCACCTCACCGGGCCGGCCAGCCGGCGCGCGGGAGCCGCTTCACAGCGGGGCCCCCTCCGTCCTGCACCGCTGGATCCTGGACCCTGCCACCGGCCAGGTCACCGAGACCCAACTCAACGACCGCGCAGCCGAGTTCCCCACCCACAACGAGACACTCACCGGGCGCTTCCACCGTTACCCGTACACGGTCTCCGACGACGGCATCACCAAGCACGACCTCGCGCGTCACACCGCGCACACCCACGAGACGCCCAGCAGCCGCTACGCCGGCGAGGCGGTCTTCGTACCGGCGGCTGACAGCGCGGGTGAGGACGAGGGCTGGCTGCTGTCGCTCGTCTCGGACGACCACGGCGCGGCGGGCGAACTGCTCGTACTCGACGCCCGGGAACTGGCCGTTCAGGCGGTCGTGGAGCTGCCGCTCCCCGTCCCCGCCGGTTTCCACGGCAGCTGGCTGCCGGAGCCGTCCTGACCGGGGCATGATGCAAAGCAAGCACTCCGAGCGTCTCGGCCGGCGGCCGAGGCCCTGCGGACGCGCACCACGTCACTACGGAGGCGTTCGCACACCATGACAGCCCTCAACCTCCCGCCCACGGACGAGGAACTCACCCGCCGGGCGGCGCTCGGACTGCTGCTGGCCCGCCACCAGGCGCCGATGCGGGCGGTGGCGCTGAGCCTGCTCGGCTACGGCCCCGACGCGGAGGACGCGGTGCAGGACGCGGCACTGACCGCGCTGCGTCGCATCGGCGACGTACGAGACCCCGCCGCCGTGGGCGCGTGGCTGAAGGCGATCGTGCGCAACAGCTGCCGCATGCGACTGCGCGCCGGCCGGGAGACACCGGGCCTGGAGGGTCTCGACCACCTGTACGCGCGCGACCACGGCCCGGCGTACCCCTCGCACCCCGAGCGGGTGGTCGACCAGCATGCGATGCGCGACTGGATCTGGGACGCGGTGGAACAACTGCCCGAGCAGCTGCGGCTGGTGCTGATGCTGCGCCACTTCAGCGGCATCACCTCCTACCGGGAGATCGCGCACGCCTGCGAGATCCCGGTCGGCACCGTGCGCAGCCGCCTCAACCAGGCCCGGACCAAGGTCGCCCAAGTACTGCTGACGACCGCCGCACACGTACACGACGACGCCTCCCGGCTCACCGAGGACAGCCGGCAGGAGGCCGAGGCCACGCTGGAGGGCGCCCGCCGCGGCTGTCAGCCCAGGGAGATCCTGGAGCTCTGGCCGGCGGAGACCGAACTGCTCGGCGTCCTGAGCACGCCGGGCGAACGCTGCCACCCCATCCCGGCCATGAGACGGAACCGGGAAAAGGGCGTGACCCAGCATCTGCGCCACGTGGTGGCCAGCCGCTCCATCACCATCTGGGAAATGGACGTCACCAACCCCGCCGGCATCCCCGCCCCCTGCCCGCCGACCCTCACCTGGCTCATGCTCCGCCGCAACAGGCGAGTTCAGACACTCCGCGTGATCTTCCCCGAGCCGCAGCGATGAGGGACGGACGGAAATCGGCGTAGGAGGGTTCCGGCGGCCTGCCACGGCCGGTCGGTCCACTCTGTGCCGACTGGCCCTGTCCCGGCGGCGTGGACTCGGCTGGGATGGACCCGCTTCCGCCGGCCGGTGGAGGCGCGGGATCCACATCTGCCGCGACCGAAAGGCACTCGATGGCCATGCCGCGTACACGCTCATTCGTGCAAGTCGACGTGTTTTCCACCAGCCCTTATCGAGGCAACCCGGTCGCGGTCGTCCTGGACGGGACGGACCTGGCCGATGAGGAGATGCAGCGCCTGGCACGCTGGACGAATCTGTCCGAGACCACGTTCGTCCTGCCTCCGACGACTCCCGAGGCGGACTACCGACTGCGCATCTTCACGCCGCAGGACGAGCTGCCGTTCGCCGGGCACCCCACCCTCGGCTCCGCGCGCGCCTGGCTGGACCGGGGCGGCAAGCCTCAGCACGCCGACCGGATCGTGCAGGAGTGTGCGGCCGGCCTGATCACTGTCCGCCTCGGCGAGGACGCCCTGTCCTTCGCCGCCCCACCACGGGTCCGCGACGGCGCCCTCGACGACCACTACCTCGATCAGATCGTGACGGCGTTCGGCATCACCCGTGACCAGGTCCTGGCTCACCAGTGGGTGGACAACGGGCCCGGGTGGGCAGTGGTGGAGCTGGCCACCGCGGACGAGGTACTCGCCCTCGAACCCGACCTGTCCCTCATCCCGACTGCGATGGTCGGCGCGATCGGTGCCCACCCCGAGGGATCCGAGCACCGCTTCGAGATGCGAACCTTCGCCCCCGGCGCAGGGGTGGCCGAAGACCCCGCGTGCGGCAGCATGAACGCCGGTGTCGGCCAGTGGCTCTCCTCGTCGGCCACCGCACCCTCCACCTACCGGGTCTCCCAGGGCACGAGACTGGGAAGAGCCGCCAGCATCGAGATCACCGCCGACGCCGACGGCACCGTCTGGGTCGGCGGAGCCGCCACCGTCTGCATCCGCGGCACCATCACCCTCTGACCGTCCCCGGCCTGCTCTCGCAACCGTTGCCGGAGCGCGGGCGGCAGGGCGGCGATCCATGCGAGGGACCAGGCTGTCAGGTGGTGTCGGCGGAGAGCGTCTTCATGGTGACGTAGCTGGTCACCGTGGCCACGCCGGGCAGGGTGGCCAACTGGTTGGCGTGGAAGTCCTCGTAGGCGGGCAGGTCGGCCACCTCGACCTGAAGCAAATAGTCGAAATTGCCGGTGATGTGGTGGCAGGCGATCACCTCGGGCAGTTGGGTGACCCCACGCTCGAACGCGACCACGTCCGGGCGGGTGTGCCGCGTCAGCCGCACGCCCGCGAAAACCCGCAGACTGCGGCCGACCGCGGCGGGGTCGATCAGCGCCCGGTAACCGCGGATCACGCCGGCTTCCTCCAACTGCCGCACGCGCCGCAGACAGGGAGATGGCGACAGCCCGACCCGGGCGGCCAGCTCGTTGTTACTGATCCGACCGTTCTGTTCGAGCACGGCCAGAATCGACCGGTCAACCGCATCCATGGTGGCAGATTATTGCGCCAGGCCGTCGACTACCACAACTGTGCACCCACAATGGGCGCAATTTACTGCCGAAGTTGCCGTGGTCAGCCCATTTCCGTGCGTCGGTCGCCCAGGCTTGATGGCGTCACCTCAGCGGTCCACGGAAGGGCAGGCCATGCCAGGTAAGAGCACCATCACGGTCCACGCCGATCGCGAGATCCATCCCAGCCGCGCCGTGGCACCGCCCATCTACCAGACGGCGACGTTCTGGGCCGAGGACGGCGAGACGTTCGCGCAGGGCGCCGTCGAACCGCGCGGCAAGGACTTCTACACCCGCTTCGGCAACCCCAACCACGCCCAGGTCGCGGCGGTCGTCGCCGAGCTGGAGGGCACCGAGGCGGCCATGGTCACCGCGTCCGGAATGGCCGCGCTCACCACCGCCGCGCTGGCCCTGGTCTCCGCCGGTGACCATGTCATCGGGCAGAAGTCCACCTACGGCGGCACCGGCTCGGTGCTGCTGAACCTGCTCCCGCGCCTGGGCGTGTCGACCACCCTGGTCGACCAGACCGACCCCGAGGCGTTCGCAGAGGCACTGACCCCCAACACCCGCCTGATCCTGGTGGAGTCGCCCAGCAATCCGCTGCTGCAGATCACCGATCTGCGCGCCGTCGCGGACCTGGCCCGCGCCCACGACGTGCTGACCATGGCGGACAACACCTTCGCCACCCCGCTGAACCAGCGCCCGGCGGACCTCGGCATCGACCTGGTCTGGCACAGCGCGACCAAGTACCTCAACGGCCACTCCGACGTCTCCGCCGGAGTGATCGCCGGACCCGCCGAGCTCCTCAACAGGATCTGGGACGTCGGCCTGCTCACCGGCGCCACCCTCGGCCCCATCGACGCCTGGCTACTGCTGCGCGGCATACGCACCCTGCCGCTGCGCGTGCCACGACACAACGCCAACGGCCAGGCCCTCGCCGAGGTGCTGCAGGAGCATCCCGCCGTGGCCAAGGTGCACTATCCCGGTCTGGCGACCCACCCGCAGCACAAGCTGGCCGCCGACCAGATGAGCGGCTTCGGCGGGGTGCTCGGCATCGAGTTCACCGGCGGCTTCGAGATGGCCGACGCCTTCCTCGGCCGACTGCGCTACTCCTTGCGGTCGGCCAGCCTCGGCGGCGTGGAATCCCTCGCCGTGCACCCGGCGTCCATGTGGCGCGGGATGCTCACCGAGGATCAGATCGCCGAGTCGGTTCCGCTGGGCCTGGTCCGGCTGGCCGCGGGCAGCGAGGACACCGCCGACCTGGTCGCCGACGCACTTGCCGCAGCCGACGCCGTACACACCACCGAGGCTCGTGCCTGAACCACCCCCAGCGCCTGATCTACGCGGCCGCGACCGGGATCGCCGAGATCGGCGCAACATGATCTTGAACGAGGAACGTGCCCGTGAAGGAGTACACCCAATGAAGACCCTGCTCACCGGTGGCGCCGTGGTCAGTATGGACCCGGCCGTCGGCGACCTCGCCCGCGGTGACGTGCTGATCGAGGACAGCGTGATCGTCGAGGTGGCCGAACGGATCGACGCGCCGGACGCCAACGTGATCGACGCGACCGACCGGATCGTCATGCCCGGCTTCGTCGACAACCACCGCCACAACTGGCAGACCGCATTCCGCGGCACCGGCGCGGACTGGACGTTCGCCGAGTGGGCGACGGCCATGCACGTCACGGTCAAGCCCCACTACACACCCGAGGACGTCTACACAGCCACCCTGCTCGGACGCCTGGAGGCCCTGCACTCCGGCATCACGACCATGTTGGACTGGTACCACGTCGCCCAGGGCCCCGAACACGAGGACGCCGCCGTCGCCGCACTGCGCGACGCTCCCGGACGGTCGATCTTCTGCCTCGGCGCCGGCTGGGCCACCCCCACTCCCGTCGACGCGGACATCCGCCGCGTCCGCTCCCAGCTGACCGGGGACGGCCTCGTCACCATGGCGTTCGGGCTACGCGGGGCCGAGGACACCGGCATGGACACTCTCGCCCGCGAACTGAATCTCGCGGAAGAGCTCGGCCTGCGGACCAGCCTGCACATCGCCTCCGACGGCACCCAGCGCCCGGTCGCCGATCTCCACGAGCACGGCCTGCTGAGGGACACCACCACGTTCGTGCATGCCAACGGCATCAGCGACGAAGAGCTGCGGATGCTCGCCGACGCGGGCAGCTCCATCTCGGTCAGCCCGGACGTCGAGCTGAAGATGGGCTTCGGATCGCCGATGACCGGCCGGGCCCTGGCCGCCGGCCTGCGCCCGACACTGTCCATCGATGTCGTCCCGTCGGTCGCCGGAGACATGTTCTCCGCGATGCGTGCCGCCTTCGCCGCCCAGCGCGGTCTGGACGGCGGTCTGCGCTCCCGCGACCTGCTGCAGTTCGCCACCGTAAATGCCGCCCAGTCGTGCGGACTCGACACCCGGACGGGCAGCATCACCCCCGGAAAGGACGCCGATATCATTCTGCTGCGCGCCGACGACCTGACCGTTTTCCCGGTCACTGAACCGGTCGCCACCATCGTCAGCGCAGGCCACCCCGGCCTGGTGGACACCGTCCTCGTCGCCGGTCGCGTCGTCAAACGCGACGGCGTGCTGGTGAACGTGGACCTGCGGGCCCTGCGAAACCGACTGGTGGAATCACGCAACCGCATCGCGGCAGCCGCCCGCGTTCCCCTCGACGGCACATGGCACCCACAGCCGGAATCGAAGTAGGAGAACCCTTCAACCGGACCGACGCGCCGGCCGATCCGTAACTGCCGGCGACGCCGCTGCATGCGGCCATGCCCCTCCTCCCATTGAGAAGGCGCAGTGGCCCAAGGGGAGCTGATGGGCTGGGGCAGCGGTTGCGTGGTGACTCTCTTCATTGCCGGCAGGTGGCGGAGACGATGTAGTCGACGACATCCTCCGCGCTGGAGCGCTGCCGGTGGGCGATGCGTTGGCGGTCGGCGCCGGTTCCTTCGGTCCGTAGGCGCCGCCACTGCTCTCGCACCAGGTCGAGATCTTGGTGCCGGCGGAGTGCTGGGGTGATGGTCCGCAGCAGTCGTTCGATCAGGGTGGTCTGGTCAGTCAGCCGACCGGTGAGCGGATCGATGCCGCTTCCTGCGAGTCCGTCGCGTGCCGCGCGCCAGTGGGCCGCACGCAAGACCTCTGGCACGGGGCGTGGGGCTGCCTCGCCGGCCTGGACGGCGGTGAGGGCGGTGGCGGTCAGGGCTCGGGCGACCGCGGTGAGCAGGAGGGTGTCCTCGGGGGTCAGGGCGGCGTCGGCGACGCGGATCTCGATGGTGGGCAGGTGGTGGGAAGGGCGGATGTCCCAGTACAAGCCGCCACGGTCGATGAGTGCCTCGGCTTCGAGCAAGGTGTGGACGAGGTCGTCGAAGTGCGCGGGAGACTCGAAGTACGGGGGCGGGCCGGAGACGGGCCAGCGTCCCCAGGTGGTGGTGCGCCAGCTGGCGTATCCGGTGTCCTGACCTGCCCAGAAAGGGGAGTTCGCCGCGAGCGCGGTCAGGGTCGGCAGCCACAGCCGCAGGTGGTTGCTTACGTAGACGGCGGCACGGGAGTCGGGCAGACCGACGTGGATGTGGCAGGCGCATGCGATCTGCTCATCGTCCAAGGAGCGGAAATGACCGGCGCTTCGTGCGAAGCGGGCGCCTGGTGTGATGGGGACAGGGGCCTTCTGGCCGAAAACCGGTGTGCCGGTGGAAGCGATGCGCAGACCGAGGCGGGCGGCGGCGCGAGCGGCCGTCGCTCTGTGGGAGCGGATCTGGTCGTTGGCCTCTTTCAAGCAGACGTGCGGGTCGGTGCGCAGTTCAACCTGGTAGCGGGTCAGTTCGGTGCCTACCCGGTCGCCGAGTTCGCGGGAGGCTTCGCCCACGACCTGGGGACCCTGAGGGCTGGGGGCTCGGGTGGCCGGATCGATCAGGAGGACTTCCTCTTCGATCCCGACCGTGAGTGCGGTGGGAGTGCGGCCCAACCCGGTGGGGAGGACTGGCGCGGGAGCGTCTGTCGGGGCTGGCTCACTGTCATGTTGACTGCGCATAGTGATGAAACTGTCTCAGACGGTATCGGGTCGGGGTAAGGCAACGGCGTTCGTCGGCAGTTGAGGAGCACGGCGTGCTTGAACAGACCGAGGTCCTGGTAGTCGGCGGCGGCCCGGCAGGTGCGACCGCAGCGGCCCTACTGGCCCGTCAGGGCTACCGGGTGACCGTTTTGGAACGGGAACGGTTCCCGCGCTACCACATCGGAGAATCGCTGCTGCCGTCCCTGCTACCGGTGCTGGACGTGCTCGGAGCACGCGAGGCAGTCGAGGCCCACGGCTTCGTCCGCAAGCGCGGCGCGTTCTACGGCTGGGGTGGCCAGGAGTGGGCGCTGGGCTTCGACGAGCCCGGCAGGCCGGCCCCGTACAGCTTCCAGGTGATCCGTTCCCAATTCGACCAACTGCTGCTGGAGCACGCCCGCGCGCAGGGAGCCGACGTACGTGAAGAGACCCGCGCGGCACGAGTCACGTTCGAAGACGGCAGCGAACACAGCTCCAACCACCGGGCAGTGGAAGCGTCCTGGACCGCCCGGGATGGCACTGAGGGGCGAATCCGCTTCGGCCAGCTCGTCGACGCCTCCGGCCGCGCAGGCCTTCTTGCCGCCCGGCAACTGCGCACCAGGCGCGCCCACGACGTCTTCCGCAACGTGGCGACATGGAGCTACTGGCGCGGCGCTGCACCTCTCGCCGCCGCACCCAGCGGCGCGATCGGGGTATTTTCCCTGCCGGACCACGGATGGCTGTGGGCCATACCGCTGCACGACGGCACCCTCAGCGTCGGCCTGGTCACCGACCATCATTCCTTCTCCCGAGCCAGGCATGCGGCGAAAGGCTCACTCCAGAGCGTCTACGACCAGGCCATCACCCGCTGCCCCCTGCTGGCCGGCATGCTGACCAACGCACGGCAGGTCACATCACTGAAGACCGAGCGGGACTACTCCTACGTCAGCAAGGCGTTCGGCGGACCCGGCTACTTCCTCGCCGGAGACGCCGCCTGCTTCCTCGACCCTCTGCTGTCCACCGGAGTGCACCTGGCCATGTACAGCGGTCTGCTCGCCGCCGCCTCGATCAGCAGCGTGCTGAGAGGCGACGTCGACGAACTCGACGCCCGCGCCTTCTACCAAACGGCCTACCGACACGCCTACGAGCGGCTCCTCATCCTGGTCAGCGCCTTTTACCGCATCCACGACGGCCGCGACACCTACTTCCGCACCGCCCAGCAACTCAGCAGGCGCGACCAAGCACGACTACGCCTGCACGAAAGCTTCCTCAACATCATCACCGGCGCCGAAGACCTCCACGACACCCAGACCGACGACGCCGTCGACACCTTCCTCCACGCTGTGCGGCATCCCGTCAACGACCGACCTGCGCAGGGCCTCGCAGGGCACGGGACAAGCGACCTGCTCCCCCTGCCCACCACCCCCCGGCACGCCACCGCCGGCCTCTACCTCCAGCTTCACCCGCACCCCCGCCTCCACAGCTCAACCGACACCACCTGACGACGTCTCGGTTCTCCGTCCGTTCGTCGCGCCTTGGAAGTCCAACTCGCCGCACCAGGCGTGCCGACAGGCCGGCGCGACACCGAACACTCCTGACGAGCCGCCCTTCGCCGCGATTGGCCCGGTACGGGGCGACGGCATCGGGAGACAGGTGGCCGGCGAGTGGGCGGGCTGTGAGTCGGCGGTGCCGCGAGAGGCGCTCGGGCCCGAGCTGTACGAGGCCGTACCGGCCATCCGCCGCACGGAGGCGGAGCTGTTCGCGATGTTCACCGACGCGGACGTCATCAAGGCCGTCCGCTGGCGGTATTGACTGGCTAATCCTCGGGCTCCCAGGCGATCAGCTGCTCGAACTCCTGCTGGTCGCCCTCGATCTTCAGGTCGCTCAGCGTGAGGCGGCCCCAGACGAAGAGGAGCAGCTGCTCGGCCGTGCCGGTGGCCGCAGCGGAGGCGGGCGCGGCGTCGTCCGTGAGGGGTGCGGGCCAGGCGCCGGTGCCGTCCAACGCGAGGAGCCAGGAGCGGCCCTCGGTGGCGTGGTAGTGGATGGTGGCGGCCTCGTGCGGCCAGGCCGCCGGGGTGGAGTTGCAGGTGTCGAGAAACTCGGCCACGCCGTCGATCGCGACGTCCGCCGGCATCGGCTGCACGGCGCCTGCGGCGAGCTGGGCGTCGTAGGTGTGCACCAGCACCTCGTGCACCCGGCGCCGGGCAACGCCCCAGGCGTTCGCCGGCGACACGCCGGCGCACCACCACGCCCAGCACTCGCGCTCCGGGCCGGCCTCGCGCAACGCGCTCAGCAGCAGCTCGTTCGACTCGGCGTACCAGGCCAGCAGCGCCCCGAGCTCGCGCGGCGCCTCCGCGGCATCCTTGTCCGGCGGAGCCTCGGCCGGGCCCGCAGCGACGATCGCGGCCCACCAGCGCTGGCCCGTACCCAGGTGCTGCACCAGATCGAACAACGTCCACTCGGGGCAGGACGGCACCGGCGCGTCAAGGCTGGGCGAGGCGGCAACCGCACTCCGGAACGCGGCCGACCGCTCGTCGATCCGTTGCAGCAGGGTGGAAAACTCAAGACTCTCTGTCACATCGCATACCTATCACCCCAGCTCAGCCGACCACATCCTCTTTTCCAGGCCGTCAGCTGCGGGAGTTGGAGCACCCAACAGAAAGCCTGGTCGTAGCCATATCCCCTTCCTGGCAGGCTCGTTGAACGAGCCTGGAGTATCTACATCCTCGACGTGACACGCTGGGCGATCTCAGCCCGCAGCGATTCGTACTCCGGCATGAGCAGAGCGATGACCTCGGCGTCGTGGTCCTGGCTCTTCTGCTGTGCCATGCCTCCCCCAACGGCCGACCCACATCTGCCCCTGGCTTTCCCCAGCCCTGTGAAGCCAACCCGCATTCAAGGAAGACCTGCGCCCACCCGCCGAGTTACCGACTGCTCTCCATCGGCAATGCCGGACGCACCGGCATCCTGCTTCGCGCCGAACGCGATGACGCGACCCACGCCCGCCGCCGGGCCGAGCGCACCATGGCACGATTGCGTGCGGGCGGCCCCCTACTGCAGGCCATCAGCGAGGCTGCACCCCCTCCGCCGCCAGCCGTCACACCCCCGGCCCGGCTACGAATCCCACCACCGCCACCGCCGCTTCCTCCTCACCTGCAGGCTTCCTCATCAGGCGGAAGGCGGACGCGCCCGACGCCGCGATAACCGAGAAGTCGGCCGTGGCTACCGGCTTTCATTCGCGGGGCGCTGGGCTTCGGCCCGGTGGTGAAGCGGGTCTTCAGCCCGCTCTGGCCTCGGCCCGGAGCATGGATCTGCGCGGCTGACCTCAGCTCAGACGGGCCGGTTCTGCTGCTCGATGTATTGCTTCACCATCGACAGGGGTGCACCCCCAACCGATCCGGCGAAGCAGGAGCCGACCAGAGGCGTTGTGCCCGCCAGTAGTGCCGGACCAGTTCCGGGTACTCCTGGCGGAGCCGCCGGGATGAGACGCCCTTGAGCGAGTTGAGTCCGCGTGTACCCGAACGGGCCCTAGCGTGGCAGGAAGCCGTACCCGAAGATCTGAGACCTGTCCAAGCAGGTCATCACCGGGCTCCCTCCAAGGCTCCCGCAGGGCACCGAAGATCCAAGAAGCCCCGGTTCAAGAGCCGCAAGGACAACCGGCTGGCTGTACGGTTCACCGCGAACGCCCGATGGTCCCTCGCCGCCGGCAAGGATCTGCGCCTGCCGAAGATCGGGGACGTGCGGGTGAATTGGTCCCGTACGCTGCCGTCCGTGCCGTCCACGGTGACTGTGATCAAGGATGCGGCCGGTCGTTACTTCTGCTCCTTCGTCGTGGAGACCGACCTCGAACACCTTGCAGCTGTGGCTTCCGAGGTTGGCATAGACCTCGGCCTGGGCCATTCGCCGTCCTCTCCGACGGCACAAAGATCGACAGCCCGCGCTTCCTGCGCCGGGCCGAGAAACGACTCAAGCGCGCACAACAGGCCCTCTCCCGAAAGGAGAAGGGCAGCAACAACAGGGACAAGGTCCGGCTTCGTCTCGCCCGCGCTCACGCACGGGTGGCCGATGCGCGCCGCGAGTTCCACCACCAGCTCTCTACCAGCTCTCCACCAAGCTGATCCGCTAGAACCAAGCGGGCGCCGGATGGTCCGCGTTCACGGCCATGCTCGAATACAAGGCCGCCCGGTTTGGGCGCACCCTCGTACGCATAGGCCGGTTCGAGCCCACCTCTCAGGTCTGCTCGGCTGCGGCGCCAAGGACGGCCCCAAACCCCTCCACGTCCGCGAACGGACATGCAACGAGGGCGGGACCGTCCTGGGCCAGGACATCAACGCTGCGGTCAACCTCGCCAAGGCGGCCGGACTGGCCGTGTCAGCCCGTGGAGCGCAGGTAAGGCTGGAAGCCCTGGTCCCGGCACAGCGCCGTGAAGCGGGAACTCACCGAGACGGTCAGACGACCGTGGCCGGAATCCCCGCCCTTCAGGGCGGTGGAGCGGAAGTCATTCGTACCGGTACTTCAGCGAATCCGCCTCCACCTGCTCGATGTCAGCGATCGTCAGCTCCGGCATCCGCAGCTGGGCCAGCGTCACCTCGGCCGAGGTCGGCTGGGCGTCCGCCGGCAGCCACTGCTCCGGCTTCCAGGCCGCGCTGCGCAGGAGCGACTTGGGGCAGTGCGGGTACACCTCCTCGATCCCCACCACCAGCGCACTGGCCGGCGGCTTGCCCACGGCGGTCAGTTGCGACAGCAGCTCCGGGCGGGTGGAGACGCAGGCCCGGCCGTTCACCCTGAGCGTCGTGGTGCGCCCCGGGATGACGAACAGCAGCCCGGCCCGTCCGGTGGCGACCACGTTCTGCAGGGTGTCGAGACGCTTGTTGCCGGTCGCGTCGGGTATCGCCACCGTCCGTGCGTCCAGGACGGCGACGAACCCTGCGGGGCCGCCGCGCGGAGAAACGTCGCAGTTGCCGTCGGCGTCCGCGCTGGCGACCAGGACCAGCGACGAGCATCCGATCAACCGCTGGGTCTGCTCGGTGAGCTCGGTCATCTGCTTGCGTACGGCCGCGTCGTTGGGGAGTCCGTAAGTCTGGCGCAGGGTCTCCTGGTCGTGCACGGCGTCGAGGCGGAGCGAGTCGAATGCACTGCTGGCAGGGAGTGGCGTCATACCTCCGACCCTACGGGGCCGACTTGTGATTGATCCTTGGTGGGCGAGTGCGGGGACATGGAGACGGTTGCGCCCGCTGATCCACCGCCCTGCCGAACCCGCAGGCCACCAAAGCCCGAGATCACTTGCAGGTCAGCCAGTCAGGGGGACCGGGCGGCTCACAGGCTTCCTGGCGGATCTTGAACGCCCAGCTGTTCCAGGCATGACGTCGTAGACACGCCTCAACCGGCTGATGCGAGCTCACTCAATCGCTGCTGTGTCTCGCGGAGTTCGACTTGCCTGGCGTTGAGGCGTCTGGCCAGAGAATCCAGCTCAGCCCGCAGTTCCGGGCACATCTCCAGCGAAATGCCGTGATCTCCGCCGCGAGCGCAGTCGAGGTATCGCTGGATGATCGAGGTTCCCAAGCCTGCGGAGATCATCACTCTGATCTGCGCTACGCGCGTGACGTCGGATGCGGAGTAGTTCCGGTACCCGCTGCTGTTGCGGGCCGGGACCAGTAGTCCTCGGTCCTCGTAGTGGCGCAGCGCTCGCGCGCTCACCCCGGTCAGCTCGGCGAGCTCGCTGATCAGCACCGTCGATTCCTCCTCATCGGCTTGACCTTCACGCTGACGTGAACCCATACCGTCCCGCGGCATGACACCTGCAACAACCCGGCAGCGCGCCTCGATCATCCACGGCTACGGCGCGACCCCCGAAGACCACTGGTTCGGCTGGCTGGCCGAGCAACTCCGAGCGGACGGCATCCCGACCACGATCCCTGCCCTTCCGACCCCGCAAGCCCCAGACCCCGCACAGTGGACGGACGCCGTGCGCACCGACCTGGGAACGCTTGACGAGCACTCGATCGTTGTCGCACACAGCCTGGGCTGCCTCACCGTGCTGCGTCATCTGCGCTCCCTGCCGAGCCCCTGGCGCCTTGGCACCCTCGTGCTGGTCTCCGGCTTCGTCGACCAACTGCCCGCGCTTCCGGACCTGAACGCCTACATCGGAGACGGCTGTGACGTGACGGGACTCGGCAGCCACATCGATCGACTCACGGTCATCCGGTCGGACGCAGACCCCTACGTACCGCCCGGCCACACCGACCGTCTTGCCGACCTACTCGGAACCTCCGCACAGATAGTCCCCGGAGCAGGGCATTTCCTCGCTTCTGACGGCGTCGCTTCGCTGCGCGAAGTTCGTGAAGCCATCGCGTGGTAATGGCTCGAACCGAACTGCACGGCAATGCCCACTGCCCGTCACACCCAAATCGTGCCAGGACGCGGAAATGCCGGGGCGCAGAAGGGGAGCAGGACCGCTGGTCACGGTGTCGTGCCTGAGGGTTCCGGCGTGTCCGGGCTGATCGCGGTGAGCCCACGGTCCACGGCGTACGTCTGCCCGCCGCGCCCGATGTTGGCCTGGGCGCGGCGGTAGGCGCGTCGGCCCGGTGGATCCGCGGTGCGGTTCTGCTCGTCCCGACGGGCCGTCAACTCCGTGAGGACGGCTCGGACTTCGTCGACCGGCAGCACCGGAAGGTCCACCGTCCGAGTCTGCCGGGCGGCTGTCTGCACCTCCAGATAGGCGTTCGCACAGGCCGTCGCGTGGGTCATGCGCTGCGGCGCGTTCACCGTGGTCATCACGGCGCTGAGCCCGGCGGAGACGAGCGCGAGGACGCCTGCCGCCACGCGCCCCGTCGATTCGACCAACACGGTCGTACCGGCCACCGCGGCCAGCAGGCTGGTGGGGATACCCAACATCAGGTGCACGCCCCGCCAGTGCTTGGCGGTCTCGAACTGCATCTGGGCGCTGTACATGGCGCTTTCCTCGAGGCGTCGCAGTTCGTCGGCGATCGCCGCCCGCCGAGCCCCGGGGGCAACTTGTGAGCTGTCGGCCATGGTGTCTCCTCGTCGTCCGTGTCAGCCGGCGATGTCCTCCCGGTAGAGCCGGAGGGCCACGGGTACGGAGTGGTGGGCAGGGAGCGCCGTCGCCGCCGCGTCCCACAGGCGCTGGGTGGCGGTGGAGGAGGCACGCAGCGAGGGCAGGAGTTCGATCGCGGGGATCGTGCGCAGCGCCGCGAACGGTACGGCGGGCTCGTCCGCGACCAGTTCGAAGCGGTCCGGCGGAGCGAACAGGTCGAGGACGCCCACCAGGGATCCCTCTCGCCTGCGCAGGGCGATCCAGAGCCGGCGCGGCTCCGAGTCCGCCGTGCGGACGGACAGGGGCGCCACGAGGTCGTCGGCAGCGGCGGCCCACGTGGCCTCCTCCGCGCCGGCGGGGAACGTCAGGGTCACCCGTACGCGGCCGCCTGGGGTGTGCTCCGCTTTCGCTTCGAACAGTTCGTCGCGGACGGCCCTGCGGTAGGTGGCCCCGGTCGTACGGGCCGCCGCGGGCAGCACGGGGTCCAGTCGGAGGGACAGGGACGGCGAGTGTCCGGCCGGTGGCTCGTGCAGGCGGGAGCCGATGACCCGGGCTGTGTGCCGGAGCAGTGGATCCCGTGTGCTCAGCCGTTCGGCCAGCCGCACGAGCCCCTGGGCGGTGGCGGCGGGGATCCTCGCCGGTGGTGCGGCCAACAGGCCGGTCATCAGGGAAGCGGCCTCGTGACGCAGAGACTCCGGTGCCCGTCCTTCCCGCATACCGCGTTCCAGGACGGCCAGGGGGCCGGCCAGGCGCTTCGCCACCGGGGTGAACCAGTGGCGGAGTTCGCGGGCGGGACGCTCGACGGACCCGGTTCCGTCGAGCATGGTCAGGATGTTGCCGGCCACCAGGTCCAGGTCGGCCCAGGGCAGTGCGTGGTAGAGGGTCGCAGGTGGGTCGGTCTCGACAGCGAGCCGGTGCAGCAGGGCGTGCCTGAGGTCGGGGCTCTCTCCGCCGAGGACCCGCAGGACGTCCGGCCCCGAGGGTGGAGCGTCCCACCGCTGCTCGATGCGGGCGATCAGGTCCGTGCCCTCCTGGCTCACCGTCAGGGGCCGACCGTAGTCGTCCAGTTCGACGTAGGCCGTGCCGCGTCCGGGGTGTCGGAGCGCCAGGGCGCGGACGGCCGGACCGTCGTCCCGCCCGGCGTTGAAGCTCGTTCTTCGCCAGGCCGGGTCCTGGAACAGGGGCAGCGTCCGTGCGTCGGTGCGCTCGGCTCCGTCGTTCATGGGTCCCGTGATGCGGTGCGTGCCGGGCTCCTGGCCGGCGGTGCCGAGCCGTGCGACCCAGCGGGCGAGTGGACGGTGCTGGGCGGGGGCGGTGTCGCTCATCGCTGGTCCGCCGTCCGTACGGTGCTCCCCAGCAGTGTCTTGAGCAGGTGCTCCACGGCCGGCCCCAGCGTGCTGGCCGCGGTCGTCTGCCGGTCCGCGGGGACGTCGCCGAGGCACTCGTTGTGGAGGGCTTGCACCTGGGCCCAGGTGTGGTCGCCCCGCTCGCGGACCTGGTCGGCCAGGTCGTGGGGGAACTCGGCTGTCCAGGCGCGCAGTTCGCGTGTGTCCACGGGGCCGTCGGCTTCCCAGCGCACGAGGAATTTCACGGCCCGCAGTGCCAGAGCGGTGCGGATCAGAGGATCGGTCGATCGATCGCCGGGGACCAGGGCGCGTGCCGGGGCCGACAGGTGCAGCAATCCCCTCTCGCCCGCGTCGATGACGAGGTGGCGCTCGAAGTCGTAGAGGATGCTGTTGACGGTGAAGTCACGTTGGCGGCTGTCGGCGACGAGATCGGTGCCGGTGGCCGGGACCCCGAAGCCGCCCAGCCCCAGGCCCCGGTACTCGATCAGAGGGGTGGACAGGTCGGTGTCGAGCACGGTGCAGACCAGGGAGTCGGGGCTCACCGGGGTTCTCAGCTCGTAGGTCTCGCCGTCCTCCTCCAGCGTTTGGCGTGCCAGCTCCGCGAAGCGGCCCGCCGGTGCGGTGCCCGTCAGATCCAGGTCCCGGACCGCCTCGCGGCCGCGGCCCGCAATCAGTTCCCGGGTGGCACCGCCGCTGAGCCAGAGTTCGTGTCCTGCCGCCCGTATGGTCCGGGCGATGGGGTGGAGCACTCGCGCCCACGGCGCGGACCCGTCGACCAGGAGGTCGTTCACAGCAGCCGGGAGACACGCTGATCTGCGCGCGGCAGGGACCACGGCCGTCTCCGGCAGTCTGTCGTGAGGGAGCCTCTCGTCGCCGGGGCCTGAAGGGCGGACGGCTGGGACAGGGCGCTGTGTGGACCACGCGCCGTGGCCGTCGCCCTCCGTCAGAAGGCGGTCGTGGTGTGCGGCGGCCGGAATCCCTGCCTGTGGCGACACGTAGGTGAAGCCGAGGACGCGTTCACCGGCCACCAGGTCTCCTCCCATGACCGGGCCGTCAGGGGCGCGGCGTTCATCGGTCGCGGGGACCGGCGAGTACGGTGGGCAGTTCCGGCCGCAGTGGCACTGCGCTGCCTCTCCCCCGGCCGCACCGGCGTCCCCGACGTCCTCCGTGCAGGTCATGGCTCGTACCTTCCCACCCACAGGGCCTTGCCGCCCGATCCTGTCCGCAGTTGCAGCCGCTGCTCGAACTCCGGCTCGTAGACCTGGCCCTGGTAGGTGTCGGTGCTGTCCGCGACCGGGATGTCCAGCAGGGCGATGTCGTGGAGCTGCGCGGCGGTGCAGGTGATGTCCTGTGCGGGCTCGTCGACGCAGCGGTGGGCCGCGAGCCCGGGGTACACGATGCCGTTCTCGGTCAGGCCCGGATGGCTGCTCAGCAGCTGCACCAGCTCGCGGCGGCCCTCGGCGGATCGCAGAGCGGCCCGTGTCTCGTCGTCGCAGTGGTCGCACAGTGCCCGCAGGCGTGTGACGTCGTCGTTCTGGGCCGCGTCCCTGATGCGCTGCGCCAGCGCTCGCAGATGTGCCGGGACCGGCTCTGCCCGGTCGGTCATGTGCGCCACCCTGCTCTGTTCGGGCTGTGCCGCCGGGGCGGGCGGCGCCGCCTTCGCGCTCTCCGCCGGGGTGAAGACGAAGGCCGACACCTGGGAGCCCAGGACATGGCGCTTGCCGCTGCGGTCGGTGAACTCCAGGTCGCCGAGGAGAGGGAGGTAGTACTCCTCGTCCTTGCGCTTCTGGGGCCGCTCGGGCACCAGGAGCCGGGCCATGCGCCCCTGGGCGCCGTATCCGACGGCCCGCATGCCCGAGCCCAGGTAGCTCCACTTGCCGTCGCGGAGGTAGTACGACACGAAGCGCTGGGGCGGAACGGCCTGGCATCCCACGTTCGGTCCGAAGGTCACGGCGAGGCCGTCGCCCGCCCAGGCGAGGCCGGTCACGGTGACCCGATCCTCGAGGAGGGCACGGGTCATGGCCGCGTCGGCGGGGCGCTCCGGCGTCTTGCGGCCTTCTTCGCCGTATGTCGCGAGCAGCACGTTCCCGACGTTCCAGCAGGCCCCGCCGGAGTCGGCCGAGTACCAGCCGACGTGCCGTCCGTCGGGGGACTCCAGGCCCTCGGTGAACGAGGTCGGAGTTCGGGCCGGAAGGAACGGCCGGACCGTGCCTGACCGGTCGGCGGCGAGCATCTGGTACTGGCCGCGACCGGCCTCCTCCTCGGGCAGCGGGCTGGCGATCGTCACCGCGTCCCGGCCGCCGACCGCGACCTTGGCGTAGTCCCCCTGCGGGGCACTCAGCGGTGCGCGCCGGACCTGTCCGTCCGCGTCGAAGAGCAGGAGCGCGTCGCCGTCGGTGGTCAGCGTGGCGGCGTCGCCGCCGAGGAAGCCGACTCCCCGGCAGGGGCAGGGCGTCGTCCGCTCGCGGCTCGTCGCGATGTCGAGGCGGTGCAGCCTGCGTCCGTCGGGGCTGTCGTTCTCGTCGTCGATCCACGCCAGCGCGGATCCGTCGGGGGACCATCGGACGTCGTCGGCGGCGGCGCTCAGCCGCGCACCCCGCCATGTCCGGCCGGCTGCGTCGGACAGGACGATCTCCTGCGCATGCGGCCGGACGAACGCGAGAACAGCGGTTCCGTGCGCGGTTCCGGGCCCTTTCCCGTCCGAGGCGTCGTCCCGACCGCCCGGCCCATCGCAGCTCGCGCCCAGCAGCGCCGCCCCCGCGACCAGGGCTGCCGCCCGTCTCACCCATGCGGCGCGGCGGTTCACTCGGCCACGCCCTTGCACAGATCGATGTACGGCACGGACTCGTCCACGTACTTCTCCCACTCGCTGTGCGACAGACCGCCGTCGGTCCAGTCGCACATCCGCTGCTCGAGCGAGCCCTCCGTCATCTTCCAGATGTTGACGATGCCCGGTCGCCTGAGGTCACGTCGGGGCGGCAGAGTGGCCCCGGTGAGGTAGGCGCCGTCCGATGACCAGTTCACCTGCACCACGGTGTTGCCGTCGGTGCCTCGCAGTGGCGGCATCGACTGCTGTCCGGTCTTGAGGTTGTGCACGACGACGTGGTCTCCCATCGCCGATGCCACCAATCGGCCGTCTGGCGAGATCGCGATGTCCCGGGGAAGTTCGCCCACCGGCAGCCGCAGTGGTTTGCGCAGCGGAGTCAGCTTCCTGGCATCCAGCAGACTCACGGTGCCCCTGGTCCAGGCAAGAGCGGCGAGCCGGGACCCGTCCTTCGAGATCGACAGTCGAACGACATCGGGAGCAGTGACCGTCCGCAGCCTCTTACGGGTGACGAGGTCCACCATGACGAGCCGGGTCTTGGCCCCCTTGCCCTCGGCGAAGACGGCGGTCCTGCCGCGGATCGCCATTGCCGTGGAGTCACCACGGAGCGGGATCGAGCCGACGCGTTGCCAGTTGCGGGTCGACCAGATGCCCACGTCTCCGAGGGCGTTCCGCGCCACCAGGAGATCGGCTTCCGGTACGAAGCCGACCTGCGCGACGATGCGTTCCTCGGGCTTGCGCGTGCGGTCCTGTTCGGGGGACATGAGGAGTTCCGTGAGGTGGGATCCGTCCTTCTTCCACACGTTGACAGCCGCGAAGCCTCGGCTCTGGCCGGCGGCGGCCACGAACTTGCCCGACATCGCGAGGTCGTTGATGTACCCGGCCGAGGCCGGGTAGTCGACGACCGGTTCGTACGACGCTGCCGCGGTGCCGGCCATCTCGGGCACGGAGTCGAGATCGATCGTGTAGGCGCCGTAGGAGGTGTTCGTCATGAAGTCGGTGAGCAGCAGGGTGTGTCCGGGGCCGAAGGTCACGCCGGTGGACGGCTGTGCAGGAGGCAGGGCCCGCTGTACCGGATGGTTGCCGAGCACGGTGACGCGGGCATCGCCCGCAGCCACGACCGTGCCGTCCTCCGCGCGTACGGCAGCGACGGAGCGCCCGCCGCTCGGCACGGAAAGCGGCTCGGTGGAACTGTCGAGGCCGGGCTGCACCGGAATCACCGCTGTGCCGTTCGGCCCGGCGATCACGACGTCGCCGGCATCCTCCTCCATCGCCTCGGGGCGGGTGGACAACCCACCGAGCGGGTAGGCGATCCTGCTGCGCGTGGAGCGGTCCCAGGCGAGAATCCCGCCACCCGTGGCCAGTGTCACCACGTCCTCGGACGCCTGGACCAGACTCGCGTTGCCGGGGACCTGCTCGGCCGGGACGAGGTGGGACACCTTCTTCGCCCCGAGGTTCACGGCGACCACGTCGTTCGTGGTGAGCAGGAGGACGGCTTGGTCTGCGCCCCTGCCCTGGCCGTCGTAGGAGGCGGGCACGACGTCCGCGTTGATCGCCATCCGTCCCGACGGCAGCAGCTCAAGGACCTCCTTGCCCGCGATGTCCTTGAGCCGCACACAACTGGTCACCGTGCGGCTGACGGGGTCGATGGTGGCCACGGCGCCCTCGTCCCAGACGGTGGTGAGCGCGGAACCGTTGGCCATGAAGCCCATCCCGACGATCTCGCCGTAGGGCCCGACACAGGACGGCGCCTTCACCGTTCCCAGGGCCTGCGGCTTGTCGCCCGACGCGTCGAACAGCCTCAGGTCCCTGCCGTCATGAGCGGCGAGGATGCCCGATTCGACACCACGGGCGAGCCCGGCCGCCCGTCCCTTCACCTCACCCAGCTTCCGCCCCGACCGGGTGTCCCACACCCGGATCGCGTCGTCGGCACCCGAGGTGTACGCCCGGTGGCCCGCATTGTCGACGGCGAGTACGTCCACGAGGGTCTCGTCCGCCACCCAACTGCGCACGGTGTTGCGGTTGGTCTCCAGGACCTCCTGGATGGCGTCCTTGGCTTCCTCGTTCCCTGAATCGATCTCGAACCCTGCGAGGGCCAGCAGCCCGGCGGTGCGCGGCTCGCTGCTCTTGAGGCGGACGGCCTGCGCGGCGAGTCGGGCCGCCTCGGCACGGCGGTTGTTCTTCTCGCTCTCGCCGTTGGCGATGCCCCACGCCACCAGCGCGCCGACGAGAGCCGCGGACAGCACCCCGGCCCCCAGTCGGACCGCCACGTGCCTGTCGAGACGCCGGACCTGCTTGGCGGCCTCGTCCACGGTGACCACGCCGACGATGTCGGCCTGTCCATTGATCTCGCGGGCCTTGCTCTTGTCGCGCTCCGGTACGACGACCCGCTCGCCCTCGTTGACCACGCTGAGCTTGGTCTCGTACCCGGTCACGGACTCGATGACCCGTGGGTTGGCGGCGGACACCGCGCCGACGACGGCCGTACGGGGATTGACCCTGCGCACCCGCACCGGTCCGAGCCAACTGCCCCTGGTCCTGACCAGTTCCGTGAGCAGGACGGCGAAGGCCGCACCGAATGAGGAGTCGTTCACATGGTCGACCGGGCCGTCACCGTCGCTCAGCGACCAGAGCACGGCGCCGTCCAGCTTCGCGGGGTGCGCGGTCCGCCAGGCGTCGTCGAGCGAGCGCCGGAACCCCTCGTCGCCCAGGAATGCCGACATGCTGCGCGGGTCCGGCAGCAGACCGGAGGGCAGCCCACGCACCAGATCCAGCCGGAGTTCGAAGCGGGCGCCGACGGGACCGCGGTCGGCGAGCACCGTCAGGCGCGGCCCCTTGAGGGGTTTGGGAATTCCTCCGTCGAGGGCGAGCAGCACGAGCGCCAGGTGCCCTCGGACCGAGGCGGGGGCACCGTCGTCGGACATCAGTCGGGCCAGTCGCTCACCGTGCCGCGAGCCGGTCGGCAGGACCAAGGTGCCCGCGTCGTGGTCGGTCCCCGGTGCCGCGGCGGCACTGCGCTGCAGCCAGGACGTACCAGTCCGCAGATGTCCTTCGGCCTCGTCGGCGGCCCCGACGAGTGCGAGACCGAGGGCGGCGTAGGCGCGCAGGGCACGAGCCGGTGCCGGCTCCCCGGCGACGAACGGAGCGTCCACAGGTTCCCGCAACTGGACGTAACCGGGAGCCTCGTCGAGCACGTCGTGCAACGGCGTCCGGTCGGCCATGACCCGCTGCAGCGTCTCCGCGTCGTCCTCCGCGACACAGTGGGTGAGAAAGCCCCACAACGACTGGCTCTCGCCGGTGAGTCGGGATAACAACTCCCATTCGTTGGTCTCGGGCGGCAAACGATCCAGCAGTTCGCGAACCGCGGAGGGGAGCATACGTTCTTCGGTCACGACTGCCTTCCCTGGCTGCACGTTTTGTGAGAGGTCATCCTGGCAGCAGGTACGTCCAAAAGGAGCCGGATCGCGTGGATTTGAAGGACAGTCAGAATTTCGGACATCCAAGCGAGAACACAAACGCATCACCAGCAACACGGGAACCAAAAGCAACATCACGCATATGTGTGCGACGGAATTCGAACTCCCTGTCGTGTGTGCGTATATGTCACAGCGGTCTGGAAGCTCTGCCATTCTTTCCCGGCATCTGCGACCATCCGATCGAAGGAGAGCAGTGGCCTCCACGACCCCACCCCGGCACCTCCGGCGGCTTCTGTGTCTGCTCGGCGCCGCGCTCGTGCTCTCGGCCTGCCAAGGCGGAGGAGACGACGACCGGTCCGGTCCCGATGTCGCCACGACGCGCTGGCGTCAGATTCCCCTCACCGAACTGCCCTCCGCATTCTTCGGGCTGTCGGCCCGCTCGCTCGTGGCGGCGAGGGACGGATTCCTTCTCGCGGGCCGTACACAGGGCGGCGGATCGGAGTTGTACCGCTCCGAGGACGGAATCAACTGGCGCGAGTCCCGCCCGTCGACACAACAGATGTCGGTGGACGTCCTGGCCGAGCACGATGGTGACGTCATCGCCGCAGGCAGGGTTTTCCGGGACGGAGAAGAGCTGCCGGCGATCATGCGCCACCGAGGCAAGGGCCGGTGGGGCAAGGTCGAGGCCCTGCCCGGGGGCCGCGCCTCAGATGTTGTGCTGGCCGCGGCCCGGGGGCCGCACGGCGCCGTCGTCGTGGGGCACGACGGCGGTCCGTTCGACACGACGACCGACCGGAAGAGAGGCCGCAGCCTGCGCGTCTGGGTCTCGACGGATACCCATCCCTTCGGCGCGCCGCACGACGTCGTATGCCCTCAGTGGCCGGACCAGGCACCCGAGGCAGGCGCCCTCGCCGACGATGACGGGTTCACGGTGTGGGTGAAGTGCAGGGACGCCTGGGGCACGTCGGCCTCCTTCACCCTGGAGACCTCCGACGGCGAGGCCTGGCGGCGCAAGCCGGAGCCTCCCCCGCCACTGGCCGTGCGCGCGGGCACGGCCAGTCCTTCGGACGGTGCCCGGGTCGGCCAAGTCGTCGCGGTCCAGGGCGGATATCTGGCCCTGGGGTCGGCCGAGTCGTCCACGAGGAGCACCGGCTCCCTGTGGTCCTCCCCGGACGGCCGACGCTGGACGAGAGCGACCGGCGGCAAGGACGGCTTCCGGCAGTCGGTACGAGTGGACGCCGCGGCCGAGTACGACGACACGCTGCTCGTCTTCGGCACCGACCCGGAACCGGACGGACACCCGCCCGTCCGCACCCGGGTCTGGCTCGGCACCCCGGCCGGGCGCTCGCCGAAGCCGGTGCCCACACAGGGCGAGGGACTGCCGACGATCACCGGCACCTGGAGCTGGGCCCAGGGCACGCTGAAGATCTCCCGCCAGGGCGAGTTCACCTACCGCTACCGAGTCCTGCGCGACTGCGCCACCGACGCTCCGCCCTGCGACGATGTGTCCACCTCTACCTGGGGCGGACTCGTCACCGGCACCCTCAAGGAGAGCCCCCGCGGCGCGCTCCAAGGCACCGTTCGCTCGACCAACACGTCCGAGCGCGGTCACACGCCCGGCGCTGCGGTGACCGTCGCCCGCGAGCCTTACAACGCCGTCGGCCTCACGATCGGCGACTCGGTGGTGGGCATTTTCTGCCACCCGGGCGACTACGACGAACGTTGCCAGGACGTACACGGCTGAACACGCGGAGTCTGCCCGCCTCCGAGGCTCGGCGGTGCGGGAGGTCCGTGCCCGCCACCCGGCCGCCGTGAGCAGACGAACGACATCGCCCGAGCCGTCAGCCCTGAGAGATCTTTAAGGCTCGCAGCCGCTGACCTGATCGAGGCCGGGGCCAGTGACCGAGAAGTGGCCCGGCGGTTCAGGGTGACCAGGATGTCGGCGAACCGCTGGCGGGGGGCGTTGGCATCGGGTGATAGTCAGGGCCTGGTCGCCAAGGGAACAGGGGGCGCCCATTGCGAGCCAGATGCGGGTCAACTCCGGTTGCTGGATGTCGTGGAAGCCGGCCCAGGCCCTCCGGCCGGAGTGACCAGTGCTGGACGCCGGCGAGGATCGCAGAGATCGTGCACGGCCGGTTCGCGGTCGAGTACCCCTGGTAGGACTGGACTTGCTGCGGCACCGCATCGGCTGGGGCGTGCCAGTGCCCTCCCGCAAGGCCACCGAGCGGGACGAGGCGTTGTGTCAGCGGGTGATCGAGATTGCGAAGGGCGCGAATCCGCTGGCTCGGATCACGTGCGGTACGAACAGGATCGCGGCTTCTGCGGCCCGCGCGGTCTCGATCCCGCCGAGGTCCGTGATCCACTCCTGCTGCCAGCCGAGGTCGGCGAGAAGCCCGCGTACGACGTGCTTGGCCTCCGGGTCCTTGCCGGAGAGGAAGGCGGTCGGTGTCTGCGTGAGCGCGGCGGGTGCGGTCATCACCGTGTAGAGCATCGTGTTGAGTGTCTTGACGACGCGCGTGTCCGGGAGAGCTTCTTGAAGTTGCTCCGCAAGGCTTGAGCCGGGGTAGAGCAGCTCGGCCGGCAGTCCGTCCGGTCCGTCGACGGTGGCGTTGGAGACGTCTACGAGAATCTTGCCCTGCAGTTCCTCGCGCAGTGCGACGAGCCGCTCCAGCGAGCCGGCGCCGGGGGTGGCGTTGATGACGATCTGCGCTGTGCGGGCGGCGTCGGCGGCAGAGCCTGGTGAGCGGTCCGCCACGGTCACCTCGTGCCCGGCCCGGGTGAGGGCCGGGGCGAGGCTGCCGCCGACGCGGCCGTTTCCGAGAACGGCGATCATGGTCATGTTGATGTGGTCCTTCCGGTGCTTGGTGGTTGTTCCCAGTGCTTGCAGTTCTCGTGGGAGTCAGCGGGAGAGCGTGGTGACGGCTTCGGTGTGCACGCCGGGCGCGGCGGCCAGGAAGCTCTCGCTCTCCGGGGTCCAGGGGCTGCCCTCGGCGTCGGTTATCCGCCCGCCGGCCTCGGCGACGAGCAGCGCCCCGGGGAGCAGGTCCGCGCGGGCCCCCGCGAACTGCCAGAAGGCGTCGATCCGGCCTGCCGCCACGTTCAGTAGGTGCAGGGTGGCGGGCACGGATGTCCGTACCACGAGCGCGTCGAAGAGCATCGCGGTGATCGAGGAGCCGATGCGCCGCACGACCGTCTCGTCCTCGTCCGGTCTGGCCTGGCTCGTGGCCACGAGGCTCAGGCCGAGGTCCGTGATCTGGGACACGTGCAGCGGGCGCCCGTCGAGGTGGGCGCCGCCGCCGGCGAGTGCGGTGTAGGTCTCACCGGTCAGCGGCAGGTGAACTGCGGTGAGCACGGGCTGGTTGTCGCGCACGAGAGTGGCGGTCACCGCCCACTCCGGCAGGGCGTGCAGATGGTTGACGTTGCCTTCGGCCGGATCCAGGACCCACCATTCGCCGGGGGGCAGAGCCCCGCCCGCAAGCTCGTCCTCCACCCAGCGGGCGTCCGGGCGCAGGAGGGTGAGGCGAGGGCGCAGGACGTCGAGGGCCGCGTCGTCGTTGGCGGCGAGCGCGCGCATCAGCTCTTCGCGGGTCCGGTAGCGGACCACCTCGCCGAACCGCTCCCGCAGCGCCGAAGCCGCCGCGCGCACGGCGATCGCGGTCTGCGCGAGCAGGTCGGCGTCGGACGCGGAGCCGGCGGTGGCAGCAATTCCGGTGGTCTGAATCGACTCGGGCATGGCGGTGCTCCCATCTGAGCAGGGGGTGATGAGGCGGACCGGACGAAAACCGTGCTTCCTTCGCCCCGCATCTCGAAGGTAGGAGGGGGCCGTCATTAACTGCAAGTGCATGTAAAGCACGGCTAGGATGATTCTCATGCAATTGGATTTGAACCTGCTCGCCGCGCTCGATGCGCTCCTGGAGGAAGGCAGCGTGGCCGGAGCTGCTGAGCGCCTGCACGTCACCGCCCCCGCGATGAGTCGAAGCCTCGGCCGGATCCGGCGCACGACGGGGGATCAGATCCTGGTGCGTACCGGGCGCACGATGACCCCGACGCCGTACGCGATCGCCGTCCGGGAACAGGTGCACGAGCTGCTGCAGCAGGTCCAGGGCGTGCTGGCGCCCAGCCGCGAACTCGACGTCACGACGCTCGAGCGCACCTTCACACTCCGCTGGCACGACTCACTCGTCGCACTCAGTGGCCCCGCGCTTCTCGCGGCCGTGCGCAAACAGGCGCCGGGCGTACGTTTGCGCTTCATCGCGGAATCAAGCATCGACACCCCCGAGCTGCGTCGCGGCGCGGTCGACCTGGAGGCGAACGCGAACCGCCCCACCGCACCCGACATTCGCGCCGATCGGGTGGCCGAGACCCGGCACGTCATCGTCGTGCGGCGAGGGCACCCGCTCACCCGAGTCAAGACTGTCACCGCCGCGCGGTACGCCGCGGCCGAGCACATCAACGTCTCGCGGCGCGGAACGCTCGGCAACGCCCTCGACGACGCGCTCGCACAGCTCGGCCTCACCCGACGGGTAGTGGCGACCACGCCCACCGAAGGGGCCGCATTCGAGTTCGTACGCGGCTCCGACCTCCTCGTCACAGCCCCCGAATCGACGACGCGTTCAGCGGCCACGAATCTCGATCTGACCCTGCTCCCACTGCCGCTCGAACTGCCGCCTGCCCCGGTGTACCTGTCATGGCATCAGCGCTATGACACCGACCCCGCACACGTCTGGCTACGCGATCTGGCGCGGACCGCGTTGGCAACCTGACGTAACCCGCACCTTCAAGGATCTCTCGTGCTGTGGCCGCATGGGTCCACCGGGTTGGAGGGTTTTCCTCCCTCACCGAGCAGGCGCTCGGGAACCCTCGTGCAAGGGAACCGCCGCGGGAACACGGAAGGGTCACTGGTGCTCGAATGAGGATCGTTGTCGGGAGAGGGCCAGCCTGCGTCGCTCTCGGTCGATCCTGGTGATGACGACGGTGACATCGTCGCTGACGGCGCTCGGCGACGAGCAGGACGACGTGACGAGGCGGCCCGGTGACGGGCCCGAGGAGGGGACACCATGACGGCACCCGACACACCCGGTACGGCCGATGCCGAACAGGTCAACGCCGCGATGTGGCACACCTACGGGGCGCACCACCTCGACCGGGCCACGCCCCTGCCCGAGGTGGACGAGATCGCCTGGGGTCCTGCGGGAACAGGGCCGGGAGATGCTCTCCTCGGTGATCTGACAGGCCGGCGCGTGCTCGACCTCGGCTGCGGCCCCGGCCGGCACGCCGCCCACCTCGCGCGTACCCATCAGGCCGCCGTGGACGCCGTCGACCTCTCACCGACTCAGATCGAGCGCGCACGGGCACGCTACGGCGACCTCTCGGGCCTGCGGTTGATCCAGGCCGACGCGGTCGGGCATCTGCGCGCTTCGGCGCCGTACGACGTGATCTACTCCCTGTCCGCCGTCCACTTCGTCGACCCGCACCGGCTGCTGCCCGCCCTGGCGGCGGCCCTCAGGCCCGGCGGACGGCTGTACTTCACCGTGCTGCACACCAACTCGTCCGGGAACGGTCCTTCTTCAGAGGTGAAGCCCCGTCCGGAGATCCTGCGACTGGCCGGCGGCGGCGAACTGACCGGGCACATGTGGGTGCTCACCACGAAGCTGTGGACGGACCTGCTCGCGGAGTACGGGCTGCGCACCGAGGAGGTCGCCGTGCTGGACGCGCCCGAGGAGAGCAATCAGGCCTCCTACCGGCTCTTCCAGGTCCGCAGGCCCGTCCGGATCACCTCTCGTGCCCGTACGGCCCAGCCGCCCGTCGCGCACGCGGCGGCCGGGGTCGGCGCGGTGCTGGTGGGACCGCGCGGACTTCTGCTCGGCCGCCACCGGCGGGGGACCGTCGAGCTGCCCGGCGGTACGGTCGAGCCGGGTGAGTCGCTGGAAGGGACGGTCGTGCGCGAACTGGCCGAGGAGACCGGTCTGCAGGCGGACCCGGCCGACGTACGTCTGCTGGGCATGCTCTTGGACCAGGTCGGCGGCGTCGTCCGGATCACGTTCGGCGCGCTCGTCACGCAGTGGAGCGGCGAGCCCACCGACCAGCCGGGCGAGCCGGTCGGAGACTGGGGATGGTGGCCGCTGGACGGCCTGCCGCCGGGCCTGTTCGAATGCAGCGCCCAGATCCTCACCGCCTGGCGCCCCGACCTGCCCATCGACCATCCCCCAGCCCGTTTCACCCCCTTCGCCGAGCCGCACGGCGCCGGTCAGGACGACCTTGGCCGGGTCGCGAAGTAGTGGCTCAACGCGCAGCCGGCGATAAGCGCCATCTCCGTCCGGTGGCCGTTCGGCGGCGAGAAGGCCGGGGGCAGTTCAGGAAGGCGAGTCCGGGCAGCGGCAGGGCCGCGACCTGGTCGCGTCCAAATCCGCCGCGCAAAGCCGTTGCAGGGGGTCACACGGCTGCCCCTCCCCCGGGCGGACACGCCCACGTCCTCGACAACAGTCAGGTCGCCGCCGGGGGGCCGTAGCACTGCTGGAGCACCTGGGACACGGCAGCCTCCTCCGCCGCGGATCTCGGAAACAGCGCCCCGGCAGGCGGCGTTCGCCGACCCCCACCACAGCCACACCGGAATTTCCCCGTGCGGCCCTGCTGAGACGGAGGCGGCTGATGCCCGGGCGACGCACGGGTTTGAGGTCTGCCCGTTCACGAGGCGCCCACGACCTGGAGCGGGCCCCGGGACGACCCGTCTGATCGTGGGCCGCCCTCCGATGGCACCATCTGTGGCATGCCCCCTTCCCTTCAGGTCGGTCCGTACACCGTCATCGCGCTCGCCGACGGCGTGGGCCCCTTCTTCTCCCCCAGATCGGAGGCGTTCCCCGACGCCACCACCGAGCAGTGGGCGGCGGCCGACCGGCTCGATCCCGGCGCGCTCGACGCCGATGGGCGCTGGCTGCTCCAGTTCCGCGCGTTCGCGATCCGCAGCGACCAGGGCGTGACGCTGGTCGACGCGGGGATCGGCCCGGCCGACAGCCCGGCGGCCTCGTGGGCGCCCGTGCCCGGGGCACTCCCGGCCTCGTTGGCCGCCGCGGGAATCGAACCGTCCGAAGTGGACACCGTGGTCCTCACGCACCTCCACACCGACCACGTGGGCTGGGCCGTCGTCGGCGGCGAGCAGACGCGACCGTTCTTCCCGAACGCCGCATACCTGTTGCAGCAGGCCGAACTCAACGCTCTCGAGGAGATCAACCCGCAGCTGCGGTCCACCATGATCGACCCGCTCCAGAAGGCCGGTCAGCTACGGCTGCTCGACGGCGACACCCCGCTGCGCAGCGGCGAGCGCGTGTTCGCCACGCCCGGTCACACACCCGGACACCAGAGCGTGCTCGTCGCATCCGGGCGCGAACTGGTCGCTGTCACCGGTGACCTGCTCGTGCACGCGATCCAGGTGCTCCACCCCGAACTCGCATACGCTCACGAAATGGACCCTGCGCAGGCAAGGGCCTCAAGGGAACAGGTGCTCGAGAGCCGGGCCGCCGACACTCTCTTCCTCGCAACCCCGCACCTGACCGAGCCGTTCATCGCCCGCTGACCCACCGGGCGGTCGAAGTGGCGGGCCGAAGCACGCCAGTTCTTCGGGTGGGCGATCCCGTGCTCGGCCCGGATACGCCGCGAGGAACGCGCTCTGCGCTGCCGCTCGTGCCTCTCCTCCTGCCTCTCCTCATGCCGGTCCGAATGGTTCTTCTTGACCCCTGCGAACAACGCCGCGGGTCACACTCAAGGCCGAGAGCGAGACAGACCCAACGGAGGCCTACCAGCAGAGGGCACTGCCGTGAGGTGTCCGGCTCCGTGAACAGGACGACGACGGCCGCGGCCAGCGCTGCCCGGCCGCCTCGACCGTCACGGCGCCCGCGCAGCCGCGGCCCCGCAGGTCGTGCCGGGGTGTGGAAGGGGTCCACCCGGACCATGCCGCCGACGATCGAGGGCGCTGCCGCCGTCGGGACTTGAGTGCCGTCCGGGTCTCCCAGAACGTGAAGTGCCTGTCAGCGAAACGCGGGCCGTCCCAGGAGCCGGCGTCCATCAATTCGATGGAGGCTGCTGCTCCCTGACATCGACACAGAACTCATGGCACCAGTGCGCGACTTGCTCTCGGCCCTGCTCGCCCGTTGCTAGGGGTGTGGACGCCCGGCGAACGCCGAGGCCGGACGAAGTTTTTCCGGAACCTGTCGCCCGACCACATGGTCGACCAGCGCCAACAATGACGCCTGTGCAGGGCCTTCCGGCAGTCCCTCCAGCGTGTCGGCCGCCCGGCGCGCCTGCTCGCGGGCCAGCGCACGGGTCACATCGAGCGCTCCGCTGTCACGGACGATCGCAACCGCTTCCTCGACATCGTCCGCCGTCAGGCGCCCCCGACGAATCAAGCTCGTCAACCTGCCGGGGCTGCGCCGCAGGGCGACCAGTACGGAGTGGGCCAGTGTGCCTTCGCTCAGTGCGACGCCCACGGCGTTGTCCGTCGGGCGCGAGGCCCCGGTGATGATGCGGACCTCCTCGGTCAGTCGGAATGCGACGCCCAGCGCACGGCCGTAGCTCCCGAGTGCTCCGACATGTTCCGGATCGGTTCCGGCGGCAACGGCACCGAGGCGGCACGGCAATTCGAATGTCACCGCGGTCTGCGACTCCACCAGCGACAGGTGATCGTTCTCGGCCATCCGCGCGTCGAATGCGTGCCGCCGCTCGCCCATTCTGCCGATGCACACCTTCGTGACGGCACGGGAGATGAGTGCGAGCGCTTCAGGACCACCGTCGGCGGCCAGGTGCAACGCTTTCGACATCAGGAGATCGCTCACCAGGATGGCGAACCTGTTTCCCCAGTTGGAGTGATGTGTCGGTGCGTCCTCGACACCGAGTTGTGCGAGCGCCGCCAGGGCGCTGAGTTCGATCGCGGCGCCCATCCTGATGCGACGGCGCGCGCCGATGTCACCGAAATGGCTTGCCAGCAGCAGCAACAGCGCCGGCCGGAACGGTACGCCGGGATCTCCCCAGCTCGACATCGCCAGACGGGCCAGGAATGGCCACTCGTCGCGGACTGCGCTCGCCATGAGTTCACCGACGCCGAGCAGGTCGGTGCGTACGTCGACTCCGGGCGCCATCAGCCCGGCCACGTCGTCGATCGCGCGATGTGCCCGGAGCTCGCCCATGCCCTCGGGCAGCAGGAGCGCCCGGCGACAGAGCGCGAACGGAACGCGCTCGCTGTTGAACGTGCTCTCGAGGACCCGCCAGACGAACTGGTACCGGTGGGCCGACCGGCGGCCGGCCGTCAGGAGCCCGGAGTACGAGTTCTCCAGCAGCAGCGCATGGTCCAGGAGGTCCGGACACTCGGGATCGCGGGTCAAACCGCGGTCGATCACCTCGGCAGCGGTCCTACCGGACTCAAGCGCGTAGCTGATGCCCTCCCCCGTGAACGGGTTGACCAGCCCCGCCGCATCGCCGACGAGCAGGATGCCGTCGCCGACGCAGCGACCGGGGGCGAAGTCGAGGCGAAGCGGCGCAGTGGCCCACTCCCCGCGCAACCGGCCGTCGAACGCCTTCCGCGCTCTGCCCAGCCGGGCGAGGAAGCTCTGCAGTACCTGCTCCGCGCGGCCCTCGTATCCGGGACGGAACAACGCCACGCCGATGTTGGCTTCCGACGCACACGTCGGATTGATCCAGCCGAACGACGGCAACAGGTCCCGCCCCACCACGTCGTCGAGGGGCAGGAAGACCTCCTGCAGGTCCAACAGGCCGTCGAGACCGGTCAGATAGCCGCGGACGCCGACGCCGAGGTCGCCCTCGGGCAGCAGACCCAACGCACGCGCCAGCGGAGACCGTGCGCCGTCGGCCGCGACAACCGCGGACGCCCGGACGTCGATGAGCCGGCCGTCGCGGCGCACCCGCACCCCGACGACTCGTCCCCGCTCGACGATCGGGGCCGTGACCGCGGCCCCCTCCCAGAGTTCGGAGCCGACCGCCACGGCGCGGGCGCAGATCGCTTCGTCGAGCGCGCGGCGCGGCACTACGAGGCAGTGGCTGTCGGCGCCCGGATAGGCACCGTAGGCGAAATCTCGCCGCCCGCGGCCGCGCATGTGGACCCGCAGGCCCCGCACGCGTTGCGAAGGGGGAAGCGAGTCGAGGACACCCATCGCGGCCAGGACCCGGACCGCGCGCTGTGTCAGCGCATCACCGCACACCTTGTCCCGCGGGAAGCGCTGCGCCTCGAGCAGCAGGACCCGGCGGCCCTGGACCGCGAGGTGATAGGCGGCTGAGCCACCTGCCGGCCCGGCGCCGACCACCAGCGCGTCGTAGTGGTTGCGCACGATCATTCCATTCGGCTCGCAGTACGTCGTGCCGTGACGGCGAGCGCGTCCCGGCCCGGGAATTCCGGTAGCTCGGCGAGCGCGGCGGCGGCGCCGTCGGCATACGTGCGTGCGAGCTCTCGCGTCGCGTCCACGGTGCCGGAACGACGCACCAGCGCAGCCGCTTCGCTCGCTTCGCGCGCGCTGAGGTTCTCATGACGCAACAGTGCGGCCAGTCGCCCGCCCGGGGTCTGTCGCAGGGCGAGAAGAACCGAGTAGGAGAACACTCCGGCGCGCAGATCGGTACCCGTCGGCTTGCCGAGGTCGACCGGGTCGCCGAGGAGATCGAGCAGGTCGTCGGTGAGCTGGAACGCGATGCCCAACTGCTGGCCGTAGCGGAAGAGAGCGTCGACGTGTCCGGGGTCGCAGCCGGCCAGCTCCGCACCGAGTCTGCACGGCAGCCCGAACAGCGTGGCCGTCTTCATGCGAATGATCTCGAGGTGCTCGTCGACCGCGAGATCGACGTCGTACACGTGCTCGGTTTCCCGGAGCTGGCCGCTGCACAGCGTGAACGCCGCTTCCGTCACGGTGGACACGACACCGTGCGGCAGATGTGCCAGCTCGGCCATCGCACAGGCGAGCACGTGCGTTCCCGTGGTGACGGCATGTGCGTTGCCCCACCGGGAATTCACGCTCGGCGCTCCGCGTCTGGTCGTCGCGCCGTCCATCACGTCATCGTGGAGCAACGACCCCACATGCATGAGTTCGATCGCGGCGGCGGCGTGCACGAGCAGCGCTTCGTCGGCCTCTCCAAGGCTCGCGGAGAGGAACAGCAATCGGGGGCGAAGCCTCTTGCCGCCGTGACGGATCAACTCGCCGGCGGTCCGTCCCAGGCCCGCGTCCTGTGCGGTGACCGCCTCATGCATGGCGTGGGCGAGCCGCGTCGCCCAGCCGTTGTCGACCGAAGGTGGCAAGGTCTCAGAGGAATTCATCGCGCAACTCGTCGAGCTGCGTGCGCATTCTCGCCGACGCGAAGGCCAGTTCGGCGAATCTGACGAAGAAGCCATAGCCGTTGTGCAGATCGCCTGCCGGAGCCCGCACGATGACGTCTCCCCGGAAGTAGGCCTGAAGTGGTGTGAGGACACCGCTCGCGATCGCCTGCGCGGCCTCCAGATAGACGGCGCCGTGCATCATCTCGTCCGGTCCGAGCCCCGGCTCGATCACGACGTCCCCGCCTCCGACACGGACGTTGATCCGCCCGAATCCGAGCACGGCCACGTTGGCCCTGCGGCCGTCGAACTCGCCGACCATCTCCTGGAACTCGACCGGGTTGTCGGTCCGGAAGTTCGCCACCCCGCGCTTCACATGGGCCGCGAGTGCCTTGTCGTTCGGAGTGACGCTTGCGGCTCGGGGCGCGAAGTCGTCGGACATGGAACGTCTCTCCTCGTCGAAGGTTTCCGACCTGCGGTGGGCTGCTCCGTCACAGTGGCGGCGGTGTGGCGTTGACCGCCGCCAGGGCGTCGATCCTGCCGTACCAGATGTTGGGAATCAGTCCCGGCGTGTTCGTGATGATGAGCTTCCTGACCACGGCAGGAGCCAAGGTGTCGTTCTTCTCCAGGATGAGCGCGGCGAGACCCGCCACGTGCGGGGTCGCCATACTGGTGCCGGACTTGTTGATGAAGCCCGGCGCGACGACGTTCGCCGGCTTTCCGGTCCCTGCCGCCCGCGCGGAGGCGATGTCGACACCCGGTGCTGCCACATCGGGCTTCGGCCTGCCGTCCGGCGTATAGCCGTGGCTGGAGAAATCCCAGAGGTGGTCGTCGTCCTTGGTGGCGCCGACGGTGATGACCTTGAACGCGTTACCGGGACAACGAATTACGGGGTACGGATCCCCCCAGAATTCGACGCCTTCGTTCCCGGCGGCGGCAACCACCACCACACCGAGGCTCACGAGACCCTCCGCTCCGGTGCACGCTACGCAGGTACCGCCGGCGCAGACCCACTGCCAGTCGTAGAGCGTGAACCCCCAGCTGTTGCTCGCGACGTCGGCTCCGGAGGTCGCCACGGCGATCAATCCCTCGACCGCCCATTCCGCCCTCGTCCGGCCTTCGCCGTTGATGATGCGGATGTCGATGATGGTCGCTCCCGGGGCGATCCCCCGGAACGTCGCGTCCTGGCTCGCGATGACCCCCGCGCAATGAGTGCCGTGGCCGGTGTCGTCGCGCTTCACCGCCGTACCGGTCATATCCTGTTGCGGGCCTACGATGCCTGCGAGCGCGGGATGGGTGTCGTCGACGCCGCTGTCGACGACCGCTACGGAGACGCCCGTGCCCGTGATGCCGGCGGGCAGGACGTTCGCCCTGATGTGCGGCCGGCTGAAGTCGAGAGCCTCGACGTTGCGCAGCTTGTTGCTGGTGACACTGCTGACGTCGTCTCGCGCCGCCACCGCCAGCACTTCGGAGGACGTCAGCTTGGCGAGCACGCTGTGGGTCAGCCAGAACTCCTTCTGGACCTCGATGCCCCTGCGTTCGAGGTCCGCCCGGATGCCCCGCAGGAAGACCTCGGCCTCGGCTTGGCGCGCCTCGACCGCCCGGGCCCGTTCGGACTTGCGGGCAATGGCGCCGCGCGCGGCGGCCCGGCCCGACACCAGGTTGATCAGCACCTCGTGCACGGGCTCCTCAGGAGGCAGGGGCGCACCCGTCCAGGCGGCGAGCTTGCGTCCCTCGCGCTCGACAAGGATCGAGATGACGATCCACTGATCGATCTTGGGCACCGCGATCGGATTCTCCGCCGTCAGCTCTTCCAGCTGCTTCCGGCGTCTCTTCTTCACGTACCAGTCGAACTGATCGCGGCTGCGCTCGGCCGCGGACCGACCGTCTCTCCCCGTCGGCGAGGACATCCCGGCTCCTCTCCACGCTGCAGCCACGATCTCCGCCTGCCGCGGCGAACCCAGCAGTACCTGCCGGACCTCCGGTCTGCCCGGGCCCGCGAGAAGCGACGGTATCGAGACACGGGCTGCGACCGTGTAATCGAGCCGGAACTCGCGGATTTATCGCCCACCCGCCGCAACGGGTGTGTCGACCGCCGCGGCGACTCGGCGGCCGAACACCGGACACCGCCCCTTCTCTGTGGCGCGGCTGCCTACGCCGGGGCTCAGCCCGCCTGGACCACCCATCGCCCGGGTCCGGTACCCCGTGCTGACGCCGGGCGCGGCCTGGCCGGTGTCGGGCCCCCGATCGTGATCGGCCTCGGCCCGAGGGGCTCGCAGCGTCCGGAGCCCCAAGCACCAACAAGCCGTCTCGATCCCCCACTCTGCAGGGTGGGTACGGTGGCGTAAGCCGCTCATTGCGCAAGTACTGATGGCCGCTGGTGTCTCGGCGTACCGCGGCGGACGGGGCGGGGAGCCGTGGCGGACGGGGCGGGGAGCCGTGGCGGTGATGCCGTGAGCGCACGGCTCCCTGCCGTTCGGTCCGGGTGCTACTCCTGTCCGGGGACCTCCATCTCCCCAAGGAGCGACCAGTCGTCCTGAGGAATCGTCGCGTTCACGATGCGCGGCGTCTCGACCAGATGGGGCGGCAGTGTCTGCTGGGCGGCCTTGAAGTGTGCGGACTGTACATGCGCGCCCCCGGCCTCGTCGTCGCGGAAGGCCTCGACGAGGACGTACTCGGTCGGCTCGTCCGTGCTGCGCGACCAGTCGAACCACAGGCAGCCGGGTTCGGCGCGCGTCGCCCGGGTCAAGTCCGCGGTGATCTCGGGCCAGCTGTCGGCGTGCTCGGGGCGGACCCGGAACTTGGCGGTGATGAAGATCATGGAATTCCTTCGCTGGTGTTCTGCGGCCCAGTATCAGGAGGGGCGTTGTGTGTACCTGACTGGCAGCACGGCGAGCGTGCGGCTGGGCAGCCCGCCCAGGAGCCGACGCCCCTTCCCTGAGCAAGCTGCCGGGGCCCGGCACGCGGAGCTGGTCGTCGCCGGGCGCCCGCGGGGTCTTCTGGACGCGGTGAGCTCCGCAGGCCGTCAACGGTCGGCAGTGGCCCGTGGATTGACCTCGCAGCGATCGATCTGGTCCACGCGGCCCGTGCTGGCAACGGCGACCCGGTAGGTTGCCGTGCCCTTCGCGGGCACCGACACCTGATCGCCAGTGTCGATCATGGTGAAGCCATGTGCGTCCTTGAAGCTGATCCTCACGGTGAAGAGACCGTCGCGTCCGTTCGGATTCCTGACCTCGACGGTCGCGTACGGATCGTCCGCGCTCGCGCAGCTGATGAGCACCGCGGTGCCGTCCTTCAGGGGCCGGGCGGTGTCGCTGGAGGGCGACGCGGTGGGGGTGGAACGGTGGGTGGGTCGCGAACGGTCCGTACCATCGCCGCTGCCACCGGTGCTCGTGCCGGAGTCATGCGTGTCACTGCCGGACGTGCCGCTGGGCGAACTGTCGGGCGAGACACCGCTGCCCGTCGTCGATGGACTGTCGTGGTCCCGGCTGGAGCTGCTGCAACCGCCCCCGCCATCGCTGTGATCACCACGGCCGGACGAGAACCCCGTCAGCGCCAGCACGACCATCGCTGACACCGCTGTAAATCTGAGACTTCTCCCCCGCGTGGACATGCCGTCACTTTACCCACGGCCGTCACACGCGCCCCGGCGACCGTCGAGCGACTCTGCGCGAGAGTACCCACGTCGTCACTGTCCGTAGCCCCGGCCGGTCCAAGTGGTGACAGGGCCGCCGACCCGGTCGCCATCTCACACGGTGTGATCGTGGCGACGGAGAAGCGGGCGCAGGGTCTCGATGACGCTCGGGTCGTCGACCGTGGACGGGATGGGTTCGTCGAAGCCGTCGGCGATACCGCGCATCGTCTTGCGCAGGATCTTCCCGGAGCGTGTCTTGGGCAGGGCGGCCACGACGGCGACCTCCTTGAGGGAGGCCACGGCGCCGATGCGCTCGCGTACAAGCCGGACCAGTTCGGCCTCGACCTCCTTCTCATCGCGGACGGTACCCGCCTTCAGGACGACGAAGCCGCGCGGAACCTGCCCTTTGAGGGCGTCGGCGACGCCGATCACGGCGCACTCGGCGACGTCGGGGTGCGCGGCCAGGGCCTCCTCCATGCTGCCGGTGGAGAGTCGGTGTCCGGCGACGTTGATGACGTCGTCGGTGCGGCCCATGACGTACACGTAGCCGTCCTCGTCGATGTGCCCGCTGTCGCCGGTGAGGTAGTAGCCGTCGTAGGCGGAGAGGTAGGAGGCGACGAAGCGGGCGTCGTCGTTCCAGAGGGTGGGCAGGGCGCCGGGCGGGAGGGGGAGTTTGACGACGATCGCGCCGTCGACGCCGGCGGGGACGGGCTGCCCGGCGGGGTCCAGGACGCGGACGTCCCAGCCCGGCAGCGGGCGGGTGGGCGAGCCGGGTTTGACGGGTACGGCCTCGATGCCCACCGGGTTGGCGACGATCGGCCAGCCCGTCTCCGTCTGCCACCAGTGGTCGATCACGGGGATGTCCAGAAGGGCGCTCGCCCAGTGATACGTCTCGGGGTCGAGGCGCTCACCGGCGAGGAAGAGATAGCGCAGTCGGGAGAGGTCGTACCCGGCGGTGAGGGTGCCCTCCGGGTCCTCTTTTCGGATGGCGCGGAAGGCGGTGGGTGCCGTGAACATGGTCTTGACGCCGTGATCGGCGGCGACCCGCCAGAACTGGCCCGCGTCCGGCGTGCCGACCGGTTTGCCCTCGTACAGCACGGTCGTGGCACCGGCCAGCAGCGGCCCGTAGACGATGTACGAGTGCCCGACGACCCACCCGACATCGGACCCGGTGAACATCGTCTCGCCCGGGCCGATGTCATAGACGGCGCCCATCGACCAGTGCAGAGCCACGGCACAACCGCCGCAGTCGCGGACAACTCCCTTGGGTTTCCCGGTCGTTCCGGATGTGTAGAGGATGTAGAGCGGGTCGGTCGCGGCCACGGGAACGCAGGCGGCCGATCGTGCGTCGGCGACCAGGTCGGCCCAGTCGAGGTCGTCCGGTCCCAACTCGGCGCGCTCCTGGGGCCGTTGCAGGATCACCCTCTTCTGCGGCTTGTGCTCGGCGAGTTCGATCGCGCGGTCCAGCAGCGGCTTGTACGGGATGACGCGCTTGCCCTCGATGCCGCAGGAGGCGGAGACCACCACCTTGGGGGTGGCATCGTCGATACGGACCGCGAGTTCGGGTGGGGCGAATCCGCCGAAGACGACCGAGTGGACGGCGCCGATGCGTGCGCAGGCCAGCATCGCGATGGCGGCCTCGGGGACCATCGGCATGTAGATGACCACCCGGTCGCCGTGCTCCACACCGAGCCCGGCGAGCGCCCCGGCGAAGGCGGCCACCTCGTCCCTCAACTGGGCGTAGGTGTAGGTGCGTCGGGAGCCGGTCACCGGGGAGTCGTAGACGAGCGCGGGCTGTTCGCCCCGGCCGGCTTCGACATGCCGGTCCACCGCGTTGAAGCAGACGTTGAGCCGGCCGTCCGGGAACCAGCGGTGGAAGGGCGCGCCCGAGGAGTCCAGGGCACGGGAGGGCGCCACCTCCCAGTCGATGCCTTCCGCCGCCCGCAGCCAGAACCTCTCCGGGTCTTCCAGGCTGGCCCGAAAGACGTCCTCGTACATTCCCATCGCACTCTCCTTGACCAGGGTCGTGGTGGCCCGCCTGCCACCATGTCACACGTGGATCATGCGATCGGCCAATCCGTGTGCGCTCACCTTGACCGCGTCACCCAGGGTGGGGGCCGGCATGGACGACGACCGCGAAACCGCGCCGGCGTACCGGGCACGACCACCGCGAGAGGAAGCAGGCCCTGGGCCGGCCCACTTGGGAAGCCGCGCCTGGAGAGGCCGCCAACACGTGATCCCGTCTCCGCCGCCCACGCCTTCCGCGCCCTCCAGAGCATCACCCGGTCCCCAAAAGAGACGGCGCCAGCGCGAGCCTCCACCAAGTCACCCGCGAACCCCGTCCACAAGGTTGCCAGGATCAGACGGTGGGCAGCTCGGAACAAGGTCGAGCTGTGCTTTACGCCGACGAACGTATCCTGGGCGGACCCGATCGAGGCGCACTTGGGGCCGCTGCGGCAGTTCACCCTCGCCCACTCGAATCACCCAACCACGCCGTGCAGTCGGCGGGAGCTGCACCGCTTCCAGCGCGGGGGCAACCAGAACGCCTGCCACCCGACGTCCCGGCACGGCCGGCTGGCCACCCAGCGCCGCGAACGCGCCCGCATCCGCATCCGCATCCGCACAGCGAGAAGAGGCATCCGTTGGAACGGTCGTCCCCTCGCCGCCGCATCACCGACCCCTGTGGTCGAGGCGCGCCTGCTACGGAGTGAGACTCGCCCGGACGAAACGGAACATGGCCACCGGGTCCGTGGCACGGGTGACCGCCCGGCCAACGACAACATGCGAGGCCCCCGCTATGACCGCCGCACGCGGGGTCCCCGGGCGGGCGTGCTCGGCCGGGGATTCGCCGGGCAGCGTGACGCCCGGAGTGACGATTTGGGCATCTGGACCCAGAGTGCTGCGCAATGCCGCGACCTCCTGTGGCGAGGCGATCACGCCATGGCAGCCAGCCCTCTGCGCCAGACGGGCCAGCCGGAGCACCTGCTTGTCCACCGCATCACTTACGCCGATGTCGGTCAGATCCGCGTCGGTCATGCTGGTGACCACGGTCAAGGCAAGGATGCGCAGGCCGGGAAAGTCACGGGCGGCCTCGACTGCGGCGGACATGATGCCGCTGCCGCCCATGCCGTGGACGGTCACCATGGACACGCCCAGTGCCCCTGCGGCGCGAACCGCACCGGCAACCGAGTTCGGGATCTCGAAGAGCTTGAGGTCCAGGAAGACCTCCTTGCCCCGGGCGACAAGGTCCTTGACGACGTCCGGGCCCACCGCGGTGAGCAGCTCCAAGCCGACCTTGTAGAAACGGCACTCGTCGCCCAGTTGCTTCACGACGGCATCGGCAACTGCGCGATTGTTGCAGTCCAAGGCGACGATGATCTGGCTGGTCCGATCCACGGCGTCATTGTGTCGCCACCCCCGCCACGCCCCATCACCAGGGCCGTCAACGTGACCGGTGATCGTTTCCGGTCGCAGCACCAGGGCGCCAGGGCTTATTGAGCCGTGATCATGTCGATGGATGAGGTCTACGATCCGGATCAAACGGGCGGGGCTGTTCGACTGCTGGTCGGCTTCATGGCACCAGGCCGAAGTTGCGGTGCCACCGTGAGACAAAGCGCGGCGACGGAGCAGACGAACGAGGCGGTTCCAGAAGTTGTGCATTGCTCGCGGACGTGCTGGGCGAACTGCCGTCGACGTTCGGAGGGATTGGCGCGTTCGGGGATGCGGTAGCGGTCGGGGCGAAGGTGTCCGCGCGACCACTCGTGGAGTCGGGACGGGCCTCATTCCGGTCGTGAGCGGCCGAGGTTTGACCAGCCGAGATGATCGGCCGATTGTCAGTGGCCGTTCCTATTCTGACGTCATGGAGATCACCAAGCGGATACTTGCGGAGGCGTGGCAGCGGACCGTCGCTGGACACGACCTGCTCCAAGGGGTCGGGCTGCCGCCCGTGGCGTTGTCGGACGACGAACTGGAGGAGTGCGCCGAGCGCGCTGAGGAGGCGGAGGATGACGGCCTGTGCCTGCTGCTGGACGAGAACGGCACAGTGCGCGGCCATCACGGTCCCTACCGGGAGGTCTTCGCCACCCGTGACCTCGAACAGGCGCTTTACCTGATCGCCGAGGCCGCGGTGCGGCAGCGCGGCGGCAGCCCCGAGGAGGTGGCCGACGCGCTGGAGCGGATCGATCCGGTCTGGGGCAGACGGTTCCGCAACGGCGGCCTGGACGATACGGGGACAGTCGAAGCGTGCGGGCGCGATCCCCTGGAAGGGCTCGCCTGGATAGCCAGGTCCTGGCGCGAACAGGACCCGTACACCACCCTTGCCTTCTTCCGCGCAGCGCCCGGGCGAACCGTCGACGCCGAGCGGCTGGCCCTGCTGTACGGGGCCGACCCCGAGCAGGTCGCGGCCGGCACGCGCCTGAAGGACCTGCAGGCCGTGGACGGCGGCCGGGCCCACTGGGACCGCCAGTGGAAGAGCTGCTGTTTCGGGCAGGCAGGCGGGTGGACGTTCCTGCTGCACCACGACACGCCGCCAGGGGCCTTCGCCGACAAGGGGGCGTACGCGGCGCTCGGAATCAAGGAGAGCGTGTGGCTGACCGCCACCGCCGCGAAGGCCATCTACACCCTCGACTACATCCGGGACGGTCGCCGCGTGGACGACGACTGGGGCGCGCTGGAGCTGATCTGGTACGAACGAGGCCGCGCCCCCTATCTGCGGGGCGGCGAACTGGACTTCCTCAACCGTGCCATACGCCGCGCCGAACTGGACCACCCCCAACTCACCAACACCTTCGAGCTGTACTTCCATGCCTTGGAGGAGTCCCTCGGTCTGCGTGTACCGCGCCGGGACTTCGTGGAGGGGGAGGTGCGGGCCGCGTACTGGGCCGAAAAAGACCACTAGGTTGATCAGGTTTCGATACGCGCTGCAGAATCCGCTGCTGTTTCGTGAGCGCCCCTTGCCCTGCTCACCGTTTTGTATGACACGGGCGCAACAGACAGGTGCTGAAAGGGAGTTCATCGGGCCGTGCCTGCCCATAGGCAGGCACGGCCCGTACCCTGAGCGGCTGCGGCAGCAGTCCGAGGGCGCGATCTGGCGGTTCGGACGTGCGGGCAGTAGCGAGAGATGCCGCGGCGGCGACTGACAGGCATCGGCCCCGGGCCGCCTCGCGCGGCCGCCCACGGGATGGGCTCAGCCGCGAGGCTTCAGGACCTCGATGACCGTGGCCGTGCCGACGGCAGGTCGGCCCTCGTGCATGGTGATCACGTCGCCGGTCTTCAGATTCCTCCACTGCTCGGGGCTCAGGGGAGCCAGCCGGACATCGGCGGTCTCCCCAGGACCGAGCTCCTGCGCGAACTCCACCCATACCGAGGCGATGTTCAGATCTCGCTCTCCATCGGAAGTGCGGTTACCGATGTCCCACAGAGGTCGGAGCTGACCGTCCCCTGAGAAGGCGCCCCGACGTCCGCCCTCGTCTGTGCCCAGCAGGGTCAGCGTCGCGCGGACGGTGCCGTGCTGGACTTCCCAGCTCCGCCACTGGCACCAGCGGCGGCTGCGGTCGAGCATCATCTGCCGAGCGGCCTCAGCGAGGATCTCCCAGAAGGAATCGGACACGGGATGGATATCCGCGATCTCTATGAGAAGGCCAAGCACCATCTCCCATTCCTGGCGCGCGATGTCCTCGCGAACATCCCCGACCGTCACGCCGTTCTCAGCCGCGGCGTCCTCGGGCAGCAGGTCGACAGCCTGCCGGAGAAGTGTGAACGCATCATCCATGTGCTGGATTGTCGGCTGGCCCCAGCCCCCTTGTCACAGGCGACCAGCCGGGATCCGGCAGCGCGACACACCCGGACACCACGAGACGCCACGACTTCTGACCACATCGCTACCCGAACCTGCTCAGCCGCTACAGCTTCACCGCCGCGACCGCGGCCGCCGGCGCCCTGCGCCCTGCACCCGCTGAGCAACACGGACGCCCTCTAGATGGGCGAGGACGACGAACGCGGAACGCCCACATCGGGTGACGCGGGCATATCGGGTGGCCGGGTGCTCAGATATCGCAAGCCTCGGTAGGGAGCGGATGTAAGACTGCCCGATATGTTCGACTAAGCCTTGATTGATACGGCCGCCCTGGCGGCCTGCTCGATCTTCGCGCAGTAGGCTGCGCGGGCTTCCTCGTCGATCGGCTGCTCGTTTTCGGCGCGCACCCCGGTCCGGCCGTCGAGGCCCTCGCGCAGGATATCGGCGTGCCCGGCATGCCGAATGGTCTCGCCGAGGACATGGACCATGACGGCGAACAGGTTCGTGTTGGGAGAAGGCTCCTGCCACCACGGCACGTGGCCGGGGGCGTCGAGGGAGAGCTCGTTGATCGTCGCGTCCGAGTGTTCCCACGTGCGCCGGTAGAACCCGATGATCTGATCGCGGGTCTCGTCCTCGGTCGCCCACTGATCGCTGCCGTCGGAGTCCTGCCACCGGCACAGTGGTTCCGGGGAAGGGCGGTCGAAGACCTCGCCGAAGTACCTGGCCTCGACGGTGGCCACGTGTTTGACCAGGCCGAGGAGGTTCGTCCCGGTCGCCGTCAAAGGCCGGCGGGCGTCGTATGCGGACAAGCCGTCGAGTTTCCAGAGCAACGCCTCGCGGTCCCGCTGCAGTCTCCTGTGCAGGTCGCCCTTCGCGAATTCATCGATCATGCGGCATGAACCTTCCATGGGTTGTTCGTGGTCTCAAGATCCCGTACGTGGTCCGTAACGGCCGGCAGAGCCGAGGCTTGGGACTCGTGGGGGTCGGGTGCGTGACGGCTCGCGGTCGACCCGACCTGCGACGGTTACCGCGCAGGAGAACTGCACGCATGCTGTTCGAGGCCGTTCTCTGATCCCGTTGAGTAGCTCGGGACGGGGGTCGGGGAGGTGGGCGGGTGCCAGGTGAGAATCCAGCCGGCGGTGAGCATCGCCGCGCCGCCTGCCAGGGCGATTGCGCTGCCTGTTCCGATGCCCGCGGCCACCGAGCCGAAGCAGGCCGGCCCGAGGCCCTGCAGCGTCATGCTGCCGGAGCCGAGCAGGCCGAAGGCCTGGCCCTGGCCATCCTGCGGCAGGGCGTCCAGGAACGGCCGTTGCAGGCCGAGACCGTAAGCCAATCCGAAGCCGCAGAGCAGCAGCAGACAGGACGAGACACCCACTCCTGGCTCGGTGGCGAACCCGACCAGCGGCAGTCCCGTCAGCGCGATCAACGGGACCACCAGTCGCTCCCGGGCGGGTGGCCGTAGGAGTCGACCCACCAGCAGGTCACCGACAAGCATGCCGACCGGCAGACAGCCCATCAGCACCGCGTACCAACCGGGCGCGAAGTGGCGTCCTCCCGCGTAGGCGACGATCAGACCTTCCGCGCCCGCTACGAACGCGGGCGGTAGCCACTGGGCCAGCATCAATCGTCGTACCGTGTGTCCGCGCAGCAGCAGGCCGGCACCGTGCAGGCTTGCCCGGACGGCCATGCCATCGCCCCGAGCACTACCGGCGGTGCCGCCGAACTCTCCCGGCTCCAGCCGGGGTAGCCGGATGCGGACAGCGAGCGCGCAGCCGAGGTAGAGGGCGGCGCTCACCGCGAGCGCCCGGTGCGGGCCGAGCACCGCGACGACCGCACCTCCCAGCGATAGACCGAACAATTGCGCGCCGGAGGAGGCGATGTTGTTCAGTGAACGGCCCAGTACATAGGCGTCGCCCTTCAGCCACTGCGCGACCAGCCGACTCGACGCGCCGCCGAACACCGGTGTGGTCAGGGCGACCAGCGCCACGACACCAAGGCTTGCCGCGATCGGCATCCGCACCAGGGCGAGCAGCAGTGCGGCGACGCACTCCAAGGCGTAGCCGCCGGCGATGAGCGCGCGGGGCGGCAGACGGTCGGCCAGTGAGCCCAGCAGCAGCGAGCCGAACAACTGCGGGAGAAAGCCGATACCGAAGGCCAGTGCGCTGAGCAGCGCGGAGCCGGTGGTCGCGAAGACCAGCACCGAGAACGTGGTGATCCGCAGCGAGCCCGCAGTGATCGCGACGGCGCGGGTCGCGAAGAGCAGCCGGAATCGCGGCTCGGCCAGCACCTCACGGTAGGTGGCACGGCGGTTGGCCTGCGCGGGTTCGGCGGTTGCAGTCATGACGCGCAGCCTCGCCGTGCGCCAACGCCACTCACCAATGATTCGTCGCTGGACGAATCGCAACAGACGTCCGGCGGTAGCATCGCAAGGTGCTCCGCTTCGAAGTCTCCGTCGAGGACCTGCTTCGCAGCCGCTTCGCACTGTCGCCCGCGATGGACCTCTGCTTCCTGTTGCGCTCGCTCGCCGGCCAGGACCGGCCGCTGCCGCGAGCCTGGGCCGCCCGGCTCCGGCCGGGCTTTGAACGGCTTCGCCGCGAGACCGAACTGGACGCCGTCCTCGCCCTGCACACCCCGCAATCCGGACCGGACTTCGTCGCCCCGCCTCCGCGCAGCCTCAACCAGACCTGGGCGGACGACCTGGCCATGATCCGGGCCACACCGCTGGAAGCGGCCCGCCACGAAATCGCCACCAACGCGACCGGCCCGTCCGCCCGTGATCCCCGCGTACGCGCGGTACTGGACTCGACGGACGCCGTCTCCAGGATCGCCGAGGCGATGGACCAGGCATGGCACGCACTGCTCGCGACGGACTGGCCGCAACTGCGCGCGATCTGTGAGCGCGATGTCGTGCACCGGGTGGGGGTGATCGGCGAACACGGATGGGCCACGGCCATCGAGAGCCTGCATCCGACCATCGCCTGGCGCGCCGGCGGTATCGAGATCGGCTATTTCCCCCCAGTCGGAACAGTCCGCCTCGCCGGCGACGGTCTCCTGCTGATCCCTTCGGTCTTCGTCGCGAATATCGCCGCCCACCTGGAAGACCCCTGGCCCAGGACCTTGGTCTATCGTGCCCGCGGCACCGCCGCCCTGTGGGGCGAACAGGAGACCGTCCCCCAACCCGACGCGCTGACCGCTCTGGTCGGCCGGGCCCGAGCCCGGCTGCTGTTGGCGCTGGACGCCCCGGCCAGTACCAGCCACCTCGCCCGAAGCCTCGCCATGGCACCCGGCGCGGTGGGAGACCACCTCGCCATCCTGCGAGGCGCGGGGCTGCTCGTCCGCGCCCGGTCCGGACGGTCGGTCCTCTACCGGCGCACCCCGCTCGGCGAGGCGCTGGTCGCCGGTTCGGGCTGAGGACTGAGGACTGAGGACTGAGGGCTGAGGGCTGAGGGCTGAGGGCTGAGGGCTGAGGGCTGAGGGCTCAGATCAGCACTGCTTTTGAGGCGCCGCCACGCCTCTGTGGGCCCGGCGAGGTGCCCGGGCCTCGTGCGGGCCGACCCTCATGAGCCGTCTTCCAGGATCTCCTCGGCCCTGCGGGTCGCGTCGTCGTTCCAGCGGCGGTGTGCCTCCAGTGTCGCCCGGTGCCGGGCCACGAGTTCGTTCTGGATGCGTACGTCGATGGCGTGCACGGTGCCGACGTAGCCGGTCTCCTGTTTGCAGCGGGCGTCGGCGGTCGCGGTCCGCTTCTCGAGAACGGACGGCTCATCGGGGTCCCGGGACGCCCCGGTCAGCCGCTCCTCCAGATCCTGGCGTTGGCGGTCCTCTCCGATCTCGGCATCCCTCGGGCTCGCATACTGGTAGCCCGCTTTGCGCATGCAGGCCGACCACGTCCTGTCCGCCACCTGCCAGGCGGGCACCCGCCTCCCCTGCTGAAGGCTCTTCGTCTCCAGGTCCAGGACCGGATCCTTGCGGTCCTGCGGATTCGTTCCGTAGATCGCCCGGTCCGCCTCACCGAGACAGCCGCGCCTCGGGATGCGGTGGCCGTGCGCGCTCTTCGGATCCTCCCCGACGAACTCACCCGTGAGCGCGAGGTATTCGGACAGGGTCCGGTCCTTCTCCGGGTAACTCTGCTCGTGCTCGGCCCGCGCCGCCTGATAGCCGTACCGCGCGGCCTGCTCGGGATCCTGGACGCCGTAGCGGAGGTCGTCGGAGGTGTACAGGGCAAGCTGCACCACGCCTGTGCCCTCGGGGCGTCGGGGCCAGGCGGGGAGGGGGTCGATGTCGAGGCTCCTCAGGCCCTGGAAGCCGAGGCGCGTCATGCATTCCTTGGCGAGCGTCCACCGCGCCGTGCCGACCGTATGGCCGTCGTCGTCGGGCATGTCGTAGACGGCGAGCGGCAGGAAGCGCGGGTCGTTCGAGGAGATGGGGCTCGGGTGGGATGCGGGCGGCCCGGATCGTTGCCCGCATCCGGCGAGGGTGAGGGCCAGGGCGAGGGCCGTTAAGAGGGGGGCGGCGGTGCGCATGGAGCCACCTCATCAGGGCCGGGGAAACGCGGACCGTGGCGGAGGCCACACTTCCGGGTCACATCCGCATCACAGGTCCGGCGCCGGTCCGCGGGTCACATCCACATCACAGGTCCGGCGCCGGTCCGCGGGTCGCGGGTAGCTCCGGGTGCGAGCCGGTCGGGTCGCGAGTACCTCCGGGTGCCAGCCGGTCGCGTCGCGCATAACTCCAGGTGCGAGCCGGTCGCGTCGCCACGGTGCGCGCCGGGCAGTGGCATGCCGGATTTCATCCCGGATGTCGTGGCGGTGGAATGGGCCGCCGCAGCTCGCGCCCGGCTCCCTCTTGTCCCGAGCGGCATGCCACCCGTACGCTCACACTCCACACCGACCAGTCGGTATGGCAGATGAATGGGCCGGTACGTGGCACCGGCCGCAGAGTCAATGCGTAACGGGACCGTCGAAGGAGCCCCCGGAGATGAGCAGAACCAACCGACAGGTGCGCCTGGCCGCACGTCCCGTGGGAGAGCCGCAGCCCGGCGACTGGGAGCACGTCGAGGAGCCGGCCGGGCAGCCAGGTGACGGGGAATTCCTGGTGCAGGTGCTCTGTCTGTCGATCGACCCGGCGATGCGCGGCTGGATGAACGCGGGCAGGTCCTACATCCGCCCGGTGGAGCTCGGCGAGGTCATGCGGGCCGGTGCGGTGGGACGAGTGATCGCCTCCCGGCACTCGGGATTCGCGGTCGGCGACCATGTGTCGGGCTCGTTCGGCGTGCAGGAGTACTGCGTGTCGGACGGTCGCGACGTGACGAAGGTCGACCCGGCGGCGGCCCCCTTGCCGACGTATCTCGGCACGCTCGGCATGTCGGGTCTGACGGCCTACTTCGGTCTGATCGAGGTCGGGCGTCCCGAGCCCGGGCAGACCGTCGTGGTCTCCGGAGCGGCCGGGGCCGTCGGCAGCGTCGTCGGACAGATCGCCAAGATCCTGGGCTGCCGGGTCATCGGCATCGCCGGCGGCGAGGCCAAGTGCCGTCTGGTGGTGGACGAGTTCGGGTTCGACGCCGCGATCGACTACCAGAAGGACGACATCCGCAAGGCGCTGCGCGAGCACGCCCCCGACGGCGTCGACGTGTACTTCGACAACGTCGGCGGCGACGTCCTGGACGCCGTACTGCTGCGGCTGGCGCGCGGTGCGCGCATCGTCGTCTGCGGCGCGATCTCCCAGTACAACAGCACCCAGCCGCAAGGCCCCGCCAACTACCTGTCGCTGCTGGTGAACCGCGCCTCCATGACGGGCATCGTGGTGTTCGACTACGCCGACCGGTACGGCGAGGGCATCGCCCAACTGGCCACGTGGCGGGCGCAGGGCCGACTGAAGTCCCTGGAGGACGTGGTGTCCGGCTCGGTCGCGGAGTTCCCCGAAACCCTGATGCGCCTCTTCCGTGGTGACAATCACGGCAAGTTGGTGCTGAAGATCGCGGACTGACCGGGCCGGGCTGAGGGGAGAGAGAAATCCGATGAAGGCACTGACGTACCACGGTCGTCACGACATCCGCTACGGGGATGTCCCCGACCCGGCCGTCACCAGTCCGACCGATGCGGTGGTGCAGGTGACCGCGGCCGGTATCTGCGGCAGCGACCTGCACATCTACGGCGGCAACCCGTTCAGCCCGGAACTGGGCTACACACCCGGACATGAATGCGTCGGGGTGGTCGTCGAGACCGGCGGCCAGGTCACCCGCTTCAAGCCCGGCGACCGGGTTCTCGTGCCCGCCTCCGTCGGCTGTGCGCAGTGCCGGTCGTGCGCGGCCGGGTTCACCGCCCGGTGCGAGCGCGCCAAGTCGAGCACGGAGCTCTGCTTCGGAGTGAGCCCGCAGCTCCCAGGCAGTCAGGCCCAGGCCCTGGCGGTGCCCTGCGCCGACGTCAATCTGGTCCACTTGCCCGAGGGCGTCTCCGACGAGGCCGCCCTCGTCCTGACCGACAACGCCCCTACGGCCTGGTACGGCTGCCGGCGTGCGCGCATCCAGCCCGGCGAGACCGTTCTGGTCATCGGCCTCGGCCCGGTCGGCCTCATGGCCGCCCAGTCCGCCTTCGCGATGGGCGCCGCGCGGGTGCTGGGCACCGACCTCGTCGCGGAGCGCCGTACCTTCGCATCCACCCTGGGCGTCGAGCCCGTCGAGGGCGAAGACGTGCGGGCGGCCATACGGGAGATGACCGCCGGACGCGGGCCGGACGCCGTGGTGGAGGCCGTCGGCTCGGACGCCACCATCGAGCTCGCCCTCAAGGCCGTCCGGCAGGCCGGCCGGGTCAGCGTCATCGGGGTCAGCCAGAACAAGGCGTTCCCCTTCCACATGGGACTGGCGCAGATCAAGGAACTGGAGTTCGCCATCGGGCTGTGCTCGGTGCACTACGAACTCCCGCCCCTGATCGCCCTCACCCGTGCCGGCCGGATCAGGCCCGACGCCGTGGTCTCCCATCACTTCGCCCTGTCGGAGGGCCCGGCGGCGTACGAACTGTTCGCGGGCCGCTCCGACGGTGTCCGCAAGATCCTTCTCGACCCCACCCGCTGACGCTGCTTCACGGATCACCGCATCGGCTCGTCGGCCCCTCGGCAGCCCGCGCGAACCCGGATGAGATGCCGGGTTGGCGGCCTGGTTCCGGTATGGGCCGATGGGCCGACTGCGGGCCGCCGTGCGATGTCCGGGCGCCCCCTCGGGTCACGACATCACCATTCAGCCATTCCGCGCCCGTCCGTGGACACACGACCGACTGAATGGAACGCTCGCTCCAGAAGGCGAATGGTGCCGGGAGGCACTCCCCCGGCCCGCGCCTGCGCCGTTTTCCCGTACGAGCCGCGCATCGCTCACCAGCACGAAGTCCTCGCAGTCGCCGAGTCCTGGCACGCCCGGAACGCTCGCCGAGAGGGGTTCACCCCATGAAATCCACAGCCGTCACAGCCGTCATGGCCGCAACTGCCGCCGTCCTCCTTGCCACTGCGGCGCATCCCGTCGCCCTCGCCGCCGCTCCCCCGTCCGTCGGCCCGGCCGAGTTCACCGTGGACACCACGTCCGACGCGGTCGACGCCGACGCGGCGGACGGCCGGTGTCTCACCGCCTCGGGCACGTGCAGCCTGCGTGCCGCGGTGATGGCCGCCAACGCCCGGCCGGACAGTACGATCACGCTGCCTCCCGGCCACTACCGGCTGACGATCCCGCCCGACCCGAGGCTGATCATCGGCGACCACCCCGACCCCACCACGGGCGACCTCAACGTCGCCGCCCCGACCACGATCAAGGGCGCGGGCGCACGGACCACCGTCATCGACGCCAACCACCTGGACCGGGCCTTCCGCATGCAGGCGGACAGTCGGCTCTCCGATCTGACGATCACCGGAGGCGTGACAAGGCAACGCGAACTGCCCATCACCGACACGGGCGGTGGCGCGATCGCCAACGGACATCACATGACGCTGCGCCGGGTCACCGTGACCGGGAACTCCGCCGGCTACGGCGGGGGCATCTTCAACGTCCCGGACTCCCACCTCGATCTGATCGACAGCACCGTCAGCGGGAACAGCGCGGGAGAGGCCGGAGGCATCCGGTTCGACGACACCGGCACCGTGACCAACTCCACGATCGCGGACAACCGGGTGACGAACCCCGGCGACCGCCCCGGCAGCCTCGCCGGCTACGGCGGGGGCATCGACATCCGCGGGAGGGGGCCCGTGCAGATCCTCAACTCGACCATCACCGGAAACCGTTCGAGCGATGGCGGCGGGGGGATCAACATCGCCCCGGCCTACCTCGACAGCCTGCCCTCACCGATCCCCGACGTCATCGACCTGCCCCTGGGGCGTATGACACTGCGCAACTCCATCATCGCGGGCAACACCGTCGACGGCGCGCCGGCCGACTGCAAGAGGGCCTTCGCCACCATCGCGTCGCTGGGCAACAACCTGGACGGCAGCGGCAGTTGCCGCCTGACCGCGGCCGGCGATCTGCCCAGCCGTGCCCCGCTGATCGGACCTCTCGCGGACAACGGCGGCCCCACCGACACCGTCGCCCTGCTGCCCGGCAGCCCCGCTCTGGACGCGGCCGACGGCTGCCCGGCCACCGATCAGCGCGGCATCCCGCGCCCCCAGGCCGGCGCCTGCGACATCGGCGCCTACGAGCACACGTCATGACCCCGGCCGCGTCGCGGAGATGGCTGGGAGCCCTGCGTCTGCGCCCCACTCCGGCCCGTGTCACCGCTGTCTTCGCGGCCCTGCTCCTCTCCCTGACCGGGCCCCTGCCCACCGCTCACTCCCACTCCGGCCCCGAATCCCTGGTCGTGCACACCGACCGGGGCTGGGTGCGGGGCACGGCCGTCCGCGACGGCGGCCGGGCCTTTCAAGGGATCCCGTTCGCGGCCCCGCCGACCGGTGAGCTGCGCTGGCGTCCACCGCGCCCCGCGGCCCGGTGGTCCGGCACACGGGACGCCACCGCACCGGCCCACCCCTGCCCCCAGTTACCGCTGACGCTGCTCCCCGACGGCGGCCCCGTCCTGCCCGGCGAGTCCAACCTCACCGGCAGCACGGTGGAGGACTGCCTGTACCTCAATGTCCGTACACCCGCCCGCACCCACGGCCGGCCTCTGCCGGTACTGGTGTGGCTGCACGGCGGCGCCAACGCCTACGGCGCCGGAAGCGACTACGACGGCGTCGCCCTGGCCGCACACGGCGTGGTCGTGGTGACCGTCAACTACCGCCTCGGAGCACTGGGGTTCCTGGCGCACCCCGCCCTGTCGGCCGAGAGCGCCGACCGCGCCTCCGGCGACTACGGCCTGATGGACCAGCAGGCCGCGCTGCGCTGGGTGCGGCGCAACATCGACGCCTTCGGCGGTGACCGGAACCGGGTGACGCTCGCCGGCCAGTCCGCCGGATCGGCGGACACCTGTCTCCACATCGCCTCGCCGACCGCGAAAGGCCTCTTCCACCGGGCGATCCAGCAGAGCGGAGCCTGCGCCGCCGACGGCGGTCTGACGCCCCTCACACTCGCCGCGGCCGAGCGGAAGGGAGGCGTCTTCGCGGCCTCGGTCGGCTGCACCGACCCGCTGAACGCGGCGGGCTGCCTACGCTCGGTGCCCACGACCGAACTCATCCGCGCCACCGGAACCGGTGCCGCCGCTGCCCTGTGGGCACCGAACACCGGTCCCCGTGTCCTCCCCCGCACTCCGCAGACGGCCTGGGCCGAGGGACGAGTGAACGCGGTCCCGACGCTGAGCGGCAACACCCATGACGAATACCGCTACTTCACCGCGCTGTACGTGGATCTGCTCGGCGGCGGCCCACTGACCCCTGACTCGTACGCCGCCCTCATCAGGCTTCACCACGGCGCCCGAGCGGCCGCGGTCCTGAACACGTACCCCGCCTCGGCGTATCCGTCCCCCAACCTGGCCTACTCCGCCGTTGGCACCGACCAGAGGTTCGCCTGCCCGGCGCGGGCCGACAGCCGTCTGTACGGCACCCGGGCGCCCGTCTACGCCTACGAGTTCCACGACGCCCAGGCACCACCGTTCATCCCGGCACCGCACACGCCCCAGGGCGCCTTCCACGCCTCCGAACTGGCCTATCTCTTCCCCACGGACGCACTGGCACCCCTGACTCCCGCCCAGCGGCGGCTGTCCGCCACGATGACCGCCTACTGGGCCCGCTTCGCGGCCACCGGCAACCCCAACGCACCCGGGACTCCGCCCTGGCCGCGCTACACCGCCACCGGGGACCGTATCCAGGTCCTGGCACCCGACCGGGTCGAACCCACGACCGGATTCGCAGCCGACCACCACTGCGCCTTCTGGCAGCCCGCGCCGATCCCGGGAGCAGCCGCGCGATGACGTCGGGCACTCGGCTCCGGCAACTACCGGATCGTCATTCCCCTGTCGTGACATGACGGGACGGGGCGCCCTCGCCAGGGGCGTCCCCGACGGCGGCGTCCTCGCCAGGGGCGCCCTCGACTGCGGCATCCCGTACCGCGGTCGCCCGGTCGGGGGCGTCCCCAACCGGTGCGTCCCCGACCGGGACGCCGTGGTGGGCCGCCAGAGCCACCAGCGCCACCCTCAGCGCTCCGGTATCCAGGACGGTATCCGGCTCGAACCAGCGGGCCACGGCGGTTCCACTCGCCACCCTCAGCGTGAAGCGCGCCAACTCGTCCGCCACCTCGGGCCGGTCTCGCAGTCCGAACACGGAACTCACCGAATCCCGGGCCCAGGCAAGCAGCGCGTCGCGGTACTGGCGCACCTCGGCCGCGGCCGCCGCACTGGCATCCTGCTGCACCATGCCCAGCCCCAACAGCAGCCTCACACCTCGCGGGTGGCGCTGGAACGCGTCCTCGACCTCCGTGAGAAAGGTGTCCAGACGCTGCCCGACGTCGGCGCCCGGCACTTCGCTCGGGGGCAGGGCCGCCAGCAGCGCGGTCCTGGCGCGCTCCAGTACCGCGACGTAGATCCCGTCCTTGCTGCGAAAGTGCCAGTAGATGGAACTGGTCGGCAGACCGGACGCGGCGGAGATCATCGAGATGGACGTGGCGGCGTAGCCGTGGCGCGACATCAGCTCACCGCCGGTGTCGAGTATCGCGTCACGGGACCGCGCACCGCGGTCCAGGGCGGGTACCTCCGTCATAGGGCCGACTCTAGAGGAGGAACAGGCGCGCGGTGCCGCGAACTTTGCGCCGCTTCGACGCTCTGCATGCCCATCGTGCCCTGCTGGCCCGGCGTCAGACCGGCGCCTGCGAGGACCTGGAGGGAGGGCCACGGGCGGCTCAAATGCCGGCGACTGCGGCTTGTTGGGGGCAAGGGTTGCAGGGGCCGAGATAATGACTACGACGTCAGCCGGTACGGGTAGGAGGGGGATTTTCGTGTCTCGCCGACGTGACAGCTCCGCAGCATCCCCCCGCCCCGGACCGGGTCGTGTTGTCGGCAGCGACGTGAACTTTGCCTGGGCGTGTCGCCGGAGCAGCCCGACGCGTCTGTGAATCAGCGGACACGGCGGCGCAGAAGGATCGCGAGCGTCTGGCGCGCATCCCGGCGCCGTTCCGAACTGCGGGAGAAGACTGAGGCTGCTGCGACGACGGCCACGCTCGCGGCGTAGAGGACGCTGACAGCTGCAGCACCAGTGTCGAGCAGCGTGGGGAGCGCGGACATGGCTTCGTATACCTCCTGGGGCGGTCCCCGGCGCTCGTCTCCGCCGAGTGGTGGTGGCACACTTTCTCCGCCATCCGGCGAGTTTCCGGCGAGCTCCTCCCAGACGAGATCATGCCAAGTAGCCTGGTCAGTACGCGTGGACGAGTCCACCGGGGGGTTTCCGGCCCCGGTTCCCCGGACGTTGGAGGAGGGGGAGGTTGACCGGCGCCCGTTCGGCCTTACAGGAGTTCATGGCTGCCCTACAGGAACTGTGGGAGGCGGCTGGCAAGCCCCCGTACAGCGCGCTGCTGAGGCTTGACGACCACGAGTTCGGCGTCCAGACAATCAGTTCCCAGAGTCTGAGTGACTGGTTCAACGGCAAGAGCTCCCCCTCCGGAGAGAAGACCAAGTACGCCCGCGCTCTGATCCGCCGCCTGGTCACCCGTGCACCCGAGACTTCCCCCGGCCGCAGGCAATTGATGACTCGCCAGATGGAGTCCCTCCTGCTGAAGGCCCAGACCGAGAGCAGGCAGAACCGCGGCGGGCGGCCGAGGACAGCGCTGACCGAGCGACGCGCTGTGGCGCGGCAGCGGAGCGGTCCGGCGCCCACGGAACGAGACCAGGTGGAACGGCACCGCGCATCGCGGGAACGCCTGGCTGTGGCCGGACGTGGGGTACGCCACGCCGGTGAGCACGGTGACTATTTCGTCGGCCGCCGCGATGCCCTCACGGCTCTTGCCTCCTGGCTGAGGCAGGAACATGACCGCAAGGCCAGGGTGGTCACCGGCGCCCCCGGCACGGGCAAGTCCGCTCTGCTGGGGCGGCTGCTCACGCTCGCGGACCCGGGCACCGCCACAGTTCGTACGTCGGCGGACCCCACCACAGTCCCACCGCCCGGGTCTGTCACGGTGGCCATGGACGCGCACCACACCAACTTGGAGGCGGTCACCGGCGACTTGGCCGAAGCGTTGGTCGGCCGGCGCGAGACCAGCCCGGAGTTCCTCCTCCAACACTTGAGCGAACTCGCCGATCCGGTCACGATCCTCGTCGATGCCCTTGATGAGGCGGGTCCCGTTGGTGACGGCCGGGACGCCGTCCGCATCGCCCGCGAACTCCTCCAACCATTGTCAGCGATGCGCAGCGTGCGCCTCATCGTCGGCACCCGTCGTCCCCTCGTCGATGCCCTGGGGCCTGCTGTGGTCGTGCTCGATCTGGACGAGGAGCAATGGGCAGACCACGAGGACATCGCCGATTACGCCGAACGCCTCCTTCTCGATCGTGCCGACCCTTACAGCCGCTCGCCCTATCGCGACCAGCCCAGGCTTGCCCGCACCATCTCCAGGGGGATCGCCGCCCGGGCCGACCGCTGCTTCCTTGTGGCGAGGATGACCGCCCGGTACCTGGTCGAAGGCCAGATCACCATTGACCCTGAGCAGTTCGGCTGGCAGAACGAGTTGCCTTCAGACGTCGGCCAAGCCTTCGCCGCTTACCTGCGGCGCTTCGGGGAGGACGAACAGCGTGTACGACGTGTCCTCACTCCTCTCGCCTATGCCCAAGGCCCGGGGCTGCCCGAACCCCTGTGGGCGCCCCTGGCCGAGGCGCTGTCCGGGAAGCCGTGCGCACATGAGGACATCGATTGGGTCCGTCGGGAACACGCCGGCGCGTACATCTACACCACATCCACCGAAACCGGGCCAGTCTTCCGCCCCTTCCACGAAGCTCTGGGGGAATACCTACGCGGCTTACGGAGCAACCAGGCGGCGGCTCATGCTCGGATCACTGACGCCCTGAAGCGCCTCGTGCCTGTGACGGCAACGAGCTCCCTCGCAGCCATCGACCTGCAAGCCGTGCCCTCAGCCTGCCCCACCGTGCTGCCCGACCTCGTGCCCTCTCGTGACTGGTCCTGCGCCGACTCCTACACGCTTCGCTACCTGGCCGCCCACGCCACCGTGGCCGGTCAGTTGGACGACGTCCTCAGGGATACGGACTACCTCGTCCATGCCAACCCTCGCGGCCTGACCCCGCATTTGTCTCATGCCGGCACCGAATCTGCGCGAATGGCCGCGGCTGTGTACCGCACCTCCCTCCGCATCCACGCAACGGCCAGCAGGGGCGTACGCCGTCAGGTCCTCGCCCTCGACGCCGCACGCGTCGGCGCCACGTCCCTGCAGAACCGGCTGGTCAGCAGCATCCCTGAGGGCTGCTGGACACCGCAATGGGCAACCGGAAGCGGCTTCTCGCCCGCGCTCCGCGATACCCTGAGCGGCCACACCGGGCCAGTTCTGGCGGTCTCATGCACCGTGCTGGACGGTACCCCCGTCGCCGTCACCGGCGGCGACGACCACACGGTCCGGATGTGGGACCTGACCTCCGGCGCTCCCATCGGCCGACCCCTGACCGGCCACACCGGCAGAGTGTGGGCGGTGACATGCACCGTGCTGGACGGTACCCCCGTCGCCGTCACCGGCGGCGACGACCACACGGTTCGGGTGTGGGACCTGGCCTCCGGCGCTCCGATCGGCCGACCCCTGACCGGCCACACCGGCAGGGTGCGGGCGGTGGCATGCACGATGGTGGACGGTGCACATGTAGCGGTTACCGGCAGTGATGGCGACACGGTTCGGGTGTGGGACCTGGCCTCTGGTGCTCCGTTTGGTCGACCGCTGCCCCGCTGTACCAAGTCGGTGGGAGCGGTGGCGTGCATGCTGCTGGACGGTACCCCCATCGCGGTCACCGGCGACGATTTCGGAAGGGTTTACGCATGGGACCTGACGTCCAGCAACCTGGTCGGGCGTCACTTGGACAGTGACAGGGACGGGGTGTCGGCGGTGGCGTGTACGGTGCTGGACGGCGCCCCGACCGTCGTCACCGCGAGCCGCCTCGACGGAACGGTGAGGGCCTGGAATCTTGCTTCCGATGCTCCGGTCGGTCGGCTGCTGGCCCACCACGGCAGCGGGGTGTCCGCTGCGGCTTGCACCGTACTGGACGGAACCCCTGTCGCCGTCACTGGCGGTGGCGACCACACGGTTCGGCTGTGGGACTTGGTCTCCGGCGCTCCGATCGGCCAGCCCCTGACCGGCCACTCCGGTGGGGTTTTCGATCTGGCCCTCACCGAACTGGATGGCACCCCCATCGCTGTGACTGGCGGCATCGACAAATCAGTTCGGGTGTGGGATCTGGGGCCAGGTGCTCCGGTCGGCCGACCGTCGACAGGTCACTCGAAGTCGGTGTGGGCGGTTGAGTGTGCGAAGTTGAGTGGCGTCCCCGTTGCTGTCACCGGCGGCGGCGACACCATGCGGGTCTGGGATCTGGCGTCCGGCGCTCCAGTCGGCGAGCACTTGACCGGTCGCGACCGTGATGCGTCCGCGCTGGCTTGCGCGGTGCTGGACGGCACCCCCATCGCTGTGACGGGTGGTGCCGACCCGGCGAAGGTTTGGGACCTGGCGTCCAGCCCGCTGGTCGGGCGACCGCTGAACAGCGACGAGAACATAGTGTCCGCTGTCGCCTGCGCGGATCTGGAGGGCACGCCCCTTGCCGTCACCGTCAGCCATCCCGCGGACCGTGACGACGACTTGCACACCGTCGACACGGTGCGGATCTGGGATCTGGCGACCGGTGCTCCGGTCGGCGAGCCGCTGACCGGCAACCACAGTAGGGTCTCCGCCATCGCGTGCACACAAGTGGATGGCACCCCTCTCGCTGTCACCGCCCACTACGACCGCACGCTGTGGGTGTGGGATCTGGCGTCCCGCCCTCCGGTCGGCCGGCCCCTGACCGAATGCGACAGCGGGATGTCCGCCGTCGCCTGCACGGAGCTGGAGGGCATCCCCATCGCCGTGACCGGCCACCACGACGGCACAGTGCGGGTGTGGGATCTGGCTTCCGGCGCTGCGGTTGGCCAGCCGCTGACCGGGCACGGCAGTGTGCAGGCGGTAGCGTGCACGGTGCTTGACGGCAAATCCGTCGCCGCCACGGCCGGCTTCGATGACACAGTGCGGGTTTGGAATCTGCGCACCGGCGAACCCACAGGGCTTCTGCCGGTGCCCAGCCCGCATGCCGTTGCGTTCACCGGCGCGGGAGATCTCGTCGTGGCGATGGGCAAGGATGTCGCGGTATTTCGCCGATCCCTGCAGGCGGGACACCCACACTGACGGCGTTGGAATCGACGTCCCAAATCGCCTTTCCCAGGTGGTATCCCAGCATCAGTGCATCTCCGACGGGACATTCCGAATGCGGTCCCACATCTGACTCGGTGTAGAGGAGGGAGTGGGCATAGCCCTGCTTGGGCCGGTCAGGTTCAGCTCGGGATGGGCGCGGGCCGTCAACTCGGCCCCCTTCATTGCTGTTGTGGTGATGACGGTGCCTCAGCAGAGCATCGCCCGGCTGGAACGCATTCACGCCTACTCCGCAACCGTCAGGACCAGCAGGAGGACATCGGTGCCTTGCGGGTGCATGCGAGCAGTTGCTGGGCGCCTGTGGGGTGGTGGAGGACATCGCGCGCCTGGATTGCGGCCCTGGCGGAGTTCGGGCAGGCCGTCCGCGCGGCAACCGCGCCGAGGCTGTCCTGGTGGGCGCGGCGCCGCGCGCTGCGGGCCATGCGCCCAGGCTCGCGGCATCCGACGAGGGCCGACTTGGCCTGTTCCTGGGGCCCACCTGTCCGCGCGTCAGGCGGAGCTGGATAGCTGGCCCTTCACGAATCCGACGGCCCGCCGAGGCGATCAACACGCTCGGCAATCGTGGAGGCCGCTTGCCGACGCGTGAAGATGGCTGATCAGGCTCTCGGCGGGCCGGAGATTTCCGGCTGGCCCGCGATGCCCCCGAAGGGGAAAAGGTCCCTTGCCTTGATTCGGGCCATCCGTCCCCCGACATCGAAGAGAACGTCGCAGTCGGGATTCTGATAGTTGATCAGCTCTCGGCAACTGCCGCAGGGCGAGATCAGGCCGGTACGGCCGTCCGGGCCGACGAGGACGACCGCGGCGATACGGTGGATGTCGTAGTCTCCCACCGAGTGCGCCGCAGCAATCGCCCCCGGCTCGGCGCATACGGCGTTCTTGCGGGACCGCAGGTCGAGACTCGCGTACCGCCGTCCGGACGAGGAGAGGGCCACCGCGGCGACCGAGTGGAATCCCTCCCTGCGCCGGCTCAGCAGCAAGGCGGTGGCTTCCTCCATCAGCTCGCGGTCGAGTTCATCGGCAGGCACACTCGGCAGCTGCCATGCGTCAGCCACGATCCCGCCTCCCCGAATTCAAGGACCGTCCTGCCGGGGCACGCGTCAACAGGGTCCTCGTACGACGCAGGCGACCCTGGCCCCTGTCGGGACGCGGCGGACGAAGCCAGCGAACTCGCCGTAGCAGCCCCCATCCCACCAGTGCCATTACAGCCAGCAGCCCGGCGGTGAGGGCGAGGTAGGCGAGGGGGTGGCTGAACGGGAAGTCCTCGAAGGTGCCGTCGAGTCCCAGCACGCTGCGGGCGGCGACCTGGCCGCCGGGCACCAGAGCCGTAGCCGCGACGATGCCGAACAGTACGGCGGCGGCGACGCCGGCGCGGTCGCTCTCCGCGTCGAGCCGTCCCTGAAAGGCCTCGATGTTCAATCGAACCTGGGATTCGAGCGTCGTCATGTCCCGTAGTGACGCTGCCTGCTGGAAGCACACCTTCATACGCTCGAAGCGTGCCGCCTGCCATCCGGCGAGTACGTATTCGTCCATGGCCACCGACATCAGCCACAGCCACTCGGAGACCCGGCTTCGAGCCAGCGGCGCCCGCTCGGCCGCGACTCGCAACGTCTCCCGCTGGATCGAACGCAGCACTCCGCGGCGTAAAGCCAGATACTCGATCAACTGGACACGAAACTGCTCATAGACACCGTTGCGCGGCCGCATCTCGTCATCCTGAACGACGGAGACCGAGAGGCTTTGGAACTCACGCATGAACCACCAATAACGCCCGTGGCTTTCATCCATGGTGTACGACTCGAGCTCACTGTCCTCGGCGAACCCCATCAGACCCGGAGCCCACCGGGACGGATCAGGGCCCACCCGCCGGGCATCCGTCCAGAGCAACTCCATGTGGGTTCCGAAAGTCGCGGGATGGATGTAGGCGTTCTCACCGGAGTCGACGAGCTCGCTCGCCCTCTGACGGGCGGCTGCGCCGGTGTACGACCACCTGTGCAGGAGGTCCGGATCGATCGGGCGGTCAAGCATGAACTCGTGGGCGGCGAAGCCCAGATAGTCGAAGAGCCGACGCACATTGCCCCGTACCACGTGTTCCCGGTCGTCCAGACGGAGTCGCCACTCGGCCACCGGGCCGTCCGGCAGTTCGTGCTCAAGAGCGTGCAACCCGGCGATCCATTCACGAGCGGCATGGCTGGGCAGGCGGACGTCGTCGCCGCACATGGTTACCCGCCACACGGCGAAGCCGATGGACCAGACCGTCACATGGACGGAAGCCTCGGCCTCGCATTCACCACCGGGCAGCCCTTCCGACCTCAGGGACAGCCCTTCCAGTGCCATACGGCGAATGTGGCCGCGTCGTTCCACCTCAACGTCGAAGAAATCGTCCAGGGGGACTTCGGTGTATCCCGCCCGCACCATACGGACCAGGCTCTCATCGGTGTGCGCCCAGCCGTACATGGGCCGAGCTTGGATGAACGACACCGAATACCGCTCCGGCCCCCCGCGCGGATCCGATCCGGCGGGAAGCCGCCTGGTGGGACCAATGGACACGCCGCGCTGACCAGGTAATAGTGGGCCACGCCGTCCTGGAGCAGTGCGGTGCCGACGTACAAGGTGACGGCTGCTCACTCGTCCAGCCCTCCCGGGGAATCGACTCGTGGCCTGTGATCATACTGTTCGGGCCGTGTAGCCGCCCGTGAGTCCCCGAGCTCAAGGCAGCTGTGTGGTGAGCGAGTTGGGGTCCCCTTCGCCCTGGTCGGCCATGCAGCACAGCCGTCGTGCTTCCAGGTCTGCGTGAGGCTGCATCCGCACGACGAGTTCGAGCGCCGCCAGGATCCTGGCTGAGATCGGCGACGACCGCACCCGCTTCGCAGACGCCGGCGGCCTGAAGGCATACGCGGGGTCTTCGCACGTCACCAGGGCTTCCAGCAAGTAGTTGTCTACCGGCTGCGGCACGGGCACTGGCACTGGCACGCAGCTGTCCAGCGCAACCTCTTCGACCGCGTGATCGGACAGCACTACCACTGCCTTCAGCACGGCAAGCTGCTCGACGAGCACACCGCGTTCCCTGTCGAGTTCGCCGAAACGGCCTGATGCGATCACAGATCCGCTGAGTGATCGGCGCTCGGAACTCTCCGGCCAGCGCTGACTTCAGCAAGCACCTGGCGGGCTGTCTCACGGCCGTCGGGACGTGGTGCCAGCACTCTCGGGCCGGCCAGATCGCGGCCGGTGAGTGACCGGGCGGGGACCGCAGCCCAGTCACCTCGGTGCACTACCGCGACGTACCCTTCCACCCAGGCCTGTTCGTCCTGCCAATGGTCGGGCGGGGCCATCAGGATCCGTAGGGCGTATTCATCAACCCAATCCAGCTCCAGGACCTGCCGGCCTGTACTCAGGCACGCGCGTCTGCTCACCTCAACCGCCGGCCGGTGCTTCCGCAGGGCGGTGGCACCGGCCGGTCCGGCAGGGGTGTCAGGTGGCGAGAGTGGCTACGGGCTCCACGTCGTAGGTGCGGGCGTAGCCGTTCTCAATTCCCACGAGCAGGTCCACGACGATGAAGTAGCGGTCCCAGAAGGGGGTTTCGCGCAGCGCGTCGATCAGTAGCCGGTAGGCGTCATGGTCGTCCGCCTCCCAGACCCAGATGTCGGTGACCCGGGCCGAGTAGAACTCCGTGTCGTAGAAGCGGGAGCGGACGCCGCGGGTGCGCGCCTCGATCACCGGGACGACTTGGGTGCTGAAGGCGTGGATTCGTTCCTCCACGGTCATCGCCAGCCATTCGGGCGTGGTCTTGACCAGTATGAACGCGGTAACCGGTGCTTCGGTTCGGTCAGTGGGCATCGATTGCCTCCGGTGTGGCGAGGACGACGGGCTTGAGGGTCTGCGCGCACCACTGCGCGAATTCGGTGGCTGGGCCGGCCTGGGGTGCGCGGTGAACGCCCGCGTCCAGGCCCTGGTCCTTGGCACGCTTCATGTGGACCATGCCCTCGACGAACGCCTCGTTGAGGCCGTGGCGGAGCATGGCGGAGCGCAGGTCGTCGAGCGACTGGCGGCGGTAGCGGACGGGACGGCCCAGTTCCTCGGTCATGATGCGGGCCAGGTCGTTGGGCGAGAGATCTTGCGGGCCGAGTACCGGAACACTGCCGACTCCGGTCCAGGAGCGGTCCAGCAGCAGCCCGGCCGCCGTCGCGGCGATGTCGGCGACGGCCACCAGCGGGGCCGGACGGTCCGCGGCAGCGGTGTCGGTGAAGACGCCGTGGTCGCGGATCGAGTCCGCCTCCTCCAACAGGTTCTCGAAGAAGGAGGGGTTGGCCAGGGCTCGGTAGGCGACGCCGGAGTCGGCGATCAGGTCGTCCATGGCCAGCGACGCGGTGACCAGCCCGGCATGGGCGGCCTGCGGCGTGCCGCGGCCGAGCGCCGAGACGCCGACCACATGGCCGACGCCGTGGGCGGCGAACGCTCGCGCGGCCGGGCGGGTGAAGCCGCTGTAGGCCTCGTCGGGCGTGGTGGAACCGTCCGGCGGCACCAGCCAGAAGACTGCGTCGGCCCCGGTGAAGGCGCGCTCGACGGTCGCGGCGTCGCCGTGCGAGCCCGTGACCACCTCGGCCCGTCCGCGCACGGCGTCAGGTAGCCGGGCAGGATCGCGGACCACGACGCGCAGCTCCTCTCCGTGTGCGGGCGCGGCCTCGACCAGCAGCGACAGCAGCCGTCTGCCGATGTTCCCGGTGGGCGCGGTAATGACGATCATGAATACCTCGCGGTGTGTCGGTTCGGTACAGCCCGTTCATCGTGCGAATCCGAACCGCGTTGCCACAATGGGAACTTGAGCAACCAATCATTGCCTGGAATGGAATAATGCCGGTGAGCAGCCCAATCCCGAACCTCGACGCAAATCTCGCCGTCGCCCTCGACGCCCTGCTGACCGAGCAGAGCGTCACTCGTGCCGCCGCGCGGCTGCACACCTCCCCCGCGGCCATGAGCCGCACCCTGTCCCGGCTGCGCCGGGTGCTTCACGATCCGCTGCTGGTGCGGGCCGGGCAGGCGATGGTGCCCACGCCCCGCGCCGAGGCGCTGCGGGACGAGGCCGCCTCGGTGGTGCGGCGGTTGGAGGCGCTGCTCACCCCGAGCGGCGGGATCGACCCCGCCGCACTGCGCCGCACCTTCACCGTCCAGGCCTCGGACTTGGTCGGCGCGGCGCTGGCGCCGGGTCTCCTCGGACTGGCCCGGCGCCGGGCGCCGGGCGTCTCGTTGCGGATGCTGGCCGAGGAGTGGGAGGCCGGTCCCGCGCTGCGTGAGGGCCGGATCGATCTGGAAATCGGGTCCATCGACCACGTCGACCCGGAGACCCGGGTCGAGGAGCTGGTCACGCTGCGGATGGCCGCCGCTGTCAGAGCCGGGCATCCGCTCGCCGAAGGAACCCTGACCGCCGCGCGGTTGGCCGCGGCCGAGCACGTGGTGGTCAGCCGCCGGGGACGCTTCACCGGCCCGTTGGACGCGGCCCTGGCCGAGCAAGCGCTGAGCCGACGGGTCAGCGCCGTACTGCCCGGGCATCTCGCGGCGATGGCGCTGGCCGCGGCCGGCGACGTGGTCTGTCTGGTGCCGACGTCCCTGCCGGGCGAGCCCCCTTCACCACTCAGCGACGCGGCGCTCACGCTGGGACTGCACCTGCTGGACATCCCGCTGCCGCTGCCACCACTGACGATCGGCATGGCCTGGCACCCACGCCACAGCGCCGACGGCGCCCACCAGTGGCTGCGCGGCGCCGTGCGCCGGGTGCTGTGTCCGGCCCCGGGGGAATAACCCACGACTCGGGTACGCCCACTTCCGACCCCTCGGACACAGCCGCGAACCCGAACGAGGCCACGGGCCGGAGCGGTCGGCAGCCGCCTGACGTGACCAGAGTTCAGCGACCGGTGACCCCTCGGCGCATCCTGCCGCATCCGAGTGGGCCGGGGTGTCGGCGACGACGAGTCCGACGTCACCTTGGCGTGTCGCCGGAGCAGGCCTGTTGCGTTGGGGCACCGTCGTTGTCATGACAACGAACACCCGGTGCGCATCCGCGGCGCCGGCCTGGGAGACGGTGCGGCTGCCCGGTGCTGCCTTCCTGATGGAATCCGGGATCTTCTCTCCGGAGGAGCGTCCAATGCGCCCCGTGCTCGACGGCAGCCTCTGGGTGCACGAGCATGGCACCGGCCGGGCGGGTCGCCGGCCGCAGCGGCGCGATACGGCACCGCAGCAGCACCGCTTCGCCGGCCGACCGGTCTGCCCGTGCGCAGCCGGCAGACGGCCGTGACGCCCGGGAGCGGCTGATCCATGGTCCTCGACCTGGTTGTGATCGGTATGGCCATCACCCTGGGGCCGTTGCACAACAGCGCCTTCATCCTGCTGCTCTCCTCACAGCGCGGCGTCCGCCTGGGCCTGGCATTCCTGTTGTCGTGGCTGGCCAACCTGATCGCAGTGATCGCTGTCGTGGTGCTGCTGACCGGCGGTCAGCCCCCCGCCCATCACAGCGCGCCGTCGACCGCCGCGATCGTTGTGAAACTCGCCATCGGCCTGACGCTGGTGCTGTACGGCGCATACCGGCACCACCGACCACCCCGCCCGCACAACCCGCCTCGCTGGACCGCCCGGCTCGACGACGTCTCCCCCATCACGGCGGCCGGCCTGGCTTGGGTGGTGCAGCCCTGGGCCCTGGTCGGCGCCGGCGCCGCGACCGCCGTCGACGCCGACCTCTCCACCCTCTCCGACTGGCTCGCACTGAGCGGCTACTGCCTGCTGGCCACCCTCAGCCTCATCGTCATGGAGCTGTACGTGGTCTGGGCGCCCGCGGTCGCGAACGCCCGGCTCAACGCCCTGCGGACCTGGCTGGAGCAGCACCAGGAGCAACTGATCGTCGCGCTCTCCCTGATCCTGGGCCTGTGGCTGACGGCTCGGAGCATCGCCGAGTTGGTCAACTGACGCCGACAGCCCTGGTGGCACACTCCGATACGCGTGCCCTGTGCGGGTCACCCGACTACTGGTCGCGGTCCAGTCCTGCTGTGGCGGGGTCCGCTACCTCGTGCTCCGCGGCAGGCTCTGGGTGACGCGCCACAGCCGGCGCGGCAGTTCACCCTCCTCGAAGGCGTGAACCTCGTGGAGTGTCCAGCCGTCGGCGAGGGCGTCGACCAGGGGGCGGTCGAAGAAGTGCACGGCGAAGCCGCCGTGTTCGAAGATGTCGTCCCCGCGGGCGGTGCCGGCACCGTAGTGGGCGTCGCCGGTGTGCCGGACGGTGTAGACGAGGACACCGCCGGGCCGCAGCACGCGGCGCACCTCGCCGACCAGCGCGTGGATCTCCTTCGTGGACAGGGCCATGCACAGCAGCATGTGCGCGAAGACCGCGTCCATGGAGCCGTCCGGCAGCGGCAGGGGGTGGCGCACGTCGTGCACCACGGTGGTCATCCGTTCCGCCACCCCCATCCGCCGGGCGGCGTCGCGCGACTGCTCCAGGCCCGTGACGGAGAAGTCTGCGGCCTGGACGGAGAAGCCTTCACGAGCGAAGTGCAACGCGTCCCGGCCGTGGCCGGCGCCGAGTTCGAGCACGTCCCGGGCGCCTGCGGCACGGAAGACCGCGGCAGCGTGGACGGCCGGCGCCGACGGCTCGGCCCCGTACATGCCGGGGTGAGCGGCGTAGGTGTCCTGCCAGTGCTCCCGCTGGGCATCGGCCAAGTCCCGCTCGTCGTCTGTCACAGCTCCTCGCACTCCCCTTCCGGTGATCGAAGCGTAGGCCGAAAGCCCGACCCGAACATAGTCCACCGTTTCCTGAATTCAGGATTCTATGTATCGTGATGGCTGTGCTGACCGTTGCCTCCGACATCGACGTGCTGGTCCGCTTCGGCCGCGCGCTCGCCGACCCGATCCGCTGCCGGATCCTGCTCGCCCTGCGCCGGGCACCGGCCTATCCCGCAGACCTCGCCGACGCCCTCGGCGTCTCCCGCACCCGCCTGTCCAACCACCTCGCGTGCCTACGGGACTGCGGGTTGGTCGTCACCGTGCCCGACGGCCGCCGGACCCGCTACGAACTCGCCGACGAACGGCTCGGCCACGCCCTGGACGACCTGCGCACGGCAGTGGTGGCCGTGGAGACCGACCGCACCTGCGTCGAAGCCGACGACAAGGGGTGCTGCTGATGGCCGCGATGTCCCTAGGGCCCTCACCGGCCCGCCGCGACGTCCTCACCAAGCGCATACGGCTGCTGGTGACGGCCACGATCACCTACAACGTCGTCGAGGCGGTCGTCGCCATCACCGCCGGCACCCTCGCCTCCTCCACCGCTCTCATCGGCTTCGGACTGGACTCCGTCATCGAGGTCTCCTCCGCCGCCGCGGTCGCCTGGCAGTTCTCCGCGGCCGACCACGCCGTACGGGAGGCACGCGAGCAGCGCACCCTGCGGATCATCGCGATCTCGTTCTTCGCCCTCGCCGCCTACGTCGCCGTCGACGCCGTCCGCGCCCTGTCGGGCACCGGCGAAGCCGAACGGTCCATCCCCGGCATCGTGCTCGCCGCCCTGTCCCTGGCGGTCATGCCGTTCCTGTCCGCCGCCCAGCGCGATGCCGGGCGCGAACTCGGCTCCGCATCCGCGGTCGCCGACTCCAAGCAGACCCTGCTGTGCACGTACCTGTCGGCCGTGCTCCTGGCCGGGCTGGTCCTCAACGCCACCCTCGGCTGGTCCTGGGCCGACCCGATCGCCGCCCTCGCGATCGCCGCCATCGCCGTCAAGGAAGGCCGCGATGCCTGGCAGGGCAAGGGCTGCTGCGCACCGTCCACAGCCACCATGGCACCCAGGCCCGCCGCCGACGCCCACGCATGCGGCTGCCGGCCGGGCTGTGACTGCTGCTGAGTAGTCGGTGGTCACCGAGCTGAGACGCCCTTCAGAGGCGGGCCACCGCCGTTGTCGCCGACGGTGCCGCCAAATAGGCGGTGCGGGTCACTGTTCTTGGGCGTTCCTGGAACGGGCTTGACGTTCCGGTTCGGTGTCGGACGCGGTGAGAGACCAGCTCGCGAGGAGATCCAGGGCCCTTTTCGAGGGTGATCCGGGGTCTGTGGTGTAGATGAACAGGGTGGTGTCGGGGTCTCCGGGCAGGGTGAGGGTCTCGTATTCGACGGTCAGTTCGCCGACGAGGGGGTGGCGGAGGCGTTTGGAGCCGTGAGTGCGCTGGTGGACGCGGTGTTGCTCCCACCACTGGTCGAATTCCTGGCTGTGTCGGCGCAATTCTTCGACCAGGGCGGTCGTGGCCTGGTCGTCGGGGTCACGGCCGACCTCGAATCGCAGGCTTTCGACGGCGGCCCGCGCCTGGACCTCCCAGTCCACGAACAGGGAGCGGGCGTCGTCGTCGAGGAACATCCAGCGTGCGTAGTTGCGGTGTCGCGGAGGCAGCTGTTCGAAGTCGGTGAACAGCGCTTTGGCCATCCGGTTCGCGGCAAGGACGTCGGTGCGGCGTCCCAGGACGAGGGCGGGCTCGCCGTCGAGGGCGTCCAGGAGCTGATACAGGCCGGGGCGGACACGCTGGACACCGCGGGGGCGTCGGGCCTGCGCCGTGGTCCCTCCGATGAGGTCCCGTAGGTGTGCGCGTCCCGCGGTGTCGAGTCCGAGGGCGTGACCGAGGGCTTCGACGACGGCGGGTGAGGGTGTGATGCGCCTGCCCTGTTCGAGACGGGTGTAGTAGTCGGTCGACACCCCGGCCAGGAAGGCGACCTCCTCGCGGCGCAGGCCGGGGACGCGGCGCACGCGGCCGTCCGGAGGGAGCCCCGCTCGCGACGGGTCGCCCTGGCTGCGAGCACGTTTCAGGAAGTCAGCCAGTTCACGGTTGGTCTTCGCCACACACATCAGTGTCGCTGACGCCGGGTGTTCCTGGCTGGCCCTGCGAGTCCTAGGTTGCCTCGTCCGCGGCATCGCAGGGCGCGATATGCGCCTCCACGGCCGGGTGTGGCGATCCACGCTGGATGCATGCCGACCCGGGGCGACCGCCCAGGGCGGCCTCGCACTAGCGAAGGGCGATCATGGCTTTCCCGAAAGACCGATCCGCGATCTGGTTCGTGACGGGTACCTCCCGCGGCCTGGGGCTGGAGTTGGTCAAGCAGCTGCTGGAGCGCGGTGACCGTGTCGCGGCGACGACACGATCGTCCGAGCGGCTGCTCGCGGCGCTCGGTGACGGCGTCGACACATCGCGTCTTTACCCGCTCACCGTCGATCTGCGTGACGAGACGCAGGTGAAGCAGGCCGTACAGAAGACTGTCGAGCGCTTCGGCGGACTGGACGTCGTCGTGAACAACGCGGGCTATGGATTCCTGGCCGCGGTGGAGGAGACCAGCGACCGCGAGGTCCGCGACATGCTCGACGTCCAGGTCGTCGGCGTGTGGAACGTGCTGCGCGCCGCGGTGCCGGTGCTGCGCGAGCAGCGCGGCGGCCACGTCGTGAACGTGTCGTCGGTCCTGGGCCTGACCGCCGTACCGGGCTGGGCGCTGTACTGCGCGGGCAAGTTCGCGCTGGAGGGCCTGAGCGAGGCGCTGGCGGCCGAGGTGGCGGACTTCGGTGTCGACGTGACCATCGTCGAGCCCGGCTACTTCCGCACCGACTTCCTCGCCCAGGACTCGCTCGCGCTGCCGGCCGGCACCACGGTGCACTACCCGGGCATCCGCGAGATGGTCGACAACCACCTCAAGCTCCAGGGCGCCCAGCTCGGCGACCCGGTCAAGGGCGCCGCCTCGATCATCGACCGCGTCGTGGCCGGTGAAGGCCCGCTGCGCCAGGTGCTCGGTTCGGACTCGCACGCCTACGCCACCGCCAAGGTCCAGGCGCTGCTGGCGAACCTGGACGCCACCGCGGACACCGCGCCCGCCACCGACTTCCCCACCGACTCCTGAGAACCACCGTCTCCCGAGACCACCAGCCGTCTCCCGAGACCACCAGCCGTCTCCCGAGACCAGTCGAAACATCACAGAGGAGAGCTGCCCCATGAGTAAGGTCCTGATCGTCATGTCGGCTGCCGATGTCTGGGAGCGCACCGACGGCTCGGCGTACCCGACCGGCTACTGGGCCGAGGAACTGGCCGCCCCGCACGAGAAGTTCGTCGAAGCCGGCTACACCGTCGATTTCGCCTCCCCACGAGGGGTGCTCCAACCGCTCGACAAGCACAGCGCCGACCCGGAGATCGCCGGAGCGGACTGCGCCCGTCACGTGGCGCACGCCGAGAAGGCACTGCGGGAGTTCGGCCCCCTGCTGAAGCTCGACGAGGTCGACATCAACGACTACGTCGCGGTCGTCCTCCCCGGGGGCCACGGTCCGGTCGTCGACCTCCACCAGGACGCTGACCTCGGCCGTCTGCTGATCGAGGCGAACGCGTCCGGGAAGCTCATCGGAGCCGTCTGTCACGGCCCGGCCGCCCTGCTCAGCGCCGTCGACTCGCAGGGCCACTGGATCTTCGCCGGACGTGAGATGACGTCGTTCACCGACGAGGAGGAACGGCTGTTCGGCACGGCCGAAGGCGCCCCGTGGCTGCTCGGCGCCCGGCTGCGGGAGCTGGGAGCGGTCTACTCCGGCGGTCTTGCCTGGCAGCAGTTCAACGTGCGCGCCGGCAACCTGTTCACCGGCCAGAACCCGGCCTCCAGCGCCCCCATGGCGGAGGACATGATCGCCGCGCTCGCCTGACCTCGTCACGGCAGCTACGCGTCCGGGTCCCTGCCGGTGTCGCTCCTTCTGTCCCCGCTGACCAAAGGGAGCGACACCGACCTCGGGCCCCGCCCGCCCTCAACCATGTTCAACCCAGAAGGAAGAGCTCCGTGGAAACAACCACCCTGCCGCAGCACGACGTCATCGGCCACGTGGAGAAGGGGGTGCTCATCGGCGGCCGGTGGCGGTCCTCCACCGGGGGCGCAACGTTCCCGGTGGAGAACCCTGCCAGTGGCGGGACGCTGTGCGAGGTGGCCGACTCCGTCCCGGTGGACGCGCTGGCTGCACTGGATGCCGCGAGCACGGCACAGGTCGGCTGGGCGGCGGTCCCCCCGCGTCGCCGCGGGGAGATCCTCCGTCGCGCTCACGATCTTCTGATCGAGCGCATCGAGGAGTTCGCGCTGCTGATCACCCTGGAGATGGGCAAGTCACTGGCCGAATCACGGGCGGAGGTCCGCTACGGCGCGAGCTATCTACGCTGGTTCGGCGAGGAGGCCGTCCGGATCGACGGCACCTGGAAGGTCAGCGAGGACGGCACTGCCCGGGTTCTGGTCACCCGTCAGCCAGTGGGCCCGTGCCTGCTGATCACCCCCTGGAACGCGCCGCTGGCGATGCCGGCCCGCAAGATCGGACCTGCTGTGGCGGCCGGCTGCACCATGATCGTCAAGCCGGCGGCACAGACACCGCTCACGACAGCCGCGCTCGCCGGTGTGCTCACGGAGGCGGGCCTGCCCGACGGTGTCCTCAACGTCATCCCCACCACTCAGGCGGGCACGGTCACCGAGCCCCTGATTCGGGACGGCAGGCTGCGCAAGCTGTCCTTCACCGGGTCCACCCCCGTCGGCCGCCTCCTGCTCTCGCAGGCGGCCGGCACCGTGCTGCGGACCTCCATGGAGCTCGGTGGCAACGCCCCGTTCGTCGTCTGTGAGGACGCCGACCTCGATGCCGCGGTCGACGGCGCGATGACCGCGAAGCTGCGCAACATCGGAGAGGCGTGCATCGCCGCCAACCGCTTCCTCGTCCACGCCGACATCGCCGAGGAATTCACCCTGAGGCTGGTCGCACGTATGGACACGCTCGCCGTCGGAGCGGGCACCGACCCCTCCACCGATCTCGGACCGCTGATCGACGAACGCCAGCGTCGCCGGGTCGCCGACCTGGTCGACGCCACGGTCGCCGCCGGCGCGCGGGTACGGGCAGGCGCTCTGGTGCCGGACGGTCCGGGCTACTTCTACCCCCCGACCGTCCTGACCGGCATTCCCTCAGGCGCCCGGATCACACGCGAGGAGATCTTCGGCCCGGTTGCCGCGATCCAGACCTTCACCACCGAGGAAGAAGCACTCCGCGCGGCCAACGACACCGAGTTCGGCCTCGTCAGCTACCTCTATACCCGAGACCTGAACCGGGCCCTGCGCATGAGCGAGCAGCTCGAATCCGGCATGGTGGGCCTCAACCGTGGATATGTGTCCGACCCCAGCGCCCCGTTCGGCGGCATGAAGCAGTCCGGCATCGGCCGTGAGGGCGGCAACACCGGAATCGACGAGTACCTGGAACAGAAGTACCTCGCCATCGACATGACACCTCCCGCAGAGCGGACCCCGCCCAGTCGGCCGGAGGCATCGGAGACCGTCCGATGAGCAGCAGCACCGTCTTCGACTCCCTGCTCTTCAGGGACATGTTCGGCACCGCCGAGATGCGTGCCGTTTTCAGTGACGAGACGTATCTGGAGACGGTTGTCCGGGTCGAAGTGGCCCTGGCACGGGCGCAGGCCCGTGTCGGGATCATTCCCCGGAGCGCGGCGGACGCCATCGCCGCGTGCTGCGACCCCGCACGACTCGACCGCGAGCGGCTGCGCCGCGACACCGACATCGTCGGATACCCGATCCTGCCGCTCGTCACCCAACTCGCCGCCCAGTGCGGCGACGCCGGCGGCTACCTGCACTGGGGCGCGACCACGCAGGACATCATGGACACCACGACCGTCCTTCAGTGCGCCCGGGGCCTGAACCTGATCGCCGACGCACTCGACCGTCTGCGGGACGAGTTGCGACAACTGGGAGACCGGCACCTCGACACCGTCACCGCCGGCCGGACTCACCTCCAGCATGCCCTGCCCATCACGTTCGGATATCGCGTCGCGGTATGGCTGTCGGCTTTGGACCGCCACGCCGAGCGGCTGACCGCCGTGCGGCGACGCGATCTGATGGTTCAGTTCGGAGGAGCCGCCGGCACCCTGGCCTCCCTCGGGCCCGGCCCCGACGCCCTGCGCGTCCGCGCCGAACTGGCGGCGGAACTCGGCCTGCGGGACCCCGAGATCACCTGGCATGTCGCGCGGGACGGGCTCACCGAGATCGTCGGTCTCCTAGCTGCCGTCGGCGCGTCCATCGGCAAGATCGGCATGGACGTCGCCATGATGTGCGCGACCGAGTTCGGGGAGCTGGCCGAGCCCTACGTGGAGGGACGCGGCGCGAGTTCCACCATGCCGCAGAAACGCAACCCCATCTCCAGCGAACTCATGATCGCTGCCGCGAAGCTCCTGCGCGACAAGTCCTCCGCCATGCTGGACGCGACGATGCAGGACTTCGAGCGCGCCACCGGGCCCTGGCACATCGAATGGGCCGTCATCCCCGAGGCGTTCCTGCTCCTGTCGTCCTCCCTCGCCCAGGCCACCCAGACGCTGGCGAACCTCCAGGTCGACACCGTCCGCATGCGCGACAACCTCGACCTGACCGGAGGGCTCGTCCTCGCAGAAGCCGTGATGATGGCCCTCGCGCCCGACCTCGGCCGTCAGCGAGCCCACCACATCGTCTACGACGCATGCACCCGTGCCACGGAATCCGGGACCGATCTCGCCGACGAACTCCTCAGACAGCCGGACATCGTCGCAAGCCTCGGTGAACACCGTATCCGGCAGCTGAGCGACCCCTCCGCCTACCTCGGCAGCGCTCAGACCATGACACACACCGTCACACACCGCCTATCGCAGGTTGCCGAAGGACAGACACCGCTGAATGACCTTCATTGAGCGTCCAAAGGCAACAGGGCCCAGGCAAACGAGAGTTAACGCCGCGGGCCACGTCGCGGCGTTCGGCAGGACGACCGCAGCGGGTGAGCAGCCGACGAGCTGTGGGTGCTGTTTCGGCGAGTGGTGCCGCCGACGGAAGTGATACGTCCGCAGGGTGGAGGACGGCGCCGGGCAGGTGATCGTGAGGCCCTGGCAGCGATCATCTTCGTGACGACATCGGGCTGCACCTGGCGGCAGCTTCCGCCAGTCTTCGGTCCGAGCCGGCAGACGGTCTACCGAAGGTTCGCCCAGTGGAGCCGCAACGGGTCTGGGCCCGGCTCCACCGCGTGACCCTCGACAAAGTCGGAGTTCGAGGCGAACTGGGCTCGTCGCGATGCGCCATCGCTTCCGTCAGCCTGCGAGTCACAAAAAAGGGCGGGCGGCGACGGGACCCAACCCGACCGACCCAGGCAGTTGGGATCGAAGATCCACCTGATCACGGACGGGAACGGGCTGCCGCTGTCCGTGGGCGCCTCAGGCGCGAAAACATGCACGACAGCCAGGGCCTGGAGCCGCTCGTGCGCGGCATCCCGCCCGTCCGGTCTCGCCGCGGGCCCCGGCGCCGTCGGGCCACGAATTTGCACGCGGGCAAGGGCTACGACTGCGACCACCTGCGTCGTTGGCTTCGCGGGCGCGGAATCCGCTACCCATCCGCTGGCAAGGGCCGTGAGTCCTGCCAGCGGCTGGGCCGCTACCGCTGGGCGGTCGAGAGAACCGTGTCCTGGCCGGCCTGCTACCGACGCCTGCACCGACGCTACGAAGGCAGAACTGAGCACTTCCTCGCGTTCGTTGCCATCGCCGCGGCGCTCATCGGGTACCGCCGCCTCAGCAGGTGAGTCCGGCCAACCGTACAGCTGCTGGCCGTGCCCGCGTTGTCAGCGCCAGCCCGTAAAGTGCGCTCACCATCTCGAAGGAGGAACTGCCGTGGGGTTCTCGGGTCACCTGGTCTTTGCTCGCAGCAGCCGCCCTCTGCTGGAAGCCCCCGTGTTCGACAACCTCGACGAAGAACTCAAGGCAACCGTGCACGCCTGGGAGTCACGGCCGGGTGGCTGGCAGACGCTCCAGCTTGATTCCGGGACATGGGACGAAGCGGATCTGCCCGCTCTGGTCGAGTGGAGCAGGGCACCGGCCTGCGTCGCCGAGGTCTCCGACAGCTCCCTTGCTCTCGTGGCTGGGCTGAACACCGCCGGAGAGCGCTGGCAGGCATGGCTCAACCTCGATAACGCTGCCAGGCTTCTGACAGAGGAGCCCGAAGACCTCGAAGATCAACTTCTGTGGCTGGACACGCCTGAGTTCCATGAAGCCGTCAGGTACAAGCGCGCGGAGCTCGACGCCGAGATACCCACCGACGCCGGGGGCGCCATTGCTTGGACCGCAGCCGCCGGCATCCCCGTCGCACCGCAAAAAGCCGAGATTGAAGAGCTGCTTCGCTCACACGAAACCTTCGCAGAAGACCTCTTCAGCACGCTGCTCGACCGGCTGGGCTTCCCCCAGGCCACTTAAGCCACGCCTGAACCATAAGAAGCGACGTCTGACCGCCTCAACCCCGAGCGCCGTGCCCCGCCCTCTCCAGCGGGGCACGGCGCTCGCTCGTCTGCGACAAGGGAGACCCGGTTCATGGCCCACATCACCGTCCGAGTCGAGCCCCGTCACGATGCGAGGTGAAGCCGTCCGGCCAGCCCCGCGACCCCGCCTCCGGGTGTCGGGGCGGCCGGAGGGGTGCTGTTCAGGCCCGTGACCTGTCCGGCCGCGATTTCGTCTAAGTGTGGGCCGACCGTGTGCACCCGAAGGTCCGGCTCGGCCAGGCGCACTCCTGCGTGCCGGTCCTGCTCGGGGTGCGAGTGGACGCCGCCAAGGAACTGATCGCACTCGAGGAGGGCTTGCGTGAGTCGACCGAGTCGTGGGCCGAGCTGCTGCGCGACTGTCGTCGCCGTGGCATGCGCGACCCCGAACTGGTCGTCGGCGACGGCGCGATGGGCCTGTGGAAGGCCCTGGCCGAAGTGTTCCCCGCCGCCCGCCATCAGCGGTGCTGGCTCCACAAGGCCCGTAGTGTCTCGAACGCCCTGCCGAAGTCCGCGCAGCCGGGCGCAACGAAGGCGATGCAGGAGATCTACAACACCGAGGACCGCGCGCACGCCGAGCAGGGGATCGAGGCGTTCGCGAAGAGCTACGGCGCGAAGTGGCCCAAGGCCGTCGCGAAGATCACCGACGACCGGGAGGAGCTGCTGGCGTTCTACGACTTCCCGGCCGAGCACTGGATCCACCTGAGGACCACGAACCCCATCGAGTCGACGTTCTCCACCGTCAAGCTGCGGACCGAGGTCACCTGCGGCGCCGGAAGCCCGGCGGCCGCGCTCGCCATGGTGTTCAAGTTCGTCGAGTCCCCCCAGGACCGCTGGCGCGCGATCACCGGCGCCCACACCTGGTCCCCTGGTCCGCGCAGGCGCCCGGTGCGACAGCGGCGTCCTGATCGAGCCCCAGGAGGGCACCGCCGCCTGACTTCAGGCAACCGTCGGCGATTACACGGTCAAGCCCGCGACAGGAACGTGATCACGAGGCAAGCTACCTGAATGAGATCTCGAACTGGTGGCATGTGGTGGGGAACGACGATCGAGGCACCCGACCCTGGCCGCTTGGCGAGGTTCTACGCCGAACTCCTCGGTTGGCACATCGGACACGAGGAGCCGGGAACGGCCATCGTCGCCGCTTCCCCGCAGGGACCGTTCTTCGTGTTCCAGCAGGCGGACGGCTATCGGGCCCCAGTGTGGCCACCAGCCGACGGGGAACAGCGTCCCATGATGCACTTCGACTTCCAGGTCGGCGATCTGGACTCGGCGGTCGCCGAGGCAGTCGCCTTGGGCGCTACCGCCGCGGAGTTCCAGCCGCAGAAGAACGTTCGAGTACTGTTCGACCCCGCCGGACACCCCTTCTGCCTTTGTCTCGACGAGGCATGAGGGCCATGTCCGACGCGGATCAGAGCCGGACGGTGGAGCCATTTGGCACGGTTGCTGAGCTGCCCATTGTGACGGGAGTGCGAGCGCAGAACACATCGCTTCATTCTGTTAGCCGTTGTAAATGGGTTCAGGTGCTCACGTCCAGTGCAGTCACGACGTCCTGCCCCCTTCGAGCATGCGCTCAAGGCGATCGAAACGCTCGTGCACCGAGTGAGCCACCTCCGCGTACGCCTGCTCCACCGCTTGCTCCGCTTGGTGCAGGCGCCGGTGCCGGCGTTCCTCGTCCCGTCCCACGAACCAAGTCGCAAGGGCCGCGGTGACCATCCCGTAGGCCGTGATCCCGACGACCATCACCACCACCGCGATCAGCCGGCCCCACAGCGTCACCGGATAGAAGTCGCCGTAACCGACCGTCGTGGCGGTCTCCACCGACCACCACAGCGCACGCGGATACGAGGTCAGCCGCGCCCCAGGTGTCCCCCGCTCGGCGGACACCACGAGGCTCGAGCCCACCAGGATCACCATGACGAGGACGACCGTCGCGACGCCGGCCGCCTTGAAATGCAGCGAACGCCCCTGACGGCCCAACAGCAGCTCGACCATCCGGGCCAGGAAACGGGGAAACATGTCCCGCATCCTGCGCCCAGCCCGAGCCGGCTCCACGAGAACGCGCCGCGCGGCTACGAACCCCGACCCGAACAGCGGTCCCGGTCGCTGTGCCGCAGCCCTCGCACGCGCATCAGCGCGCGAGAGGGCCTGCCCCAGGCCGCGTAGGGGACTCGGCCGAGCACTTCTGCCCTGCGCCAAGGCGGTGGGCCACCACGACCGACCACAAGCTGACCGGCAACCGCTATCTGACGACCGCCTCCGGCTACTTCCTCCTCGGCGGCGCCTTCGCGCTGCTGATACGGACCGAACTCGCGTGCCCCGGAACGCAGTTGTTCAGCAAGCCCGTCCGTGTACGCCGACTGACCGAGGCGACGGGCTCGCACGGCAGCCGACTGCGGCGTCCGCATCAACGTGAAGATCGCCTCCGGGACAACCTTCTCATTCCCCCTCCACCGCCCGGCCCTTCGGGTCTACGCTGGCCTGCACCGGGGACAGCTTGACGGGACGGGGGGCGACCATGGCTGATCAGTACGCTCCTTCGCTCGTACGGATCGAGACCGTCGAGACCGATGGGAACGGCTCCCGTCAGATCAGCAACAGGACGCGCCGCTCCGCCCCGCTCGCCGAGCGTGCCGACGAGGTGCGGGAAGCCATCCAGCAGGCGACAGTCCTCGCCCAGGACTCTCTGGCCCAGGTGCCCGAGCGGCACGGCTGGGCGGTCAGCAGTGTGCAAGTCGCCTTCGGCCTGACGCTGGCTGCCGAGGCAGGCGTCATCCTCTCGAAGGCGTCGGCGGAGGCGTCTCTCGAGGTGACGCTCACTGTGGAGCGGGCAGACGCCGCGCTATGAGCGCAGAGTCGTATGCGGATGCGTACTGGGTGCGGATCCACGAGGGTGAGCTGCACTTGGGTGCCGGGTTCCTGGTCACGCGGGGCTTTGTCCTGACCGCGCTGCACGTCCTGTCGGCGGCCTCCGGCGACGACGTACGTCTGGATCTGCACCTGCCGGACGGACAGCGGGTCCCGGGACGGCTCTGCGACCGGATCGAGGACTCGGACCTCGCGCTCATCGCGGTCCTCGACGCCCACGCGTACGACCTCCCGCTCGCCCCGCCCACCGACCGTCCGCGGCCGGACGTGGCATGGCTCGGCAACTATCGTCCGCCGGACACGAAGACCGCGCTGAGCGGGCAGGTCACCCACGCACCGATCACTCATCGCAGCGACGCGCACGGCGAGTTCACGGGGCTGCAGATGACCGTCGCCCAGCTGGTGCACGACTTCGCGGGCTATTCCGGCAGCCCGGTGCACGCCGTCCCCGCCGACGCGGGACCGGATGAACGGCCCGTCGTGGGCATCCTCATGGAGCAGGAGCTCAGCCGAGCGGACGGCTCCCGGGACACGAACGTGGTGTTCGCGGCATCCGTACAGCACGCCGCCGAGCGGTTTCCGTACTTCGACGTCGGTCATCTGCGCGATGTGGTGGCCGGGAAGCCGGCGGTCCTGCCGGGCCCTAGACCCCCGGCCGAGCCCCGCCGGGACCCGCCGACCCTGGATGTCGAGGGGTACTTGAGGAGGATCCGGCAGTTGCTGGACGACGGCCTCATCACGCCGGACGATGCTGCGCGAAGTCGTGATCGGGCGCTTCGTGCGCTGGACGACGAGTTGCTGGGCGGGGCTTCAGGTGACTGAGCCCACCGCGCCGGACTGGGCGCAGCGGATCGGCGCCGCCGAGCGGGCGGTACGGGGCGAGCACGGATCGCTGGACGCACTGCGCGCCCACCTCACGACGCTGCCCGGCGACCAGAGGCTTCTCCTCACCCCTGACGACGCACAGCAATTCACCTACCTGGTCACGCTGTTGCGCGAGCTGGGGCTGGCCGAAGAGCTCGCCGCGGCGTTGGACCTGGCCGCGGAATGGATCGATGCCTCGCGCGTGGGGCCGACATACCGGTGCTTGGTGCACAACCGGCTTGCCGCGGCCCTCATCGACGAGGGCGGCTCCTACCTCGACCATGCCCTGACCGCGCTGGAGTCGGCGCTGGACGCCGCGGACACCCCGGTCGAGAAGGCTCACACCCACACGAACCTCGCCCTGTGCGCCGCCGGCCAGGGCAAGTGGCGGGCCGCCGAGTCGCACGCCCGGCAGGGGAAGGAAATCGGCCACTCGCTGCCGGCGTCCGGGCCCCGGCTCAACGTACTCCTGCGCACCACCTCCGTCCTCTTCCGGTCCGCGGGCCGCGCCGGGGACGACGCGCGTGTCCGGCAACTGGCCCAGGACCTCGAAGAGCTGTGCCGACAGCAGATGGAGCGGCTGGGGGACGACCATCCCCGGTCCCTGGAAGCCCTGGTCCTGATGGCTTCGGCCCGGCATGAAACCGCCGCGTTGGACGGCGACTTGAATGGTATGGAGCGGCTCGTCGACGTCCTCGCGGTGGCGGCCCAGCGCGCGTCGACCACGCTGGGGCTACGGCATCCGCAGGCCAACGCGGTACGCAAGGCCCTCGCCCACACGCACGAGGTCACGGCCCGGGCCCGCGCCGGCCTGGCCACCGCACCACGGTCCTCTACCCCGGAACGCCACGCGAATCCCGGTCTCGTCCTCGAACTGCTCGTCCACGGCATCGAGGGCGCGACGCCCGAACGGACGCTCGCCGACCCGCGCGTCGTGCAGATCGCCGGTGACGAGATCGCGGCGCTTCACCGCAGGGCCGAGGACGCGGACGCGGAGCAGCGACCGCACGACTATCAGGGACGCACCGTGCCTGAGACCTACAGTTGGGGGCCGCTCGCGCCGGGCCGGCCCGGTCAGGTGCTGTGGTTCCTGCTGCTCCCCTTCATGCTGGTGAACCTCGCCCACTGGATGCGCCCGCCCGCCCTTGGCCACGAGCTCACCATCAGACTGCACTCCCTTCTGATCAGGCTCGCGGGGCTCAGCCTGACGGTGATGGTGGTGGCGGCCGTCTGCGAGCTCTCCCTGGACCTCGTCGCCTGGCAGTGCGCGGGCCAGGCCGCCTGCGCCCGCGGCCAGAGCTTCTGGCTGGGTTTCCTCTCGGCGGAGTCCGGCTGGTGGGGGCAACCCGGTCGCCGTCTCGCCGTGGGCTCGCTTCTGCCGTGCGCGCTCATCTATCTGCTGTGGCGGCTGTCCCGGCAGACGTGGAACGCGTTCGAGTCCCAGCAGCCGCTGGCCCACCCCCCGAGCGAGTCCGACTATGGGGAGGCGTACGAGATGCCCGCCCTCTCGAGGCCGGGCTTCTGGTACGGCAGACGCCTCCTGGCCAGGCTCAACTCGACGCACACCATCGCCGGGCTGTGCACGGTCGCCATGTTGCTCGTAGCGGCGCCCTACCGCTACGACCGGCAGGCCGGCGGACCGGTCGCCCTCGCCGCGTGCGGCGAGCTACTCAGCGCGATGATCTTCAACTTCGGCGCCGTCGCGGTCTGGGGGGTCTGTCGTCGGGGCCGCTCCGAGGGCCGGATCGACCGCCGCCTGGACCCGATGTTCACCCGAGCCGTCCCCGTCGCGGCCGCACTCGTCGTGCTGTGCCTCCTGTACGCCCTGTGGTCCCGGCCCGGCTGGCGGTCGGCGGGACGGCTGCCGAGCGGTGAACTCATCTACGGCGGACTGCTGTTGACGCAAGGCACGATCGTGGTGGCGCTCGCCGTGGCCGGGACGGTGCTGTTCCGCAGTGCTCGCGACCCGCGCATCCTGTTGCGGGGGCTCGCCCCGGCGACCGCCGTGACGCTCGCCTTCTCCCTCTACAACATGATGTCCGCCGGCGCCGTACAGGGGCTCGCGGACTGGCTGGGCAACTACGGCAAGCCGGGCACCGAGGGCGGCTCGATCGCGGGCCCCCCTCCCCTGGTCACCTGGCAGATGTCCGCCATCCCGGTGCTGCTTGCCGTACTGCTGGCTCTCGCCGGTGTGTTGCGCCTCCAACTCCGCAGAATCGAGCGGCGGTTGCTCACCTACGTGCAGGCCGACTATCCGGGCGAAGGCCACGACCCGCTGCGCACGCGCCGGATCACCACCGCCCGGGCGCGCGCCCGCATCACGGACTCGATCCCCATGATGCTGAGCACCACGGCCACGGCCGTGCTGCTGCTGAGCGTGGCCTCCCTGGTGGGGGCGTTCGTCACCGGCGCCCCGCCGGGTGACGCGGGAACCGGGCTGCCGGAGCCCCTGCTGGAACTGAGCCAGGCGCTGAAGGGGATCGGGTCCTGGCTGATCGCCGTCGGGGTCGTCGTTTTCCTCAACTCCAGCCGCCGGGCCTCCCGTGCACCCACATCCCGCAGCCTCCTCGGCATCGTGTGGGACCTGGGTACCTTCTGGCCCCGGGCCGCCCACCCGTTCGCGCGGCTCAGCTACTCGGAGCGGGCCGTCCCCGATCTCACCTGGCGGATGTCCACGTGGTGCCGGTCGACGGGCGGCCGGGTCCTGGTGTCAGCCCATTCCCAGGGCAGTGTGCTCGCGGCCGCAGCCATCTGGCAGCTTCCCCCGTCCGAACGCCGCCGTGTCCGACTGCTCACCTACGGCTCACCGTTGGAGCGCCTGTACGGACGGCTGTTCCCTGCTTTCTTCGGGCAGCGGGAGCTGCGGGCCCTGCACCGCGAGGTGCACAGCTGGCGCAATCTGTGGCGGGCCACCGATCCCATCGGTGGCCCGGTGTTCCTCGCGGCGCAGCCGGACGGCCCCGTAGTCGACGTTCAGCTGAAGGACCCCCTCACCTTCGGCCGGAGCGTCGAGTACCCACTGCCCGCGCCGATCCGGGGGCACACCGACTACGACGCCGATCCGACGTTCGCCATGGAACACGAGCGCATGACAGCGTCGGCGTTCCCGGAGCGCAGCGCCCTGCGCCCCACCGCACACCCGACCGGACGCAGGCCGCTCCCCGGATGACGCGGCCGGAAAGCGGCAAGTTGGAGCTGCCGACCTCATCCCTGTCAAGATCGGTACCTGGACGGCTCGCCATTGCACTGACCGGACAGGCTGGCCCGTAGTTGGTCTCGGCGTACTGCGGCCGACGGCACAGGGAGCCTGGCGGTGGAAGGTGATGCCATGAGCGCGCGGCTCCCTGTCCTTCGGATCGGTGCTACTCCTGTCCGGGGACTGTCATCTCGCCAAGGAGCGACCAGTCGTCCTGGGGAATCGTCGTGTTGACGATGCGCGGCGTCTCGACCAGATGGGGCGGCAGTGTCTGCTGGGCGGCCTTGAAGTGTGCGGACTGTACATGCGCGCCCGCGGCCTCGTCGTCGCGGAAGGCCTCGACGAGGACGTACTCGGTCGGCTCGTCCACGCTGCGCGACCAGTCGAACCACAGGCAGCCGGGTTCGGCGCGCGTCGCCCGGGTGAAGTCCGCGGTGACCTCGGGCCAGCTGTCGGCGTGCTCGGGGCGGACCCGGAACTTGGCGGTGATGAAGATCATGAGATTCCTTCGCTGATGTTTGTGCGCCCCGGCATCGCACGGGCGTTGTGTGTGTACGGCACTGGCAGCACGGCGTGCTCGTCCTGGCGGCGCCGACGCGCCGACCCCGCAGCGCCGGACGCGTCGCGAGCAAGGCGTACGGACCGTCACGGGCGGAGTACCAGCCGGCCGTCGGCGTACGGAAGGGCCTTTGCGCGCGGCAGATGCACCAGAACACTCTCGCTGAGCGGGACTCCGTCCTCTCGTGGTGTTTTGGCCCTGACAGACTGCCCGGCAACCTCGACCTCGAGCACGCGTTGCGCGCCGTGGTCGCTGACGCTCCGCAGCCGGCCCGGGAAGGTGTTGGGGCCGGGATCCGCGACGATCTTGACATATTCGGGCCGCACACCCACCTGAACCTCGGTCGTGCTCCGAGGGATGTCCCAGGCGACGGACAGCGGCCGGCCACCGAGCGCGAAGGGGCCGTCGCCTCGGTCCACGGTCAGGAAGTTCATCGCCGGTGAGCCGATGAAGTAGCCGACATAGGTGGAGGAGGGCGCCTCGAACAGCTGCTCAGGGGTGCCTTGCTGCACGGCCCGGCCGTCCTTCATGACGAGCAGTTCCTGCGCGAAGCTCATCGCCTCGTACTGATCGTGCGTCACATAGATCACCGTGGGCCGGAACTGCTCGGTGATCTCCCGGATCCTGCGCCGCAGCGAGTGCTTCAGCTGCGGGTCGATCACGGTGAGCGGCTCGTCCATCAGGACGGCTGCCACGTCGTCGCGGACGAGGCCGCGGCCGAGTGAGATCAGCTGCTTGTCGTCGGCGGTGAGCCCACGGGCGGGATGCCTCAGCCGGTCGTGCAGGTCCAGGGCCTCGGCGACCTGCCGGACCTTGGTGTCGATCTTGGCCTTGTCCCAGCGCCGGCACTGCAGCGGGAAGGCGAGGTTGTCGTAGACCGTCATCGACTTGTAGATGACGGGGAACTGGAAGACCTGGGCGATGTTGCGCGCCTTCGTGGGCAGGGCGGTGACGTCGACGCCGTCGAACAGCACCCGTCCCCGGGATGGTCTGACCAGGCCGGACAGGATGTTCAGCAGCGTCGTCTTGCCGCAGCCCGAGGGCCCGACCAGCGCATAGGTCTTGCCGGATTCGAAGGTCAGCTTCAGCGGCTTGAGAGCCCACCGCTCCTCCTCGGCGCCGGGCGTGTACGCGTGCCCGACGTCGACGATGTCCAACTGCGCCATATCAACGGCCTTCCACTGAAGCGAGATCGTATGAAGGAGTCCGCACGAGCGTCCCCTGCTCGTCGAAGGCGAACAGCCGGTCGGGACGCAGCCGAAGTCTGACCAGGTCGCCGAGGGCGACGTCGTGGATGCCTTCGATCTGTACGACGAAGGGGGTCTCGCCGACGACCACATGGACGAAGGTCTCGGAGCCGGAGATCTCGACGAAGGTCACTTCGCCCTCGACACCGACGTCGGCCAGGCTGACGTCGGTGGCCCGGAGGCCGAACTGGTAGGCGCCGTCAGGCAGGTCGGCCAGGTGCGCGGAGGTGTGCGTGGCCTGGAAGCCGGCCACCGTGACCTGGCCGGCCTCGAGCCGGCCCGCGAAGATGTTCATGGGCGGGTCGTTGATGATGGACGCCACGGTGGTGGTCGCCGGGCGTTCGAAGACGTCCTGCGGGGTGCCGGTCTGGAGGATCCGCCCCTCGTGCATGACCAGGACCACGTCCCCGAGCATCATCGCCTCGGCGGGTTCGGTGGTCGTGTAGATGACGATCGTGTCTCCCTGGTCCGAGAAGAGGGCCTTGAACTCGTCACGCAACTGTTCGCGCAACTTGTAGTCCAGGTTCGCCAGGGGCTCGTCGAGCAGGAGGATGCCGGTCCCGCGGGCCAGGGCACGGGCCATCGCGACGCGCTGCTGCTGGCCGCCGGAAAGCTGGGAGGGCCTGCGCTTCTCGAAGTCCGCGAGGCCCACGCTCGCCAGGCTGTGCCGGACCCGCCGCCGGATCTCGTCCCGTGACAGGCCGGCCCGCTTCAACGGGAAGGCCACGTTGTCGAAGACGTTGAGATGCGGGTAGTTGATGAACTGCTGGTAGACCATGGCGGTGTCGCGCCGCCACACCGGCGTCTTCAGGAAGTCGGCTCCCGCCCGGGTCAGCGAGCCGGAGTCCACTTTCTGCAGGCCGGCCAGGGCCCGAAGGAGCGTCGTCTTCCCGGCCATCGTCCGGCCGATGACGGTGTGGAGCCGTCCCGGCCGGAAGGTGGCGGTCACGTTGTCGAGATGGTCGACACCGTCGACGGTCAGGCACAGATCGGTGGCACTGAGGTTCATCGGACCGCTCCCGACAGGTTCCCCTTGGACAGCAGGCGCTCCACCCACAGGGCGAGCAGGATCAGCGGTGCCACGCCGAAGAGCGCGGCGGCGGACAGCGTCCACCACGGTGGAATGGAGGAGTTGAGGGCGACGACCGCCTGGGGCAGGGTCTGGACCTCGGTGAAGGTCAGCCGGAAGGCGAAGAAGAAGTCGTTCCAGCCGAACACGGCGCAGAACATCGCCGCCACGGTCAGTCCGGGCAAGGAGTTCGGCAGGATCGCCCGTACGAAGGTCTGGAACGGGGGACAGCCGTCCAGCATCGCCATCTCGTCGATCTCCCGGGGAATGCCGTTGAAGAAGTCCACCATCACCCAGACCGCGATCGGCAGCAGCAGCGCGACGGTCACGATGACCAGGCCCGGGATGGTGTCCAGGAGGCCTCCCCACTGCAGGAGGTAGAAGAAGGGGATCACCAGGACGACGGGCGGCATGATCCGCTGGGAGACGAAGAAGAAGACGATGTCGCTGTTCTTGATGAAGCCCAGCTTGAACCGGTACCGGGACAGCGCGTAGGCGGCCAGGGATCCCAGCGCCAGGCTGATGGCGGAGGCGGCGATGGTGACGACGGCGCTGTTGATGAACGGGTCGATCACATCGACGCCGCCCGCTCCGCCGAAGATGTTGCGCCAGCCGGTGAGGGTGGGCTCGTACTGCGCCCAGGGGAGGTAAGTCGGGCCGCCCTGGACGGCGTTGGCGCTCTTGAAGCTGGTCGTCATCGCCCAGAAGAACGGTCCCGCGACGAAGCAGGCCCACAGGGCGATCACGATGTACTTGAACACAGGGTAAAGGCGCGACCTCATGAGCCACCCTTCAGCTTGAAAGCCCTGGTGAGCAGGGCGGCGACGACCGTCAGCGTGACGATCATCAGGACGAGGTAAGTGAGGGACATCGCCCCGCTGTAGCCGGTCTGCTGATCTCTGAGCCCCTGGATGTAGAGGTAGTAACCCGGGGTCTCCGTGGAGGACCCCGGCCCGCCGGAGGTCAGGACGTAGACGCTGTCGGAGAGCTTGGATGCCTCGATCAGCCGGATGACGACCGCCGCGACCGAGACCGGTGCCATCAGCGGGAAGGTCACCTTCCAGAAGGTGCGCCAGGTGCCGGCGCCGTCGATCGCCGCGGCCATGAACGGTTCCTTGGGAAGGCTGAGCAGGCCGGCGAGCAGCAACAGGAACATGAAAGGGGTCCACTGCCAGACCTCGACGGTCATCAGCGCGAACAGGGCCGGGCCGGACTCGGTGAGCCAGGGGACCGTCGACAGGCCCAGCATTCCCAGCAGGTCGTTCACCGGTCCGAGCGACTCATGGAAGATCGTCTGCCAGATGGCGGCCATCACCACGGGCGTGGTCATCATGGGGACGAGGAAGAGCACCCGCCAGAATCTGCGGCCGCGTACGTCGCGCCAGACCAGCAGGGCCATGCCGAAGCCGATGAGGTACTGGATCAGGACCGTGCCGCCCGCCAGCAGGATCAGCCGGGTGATGGAGGCCCAGAAGCGGCTGTCGTGCAGCATCGCGGTGTAGTTGGCCCCTCCGATGAAGTCCATCTGAGGGTTGCTGACGTTCCAGCCGGAGAAGCTGACGCGGATGGTGAACAGCAGCGGGAAAATGATGATCAGGAAGAGCGTGAGCAGTCCCGGCAGCAGGAACATGCTCTTGTGCCGGCGCAGGCCGTCCATGGTTCTCCTTGCGGAAGCGGGCGGGAGACCCCGGGTGGCCGGCCGGTACGGTCCGGCGACCCGGGGTGCCCTGCGTTCGGATCAGGACTCGTCCTCGAGCGCCACCACGTTGCGGTAGGCGCCGCGGACCTTGTCCTTGCCGATCTGGTCGGTGATCTTGGCCCATTCCCCGGCCACGCCGTCCAGGGCCCGCTGCGGGGACTCCTGGCCCGCCACCGCCGCGGCGACTCCGTTGGCCAGCGCGGACATGTACTGGTTGACGCCGGGGACGCGCAGGTCGAAGACGCGGTTGGGGTTCTCCTCCATGCCGGAGAGCGTGTTCACGTACGCCTCGGCGACCTCCTTGTCCCAGCCCTGCTTCTGCCAGAACTCCGGGTCGAAGTGGGAGATGCGGTAGGGGTTGACGCCGAAACGTCCGATGGTCAGATCGAGAGCGGTGTTGGCCTCGTTGCTGAAGAAGCACAAGTAGTCGAAGGCCATCTCCTGATGGCTGGAAGCCTTCGCCACCGCGGAGGTCCATCCCCAGGTGAAGTAGGCCGCCTGGTTCGCCTTCTTGTCCCACGACTTCGTCGTGCGGTTGTAGACCTCCGCGGAGCCCGGCAGCGGCGCCGCCTCAACCGTGTTGCGGATCTTGCTGTCCGGCTGCTGGGCCTGGATGAAGGCGTCGTCCCAGGAATAGGACATCAGCGTCTGACCGCCTCCGAAGGAGAAGATCTCGTCTCCCAGCCCGAAGTTGGCGCCGCCGGGTGCCCAGGTGGACTTGGCCTTGACCATGTCCTCCAGGGCGCGCACGAAGCCGGGCGTGTTGATCAGCGGCTTCATCGTCTCGACGTCGAAGAAGACACCGCCCTTGACGTCCGGGTTCTTCACGTACGGCGCCGCCCGGCTGACGAATGCGGAGAAGGTCAGGTCGTCGCGCTTGGTGACCTCGGCGCTGCCGTAGTTGGACTTGCCGTCGCCGTCGACGTCCTTGCCGCTGAAGAACTGGGCCACTTCCTGGTATTCGGCCCACGTTTCGGGTATCCGGAGCTCCTTGCCCGTGGCCTTCGCGTACTGTGCCCGCCACTTGGGGTCCTTCAGCACATCGGTCCGGACCTTGAGGTAGTGCCGGTCACCGTCCACCGGGTACTGCACGACCTTCCCGTCCCAGGTCGCCACGTCCATGTAGGCCGCGGTGACATCCTGCATGCCGGTGGTGTTGAGGTACTTCTCCGGCACCGGTGCCAGGTACGGGGCCATGTCGCCGATCCACAGGGACGGGTAGAACATGACGTCGTAGGCCGGCTGGCCCGCCTGGAGGGGCGTGAGGATCTTCTGGTGCAGCTCGCCGAAGGGGACGTTGACCACCTCGACCTTCCCGCCGGTGATCTCCTCGAACTGCTTGGCGTGCAGTTGCGTCGGCTCACCGATGACCGGGACGGCATGGCTGATGATCTTCAGTGTCTGTCCGGAGTAGTCCTTGCGGCTGATCGACTCGTAGCTGCAGGAGCCGGGGACGTCTCTGACCTTGGTCGCCGGGTAGTTCTTGCCGTACTTCTGGTAGCTGATCTGCGAGCCGGACTTGAAGAGCGCGGCCTTTTCCTTGGGCTTGTGCTGTGCTTCGTTCTGGGCGGTGCACGCGGTGGCGGTCAGGACCGCGACGGCCGCGACGGCGACCAGGCCCGGGTACGGTCTGCTGCGCATGGGGCTTCTCCTGCGGTGTCAGGGGATGAGGATGGCTCGGCCGCGTACCGCGCCGGTGTCCAGGTCGTCGAGGGCCTGCTGGAAGGAGGCGAGGGGGTAGCGCTGGGTGTGCAGGGTGACCTTGCCGCGGGCTGCCAGGACCATCAGCTCGGAGAGGTCGTTGTAAGAGCCCACGAGGTTGCCAATGAAGTTGATCTCCGTGGAGATGACGTCGATCGTCGGCACGTGGAGGTGGCCGCCGTAGCCGATGACGTAGTAGTTGCCGTTGCGGCGCAGACAGGCCACGCCCGTCTCGACGGCGCCCCCCTCCCCGACGAAGTCCAGTACGGCCTCCGCGCCGTGCCCCGCGGTGAGGTCCCGGACGCGGTCGGCTTCGCTGCCGTCCGCGAGAACTGTGTGGTCGGCGCCGAGTTCCTTGGCCAGCGCGAGGGCCTCGGGGCTGCGGTCGATGACGATCATCTCGACCGGCGAGAGGGCCCGCAGCACCTGGATGCCGATGTGCCCCAGTCCACCGGCGCCGATGACCACGGCCTTGTCGCCGGGCCACAGGGCCCGGGCCGCCTTGGCCGCGGCGTGGTACGCCGTGAGCCCGGCGTCGGCCAGGGCCGCCACCGAGGCCGGTTCCAGCGACCGGGCGAGGGGCACCACCGAGCGGGCGCTGGTCTTCAGATACTCGGCGTAGCCGCCGTCGGCGTCGATGCCGGGGAAGGCCGAATTCATGCAGTGCACGTCGTCGCCGGCCCGGCAGGCGCGGCACAGACCGCAGGTCACCAGCGGGTGCAGGATGACCGCGTCACCCGCCTCGACGTTGGTGACGGCCTCCCCGACCTCCGCCACCCAGCCGGCGTTCTCGTGACCGATGGTGTACGGGAGGGCGACGCCGCTCTTCTCCTTCCACTGTCCTTCGAGGATGTGCAGATCGGTCCGGCAGACCCCTGCGCCCCCGATCTTCACGATCACATCCAGCGGGCCGGTGATCTGCGGGTCCGGCACGTCCACGAGCACGGGTGGCTCGTCGTACTCGATGACCTGCACGGCTTTCATGGCGGCTCCCTGCGACTCGGCGGGTGGGGGGTGCGCCGATTACACAGGCGGCCGTTCGCAGGCCGATGTCTCAGAATCCGTCCGCGGATGTCTCAATGTGATACACGCCGTAGGCGTGAGGCCGCCTGGCTGTTCCAATCACTGCACCGAGGACTGTGACGCGCGCCGTACGGGAGTGTTAAATGCCCCGACACCAACCCGGGAACTCACTGAGAGTAGCCAGAGAGCTCTATCTGGAGGTCACCAACGATCCGAGCGCCCGGCCGCTCGTGGTCGCCTCATGGCAGCGCTCGATCGAGTACAAGGTGAAGTCGGGCAGCCTGGACGCTCCCTACCTGGACAACCCGAACCTGGAAAGCCCCCTGGCCAGGGCGGCACTGCCCATCCTGAACACGCTGCACGAACAGCTCGCCGACGACCCGGTGTCCACGATGATCACGGACCGGAACGGCGTCGTGCTGTCCCGGAAGGTGTCCCACGAGGGTCTGACGACGCACCTCAACCGCGTGCGTCTGGCCCCGGGGCACGTGTTCTCCGAGCGCTATGTGGGCACCAACGGCATCGGGACCGCGCTGGCCAGCGGCCGCCCGGTCGTGATCGCCGGAAGGCAGCACTACGTCGAAGAGTTGCGGGAGTTCCACTGCGCGGCCGTGCCGATCCTGCATCCGACCCGGGGCAGCCTGCTGGGAGCGTTCAACCTCACCACCATCCGTCAGGGCTCCGACGGCATGCTGATGGCCTTCGCCCGTTCGGTCGCGGCCCAGATCGAGGCCGAGATCGCGGCGATCACCTCGCGGCGCGAGCGGGCTCTCTTCCAGGACTACATGGAGGCGTGCTCCTCGGCGCGCCCGGGACCCGTGCTGGCGCTCAACCGCGATGTCGTCATGATGAACGAGCAGCTCAGTGCCGCCGTGACCGGGCCCGATCAGTATGCGCTGCTCGACCATGCCCGTGAGATCGCCGACCATCCCCGGCTGGAGGGGACCCGCAGCATCGCCCTGCCCTCGGGACGCGTCGCCGAACTCAGGGTCAGCCGCTGCCGACGCGAGGACAGCGACGCGGGCGCCGTGTTCCGCGTCCGGCTGATCGGACGGGCCCAGCCCACACCCGCGGCCTCCGCCGCGCCGGTCCGCTTCGACCTGGGGCTGGTGGGCTCGTCCCCGAACTGGTTGCGCACGGTCGCCGACAGCGAGTCGGCGTTCGCCGCCGGGACCTGGCTTCATCTCCTGGGCGAAGCCGGCGTCGGCAAGAGGACGCTGGTTCAGGCCCTGCACCGGGCCCACGGCGCCGGACGCCGGCTGGAGGTGCGGGAAGCGCCGCCGTCGGACTCACCTGCCGTCACCGAGCGCTGGCTGCACGACATCGGTGAGCTGCTCCTCGTACCGTCCAACGTTCTCCTTCTGAGCGATGTGCACCTCCTGGGCGACCAGCTACGGAGGCGGCTGACGGACCTGCTGGCGCCGAGGAACGACAGCGCGACCGCACAGCTGGTCATGACCAGCCAGCCGTCGATGGCCGGCGCCGACGACGGCCTCGACCATGTCTGCCGCGTCTCGGGCGAGGTCCCGGCGCTGCGCCATCGCCATGGGGACACCGAGCACCTCGCGCGATTCTTCCTGCGCAAGTACCGGCCGAGCGCAGACAGCAGGTTCTCCCCCGATGCACTGACCATGCTGCAGCGATGCCCCTGGCCGGAGAACGTCCGGCAGCTGGAGTCGGTGATACGGGGACTGGCCCGGCGCGCTTCGGGCCCGGTGATCCATGCGGAGGACCTGCCGCCGGAATGCCGGGTGTCGTCGAGCAAGGTCCTGACGACGATCGAGGCGCTGGAACGCGACGCCATTCTGCGCGGGTTGATGGACCGCAACGCCAACGTCCAGCGCACCGCACAGGACCTCGGGATCTCCCGCGCCACGATGTACCGCAAGATGCGCCGCTACGGGATCGTCCCCTCCAGCCTGACATGACCGGCCGGTCCCACACGCCTGCCGCGGCGGGCCTTGTCGCGTAGCAGGCCGCAGTTGCGCCGCCCCGGCGCCGAGCGATCGTCCGCGGTAACGGTCACGGTGTGGCGATCTCTCGTCGGCAGCACTCCAGGAATACGTCGCCGGCTTTGCCCATCTGCATCGCCACATCGTGGGCTCGCGCACCCCAATCGGCCGATTCAGTGGGGCGGTCAGCGGCAGCAAGGTCGCGTAGGTAGTCATTGCCTCCGTGCCAGCCGGCGAGCCACATCTGGTGAGCAGCGGTGCGCACCTCGTCCGTCGCGAAGAGAGCGACTTGGTTGTAGGCCTTGCGGTACGCCGTTCGCAGCTCTCGCCACCTGCTCTCGACTGCGGCCCACTGTGCGTCCCCGGAGGAGGTGGCGAGCAGCGGCAGTTCGGAGCGGATGAACTGGAGTGCTTCCTCCCCGGCCAGGGAGAGCTGGGCGTATGCGTTCAGCCGGGCATCGCGCAGCCAGTGCGCATGTTCCGCGGCGCGGCGCATCGCTTCGAGCTCGCGGGCATCGCGTCCCCGGCGCCGTTCGAGGTAGGCATTGGTCAAGAGGGTCAACACCACACCGCTGAGTGTTGCCACCACCGTGATCACCTGCGTCGTCGTCTCCACAGCTCCCCCGCCCCCGGACCTCGTCACAACGCCTGCGGTCATCTCCCTTCGTGAGTTTGCGACAGCGGGCAAGTGACGTACAGCGCTGAGGACTTGTGGAGCGATTTCGGTGAGGACGCTTCGGGGACGGACAGTCGGCTGGATCAAGCCGTTCCTCCACCGGCGGGGCGCTCAGGTGAGGAGTTCGGCGAGTTGGGCCATCTCGGTGGGTGGGTCGATCACCGGCTGGATGAGGAGTTCGTCGACGCCTGCCTGTTCCAGGGCGGTGATGCGGGTGCGGAGGTCGTCGTGGGTGCCGACGAGGGCCACGGCGTTCATCAGTGAGGGCAGGATCAGGTCCCGGTCCTGGGGTGCGATGCGTCCGAGGTAGTTCGGGTAGAGCTTGGTGTACCGGTCCGGTGCGGTGGCGGTGGTGCCGCGCCGCCGGAGGAGCTGTCGGACCGCCTCGCGTTGGTCGGGTGCGAGTTGCCCGGCGAAGGCGGGGGTGTCGGCGGCGAAGTCCAGCAGTGACAGGACGAGGTGACCTGTCGCGTCCCGGGCCGCGTCGCTACCGGCGTCCTCGTTGCCGTCCAGTAGGTGCAGCGCGGTGACCAGGTAGGAGTGGGTGCGGGAGTCGGGGGCGTAGAGGGTGCCCTGGGCGGCTTGGCGGCGGGCGGTGTGCAGCGCGTGCCAGGCGGTGGGGTCGAGCAGGCCGAAGGAGATGAGGCCCGTACCGCGGCGTCCGGCGACGGCTGCGGCTTTGGGCCCGTGCAGGGCGGCCACGACGAACTCGATCGGATCGGTGGTGTTCACGTGCGCCCCGGCGTGCAGGAACCGGATGTCGCGGACCCGGTCACCTTCGCGGTACTCGGTCGGGCGCCCGGCGCACAGATTCTGCAGGGCCGCGGTGAAGTTCTCCAGCGCGGCAGCCGTGGCCGGCGGCATGCCCAGGGTGCGCCGGGCGGTGTTCCCGGTGCCGACCCCGCAGATGATCCGGCCCGGTGCCAGGGCGTTGAGGCTGGCGAAGGCGCTCGCCGCGGCCGGGGCCGAGCGTAACGCCGGTGAGGTCACGCCGATACCGAGCCGGATGCGACGGGTGGCCTTCGCACACAGGCTCAGGGCGACGAAGGGGTCTCCGTGGACCATCGGGGAGTCATTGACCCAGAAGCTGCGCAGGCCCAACTCCTCGGCCTGCACGGCGAGATCCTCCACACCGGGCTGTGCGGAGACCACGACGCCTGTACGCATCAAACCTCCAAGGTACGAGGATCAGGATCGAGCTTGCTCATGCCGGCAGGTCCCAGAGCTGAAGCCCACGGCAAGGGAACAGTCGACACCCGGGAGAACGCCTGGCAGGCACACGTGAGTTCCGACCCGGGCAACAACGACGAGCAGGCCTCCAGTGAAGATCCACAGTGCTCCGGCACCCGACAGGGTATTGCGGCTAGATTGTGCGGTATCCGGCCAACTCTGGGAGATCTCATGTCAGTTCAACGTCCGCTCATCAACAGCAACGTGCCGCACTCCGCCCGCATCTGGAACTACTGGCTGGGCGGCAAGGACTGTTACGAGATCGACCAGCAGGTCGGCGACCAGATAGCCGAGGCCAACCCGGCCATCCTCGACATCGCCCGGGAGCAGCGGGCCTTCCTCGTCCGTGCCGTGGAGTACCTCGTCGCCGAGGCCGGTATCCGCCAGTTCCTGGACGTGGGAACAGGCCTGCCCACCGCGAACAACACCCACGAAGTCGCCCAACGACTCGTCCCCGAGACCCGGATCGTCTACACCGACCACGACCCGATCGTGCTGGCCCACGCCCAGGCCCTGCTGACCAGCACCCGCGAAGGCGCCACCGACTACATCGACGCCGACCTGCGCAACCCCGACGCCATCCTGGAACACGCGGCCAAGACACTCGACTTCACCCAGCCGGTGGCCCTGGTGCTGCTGGGAATCACCGCGCACGTCACCGACGACTCCGCCTACGCGATAGTCGGCCGTCTGGTGGACGCCCTGCCCTCCGGCAGCTACCTCGTGCTCTGCGACGACACCGAGGTCCTCAACCCCGAGCAGATGCGCCTGATGATCGAGCAGTGGAACGAGGCGAGCGACAACCCCCGTATCAATCGCAGCCCGGAACAACTCGCCCGGTTCTTCGACGGTCTGGAACTGCTGGAACCCGGCCTCGTCTCGGTCTCGCGCTGGCGCCCCGCGACCACTGGTTCCCAACTGCCTGCCGAGGTCGACGACTTCGGCGGCGTAGCACGCAAGCCGTAGCGTGCCACGACGCGCCCCGTCGTCCCCGCCGCCGCGGCCCAAGCCGGAGAGCGCTGGCCGGGACGACGTGAGCCCCGGCTGCCTTCTGAAGAAGCTGGCCCTGTGGACCGGACTCAAGAAGCTGGCCCTGTGGACCGGACTCGCCCTCTGCGTCGCCTTCATCGCCTGGGTGGCGTGGGGGTTCCTCCACTTCGACCACGCCATCGACCATCCCGGCGAGGGCGGCTTCTCCGGCTGGCAGTGCGATACCGGCCGAGACTGCGGCTCCTGACGTCCAGGGCGGCAGGCCGACAGGGCGGCGGGAGCGCCCGTGATGGGACCGGGAGTTGGGCCGACCCCTGTACGCGGCCGAACCTCTAGAGATCTTTAAAAGCTGAGGGTTCTGCGGTTGGAGGTTGATCCCGGTCTTGCCGATGAGGCTCCCGATGAGGCGGAGGCGTTCCTGCATCCGTTTCAGCCGTGTCCGCACCAACCCGGTGAGTTGGTCGAGGCTGTGTTCGGTGGCTGGTTGAAAGCCCGCGTGCGGCGTTCCGGGATCCGCTGCCGTTCAGAGGAATCCCCTTGGGCTCGGCTCATGCGGATGGCCGCCGGAATCGCGACCACGGCTTCCGGCCTGCGGTATGGAGAGCGATCGCGCAGGCCAGCACCACCACGATCAGGGCGCCCGAAAAAAGCGTGCCCGCGAACGGGGTATCAGGGCCGGGTTCGGTGAACGGGGAGGCGCGGACCTGGGGCCACTTCACGACCACGTCGCCCGAGGCGTCGAGGTAGGCCAGCGCGCCGGCGAAGCGGTCCACCGCCCAGAACAGGCCGCGCCGGTCCTGCGGGGTGTGGGCCGGTGAAGGCAGCGGACCCAGCTCGATCGTGCCGACACGGTCGGCGGGCACCGCGTCCGGGAAGTAGGTGATCAGCAGCTTGCGGGCCGCGGTCGCCTGGCTGACCAGGTAGCCGTCGGCCAGCTGCGCGTATCCGGACGGTACCTCGATCAGCCGCCCCGTGACCCGGTCGTACACGCCCGCGTCACCGCCGGGCCCGCAGGACCAGTAGATCCAGCGGCCCACCACCTGCAGCTCCCCGGGAACGCAGGGGGCGCCGACGGACTCCGTGCCCGCTTCTTTGAGGGACGGCAGGGAGACCGCGGAGACTGTGCCGCGTTTGCTGCCCGGCGTCCACAGGGTGCTGTCCCACAGGGCCGCGGGCTGCCGGGGACCGCTGCTCAGTACCTTGTTCCCGTCCCGCACCTCCTGGTTGCCGGTTCCTACGGGGCAGATCTTCTGGTCCGACGGGCGGACCACCCGGTAGGGACCGGCGGCCGCGACGACGTGCCCGACCCCGCACACGCTGTGGGCGACGGAGGACTCACCCGTGGCGGTGAGACGCAGACAGTCCTCGTAGCACGGCTGATGCCAACCCGCGCTCATGGCGTCGATGTAGGGCTCTTGGTCCGGCACGTCGTACCCCAGGTCGCCCAGCGCCTCGGGCGGTCCGGCGGTCAACGTCCCGTCCGCCGCAAGGGAGAGCTTGGACGCGGTGAGGAAGGTGTTGCCCTCGCCCGGTTCGGCCGCGTTCTCCGTGGCGAACAGCAGCCGCCCGTGGTCGAGTGCCATGCCGCCGACCTCCCACTCCGTGACCGCAGGCAGTGGCCCGACCGGCATGGCGACCGGAGTGCCGTCGTCGGCGAGCGTGATGCGCTGCACCGCCCAGTGCTCTTTGTCGCTGCCACCCTCGACGTACAGGCTGCCGTCCCGGGCGCTCACGAAATGGCGGGTGGAGCTGGGCAGCAGCGTTCGGACCGTTCCGCCCACGAGGGGTGCGGCGTGGACCGTGCCTTCGGCGAGTTCGACGTAGACCAGCCAGTCGCCGAGCGTCCGCGTCGCGCCCACGTCAAATTGGCCGTGGTACGCGTTCTCGTGTCCGGGGATTGCGTCGATGCGGGTTCCGGGTTTGTTCGGATGATCGCGGTCGACGAGGTACATATGCAGTTTCTTGATCTCGTTCTTGGAAGCCTCGTGGTCCTCTTCAGTGGTTTGGAAGAGGACCTTGTCGCTGCCGAGGTTCTGGACGGACAGCCCGTCGTAGCCGTTCACATAGGCCAGACGGGCTGTCTCGAAGTCCAGCAGCGCAGTGCGCCGGGTATCGAACTGCCATACGGCGCCGCCTACCGGCTCGTAAGAGAGCACTCCGCCGCGGTCGTCCGAAGCCGCACCGTGGACGAAGACGCCGTCGTCGTCGGCCACAGCACGGTCGAGGTCGTCCTCGACTCCGGACACTTGACGATCCGTCGGCTGCCCGCCGCCCTCGGGGACTTCGAGCAGGTGCAGGGTTCGCTCGCCGTCGACCACGCGCTGGGTCAGCAGACGGTTCTCGGCGAACACCTCGGTGGCCGTGTCGGTCGCGGGCAGCTCCACGCGTACGACCTCGCCGGTCGCGTAGTGACGGATCCGGTAGGTGTTCGTCTCCCGGACCCGTTCGAGCCCGAAACCGCCGCTGACAGCCACCGGATTGGGCAGGCCCTCGACGGTCGAGCCGTCGTGACCGACCCACGTCGTTAGGCTCGACGGGGCGGCAGGCGATGGCGACGACAGATAGCCGGAGCTGTCCACGGCTTTCAGGTGCGCCGGCATTTTTGCCACGGGTGCCGCCCGAAGCGTGACGGACGGCATCTCCTCGCCGTCCGTCACGGCCGCCGAGGCCGGCGTCCAGGTCAGCAGCCCGGCTCCTACCGCCAGCGCCACCGCGCCGACGGCGAGTCCCGCCCTGCCCCTTCGTCCACTTCCTCGCCCTGCACGCACCACGCGCCCCCTGAGCACTTGAATGCCGTCGACCGGCCGTCCGACCGGTCCGACCCACGGCACGGGGAACAGGTTGCGTCCTCCTGGCGGAAAGATCCGAACTGACCCAGGTCCATGCGAAGTAGACACTCGGCCGCCACGTGCCGTACTTGCGTGAGCCGTCCAGCGTTCATCCCGCCGGAATCGGCCAGAGACACCTACTGAGCAAGCTATGAGAGATCACGCACGGCGAGGTTGCGGCGGTTGGAGGTCGAGCCCGGTCTTGGCGATGAGACCCTCGATGAGGCGGGGCGGCACCGCATCCGTTTCAGCCGCGTCTCCACCAGCGCGGTGAGCTGGTCGAGGCTGTGTTTGGTGAGGTTGGCCGGCGACCTCTTCAGGTGCGACCACACACCCTCGACGGGGTTGAGCTCGGGAGCGTACGGCGGTAGCTGGTAGACGGTCAGCCATGATCGGGCGGCGATCAGCTCGTGCATGGTGCGGCTGACGTGCGTGTTCAAGTTGTCCCGGACCAGAACGATGGGGCCGCCGAGCTGCTGGTGCGCGGCATCCAGCAGGCGGGCGTAGTCGGTCTCGATGAAGCCCTTGCGACGACCCTTGGCGGGACCACGGTCGAGGTGGATGCGGTAGATCAGCCGTGGTCAGTGACCGGCCTTGGTGCAGATCAGCGCCGCCATCGAGACACGTTTGGTGCCTGCGGCGGTGACCCTTCACGACCCGGGGTGCGGCCTCGGCGGCCCCAGGTGCGGCCCTTGGGCGGCCTCAAGCCCTGACCTGCCTCGTCCTCGAAGTTGACCCAGGCGCCCAAGTCCGCCGCCCTCTTTTTATGACGGACCACCGCTCGTCCTTCCAGACGGCGATCTTCGACTCGTCCCGCTCGGCGGCCTTCCGGCCCGGGACCTGTACGCTCCAGCCAATGCGGTGCAGCGGCAGGTCCAGCCCGGCCAGGGTGTACTCGGCCCCGAACCAGCGGCGCACGACCTCGCCGATGCGGGCCAACGTCCAGCACTGGTCACTCCAGCCCCACGCGGCCGGACCGGCCTCCAACACCGCCTCCAGCAAGCGCAGTTGACCGGCATCGAGCTTGCAGCGGGCGCCACCGGGACCCTTGGAGGCCAGCGCCTGGCGGCCACCCGAGGCCAAGGCCCGGCGCCAGCGGTTCGCCGACATCCGGGTCACCCGGAACCGCCGGGCCACCTCCCGGTCACTGGCCCCCCGCCTCGATCAAGTCAGCCGCCGCGAACCGGACTTGCTCACGCCGATCCCGCTCCTCGGCCGTCAGCCCACCGCCATCGGGATACCTCATCCCTCCGGCATAGCGCGGCCCACGACCACCGTCACGACCCGACGTAACCCCAGCCGTGAAAGATCTCTAGCTCGTGCCGGCAGGCGGATCGGCGTACACGCCGTGCAGCATGCCCGTGGCCTGCCCCACCTCGATGAGATAGCCGTCCGGGTCACGCAAATAGCACCGCAACTCGGCCCCGCGGTCGATCGGCGGCGTCAGGAATTCGGCGCCCTTCGCGCTCCACTCTCGGTGAGTCGCCTCGATGTCTGCGGCACGGAGGTTGAGGAAGCTGCTGACCGTGCTCGGGTCGGTGGGCGGGCGCAGCGTGACATCCGGCTTGTCCGGGGTGGGGCCGCCGCCCGGGTTCATGATGATCCATCCGTTGGCGAGCCTGATGGTGCAGGGATTCTCCTCGAGAATCACCTCGCCGCCGAGAACGTCGCTGTAAAAGGCGCGAGAACGGGCCACATCGGCCACCGTCAGAAAATGAGTGAGCAAGAGCCCTGAATCCGGGGCCGGAAAACCGTCACGCTGCACGTGAGACCTCCAGATGAATTGGATCTTCCCGTCATGGTGGCGGACCGGCGTCCGAGCGCACGGATCAACACGGCCCGGAAGGGAAGCACCCGCACACCTGCCATCCGACACCCCGCAGCCTCGTGCCCGCGCCGGCGGCGCTGGGCAGGGCGGTGCGGGGCAGGACGTGGCGGCCCTGGCCGATCACCTGGTCAGCCTCAAGCCGCCACCACTAGCCCACCCGAGTCCTCCAGACCACCCGGACGCGATCCCGGCGGTGCGTCCCGCCGCCCCGCGCCCGTCCGATGGGCCATGTTGCTGAACGTCGAACCGATCGATCGGTACGGCCGGACGCAAAGGAGGCCCGCGGTGGGTGAGCTGTACATCGACGGTGAGTGGACACAGGCTGCGGCCGGTGCGCGGAGAGAGGTGGTCAACCCCTACGACGCCTCCGTCGTCACCACGGTCGACGAGGCCGACGCCACCGACGTGGACCGCGCCGTGCGCGCCGCCCGGCGTGCCTTCGACAAGGGCGACTGGGCGAACGCCCCCTCGCGGGACCGGGCCGACCTGCTGCTGCGCGTCCGCGACCTGTTGCTGCGGGACAAGGAGGACATCGCCCGTACGGAGACACTCGACACCGGCAAGACGCTGACCGAGGGCCGGATCGATGTGGAGGACGTGGCGAACGCCTTCCGCTACTTCGCCGAACTCACGGGCAAGGACGGCGGCAGGGTCGTGGACGTGGGCCCGGATGTCCTCAGCCGTATCGTCTACCAGCCGGTCGGGGTGTGCGCGCTCATCGCGCCCTGGAACTACCCGCTGCTCCAGGCGTCCTGGAAGGTGGCTCCTGCCCTGGCCGCCGGCAACACCTTCGTCCTGAAGCCGAGCGAGATCACTCCGCTCACCACGATCGCCATGGTGCGGCTCATCGAGGAGGCCGGCGCACCGCCCGGCGTCGCCAACCTGGTGCTCGGCTCCGGGGCCACCGTCGGGGCCGCCCTCACCAGCCACCCCGACGTCGACCTGGTGTCCTTCACCGGCGGCCTGTCGACCGGGCGGTCCATCATGGCCGGCGCCGCCCAGGGGCCGAGGAACATCGCACTGGAGCTGGGCGGCAAGAATCCGAACATCGTGTTCGCGGACGCCGACTTCGACGCCGCCGTGGACTACGCACTGGACGCCGCCTTTCTGCACTCCGGGCAGGTCTGCTCGGCCGGTTCGCGGCTCATGGTCGAGGACTCGTTGCACGACCGGTTCGTCGAGGCCTACGCCGAGCGCGCGCGGTCGATCCGGCTGGGCAACGGCCTGGAAGACAGCACCGAGAGCGGCCCGCTGAGTTCCGCCGAGCATCGCCAGAAGGTCGAGAGCTACATCGCCGTAGGACGGGAGGAGGGCGCTCGGCTCGTCACCGGCGGGACCCGCCCCGACGATCCCGCCCTGAGCCGGGGCTTCTTCCTGCTGCCGACGATCTTCGCGGACTGCGACCGGTCCATGCGCATCGTCCAGGAGGAGGTCTTCGGGCCGGTGGTCACCGTGGAGCGCTTCCGCACCGAGGACGAGGCGGTGGAGCTGGCCAACGACACCCGCTACGGCCTGGCCGGCGGCGTGTGGACCTCCGACGCGAGCCGCGCCCAGCGCGTCGCACAGCGGCTGCGCCACGGCACCGTGTGGATCAATGACTTCCATCCCTATGTGCCCCAGGCCGAGTGGGGCGGATTCGGCCGCTCAGGTGTCGGACGGGAACTGGGCCCCACGGGGTTTCGCGAGTACCAGGAGGCGAAGCACATCTACCAGAACCTCGCCCCCGCTCGCTCCGGCTGGTTCAAGGGCTGACCCTCCCGGCTGCTCAGCGCCCGTGCACAGCGGCGCGACGACCACCACAGACCGGCCGTGCGCCCCTCTGCGCAACGGCGACGAAGAAGGACACCGCATGGCACCCACTACCGCGGACGGCGCCGAGTCCGCCCACGACTACGTCATCGGCGGCGGCACCGCCGGCTGTGTGCTCGCCGCCCGCCCGAGCGAGGACCCCCACCGCCGCGTCCGCGACATCGAGGGCGGCCCCAGCGACGTAGGCGACGAACGCGTCCTGCGCCGCATGGGCGCCCCGGACGACCCGATGGCCTTCTGCGACCCGGAGTTGAGAGTGCGCGGCGGTGAGGGCGGACGGATCGTCGAGGGCGTACGGATCGTCGAAGCGTCGGTGTCCCCGGCGATGCCCACCATCAACCCCATGGTGACCGTCCCGCTCGCCGCCGAACGCGCAGCAGACCTGATCACCGCCGGACCGGAGGCGCGGCCATGACCGGCACCCAACCCCCCGTACCCGCACCCGCGTCCGGCGTCCCGGGCGCGGAGCCCGGCTCGGAGTTCCGCAAGGACATGGGCCCCTGGGCCAACTTCGCCCTGGGCTTCACCTACCTCTCCCCCGTGGTGAGCACGTACACCCTCTTCGGCACCGCGATCGTCGAGGGTGGACCGCCGATGGTCTGGGCGTTCCTGATCGCCGGCTGCGGGCAGTTCCTCGTCGCGCTGATCTTCGGCGAGATCGTCGCCCAATACCCCATCGCGGGCGGCGTCTACCCCTGGGCCCGGCGGCTGTGGGGCAAGCGCTGGGCGTGGATGACCGGCTGGGTGTACATGTGGGCCCTGCTGGTGACCATCACATCCGTCGCGTACGGTGCCGGCCCCTACATCGCCATCCTCTTCGGCTTCGATGCCACCGTGCACACCACCGTGCTGTGCACCGCCGTGCTCATCGTCGTCGCCATCCTCATCAACTACATGGGCACCAAGGCGCTGTCGGGGGCGGCCGTCATCGGATTCGCCGGCGAGCTCATCGGCGCCCTCGTCGTCGGGATCTACCTGCTGACCACTCACCGCCACCACGGCCTCGGCGTCATCTTCGACACCTACGGCACCGAGCAGAACGGCTCCTACCTCCCGGCGTTCCTGGCGGCCGCCATCATCGGCCTCTACCAGTACTACGGCTTCGAGGCGTGCGGCGACACCGCCGAGGAGGTCGCCCATCCCGGCCGGGTCATCCCCCGCGCGATGCGCCGGACCATCTACATCGGCGGCGCCGCGGCCACGTTCACCTGCATGTCGCTGTTGCTGTCGGTCACGGACTTCAACGCGATCATCTCCGGCGAACAGGCCGACCCGGTGGTGGACGTGCTGTTCGACGCCATGGGCGAGACCGGGGCCCGGCTGGTGATGGCCGTGGTACTGATCTCCTTCCTGTCCTGCACCATCAGCCTCCAGGCCGCCGCCGGGCGACTCATCTACTCCTACGCCCGTGACGAGATGATCGTCGGCCACCAGCTGCTGCGACGCTTCTCGCACGCACGCGCGGTACCCGGCTACGCCCTGTTCGTGTCCGCGGCGGTGCCCCTCCTCATCGCCTTCGCCTCACTGCTCTCCGAGGACGCCCTCACCAACATCGTCTCCTTCGCGATCCTCGGCATCTACGGCTCGTTCCAGATGGTCGTCCTGGCCGCACTGCGCGCCCGCCTCAAGGGCTGGCACCCGGCAGGAGAGTTCACCCTGGGCCGCTGGGGCCTCGCCGTGAACGTCGCGGCTCTCGTCTACGGCATCCTCGCCATCATCAACATCTCCTGGGCCCGCACCCCGGAGAAGCCCTGGTGGGAGAACTGGATCGTCCTGCTGTGCGGCGCGGTCGTCGTGGCCTCCGGCCTGCTCTACATGTTCACCACCCATCACTACGGCCGCGGGGACGCCCCGGCCGGTGACGCCGTACCGGATGAGCGAGCACCGTCCGCCGGCTCACCCAAGTAGCTCCGCGCGGTGTTCCGTCTCCTTGGCGTCCGGCCACGGAGCCCGCGCAAAAAGCAGGTGGCGGACCACGGCGGCCGCTGCTACTTTCGCGGAGGCCGTGCGAGAGAAAGAGGAGGTGGTACCCGTGAACGTATCGACATGGGTGCTCTCCTCCAGGGTCACGGTCGGGCAGTAGGTCGTCCGGGAGCGCCGTTCACAGCGCATTCCCGAAAGGTACGACCATGTCCCTTCACTTCACTTCCGAGCAGCGCCTCGACGACGGCGTCCTCGAACGCGAATTCACCCTCGGTGAGGTCCCCGGCATCCTGTGGACGCCCGGGTCCGCGCCGGCGCCGCTGATCCTGCTCGGCCACCCCCCGCTCGGCCTGCAGAAGATGTACCCCCGGCTGGTGGCGCGGGCCCGGCACGCCGCGGCGGATGGTTTCGCCTCGGCCACCATCGAGCTCCCCGGCAGCGGTGACCGGCCCCGTTGGGCCGCCGCCGAGCAGGCCCGCGCCGAACAGGCACGCGCCGACCTGCGCCGGGCCAAGGAAGCCGGCGAGCCGGTCAGCGACGAGATCATCGACGCCCTCGTCCTCCCTCTCGTCGACAAGGCGGTCCCGGAATGGCGGGCCGCCCTTGACGCCCTTCTGTCACTGCCCGAGATCGGCGGCCCGGTCGGGTACTCGGGCGGGGTGATCTCCATCGGCGTTCGCCTTGCGGCGGTCGAGCCGCGCATCGTGGCCGCCGTCCTCTTCGCCGGGAGTTTCGTGCCTCGCACCATGTTCGAAGAGGCCCGCCAGGTCACCACTCCGCTGCACGTCCTGCTGCAGTGGGACGACGAAGGGAACGACCGGCAGGCGGCCCTGGACCTGTTCGACGCCTTCGGCTCCAAGGAGAAGTCCCTGCACGCCAATATGGGCGGCCACACCGGCGTCCCGAGTTACGCGGGGGACGCCGCGGCCCAGTTCTTCGCCCGGCACCTGAAGTGACGCCGGGCCGCCGGGCCGGTCTCCGAGGAAGTCGACGAAGCCAAGAGTGACAACACCGACACCGAAGGGTCCGGCGGCGTCCAGTGGGAGGGGACGCCGCCCGGCCCGTGCCGGTGTCAGGTGGACTTTGGCCGTTCGGGGGCACACGGGAGGGGACGGTGACATGGGGCGCCGTAGGCAGGGGCGCGCCTGCGGGCGGGTGGGCGCCGGACCGATCAGCTGGGAGGCAAGAGGTGGATGGGTCGCAGGACGCGGGAGCCGTTCGAAGAGAGACCGTTCCGGTCGCTTCCGCCGCGCTGTCCCGGGCGCTGGACGCCATAGGCGCCGGAGCCTACGTCGTGGACGAGCGGGGATGCATCATCGCGGTGAACTCCGGCGCCGAGGACCTGCTGGGCCGGTCCTCCGACGACCTCATCGGCTATGACGCGCACGACCTGCTGCACCGAGGCCCGCACGGCCAGCCGTTGCCGCGGAGCCAGTGCGCCATGCGGCAGGCCTTCCACGCCGGCCGCCCCGCCCAGGCCGACGAGGACTACTTCGCGCTGGCCGACGGCACCGTGCGGCCCATCTCCTGGCTGATCACGCCGTACGACATCGGCGACGACCAAGCCTGCACCCTGGTCGTCTTCCACACTCGGGAGAACGGGCAGGAGACGAACTCTCCACCGGCATCACCGGACTCCGGCCTGCCCGAGTTGCAACGGCTGGCCCTGTTGGCGGAAGCCACCGCGCAGCTGACCTCCACGCTCGACACCGACGAGGCGATGCGACGGCTGACCGACCTCGTGGTGCCCCGGCTCGCGGACTGGGTGATCGTCGATCTGCTCACCGAACGCGACGAGGTGTGGCGCGCTGTCGTCGTCCACGCGGACGGCGACAAGCTCACACACCACGAGGACCTCCAGGGGCCGATGCCGCCGGTGCTGGAAGAGTCCCTGATGCCCCTGTCGCGCGCCCTGCGCGGAGTGGCCTCCACGGTGACCGGGCCCGAGACGTACCACCAGGTGCCGGACTCCGGCATCGCGGTCGAGCAGCGCCGCCTGTTCGACAGGACGGGGATGCACTCGGCGGCCATCGCACCCATCCACGGCACGCGCGAGGTACTGGGCGCCCTGACCCTGGGCCGCGCCGAAGCACCGGTGGCCTTCACCATCGCCGATCTTCCGCTGGTCGAGGACATCGCGCGCCGCGCCGGTCTCGCCCTGGACAACGCCCGCCTGTACCAGCGCCAGCGCAAGGTCGCCGAGACCATGCAGAACCATCTGCTGCCGCAGATGCCGGGCGTCCCGGGCCTGCAGATGACAGCCCGCTACCTGCCCGCGCCCGACGCCTCGCAGGTGGGCGGTGACTGGTACGACGCCTTCCCGCTGTCCGACGGAGCCACCGCCCTGGCCATCGGCGACGTCGTCGGCCACGACCTGGAGGCGGCGGCCGGCATGGCGCAGGTGCGCAACATGCTGCGCGCCTACGCCTGGGCGCAGCACGAACCCCCGAGCCGGATCGTGGAACGGCTCGACGAGGCGCTGGAGCACATCACCGACGTGAGCATGGCTACCATGATCTTCGCCCGGATCGAGGTGTTGGGCGATGGCCACTGGCAGCTGTCCTGGACCAACGCGGGCCATCCTCCGCCGCTGTTGATCGGCCGGGACGGCGTGGCCCGCTATCTCGACGCCGGCCACGGTGTCGCCCTGGGCACGGGGCTGCGCACCTCGCGACCGGACGCCGAAGTGGTGCTGCGGCCCGGGTCCACCCTGGTGCTGTACACCGATGGCCTCGTCGAGGATCCCGGCGTCGTCATCGACGTGGGCCTGAACCGTCTGCGCCGCCACTCGGCGGCCCTCGTACACCGCCCCCTCACGGCCTTCGCCGACCAGATCGTGCGCCGCGTCCGCCCCACCGACAACGACGACGACGTGGCCCTTCTCGCCCTGCGCGCACCCGCGTGACCCTGCTGGCGTGAGGCCGCGCGCAGTCAGCAGTCCTGGATCCGACGCTGCCGCACCTTGCCTCCCCGACCCGAGGCCGTCACAGGGGCCTGGTGAAGACGACCATCGGCCGGCCGGGACCGTCGTAGTCCTCCACCACGCGGGCGTCGAAGCCGAGCGTCCGGTGGAAGGCGATCGACCCCTCGTTGGTGACCGAAGTGATCGCCTTGAGGCGGACCGCACCTTGGCCGCGGGCCACCTCGGCGAAGTGCGTGTGCAGGCGGCGCCCGAGGCCCGTGCCGCGGCTGTCGTCCCGGATGGCGATCAAGTGGACGTATCCGGTGTGGTCCGGTGTGACGAAGCCGAGGAGGTAGCCGCGGATGCCGTCCTCGGCGCGGGCGACGACGCAGGTGGCGCCAAACTCCCGCACCAGCACGGGCTGATGGAGGGCACGCAGGTCCCGCTCGCCCCAGTAGCGTGCATGGTCCTGCAGCACCTGGTGGAGGTCGTTGACATCGGCGGGGACTATCTCGAGCGGCATGGGGCGATCATGGCATGAGCGCCCTGCCGCAGCGGGCTGTCACCGGGCCTGTTCCGCTCAGGTGCGGGACAGAGTGGACCGCAGGCCCTCGACGAGGTCCTTCTTCGAGACCTTGCCGACCGGTGAGAGAGGGAAGCTGTCGTACACCTGGACGTACTCGGGAAGCTTGTGGCGTGCGAGTTCGAACTGGGTGAGGTGCGAGACGAGTTCGGACAGATCGAGTGTCGCTCCGGGTCTCAGCACGACGCATGCGCACATCCGCTCGCCGAGGACGGCGTCCTCGACCGGCACGCAGGCGACGTTCAGCACCGCGGGGTGCGTGAGGATGAGGTTCTCCACCTCTTCGGCGGAGATCTTCTCCCCTCCGCGGTTGATCAGGTCCTTCTTCCGGCCGGCGACGACGTAATTGCCCGACGGGTGCTTCCACATGAGGTCACCCGACATGTAGAAGCCGTCGGGCGAGAACGCCGTCTTGTTGTGTTCGGCGGCGTTGTAGTAGCCGCGCAGTGTGTACGGACCGCGGGTCCACAGCTCGCCCACCTCGCCGTCCGGCACGTCCTGGCCGTCCTCATCGACGATGCGTACCTCGTCGTCGGGGCACACCGGCCGGCCGACCGTTTCGAGACGGATCTCTGCCGGGTCGTCCAGTCGGACGAACATCAGCAGGCCCTCCGCCATCCCGAAGTTCTCCTGCACGAGAGCTCGGCTGAAGACCTTCTCGGCTCGAATCCGGGTTTCGGGTTGCAGACGCTGCCCACCGCTCTGGATGACGCGGACCGACGAGAGATCGAAGCGGGCGGCCTGCTCGTCGTTGATCATCTTGATGAGCAGGGCCGGTACGACATGCATGTGGGTGACGCCGTCGGATTCGATGCGCCGGAAGATGTTCTCCGCGCGGGTCGACCTGCTCAGGGCGACCGTCGCACCGTTGAACAAGAAGCCCTGGAGCCCGGGACAGGCCAGCGGCAGATTGTGCGCCAGGGGCAGCACATCGAGCAGGACGTCGCCCTCCTGGATGTCGACGACCGACGCGGCCAGCTCCGAATTGAAGGCGTAGTCGTTGTGACTGCGCGGGATCAGCTTGGGGATTCCGGTGGTGCCGCCGGAGAGCTGGAACACGGCCGGGTCCTCGGGGTCGATCTCCGCTCGCAGAGCCGCGAGGTCTTCCGCCGAGCGCACAGGCTCCGCCTCCAGCAGGTCCTCGACGCGCAGGCTGCGGCGCTGCCCGGCGTCGGAGCCCTGCTCCGTCTGCTCCTCGCTGCCCTGCATGATGTGCAGGTTCAGCGACGGCTGCTGGTCGGCGATCCGGGCGAAGATGTCACGGAAATCCGCGTCCTTGGCGGTGACGGGGGAAGCGAGGGCGACGGCTCCCGACAGCCGCACGAACTGTTCCACCTCCCGGTAGCGATGCGAGGGCAGAGCCATGATGGGAATGGCCCCGATGTGCTGCAGCGCCAGGTAGAGGGAGACGAACGCGATGGTGTTCGGCAACTGCATCACAACCCGGTCGCGCGGGCGGATTCCCTCATCGGCGAGCACGCGGGCCAGCTTCTCGGATCGGTGCGCCAGCTCGGCGTAGGTGAGCGACTCCGTGTCGTCGACGAGCGCGGTCCGGTTCCCGTAGTCGCGGAATGCCTCTTCGTACCTTTCGATCAGTGGCCGGTCTCGCCAGTAGCCCTTGTCACGGTATGCGGCGGCGAAATCCGGGGGGAAAGGAGTCACATGGTCGAGCTTCATCAGGCGGACCTCTCCGGCTGTGTTCCCAAGGCCCGGGCGGGAACCGGGGAATCTGCTGTGGCGGACGTACTGGATTCCGTGTTGACGATCACGTCATGAATGAGACGCCGGTACTCCTGGAATCGTGGCATGGCCTTGACTTCGAGTGCATCACGCGGCCGGGGAATATCGACGACCACCTCGGCGACCACATGACTCGGACGAGGCGATAGGACAATGACACGGTCGGCCAGGAAAACCGCCTCATCGATATCGTGCGTGATGAGAAGGGTGGCCAGGCCGAGCTCCGTGCTGATGGAGGCGGTCATCGCCTCCAGCCTCATCCTCGTCTGAGCGTCTACCGAGGCGAAAGGCTCGTCCATCAGCAGCAGGTTCGGACTGGTGGCTATGGCCCGTGCTATCGCCACCCGTTGCTGCATTCCGCCGGACAGCTGCCAGGGATAGTGCTCCGGGACATCGGCCAGGTGCACTCGCTGGAGGGCCTCCTCGGCCCGCGCGCGGCGTTCCGGCTTGGGCAACTCGGTCAGCCCGAACTCGACATTGCGTCGCACGGAGAGCCACGGGAAAAGACTCCTGTTGTACTCCTGGAACACGACGGCGACGTCGTCCGGAACGCCGTCGACCGGCTCTCCGTTGTACCTCAGCTTTCCGCTGTCCGGCTTGAGGAGGCCGCACAGACAGCGCAGCAAGGTGGTCTTGCCGCATCCCGAGGGGCCCACAATGGCTACGAACTCCCCTTTGGCGATGGAGAGGTTGATGTCTCCCACGGCCGGCGTGACCGACCCGTTGCGGTGCGGGAAGCTCCTGGCGATGCCCTGTGCTTCCAACAGCGCGGCCGGCCCGGCCGTCACGGCCCCGGTCCCGGGGTTCGCATCCTTGACGGATTCAGGCATGATTGCGTCCTTTCATTCCCTCGAACCACACCAGCGCACGCCGTTCGGCAGCTGAGAAGAGCAGGGTCAGCAGCCAACCGGTGAAGGCCAGAATCAGGACGCCGGCGTACATGGGCGTCAGGGCGTAAAGCCGCTGACTCTGCAGAATGAGGTAGCCGAGACCGGAGGACGAGGCGATCATTTCGCTGATCACCATGAGGATCAGCGACAGGGCGAGCCCGATGCGCAGTCCGCTGGTGATCTGGGGCAGCGCCGCGGGAAGGGCGGCGCGCCTCAGTACGGCGGTCGCGCGTCCGGAGGTGTACACCCGTGCGCTGTCGATGTAACCGGCCTCGACGCGGCGTAGGCCGTCGGTCGTGTTCAGCAGGACCGGCCAGCAGGCCCCCAGAGCGATGACCACGACACGCAGGGTGTCGCTCGCGCCGAAGGCCACCACCGCGATCGGGACCAGGGCCGGCGGCGGCACCGCCCGCAGGAACTCCAACGGCGGCCGCAGCCATGGGTCCAGGCTCCGCCACCATCCGAGCACGATGCCCACGGTGACCCCGATGAACGATCCGAGGGCGAAGCCGAGCAGTGCCCGCAGTACGGAGGGCAGTACATCGCTGGTCAGGCGCTCGTCGGTGAGGATCGCGACCACTTCGGCCGCGACGTCGCTGAAGGGCGGCAGCAGCCCGGTGGTGTCGTTGCGGCCGGCGAGTTGCCATCCGGCGAGCAGGAGCAGGAAGGCCGTGAAGCTCGCTGCACTGCGCGCCAGATCCCTCACCCGACGGCCACGATGCCGGGCGGGCGTCCGCCCTGCTGCCACCGGTTTCCGCGGTGGTCGAAGCGTTGTGTTCGGCGTCATCGTCGCCCCTCCGTGCTCTGCTGCTGCCATCCGGCGAGCCGGTTCTCCCCGGCAACGAACAGGGCGTTGACGGTCAGGCCCAGCACTCCTGAGATCAGGACGGCCGCGAAGGCAGCGGCGTCGTCACCTCCCTGCTGAGCCTGCGTGAGGTATTGCCCGAGACCGGGGCTCCCGGTGACGATCTCCGCGGCGACGGCCACGACCACTCCCAGACTCGCGGCCAGGCGGACACCCGTGGCGATGGCGGGCGCGGTCGCGGGCAGAGAGACGCGGACGGCGATCTCTCTGCGTGACAGCCCGAGCATCCTGGCACTGTCGATCATGAGAGGGTCGATGGCCCGCACTCCATGCCGGGTTCCGATCAGCACCGGCCAGAGGCAGGCGAATCCGATCAGGAACACCTGCATGCCTATTTCGAGGCCGAAGCTGATCACCGCGACCGGCACGAGCGCCACCGCGGGCACCGGCCGCAGGAACTCGACCGTGACCTTCGCGAGGGAGTCGGCCCACCGGGATGCCCCGAGCGCCATGCCGGCCGGGATGCCCACCGCGCAGGCGCTCAGCAGGCCGAGGGCCCAGGCGTGCAGTGTGTCGCCGGTCGCTGTCCCCAGGGAGCCGGAGAACACTTCCTGGAAGGCCGACGTGACGATGGCGATCGTCGACGGCATGGCTTCATCGGGGAAAACACCTGAGGCTCGGCCGGCCTCATAGAGCACGACCAGCAACAGCAGCCCTGTCAGGCCCTTGCCGACATGGACCAGGCGGTGTCGCATCGGGCTGCTGCCGCGGCTACTTCTGCTGAACGTAGGCACCAGAGACGTCGACGTCACCCTTCACCGCCCCTTCCTCCCGTAGCACGTCGGCCCAGTTCTGCCAGCCCTTTTGCGTGACGGTGGACTTCCAGGTGGGCATGTTGATCGCCTTGGCGAGCTCGGCCGGCACGGCCGTGTACGTCGGCACGATGGCGCGCGCCTCGTCAGGGTGCTCACGGGTGTAGGCGACGGCCGCATCCATGGCCCGCTGGAACGCGGCGACGACCTCCGGGTTGCCCTTGACGAAGGCCTCCGAGCCGAGCGAGACGGTGTGGGGCCAGTCGGTGGTCTGCCCCTCGGCGTTGGAGATCAGGGTGTGCAGCCTCTTGTCCTGCTCCGCCCCCGTGGCGAAGGGTTCCGTCATGTCGGCCGCAACCACCTGCCCCGACGTGAGGGCCTCCTTCATCTGCGGAAACGGGATCTCGACGAACTCGACCTCGGACGGATCCACACCCTTGGAGCGCAGGGCGGTGCGAAGGGTGAGATCGGGCAGCTGGAAGAGCGTGTCCACCGCGACCTTCTTCCCTTCGAGATCCTCGGGGTCCTTGAGAGTGGTGGCGAGCAGTCTCAGGGGAGAGTCGGCCGGATCCTCGTTCGCCGTGCTGAGGACGCTCACTCCGACAACAGGGACGCCGTTGCTCCGGGCCGCGAGCACGGCCGGCGCATTCAGAATGGTGAAGTCCGCCTCGCCGCCGACCACAGAGGGAACCGCGGCGGCCGCCTCCACGTACTTCAGGGTCACGTCCAGACCCTCGTCGGCGAAGAAGCCCTTGCGTTGCGCGATCTCCACCGGAACTGTCGCGGAGACCTTGAGTGAGGCGACGGTGACGGCCGTCTTGCCGGAGCTGTCCTTACCGGCCTTCTCCCCGACGCCGGTCCCAGGTGCGCATGCGGCAAGAACCAGGCCAGTAGTGAGGAAGAAGCCGGCTGAGCGTTTCAGCAGCATCCCAGAGCCTCCAGTCGCGTCTTCGCGATTAGTACCTACTTGAGTAGTAACTAGTTCGAAAGCTAGCCGTCTCCCCAGGTGGCAGTCAAGGTGTCGCCGAGGAAGAATGTCCCGAGGCCCTAGAAGTCGCGCGAGCCCATACGTCGAGCGGTCGAGGGACCCGAATCCTGGGCATCGGATTGATGAGCCACCTACGATGGTAGGTATGATTGGTGGCGTGAACCCCGCTGAGCCAAGCGAGGCCGGCGGCATGCCCTCACTACAATGGTGGTGACCTAGGGAGGGTTAATGACGGAACGGCTGAACGTGATCGAGCGGCTGGTCGAGTTGGGCTTCACCCAGTACGAAGCCCGGGCCTACGTGGGCCTGCTCGGCGAGCAGCCCATGACCGGTTACGCCTTGTCCAACAGCACGAAGATTCCTCAGCCGAAGGTCTATGAGACCCTTCGGCGCCTGGAGGACAAGCACGTGGTCGTACGCATCAACGACGAACCGGCCCGCTACGTGGCCGTCCAACCCGACCACCTGATGTCCCAGCTGGAGGGCGATTTCGGGCGAAGGCTGGCGGTTGCGCGGCTGAGTCTGCACCGGCTCCGCCTGGACGGCACGGACGACGGCCTCCGCGTGATGAACTCCATGGGCAGTTTCACGGCCGCGGCGGCCAAGGCTTGCGCACTCATCGACGCGGCCAATCGGCACGTCTACCTGTCGCTCCACTCCGACCAACTGGACGCGCTCGCACCTGCCGTCACAGCGGCGGACAGCCGCGGCGTCCGGCTCGACGTCCTTCTCTTCGGCCGCGGCGAGATCGCTCTGCGCAACGGCCGGCTCGTTCGTCACGCCAGCACCAGCGGCATCGTGTACCGCCACCATCAGGCCCGACACCTCGCCCTGGTCGCCGACACCGACGAGGCGCTGTGGGCGCTGGCACCGGGCGGACACGACTGGCAGGGCATCTACGCGAAGGATCAGCTCCTCGCCGCGGTCGTGAAGGGATACGTCCGGCACGACCTCTACGTGCAGCAGATCTTCGCGGACCTCGGGGAGGAACTCGAGGACCGTTACGGTCCGGGCCTGGAGCAACTGGTCTTCACGCCCCCGGACGCCGGCGAAAGCACAGAGGCCGCCCCCAGCACCACCAAGCCCAAGCGCACCCGCTCGACCAGGTCCGCGTAGCCGCGGAACGGCTCGGAGCCCATCCACTGACCCGCCGTGTCGCCTTCGGCGCGCGGAGATCCGCACGTCCAGGAGGACCGACATGACCACGAGCAGTACCTCCGACATCAAGACAGTGGGCGTCGTGGGTTGCGGGCTCATGGGCTCCGGGATCGCCGAGGTCTGCGCCCGGGCCGGAGTGGAGACCAGGGTGTTCGAGGTCAGCCCGGACGCCGTACGGGCCGGACGCGCGAGGATCGAGGACTCCCTGAGTCGCGCGGTGCAGCGCGGCAGGATGGACAGCGAGGCCCAGGCGGCCGCCCTGGGCTCGCTGTCCTTCACGACGGATCTGGCCGACTTCGCCGACTGCGATCTCGCCATCGAAGCGGCACCGGAGAAGGAGGAGGCCAAGAGGGAGATCATCACGGCACTGGACAAGGTCATGCCCGGGCCTCAGGCCGTCATCGCCTCCAACACCTCCTCCATACCCATAGCGCGTCTGGCCACGGTGACCGCCCGCCCCGCGAGAGTCATCGGACTTCACTTCTTCAACCCGGTACCGACGCTGAGGCTCGTGGAGATCATCCCGTCGGTCCTCACGGACGACGCCACCAGCCTCCGCGCGCACGCTTTTGCCAGCGGCCCGCTCGACCGCCATGTCATCCGGGCCAAGGACCGGGCCGGCTTCGTCGTGAACGCGCTGCTGATCCCCTACATCACCTCGGCGGTCAGGATGTACGAGGCGGGACACGCGAGCGCCGAGGACATCGACGCCGGCATGGTGCGCGGCTGCGCCCACCCCATGGGGCCACTCGCCCTGGCCGATCACATCGGCCTCGACACGACTCTCGCCATCGCCGAATCGCTCTACGAGGAATTCCGGGAGCCTCTGTACGCCCCTCCCCCGCTGCTTGCGCGCATGGTCGACGCAGGTCACCTGGGACGCAAGACGGGGCGGGGCTTTCACCGGTACTGACGTGCAGCCAACCGTCCGGCGCTATGGTTGACAGGTCACGAAAGGCGAGCGACATGCCGGGCAACCGACGGCCAAGCAGGTCGCGTGCAACCGCACAGGCGACTTCTGGCCACCAGAAGATCGCGGCGGAGGCGATGCGCTGTGTGCGTGACGTCCAGGCGTCCGCCGGCTCCGTCTACCTGCCCGACTCCGAAGCGAACGCTCTGGCTGCCACGGTCGCCGTCGTGACGCCCCTCGGAGCTCTGGCGCTCCTGGAGCGTATCCCGCTCAATGACACCGCGTACGGCTCAGCGCGCGCGTTCGAAACGGGCCGTATCACCAGAACGCATTCGGCGGAGCTGCTCAAACGCCGGCCTCAGATGGCGGTGCTGGCATCCGCTCCCTTCACAATCACCTCGATCCCGCTGATCGTTGCCGACGCCGTGCGAGGCGTGTTGACCATTGCGACGCCTGGGACGGACGGTTCGTCTCTGCCCGCGGTCACGGAGCGTATGGCTCAGGCCGCACACAGCATCGCCAAAATTCTCGAGGACCTGTCCGTCGGAGCAGTGCCGCTCACCCCGCCGGTCGTCCCCTTCGTGTTCTCCGGACACACCGTGTCACCCGCCGCGTTGCCCTGGACATCCACCGATGAAGCGGTGACCGCGTACCACCTCCACAAGCTGGCACTGCAGCTGTCGTCCGAGACGACCACGGAACGCGCGGCCCAACGCGTCATGGACCGGCTCGTGCACGGATTCCGGGCATCAGGGGTCGCCATCAGCCTGATCGAGGCGGGACGTCTTCGGCTCGTCGGTGCCACCGGATGCGCCGACGAGTACCTGCGCGCACTCAGCGGGGCACCGTTGAGCAGGCCGTCGCCGGAGACCGGCACAGTCAGCCGGTGCGAACAGGTGGTACACACCGTGGACGTCGGCCGTGACGCATCCCGGCTGTCGGGGACGGCCGCGCCCGGGCAGAACGAAACCTGGTGGGTTCTTCCGCTGCTCGCAGCCGACCGGGTCATCGGTACCTGTTCCGTCGGATACAGGTGGCCGCACGGGGAGCCTGTCGATCAATCTCCGCTGACCTCACTGGCCACCCTTCTGGGACAGACGTTCCACCGAACGCAGGTCACCGATGCCCGTCGCGCACTCGCCCAGAAACTGCAGGAGACCCTGCTTCCGCGAGTCCTCCACCAGACGGCCGGCCTCGCCAGCACCTGCCGCTACGCACCAGCAGCCGGAGCGCTGGAGCTCGGTGGTGACTGGTACGACCTCATCGAGGCGCCCGGCAGCGGAATCGTGGCGGTCGTCGGTGACGTCGAAGGCCACAACACTGCGGCGGCCGTCGTCATGGGCGAACTGCGCAGCGCCATCCGTGCCTACGCGACCGAGGGGCACACCCCGACCACGATCCTCGCACGCACCAACAAACTGCTGGTGGACCTGTCCACGGGACTCTTCGCGACCTGCTGCGTGATGTCGTTCGACCTCGACACCGGTATCTGCGAAGTCGCGCTGGCCGGTCATCCTCCCCCCTGTATCCGCACCGGGGACGGCGCGTTCGTCACACCTCACGCCGACGCCGGGCCCCCTCTGGGTGTCCACCCCGACCCCGCATACCGCTCCGCCGAAGCCGAGCTGACACCGGACACTTTGATCGCGATGTTCACCGGACCGCTCGCCGAGGTCTCCGACGGCATGGACTGCGACCTGTTCAACACGGCTGTCGCCACTTCGCAGGGAGAGCTTGAGACGCTCGGGGACCTGCTGATCGGCGCCTGGGGCGATCGAGCGCCCCGGACCGACGACGCCGCACTCCTCGTGCTGCGCTACGAGGGCCCGTCGGCCGAGGCCCAGCGTTTCATCCACCACATGGAGATCCCCCATCACGACCTGCAGGGCGTGTCCCGCGCCCGGCAGTTCCTGCACGACTGCATGAGTGAGTGGGGTCTTTCCGAACTCTCCGACGAGGCCGTGCTGCTGGCCTCCGAGGTCGTCACCAACGCTCTGGTCCACGGAGACAGCGACGTTGATGTGCGGCTGCGCAGATACCCTTCGCACGTCCGCGTGGAAGTCCGGGACAGTACGCCACAGCCGGCTGTGCCCGTCACGATCCCCCGGGACGAGGACCGTGCGGAAGGGGGACGCGGTCTGTTGATCGTGGAGGCCCTGGCCAAGGCGTGGGGCAACTCGCCAAGTGGCAGAGGCAAGACGGTCTGGTTCGAAATGGCGACGGACGCCACGGCGTCCCACCACCTCAGTGGCATGTCCAGGACTTCGAGTTGAGCTCAGCAGGATGGCACGCGCCGGGAGGTCAGCCCTCGATCTGACCCCCGGCATTCTTGGCTGTGCGTCAGGTGGTGGCCGTATAACCGCCGTCGATGACAATCACCTCACCGGTGACGAACGGGTGCGCGGTGGCCATGGTGTGGACGCTCTCGGCAACGTCCTCGAGGGTGACGTTGCGCGCCAAGGGTGTCATGCGCGCGCGTCGTTCCATGAGCTTGTCGTAGTTGTCGCCGAGTGTCCGCTCCATCCACTCCCCCGCGATCCAGCCCGGCGCCACCGCGTTCACCCGCACCTGCGGAGCGAGTACCCGTGACAGTGTCTTGGTGAGGCTGACGACCGCGGCCTTGCTGGCCGCGTAGGCCAGTGGCTGCGGGCCGGGGCGCAGGCCGACGATGCTGGCCACGTTGACCACGGACCCGCGGCCGGCCCGCAGGGCCGGGGCACAGGCTCGGGTGACCTGGACGAGACCGCGGACGTTGACCTCAAAGACCCGGTCCCAGTCCGCGAGGTCGATCCCGTCCAGGTCGTCGGGCGGCGTTTCGCTCGTGGTGCCCGCGTTGTTGACGAGGATGTCGAGGGAGCCGGAGGCGTCCGCGGCGATGCGGGCCAGTTCCCGTACGGCCGCGTCGTCGCTGACGTCGGCCCGTACGGCCTGGTGATGCCCCGGGTACTGCTGCATTTCCTTCAGTGTCGCCTCAGCGCGCTCCTTGGACCGGCTGTAGTTGATGGTCACGTCGTAGCCGGCTCGTGCAAGCCGTAGTGCGACGGCTCGGCCGATACCGCCGGCGGCTCCGGTGACCAGCGCGGACCGTCCATTGGGAGCAGTTGTGTCGCTCAAGGAAGTCTCCTCGGATTTCAAGGATGTACGGGGTGATCAGAGGCCGAGTAGGCGTTCCGCGTTCTGATGGAAGACCTTGTGCAGGATGTCGTCGGAGTAGCCGAGTTCGTCCCACTCCCGCAACAGCCGGTCGAACGGAATGCTGGGATGGTCCGTTCCGAACATGATCTTGTCTTGCAGTCGGGCGCGGATGTCCACCTTCAGGGCGGGAGGGAAGTACTTCGGAGCCCAGCCGGACAATTCCCAGAACACATTGCCCTTGTGCAGGGCCACAGCGGTCATCTCGTCCACCCAGGGATATCCGGGGTGGGAAGCGATGACGGTGAGGTCGGGGAACTGTGCGGCGAGCCTGTCCACGGCCATGGGGTGGGCATGGCTGATGACCGAGCCCAGTCCGCCGGGCAGACCGGCGCCCATCCCTGTCGTGCCGACGTCGATCATGACCGGCAGGCCCAGGTCACGAATGCAGGCGAACAAGGGGCGCCACTTCGGATCGTCCACCTGGAAGCGTCCCATGATGGGATGGAAGTGGAAGCCCAGCACTCCATCCGCCTTCGCAGCGCGTTCGGCCTCTTCGATGGCGGCGTCTCCCTTCAACGGGTCGACCGCACCCCAGGCGCCGAGGAAGACATCGGGGTGGCGGTCGCGTATGTCCGCCACTGCCGTGTTGCTCATCGGAGGAGCACCGGTCAGACACTCGATGTCGAACGCCACGAGGAGCGCTTGCAGGCCAGCGGCCCTCAGATCCGCGACGACGTCGTCCTCCGGCCGTCCGACCCACGGTTTCTTCCAGTACTTCGCCAGTGCTTCCGCGAACGGGCCCTGGGAGGCCACCCACTCAGGGGTTCCGGGATAGCAATGCAGATCAATCCGACGCATCTCTCACTCTCACACGTCAGGGCCGTCCTACTCACGGCCGGCGGCACGTCAGGTCGGTATCCAGCATCCTCATGCTTGCTACCTACCCTGGTAGGTGGGAAGCTACCATGACAGTAGCGCGCCGAGAAGGTGGGCCGGGTTGAGTCCTCCCACCTCCCGACGCGGTGAGGAGATCGCCCTATGACCGGCATTACCCATTTGCGTAGCATCGACATATCCGTGGGATCCCCCCGGACACTGCTCGACTTCTACGAGCGCACCTGGGGTCTGCGAACCGTCCAGGAGGTTCCCGGCAGCGACGAGAACGCCCCTCGGATCGAAATGCGTGCGCGTGGGCCTGAACACCACGTCCTGGCCCTCTGCTCCGGCGCGGGCTCGCCGGTCAGGATCAGCCTGGGCGCGGCGAGCGCCGGGGCGGTCGACGCCCTGGCCGAACGACTCCGGGCCGTCGGAGCCGAGCCGCTGACCGGCCCGGGGCCGCGAACGGCTCACGGGGGTGGTTACGCGATGGAGTTCCGCGACCCCGAGGGCCGGCTCATCGAGGTCAGCGCGGGGGTCGAGGAGCACACAGAGCCGATGGACTCGCCTCACGGCCCCGACCGGCTCAGTCACATCGTGCTGAACTCGGTCGACATGGCCGCGTCCAAGGCCTTCTACACGGACGTCCTCGGCTTCCAGGTGTCCGACTGGTACGAGAACGAGCAGATGGTCTTCCTGCGGTGCAACGAGATGCACCACTGCATCGTCCTCGCCCCCGGCCAGTGGACCTCCCTGAACCATGTCGCCTTCGAAGTCGAGTCCGCGGACGAGGTGATGCGGTCCCTGGGGCGGATGCGCGCGGCGGGCTGCGACACCATCTGGGGCCCGGGCCGTCATGGGCCGGGCGGCAACGTCTTCTGCTATTTCGTGGACCCCGTCGGCAATGTCATCGAGTACACCGCCGAGCTGCTGGAGGTGGACGACAGCTGGGTCGCCCAGGAGTGGGCGCGCACTCAGGCCAATGCCGACGTCTGGGGTACGAGCGGCGGCCTCACACCCGATGTGATCGCGGCCATGGCCAATCCACCCCGGTCCGCGCAGGCCGAAGCCGAGAGGAAGACCCAGTGAAGGCTCTTGTCATCCACCGCTTCGGCGACCCTGGAGTGCTGGCTCTCGAGGACGTACCTGCCCCGGTGACCCAAGCCGGGGAGGTCCGCGTCCGGGTGTCCGCCGTGGTCGTGGCCCGTACGAAGGACGTCGCCACCCGTGCCGGGCGACCTCCGTTCGCCTCTCAGGTCCCCGGGTTCCCGCACATCCTGGGAACCGAGCACGCCGGCGTGGTCGACGAGGTGGGCTCCGGCGTCGATCCGGGGCTCCTGGGGCGCCGTGTCGCGGTCTCGGCCGTGCTCTCCTGCGGTGACTGTCGCGCCTGCCATGCCCATCGCGAGGAGGCCTGCTCGACGTTCTCCCTGGTCGGCGTGCAGCGGCAGGGCAGTTACGCGCAGTACTGCACCGTACCGGTGGCCAACGTGCAGGTGCTTCCCGACGACGTCGGATTCGTCGAAGCCGCTGCCATGGCGGCGAACGGTCCTGTGGCGCGGGCGCAGCTGGAGGCCGGCGCGGTCGGTCCGGACTCGACGGTGCTCGTGGTGGGTGCGGCGGGAGCCCTCGGGTCCACGGTCGCCTCACTTGCCGCCTTCCGCGGCGCGAAGGTGATCGGCGTCGACCGGCTCGCGGCGAAGCCGGGCTGCCTCGACGCCCTTCCGCTGGCCATGGCATTGGACGGGGACAGCCCCGATCTGCCCGAGCTGATCAGTGCGGCGGGGGGCGACTGGGGGATCGACTGCGTCGTGGACAATCTGGGTCTGCCGGCTCTGTGGGACGCCTACCGGGACTCTCTCGCGGACATGGGCCGCATCATCGTGAGCGGAGCCATCAGTCACGAAGCCACCCCGATGCGTCTGCTGCCCTTCTACCTCCGCAGCCAGTCCCTCATCGGGGTGCGCACCGGAAACCGGACGCAGATGGAGGCTTTCTGGAAGGACGTCGCCGCCGGCTTCCGGCTGCCGGAGGCCATGGTGCGTTCCACCCCCTGGGAGAGCGCGCCTCACGTCCACCGAAGTGTGGAGAACGGTACGTCCCTCGGCCAGGCGGTGCTCGTAGTGAGCGAGTAGACCGGCGCGCCGGCGGCCGGGGTGCGCACAACAAGCAGGAGGCCGGGCCCGAAAGGGCCCGGCCTCCTGCCGTATTCATTCTCCGGGCCACACAGGTGCTCTCTTCTCATTGAACGCGGCGATGCCCTCGGTTCGGTCGGCGGAGGACGCCACCAGGCGCCACGCCGCGTCCTCCAGGTCGAGCCCCACCCGCAGGCCCACCCCCTGGCCCTCGCGCAGCGCCCGCTTGGCCGCCCGCAGCGCAACGGGTGAATGGCCGGCCATCGTCGCACCGAGCTCCAGGGCTCTGGCGCGGGCTTCGTTCTTCTGCACCACAACATCGACGAGACCGCGTGCCAGTGCCTCGTCCGCGGGTACTCGCTGTCCGGTGAAGATGAGCTGGGCTGCTCGAGCGGCCCCCACCCGGCGGGGCAGCAACTGCGTTCCTCCGCCGCCGGGAACGATCCCCACGGAAACCTCCGGCAGCCCCACTACAGCCGTCGTGTCGGCGACGATGAGGTCGCACGCCAGGGCCAGCTCGTAACCGCCCCCCAGGGCATACCCGTGGACCGCCGCAATGGTCGGCATGGGCAGCTCGAGCACACCGCCGTAGACAGCTCTCATCAGCAGTCGTTGCCGAGCGAGGTCCTGCACGGTGAAGGCATTGCGTTCCCTGAGGTCGGCCCCCACGCAGAAGGCCCGTGTACTCGTCGAGGACAGGAGCACGACGTTGACCGAGCGATCCGTGGACAGCTCGGTGCACGCGTCGCTGATCGCACCAGCCATGGCCGTTGAGAGGGCGTTCATCGCCGTCGGCCGGTCGAGGACGAGTTCGGCGATGGACTGCCCGCCGACAGGGCGACGGACGATCACATGTTCCCCGAACCGCCGCTCGCCCACGTATGGTTCGGCGCCATCGTGTCCGGTCGGCTCCGCGGCGGTTGCCCCTTGGTCCGTCACTTGGCCTCCTCCATACCTGCCGCCGCCGTCACAGTCGCTCGAGAACGACTGCCATCCCCTGCCCACCTCCGACGCACAGCGTGGCGAGGCCCAGCGTGCCGCCGCGGTCCTCCAGATTTCCCAGCAGCGAGCACAGAAGCCTGATGCCGGTCATACCGAAGGGATGTCCCAGTGCGATGGCGCCTCCGCTGGGATTGAGCTGTCGCTCGATGTCTATGCCGACGGTCCGGCAGACGGCCAGCACCTGGGCGGCGAACGCCTCGTTGAACTCGACCACGTCGATGTCGTCGATCTTGAGGTTGGTCAGGCTCAGGACCTTGCGAATGGCTTCGGTGGGGCCCACTCCCATGATCTCGGGAGCGACCCCGCTCACGGCCGTGGCCACGATCCTGGCCCGAGGAGTGAGGCTTTCGCGCTCGGCGAGCCGCTTGCTGACCAAGATCGCGGCGGCCGCGCCGTCGTTCAGCGGGCAGGAGTTGCCGGCCGTGACGCTGCCGCCCTCCCGGAAGGCGGCCGGCAGACCGGCAAGCTTTGCGAGCGACGTGTCGCGGCGAGGGCCGTCGTCACTGCTGACGATCCGGCCGTCGGGAAGGACCACTGGGGTGATCTGCTGGGCGATTCTGCCCGAGTCGATCGCCTCGACCGCCAACCGGTGGCTGCGCAGGGCGAAGGCGTCCATGTCCGCCCTGCTCACCCGGTACCGCTGTGCGACGTTCTCGGCAGTCACCCCCATCGGCATGTACACATCCGCGATCCCCCCTTCGTCGAGCGCGGGGTGGCGGTCCTCCTTGCGCGTGGTACGGCCCACCTGGCTCACCGACTCGACACCCGAGACCAGGTAGGCCTCCGCCTCCCCGCAGGCGATGGCATGGGAGGCCATGCGGACCGCTTGCAGACTGGACGCACAGAAGCGATTGACGGTGGTGCCGGGTACGGCGAACGGCAGCCCGGCCAGCAGGCCCGCCCGCCGGGCGAGATTGGCCCCCTGCTTTCCCTCCGGGTATGCCGTACCCAGCGCGTGGTCGTCCAGGAGCTCCGGATCGAGGCCGCTGTCGCGGACCGTCTGCTCGATGACCCCGGCCACGAGGTCGTCGGGACGACACTGTCTGAGCGATCCCTTCACCGCACGGCCGATGGGAGTCCGCGTGGCCGAGACAAGATAGGTGTCCATCATCGCGCTCCTCGCTAGTACCTACAGCAGTAGGTACTATAGGCGGCATGACGCGATCCGAAGTCTCACTCTCAAGCACCCGCGGCGTGGCCATCGTCACCCTTCAGGCACCTGAGCGGCGCAATCTGCTGTCGGCGGAGATGGTGCGCTCCCTGGCGGCGACTTTCGACGAGCTGGAAGCGGACGCCTCGATCCGCTGCGCGGTCCTCACCGGCGCGGGCAGCGCGTTCTGCGCGGGCGCCGACCTGTCGACACTGGAGGACGCGGCCCGCGGGCACTTCGAGCCCGTCCGCGAGGTCTACGAGGGGTTCTTGCGTGTGCTGCGCTCCCCACTTCCGACCATCGCCGCGGTCAACGGTCCGGCCGTGGGCGCGGGCCTCAATCTGGCCCTCGCGTGCGACGTCCGCCTGGCGGCGGAGTCCGCACGGTTCGACACCCGCTTCGCCCGGCTGCATCTGCATCCCGGCGGCGGCCACACCTGGTTGCTGGCTCAGGCAGTGGGGCGCCAACAGGCCACGATGGCCTGTCTGTTCGGGCAGGTTTGGAACGCGCGCGAGGCGTACGAGCGCGGACTGGTGGCGGGCGTACACCCCGACGGGGATGTGCTCGACGCCGCTGTGGCGCTGGCGGAGAGCCTCAACGGCCATGACCGGGCTTTCGTCCACAGACTGACAGCCACGATCCGGGAGTCCGCCGTGACAGCAGACCACCAGACGGCGTTCCTTGCGGAGACCGAGGCACAGATCTGGTCGACCGAGCAACCGGCGTTCCTGAGCGGAGTCACAAGGCTCCGCGAAGCCATCGGCCGGCGGTCCACCGGGGGGAAGCCGGGGGCCGACGGTAACCGATGACACGGCCCGGGGTCCGGGTGTACGGCCTGGGACGGGGCAGACCGTCTGGGACAGAGGCGGACGGTCTGGGACAGGGGCGGACGGTCTGGATCCCGGTATACAGCCCCGGCCCCGGACCGTCCGTCTCAGGCCAGGGCCAGGGCCGTGACCGCTACTGACGGACGCGGACCTGGTTCCGGACCCGTCCGACGCCCTCAACACTCACTTCCACCTCGTCACCGGCGGCGAGGAACCGTCCTCTGCCGGCCCCCACACCCGACGGGGTACCGGTGGCGATGATGTCGCCCGGCTCCAGAGTCACCAACTCGCTCGCCGCGGAGATCAGTTCGGCGACTGTGCACACCATCAACGAGGTGGACGCGGACTGCATCAGCTCACCGTTGACGCGCGTCTGCACGAGGAGATCCTGTGGATCGCCGACCAGCCAGGAGGGGACGACACCGGAGGCGAGGGGAAGAGAGGTGTCCGCTCCCTTGGACGCGAGCCAGTCCCAGACGAACGGAGCCGGGACATCGTCTCGCCGGTGCGGAGCACGCAGCGAGATGTCGTTCACGACGGTGTACCCGCCTGCATGGCCCAGCGCGGCATCCGGCGAAATGTTGCGGCCGCCGATGCCGATGACCACCGCGAGCTCGCCCTCCCAGTCGACCCTGTCGTCGCGGTCCCCCTCGATGAGAACGGCCTCGCCGTCCATGACCAGCGAGGTCGTGGGCGGCTTGAGGAAGAAGTACGGTCGCCACTCGGCCCCGAAGGACTCCCCCATCTCCGCCAGATGGTCCGTGTAGTTGGGACCCGAGCAAAGGATCTTGCGCGGGTACCGCAACGGCAGGTCCAGCACATAACTGTCGACGACCGGAGCATCGTCCAGTGCCGCCGAGCGGAGTACCGGCGCCACGCGCGCCCAGTCCTCCATGACAGCGAGCACTCCGGAGTAGCCCTCGAGCTCCGAAGGGGCCACGAGTGTGCCGTCCTCAAAGCGGACTCCCGCCCGCCACGCCTCATCGCTCCCCCGGCCGGGCCGCCGGTAGCTCACCAGAGCCCAGCCGGTCATTCGACACACCACGTCAGGGAACTCACGTCACTCATACCCACTACCGTAGTAGGTACGGTCAGTCGACGTCAAACACCCCGCCGCCGGCCGCGAGCCAGTGCGTGCGGTCCTGCGTGGCCGGCAGCACCGTGGAGTAGATGTCGGCAACGTTCTCGAAGATCGACGGGTGACCTTTGACCCCCTCGACGGAGTACTCACCGGGGACGTACGCGACGTGAGCGGTTCGCCAGGCTTCGGCGCTGACCCATCGGGCGATGTTGACGAAGCTGAAGGTCCCGTTCCCGACCCCGGTGTTGCGGTGGAGGTGCGCCTCGATGAGGCCGCCGCCATCCCGGTAAATCTCCGATGTCCTGTGCCAGTTGGTCAGGAATTCCTCCTCCTTGTCCGCCGGCACGATGAACACGTTGATGAGCGTTGCTTCCACTGGCCCGACGCCTCCTGATTCAGACACGATGCGGCCGCCAAAGGGTTCGGACCAGCCGGGGAACGACCACCCTCGGCTGGACCTCTGACGCGTCAGCCTGCATGCCGACCCGCGCACCGACGTAGAGTACCTACTACAGTAGTGAATGGCACTATCCATCTGCACACGACACCACTGTCCGTGTTCTAGACCTGGCAGTTCTGGCGTGATAGCAATACCTACTCGAGTAGGTATGACGCTCATTCAGAGACACCAGACCCGAGGGCCGACATGGAACCAGTCACGCATGTCCAGACGAGGGGCGAGCCTGCCCATCCGAGACGTTGGAGAGGCCGCACCGTCCTGCTGCTGGGGACGTTGCTCTACTTCGTCTTCGGCTACGACTTGTTCGCGCAGCAGGTCGTCGCTCCCTCACTGCTCAATCACTCGACCTGGCGGGTCACGCCCGGCACGTTGGCCCTCTTGGCCAGCATCACCGCACTGGGTGGGGCGATCGGCGCCTTCGTGTCCAGTGGGCTCAGCAGCACTCGCCGCCGCAGAGCCAGCATCGCCATCAGCGTCGGCTGGATTTCAGGCTGCATGTTGTTCGCCGGTGTCACCTCCAGCTTTGTGGCCTTCGGTGTCAGCCGCTTCCTGCTCGGTATCGGCCTGGGCGTTCTGGCCCCGCTGATCTGTGTCCTTGTCGTGGACTGGTCCCGGCCCGAGCGCCGCTCGCTCTACTGCTGCGTCGCCCAGTCGGGAATCCCCCTCGGCGCACTGGCAGCGGCGGGCGCCGACCACACTCTCCTGGCCGGCACAAACTTCCAGTGGATGTTCCTCCTAGGTGCCCTGCCGATCCTGCTGGGTCCGGTCTATTGGACGCTGATTCCGGTGGAGGAACCCCTTGAGGCGTCCGTCCCCGACCGTGCCACACGACAAGACGCGCGGGTGGTCACCAGCGAGTGGTGGGGCCTGTTTGAACGTGGATGGCTGTTGGCCAGCACACTGTTCTCCATCGCGTCCTTCATCGGATTGCTGATGATCTACGGAGTGGGTTACTGGCTGCCGACCCTGATAGCGGACCTCAGCTCCACCTTCGAGTTCGTCATCGCCTTCAACAGCGGGGCCGTCGCCGTAACCCTGCTCTTCGCCGCGATCGCCGACCGGGTTCCCTCCAAGCTATGTATCGTCACGCTGTTCATGTGCGCCATGGTGGCCATGTATGTCCTGCCCTCGCTTGAAAGCCGCCTGGCCATCCTCGGCATGGTGGCTCTCGCGGGCGGGGGGATTCTGGGCGCTCAGAACGTCCTTTGCGCATATGTGGCCCGTTACTATCCCCGGCCGATGCGCAGTACGGCACTCAGTTTCACACTGGGAGTCGGCCGATTCGGTTCTTTCATCGGTCCGAGTTACGTCATCCTCCTCCTCGGCGTGAGTTCCGATCCAAAGTCCGACTTCTACGACCTCGTGACGCCGGTCGTCATCGGTATTGCCGCCATCCTCATGGTCCCCGCACCGACTTCCAGGCAGTCGGCCAAGAAAGCACAGTGCGAATCCTCTTGGCGCCCGACATCTACGTGACCCACTGTGGACATTCTCGGCGCACTCACCTGGGACCGAATCAGTAGCCGAAGGAGCGCCACCCGTGTTCCGGCACTCCCAGGCCCCGCCACGAGACCACGTCGACCCGGCACCAACCACGCCGCCGACACTGTCGACGGGCTGATCCGCAGCTCCCTCGCCACCTCTCGGCTCTGCCGCAGCCAGGAGATCATCGCCCGCCTCGTCGCTGCGGCCGGCACACAGGAATGACCGGTCGACCCAAGTCATTCCCAGAAGCGTTTCATGACGTCCGAGAACTGAGAAATCAGCCACTCGTTGTATTCCGGGTCGTTCGCGTCGTGACGCTTCTTCGGATACTGGTGTTCCAGGTGGTACTGAAAACCGAGTTTGCGCAGTTCCTCGCGGGTGAACCGGGTGGTGGGAATCCGGGCAATTCGCTTACCGCTCGCTTTCGCCGTCTTGTTGATGCGGGCGGGGACGACGAACTGGGGCGGTGCGACGAGTACCACCGTCTCCCGCGCGTACTCCAGCGCCATGGCCAGGAGGATGTCCCACCAGCGGCTCCAGTCGAGCGCCAGGCCGTATCGGTCGGACAGGCGGAAGAGTTCCTCCTCATCGAGCGCCTCCGGCCTCGGGACTCTGGCGGAGATCTCGCTCCCCAGCCGCTTGTAGAGCTCATCGAGGGTGAGCTCGGCCTCGGTGAAGGAGACCCGGCCGTAGTATTCGTACGACGACACCTCGACCGCTTCGCCGTGCCGATTCCTCAAAGACTGTGCCGCACCCGTCTTGGCGACGAACCACTCGCAGACTCGCGTTTCCTCCACAGTGCCGTTGAGCCAGCAGTCCAGGATGCACCCGTTCTCGTCCAGCCGGCCCGACTGATAGGCCTCCGAAAGCCACACCACGGGCTCATCACGGTCGATGAGCTGTTTCTCCACGGTGTGGCTCTTACGTACGTACAGCTTGGGCTGTCCCCTGTAATGACTGCGCATGGTGCGGCGGAAGTCCAGACCGTTGTGCAGGGCGCCCTGGAACTCGACACTCCTGGCCTCCTCGTGTGTGCGCACCTGGGCCAGTGCGAGAGCCTTGAGCCGCATGGCGTCCGAGAACCTGAATACGGGTACCCAGATCGACGCCTCCCTTCCGTCGGTCCAACTGCGCGGCAGAAAGCGCCGGTTGCGCGGTTTCACCGGGTCGAGGTCGACGATGTCGCCGGTGGGAGGAGGCGGAGCGAGGTCGGGGGCAGCCTCGATCTCGCCGGTCCGCGGCTCCCCGGAAGCCCTGACCACCTCGTACATGTACTCGAACTGGGTACAGTTCCGCGCCACATATGGCGGGCCGCTGTGACTGGGCGGGCTCATCATCGACATCTGGAACAGCGGCTCCCGATTCGCCCTGATCCGGCCGATGCGCTCCACGCGCACATGGTCGAAGTAGCCCAGCAGATGCCGGAAGACGCGTTCTTTGAAAGGCTCGTTGAAGCAGCCCCCGCACGCGGTGAGCACGGCCTCGAAGGTGGGAGAGATGCGCTGGTCCTGCTCCAGCAGCTTGGTCAACACCTGGGTGAAGACCTGAAAGTGACGGATCGACAGCTTGAGGTCGGGTGACTCCTGCCGTAGCTCGTAGATGAGCTCGAGAAGGACCTGGTGCTTGTCGAAGGGCTCCGGAGAGTCCGTCGAGCGGTGCTCCTCGTACCGTTGGACGAGGCGTGGAATGTAATCCAGATAGCGCAGCAGCACGGCCAGGCTGGGCCGCCGGATCTCGTATCCGGGCAGGGGCGTGGCCGAGCGGTCGTCATCGGTCAGGAGCGCCGGCTCGCGCAGCAGTCGCTGGACCGTGCGCACATGGGGCGCGTTGCACACGAAGAGCACACGTCGATGGCGTGGCAGCAGCCGTTGCAGACAGGCGGCCATATAGGCCTCGCGCCAGGTGTCGACCGGTTCGAACCGGGTCGGCGGATGCGTGAGACGGCCTTCGATCAGGTCGAGGTAGCTGTCGGCGCCCTTGTGGAGGGCGAGAGCGTCGTCCGGCCAGTCCGCATCTGCCATGCAGAAGCGGTCGATCAGATGGCCTGGCGCGATCTCCTGGTCGACGAACCGCAGCGGGATGCCCTGTTCGGAGGCGGTGCGCACCGCCTCGACAATGCCGTCGGCCGGGGTCACCGGAAAGACCTCGCGCTGCGCGTCGCCACTGCCCAGGGAAACGATCAGGTGGACGCGCGGGAGCCTGCCGACCGCTTCGAGGGTCTTCTCCCGGACGGACTCCGGAAGCCCGACCGCGACGACGTCCCGCCCGCCCAGGGCCAGCTCCTGCATCGCCCTGCGCACGAGTTCCGCGAAGTCGAGGTGATGACGCAGGACGGGCACGAGATAGACGTTGCCCTGTCGCACGAACGGCGTGGTCATGGGCTCAGCCGCGCCGAGGAAAGACGTACGACGCGACCCGCTCGAAGATGCTCGCCTTGGAGCCGCCGACATGTTCGTCGAAGTTCTTGGCGTACTTCACCAGCGTGATCGCCTGACGGATCGAGAGCTGTCGATCACTCTCGCGCTCGTACCAGTCCTCGAACGCGCTCAGGAAGTCCGGCGACGGCTGCAGCGTCGCCTCGACGATTTTGTACAGGTCCTTGAACTCCGGATGGTCGATCTGGATCACCGGCAGGGTGCGTTGCTCGATGTAGTCCGGAAGGACATGGCCGTTGTCGCTGAGCGAGGGGTTCATGGCACAGCAGAATCGAAAGCGCCTGCGGGCTTCATCGTCCTTCGGACCGATCTTGACGCCGGCCATGGCCGAGGCGACGTACTGCCGTCCGTCCAGTACCGATGCCAGCGGACTCAGCGCGCGCTCCGGTACGCGGTTGATCTCGTCGAAGAAGCAGAGCGCGCCTTCGTACAGCGCGGTTGCCAGGGCGCTGGCTCGCAGGGTCAGCGGGATCGAGCCGCCGTACTCGGCCTCCGGTTCCGGCGTCAGCAGCAGGGCCAGGTCCTCCGGGGTCATCTCCTCGTGCCCCTGCACGATGTACAGGGGCACGCTCAGTTGGCGGGCGATCTCATACACGATCTCGTTCTTCCCGAGGCCCGGCGCACCTTCCAACCTGAAGTTCAGCGAGGGCGCGCCGCTCTCGATGAGCTCGCTGCCGTCCTTGCTGATGCCCCAGGCCACCCTGCACATCCGTAGCTCGTCCTCGCGTCCGATGAACAAGCACTCGCGCAACGTGTCCGGTTCCGCCAGGGTGAACCTGACGCCTTCGGCCTCGCCCCATCGGTTCATGCCGTCCCCCTCACTCGGAACCCCAGCTGGTGGAACCGTACGAACGGGTCGAACCACCCGCCGATCAGGGACCACACCGGATCATGCGCGGGTGTCGCAGCTCCGCCCTTGACCACGAACGCCTCGCCCGGCCCGAGTCGCACGCCGCGGGGCAGGTGCCGCACCTGCTGATCCTCGGCGTCGTCCACCGACAGGGACGAGTCGCACCACTGCCACACGCTTCCGAACAGGTCGTGGATCCCCAGCCGGTTCGGCTGGAAGGACCCGACGGATGGCGGTGCGCCGGATCCGGAGGAGACTGCTGAGTACCCGTCCATGTACTTCTTGACGGCCGAGACCAGCCCCTCTTCGTACCCGTCGTCGGCAGGCCCGGCGCCGTTGCCGTTGCGCCGCGCGGCCTTGAGAACGGCCTCGTGGACAGGGTTGGCGCCGTACGCGGCGCTGTCCCACTCAGCAGCGGACGGCAACCGGAAGTGTCCGGAGTGCCGTTCGCTCAGCCACGCGCAATAGGCGTCGGCCTCGAAGAGGTTCACCCCTGTGACGGGCTGGTCCGGCAGGTTGAGCCGGCCGTGCAGCCAGTACCGGGGAAAGCGGATCTCGTGTTTCCGCCGCCACTCCCAGCCGGCGGCGCCCCACCACCGGTCGGTCTCATATCCGTCTGCCCGGACGAATCCGGCGAACTCGGCGTTGGTGACGGGGTACTTGCCGATCCGGAATGCCTCGAGGAACCCCGATCGTGGTACGCCGACGAAGTTTCGCGACACACTGGCGACGGCGGCGAGCGGCTGGCGCCGGCCGGAGGTCCGCCGCAGCTCTTCTGCGTACTCCTGCGCTTGTGCACGGGACGTGCGTTGCTCTACCCAGTGGAGCAGCCGGTCCGCACCCTTGGGCGGCAGGAGCGTGACCGCGATCCGGAGCACGTCCTGCCAGTCGTCCGGATCACCGACGTACCGGTGCAGCGTGTCCTCGACACCACCGGTGCGGATCGCCTCGGCCAGTGCCCTGGCCGCGAAGTAGTCACGCACTTGGTCGAAGGGGAACTCCAGGACGCCGGGGGCATCGCACTGCTTGAGCAGCCCTGCCTGCCGCGCTGCCGCGATCGCCGCCTGCTCCCCCGGATCGTCGGTCGTCCTCCTGCGGACCCCAGTCGTCTTGAACTCCAGCGCTGTCCGCGGAAGCACGTCGTCCAGAATCGCCTGTTCACGCCTGCCGACGATCCGTTCGGACTGCCGGGACACGTACAGTTCCAGAATTCGCCTGAGGTTCGCGTCCGCGAGCTCCGGCCGTGTGAGCCGCAATTCGCGTAGCAGCGCGAGGAGTCGAGGGTTGCGCATGTGCCGCTGTGACAAGCATGTGCCGTCGACGATGAGAAGGCCGAGCAGCGCGGATTCGTCCCGTTCCGACAGGAGAGTCCTGATCTGCCGCTCACTCAACTCACGCAGCTTCAGGCGGCGTAGCGCCGCGGGGAGCACGGTCCGATCGTCGCGGCACGCCAGGAGCATCCCGACGGCGAGGTCATCCTCATACAGGACGTGCAGATCGGAGCAGAGCCGGCTCAGTCCGGCGGTGGACAGCCCGTCGACGTCGTCGAGCAGGAGGTACGGCGGTGAGCTGAACAGGCAGCGCAGGGTGGTCAGCGAGCCCACTTTGCGAAGGAGAGCGTGGCAGGGCAACGTGAAGCGCTCACCTCCGTAGTCGAACCCGTCCGGCAGGTTCCGCCGCAGATGTGCGGTCAATTGGCCCGCCAAGCCAGCCGGGGCATCCCCGTCCAGGGACACATACAGCGGAAGGCTCGGGGTGACGGCGCCCGGTTCGTCGAGCCGGGGCACGTACCAGGAGTGCTCGACGCTCAGCAGCGACGTGGTCTTGCCGGACCCCGCACTGGCAGTGAGTACCCCGCGCCGGACCGCAGCGGGGATGTCCGCGGTCGAATCCAGGAACCCGAAGATCTGCTCGTCGTCCCTGACGCCGGTCGGGTTGGGGAGCACATCGGCCGCCAGCGGGACGAGTCCGCGCTGCCCGGAGACGGTACGGCAGTACCCCTCGAGCCGGTAGGCGATCTCATGGAAGCCCTCTTTCATGAACCCTGCCGCGATGTCCAGCGCGATCGTGATCCACTCTGGTGCGTCCAGGGCGCGGTCTTCCAGCCCAGGGCGGATGCGCAGCTCGCGGACCAGCCTCTCGGCCACCCGTGGCAGCGCGGCGCTGTTCGCGCTCAATAGAGGAAACAGCACCTTCCTGAAGGGCAGTTTCCTGCGCAGTTTCTGTTCACACGCCTCCGGCCGGAACCGGTAGCGGGCGGAGAAAAGGTCTGCTGACTCGATCATGTGCAGGGGGCGTCGGCGCAGGGTCTCCAGGTCCAGGCGGGCCAGCGCGAACCTCGGCAGCGCCAGGACGACCCGATGTCGCCTCCCTGCCGCCCAGTCCAGGATGGCTTCGACCAGCGCCGTGGGCGTCGGCTCGGTCGTGGGCTCCGACTCAGGTGTGAGCAGGTGTTCGGGCTGGACCGCGGAGCAGTCGATCAGGAGGAGAGAAGGGGGCAGTTTCGAGAGGCTTTCCGAGCCGGGGTGTGGGGCGCCGGCCGGGTGGAGCAGTTTCTGACCGCCCAGCCAGACCGGGTTCCTGTCGTCGGCGGAGAGGGCTGACAGCACCTCCGGCACGTCGGCGGCAAAGTCCGTGACCAGCAAGAGCGGTTGCTGCCGTGTGAGGTTCCCGCGGAAGGAATTCACCGGATGGGCCTCGGCGGCCTGCCCAGAGGCCGAGCGCGGACCCAGCGGCCGGAACAGTACGGGCGACTGGCCGTCGTCAGGACGGGCCGGGCTCGTCGTCCGCTGTAAAAGGGTCAGCGGATCCTTGAGGGCAGGCACGCCCGCTGCCGCCAGGATCCTCCGGCACAAGGACTCGACCTGCTCCTCCTTCTCCGCTCCCGTGGGAACCTTCCTGAGTACGGCCGTGAGCAGTTCTGCTGGTAGGACGTCGACCAGTCGCGCGGTGAACGAGCCGGCGGAACCCCCGTAGGTGATGCTCGTCCTCCCGTTCCACGCGCCCACTACCGGCAGCAGAACCGCATCGCGCTCCTCTTCGGTCCGGAAATGCGGCATCAGGAAGGTGATGATCTCGCCGAGCAGGTTTGGTTCCGAGATCTCCACCCTGTCACCCCATCAGCCGCTCGGCGATCTCGGATGCGTTCTGCTTGACGTCGTCGAGCACGGCGATGGCACTCGTCCCCGCATTGCGCAGATACCTTTGCCGGCCGCCCGGTTCCCTCAGCATGCCGCCGCTGTGGTGAATGCCGATTACCTCGAACGCGTTGTTGAAGACGGGGGCTCCGGACGAGCCGGGCTCCGTGGACGTCGTGTACTGGAGTGTGCGCTCGTCGGCGTAGGCCACGAAGTTGTTCTGCATGGATATCTTCTTGTAGTGCCCTCCCGGGTGCTGAATGATGTTCACGCGTTGATCCTTTCTGGCACGTTCGGCTTTCAGCACGAGCGGGGGGAGATCAAGAGGTATGCCGGCCAGTTCAATAAATGTGAAGTCGAGTTCCGCATTTGTGTAGAACAGTCCGCCCTGACGAGCCGCGAAGCTGCGGACGGGAGCCACTGCGCCGTACCGGTCGAGTTGATAGTTGAAGTCGAACACGCTGCCCTCAGCCCCCCATCTGTCCGCGATCACATGGTTGTTCGTGACGAGGAGACCGGGGGCGGCCATGAAACCCGTGCCCACGCCCACGGATGTCTTCACACGGCCGACTGCCTGCGCCGCTTCCAGGGCGACTTCGAGCAGTGCGATGTCCCGGAGGGTATTCTCGCCGATGATCTTTTCGGTGACCTGGTCCGGTGACTCCTGGCCGGCCCAGTCGTCGGGTGCGCCCCGGTCGGCGGTCGGCCTGGTGTGGAAGGGGTAGCGGGTCATCAACTCCCGCAGGTAGCGGGCGTCTTCGGTACCGCCGAGATACGAGAGCATCTTGTTGACGAGGACGCCGAGGGTCTCTCGCCCGGGCTCGTCCTGGCCGAAGGTCTGCAGACGGTCCACGAACCGGACCGCGACGGCCTGTGGAGTGCCGTCCACGTTGAGCGAGGCGATCAGGTCGTCGCGGCGCGGAGTCCCGGCGAACACGTGCGTCACAAAGTCCATGCGCCCCTGTGCGGTGCGAAAGTCCGGCATGCCGCCGAGAATTCCGACCAGCCGTTCGAAATCGTTCTGCTCCAAAACGATACTCATCGGCAGTCCTCCCCCGGCGGTATTGTGCCGTAAGGCATCGAGAAAAGAAGAGGGTTCGGCCCGCCTCCTCCTCTACGACGTCCAAATCGCCGACACCGGTCCCGCGAGGCCGTCGTCCAGAGGTCGCGGGCGCACATCAAGGGTCTGGAACCACCTCTCCTCGCTGGCTGTGTCACTTACGTATCCAGCCTTTCGAGGCCGCCCAGGCGTGTCCCAGAATGATCCTTTGAGTGCTGCGAACACTTTCACGGTCAAGCAGCCATGGCGGGCTCCGATAGTTCGCTGGGCGAACTTGTCGACAGCGGTGATGGCTGCCCGGTCGTCCGGGAACGCGGCCGCTCGATGCATGAGACACCGCCGGACCTGTCGCTTCGCCCGCGGCGCACGTCCGTGGTGCGATGGAACGGGGGGCGGAAAGGAGAGCGATCATGCCCGCAGCGAAGCGAACGAGTGTCGCCGCCTCGGTGTCGGTCCGCCCACTGGTTGAGCCGGACCTGGATCGGGCCGACGAGATCTTCAGGGTCGCCTTCGGGACCTTCCTCGGAGCCCCAGAGCCGGAGACGTTCTTCGGGACCGCCGACTATGTCCGCACCCGCTGGGCGGCAGATCCACAGGCGGCCTTCGCAGCGACCGTCGAGGGCGAGGTCAGCGGATCGAACTTCGCCACCAACTGGGGCAGCGTCGGGTACTTCGGCCCACTGACCGTACGTCCGGATCTATGGGACCAAGGCATCGGCAGACGCCTCATGGAACCGGTCATGGCGTGCTTCGACACCTGGGAGAACCGCCACCTCGGCCTGTTCACCTTCTCGCACAGTCCCAAGCACCTCGAGCTCTACCGTCGGTACGGTTTCTGGCCCCGATTCCTTACGGCCATCATGAAGAAGCAGGTCGCCGTCAGTGGCGCGGTCCCCGGCCGAGTGCTGTACAGCGAGCTGACCGCCGACGAGCGGCCCGACGCACTGAGCCTCAGTCGCGCCCTGACGGGGGCGGTGTACGAGGGCCTGAGCTTGGAACGCGAGATCAAGGCCACACAGGCGCAGGGGCTCGGTGACACCATCCTCCTCGAGGGCGCCGACTCCGACCTCGACGGTCTGGCCGTCTGCCATTGCGGAGCGGGGTCGGAGGCCGGTGAGGACGTGTGCTTCATCAAATTCGGTGCCGTACGCCCTGGCCCGGACGCCCCCGACCGGTTCGAACGACTGCTGGATGCCTGCGAACAGCTGGCCACCGAGAAGGGACTGGGACAACTGGACGCCGGAATGAACCTGGCCCGCCAGGATGCCTACCGGCGCATGGTCGACCGCGGTTTCCGTACCTGGCTGCAAGGCGTGACCATGCACAAGCCCAACGAACCCGGCTACAGCCACCCCGACGCCTACGTGATCGACGACTGGCGCTGAGCTCCGCCATAGCGGTCCGTCACCGGACAACTCCGGACAGGAACGATGCCCCCGAGCCGGTTCACTGCGGCAGAAGTACGACTCGCCCGACGGCGTCGGAGTTGGTTTCGAGGAAGCGGTGGGCTTCGGCTGCCTTCGCGAGAGGGAAGCGGGCCGCTATGGGCGTGTGGATGCGGCCCTGGGCCAGGAGATCGAGGGCACGGACGGCATCGATGCGGCGTGCACCGCGCACTCCCAAAAGGCTCATCTCCATGCGGATGAGGTCAGCGGGAGTGATGGGAAGCGGGCCCGAGGTCTCTCCTGCGGCAATGCAGTAGCGGCCACCCAGACGCAGGTGACTCACCGCGAAGCGGGTCATCTCGCCATCCCCCACATAGTCCGCGACATGATCGACTCCGCGCCCCCTTGTCACTGCATCGAGCTGGGCACCCGCGCGGTCCAGGTCGTCGAGGACAACCACCTCGTGGGCTCCCAGCGCGCGCAGGCCCTCGGCCTTCGCCTGGCTGCGGGTGGCGGCGACCACGGTGGCGCCCGCCAGCGCGGCCAACTGCACCGTCGCAACGCCCATCCCTCCCGATGAGCCGAGCACGAGAATGACGTCGCTGGACCGCACGTCGAGGCGATCGCGAACGACCCGGTGCGAAGTCGCGAAGGACCACAACGTCACTGCGGCCTGTTCCAGATCGATGGACGCATCAAGCGGGAGCCACATCGACTCATGGCGGGTGAGGTAGGCCGCGTAGGAGCCGAGGGCCTGGTGGCCGGGCATCTCGATGTTCGGCGAGAGGTTTCCCAGGCCGCGCGCGGCCTCCTCCGACAGCGGGTCCTCCGGGTGGACTACGGCCACGACCGGATCGCCGGGCCGGAAGCGAGTCACCGCCTCTCCCACAGCGAGCACACGACCGGCCGCTTCGCGCCCCAACTGCTGGGGAAGCGGGTACGCGGCACGCCCCGGCAACCGGAATCCGGGCGGCAGACCGACCCGGTACTTGATGTCCCACCGTGAGACGGATGCCGCGGCGAGCTGCACCACCACGTCTTCCGGACCAGGCTGATCAAGGGGGTACTCGCCGTAACGCAGGACGCTCTCGTCACCGTGCTCGAAAATCCGCACGGCGGGTGTCAGGCGTGGGACAACGGAGGTCATGAAGCGGCATCTCCAAGGGAGTAGAAGAAGAAGCGGCAAGCCAACGGGGTCGGGCTGCCGGCAACGCTCCAAGCGGGTTCGCCATGTGTCGGCCGGCTCATGGCCTCAGTGCCGCCATCGACACCATCGCCCGCCCCTCAGTGATCGCTGCCGGTTCGAGCGGACGGGCTGTCAGGTCCAGCCGCACTCGCCCCTCGCACACCTTCGTGCTCCACCGGCAGACCGAGACCTTGGGCGATCTGCAGCAACAAGGAGTGCAGCCGCGCGCGATCGTCAGGCTCGACGAGGGCGAGTGCCTTGGCATTCACCCCGGCAGTGAGCTGTTGCGCCTCCTCGGCGAGCGTCTGTCCCTCACGGGTGATGTGGATCTCGACCACGCGCCCATCGATCGGATGGGCTGCGCGCCTGATCAGCGATCGCCGCTCAAGCCCTGACAGTGCGGAGGCCATCGACTGCGCCGTCACGCCGCAGCGCCTTGCCAGCACAGCCGTGGACAGGCCCTCACTCAAGCCCAGTTGGACCAGCGCGGCCAACTGCACCTGGGTAAGACGAACCGGACGCAGGGCCTGCTCCACCTCCTGCGTGAGGAGGCCAGAAACCATCCGGATCACGTAGGCGATTCGCTCGGCAGGGTGAACGATCATGGCAGATATCATAACAGATATCTGTGCTTTCTGAGGGACGCCCTACCCGCGGTGGCGATGTCAGTGCGATGCGCTTCACTGTCCGTCATGGAGCTCACGCAATCTGCCGTCAACGACCTGCTGGACCAACTCGCCCCGGGGAGCGGTTATCTGTTCCTGCCCGGGGATCTGGATCCGCAGCAGCTGATCGACCTCCTCGACGGCAGATACGGCGCGCCGCGCACTCTTGTCCTCGACGGCTTCACCGATCCGACGGTCGACGAGTCCAAGGGTGCAGCGCTCCTCATCCCCTTCGAGGACCGGGCCGTGACCATACGGGCGTGGGCGTACGGGGATCAGTGGATCGGCACGGGTACGGCCCGTGACGACGAGGGGATCGAGCGGGCGGTGCTCGTGGTCGCTCACCGGGAAGTGCCAGAACCCTCGGCGGTCGCCCAGGACGCGGACGGGGGCGGCGACGAGGACGGAGACGCGGACGTCGACTGGATGGAGCGGCTCATACAGATCACTGGCTGGACACAGTCCGCCCAGCGGCCGGATGTGGACTGGAAGGAGTTGGAGTCACGCCTTGGCACCGCGCTGCCGAGCGACTACAAGCGCATGGTCGAGACGTTCGGCGACGGCGCCTTCGACGGATTCCTGGGCTTGAACCAGGAACCGTGGACGTATTTGAGGGAGGACGGCCTGCTGATCTGGGCCGGCACCGAGCACGAGAACCACTATTGCTGGAGGACCGACGGCGACGACCCCGATCGTTGGCCCGTCGTGGTGCGGTCCTTCGACGGCGAGGACGTCCCCTTCGACAGCCGGACCGCCCAGTTCGTCTGCCGCATCCTCACCGACCCGCACCACCCGTTCACGATGGCCCACTTCTTCGACACCCACTGGTTCATGAACTACCGGGAGATCGTCTGACCGAACGCACACCGCACCGGGGGGCGTGGAAAGGGCCGTCAACTTTGCCTTCTGTCACGGCACTTGAGGCCCGCCGAGCGATCAGGTCGTGCTGTTGTCCGGTCGCCGAAGACCAGTCCCGAACAGTGCCGCCTCACGTGTGGGTGACGTGCCTACCGTCCGGACACCGAGGCGGGTCGGCCGGCACCGGCCCGCGTAGTCGAAGGCACGCAATGGGAGGCGCAGTGGCGAGTGTGGAAGTGTCGTTGAAGGAGATGATGGCCGGGGTCGAGGGGGCCTTGGGAGCCGCCGTCGTCGACTACACCAGCGGAATGGCGCTGGGCACTCTCGGTGGCGGCAAGGATCTCGACCTGACCGTCGCCTCGGCCGGCAACACGGATGTCATCCGGGCGAAGGTCCGCACCATGGAACAGTTGGGTCTCAAGGGTGAGATCGAGGACATCCTGATCACGCTGGACCACCAGTACCACGTGATCCGGCTGGTGACCGGCCGTTCGGGCAACGGGCTGTTCCTGTACCTCGTCCTCGACAAGGCCAACTCGAATCTGGCGATGGCCCGTCACCAACTCAAGCGCGTGGAGGAGGCGATCGAGATTTAGCGCGCCCGACGACGCCGGTGGCCACGTCTGCCCATGATGTGAAGACTTTTTCAAGTCACCACATCAGCATGGTGCGAATGTGCGTTCCTGCCGGGTCCGAGGCGTGAAGGATCGGCATCCGATGACGGTCTGCGGCGCGGCGGTGTCATTCGATGCCGCCGCACCGCGGCCGCCGCAGTCCCACCCATCCGATCAGGAGCGAGCGTCCATGCAGGCCCCCCTCTACCAGGTCAAGGCAGAGTTCTTCCGCATGCTCGGCCACCCCGTTCGCATCAGGGTGCTGGAACTCCTCCAGCACGGGCCGGTGTCCGTCCGGGACCTGCTGGCCGACATCGAGATCGAGCCGTCCAGCCTGTCGCAGCAGTTGGCCGTCCTACGGCGCTCCGGCATCGTCGTGTCCATGCGGGAGGGCTCGACCGTCCGCTATGCGCTCGCGGGAGGCGACGTCGCCGAACTCCTTCGTGCCGCGCGCCGGATCCTCACCGAGCTCCTCGCCGGCCAGAACCAGCTGCTCACCGAACTCCAGCAGGTCGACGCCCCGACCACCCTGCCCACCAGCAGGTGACGGCTCCGCCCATGGGCAACGCCCGCTCCCGCTGTCCACAACTGCCGTACGCGCGGGAAGCACCCTTCCCGGAGGCGGTAACTTAGGTTAGCCTTACCTGGCTCTCCGTGCTGGGCATTGCCTGTCGGACCTCGGCTGTTCTCTGCAGTTCCCCTGTGCATGAAAGAGAAGCACCGTCATGACCGCAACGCCGTCCCGCCCCGACGCTCCGTCCGTCCCGTCCCGACGTCGCCTGCTCGCACTCGGCGGCGCGCTCGCCCTCGGCCCCCTGTTCGCCGCCTGCGGCAACGACGACAAGCCCACGACCGGGTCATCGGCCGAAGCGAGCACGCGCGGCGGACCCTGGTCGTTCCAGGACGACCGCGGTCGTACGGCCAGGACCGACAAGAAGCCGAAGACGATCGTCGCGTTCGTCAGCACGGCCGCCGCCCTGTACGACTACGGCATCTCGTGCACAGGCGTCTTCGGCCCCAGCGAACCGGTGGACGGCAGGCCCAACCCGCAGGTCGGCGACATGGACGTATCCAAGCTGACCAGCCTGGGGACCGCTTGGGGCCAGTTCAACGTCGAGAAGTACGCGGCCCTCCAGCCCGACTTGCTGATCAGCAACATGTTCCCTCCGCCGAACCTGTGGTTCGTCCCCGAGGAGAGCAAGAAGAAGGTCGAGGTCCTGGCTCCCACGGTCGGCATCAGCGTCGCGCGCACCTCCCTGCTCAACCCGCTCAAGCGCACCGCCGAACTCGCCGAGTCCCTCGGAGCGGACCTGAGCGCGAAGAAGACCACGGACGCCAAAGCACGCTTCGACAAAGCCATCGCGACCCTGCGCGACACGGCCAAGGCCAACGGCGGACTGAAGGTCATGGCCGTCACCGGCGACAAGGACAACTTCTATGTCGCCGTCCCCGACTCCTATTGCGACCTGAACTACTTCAAGGACCTGGGAGTGGAGTTCGTCGAGGGCAAGAAGTCCGATGAGTGGGGTTTCTGGGAGTTCCTCAGCTGGGAGAACGCCAACAAGTACCACGCCGACCTCATCATGATCGACAACCGCTCCGCCTCCATGTCCGTGGAGCAACTCAACGAGAAGGCCACCTGGCGCCAACTGCCCGCGGTCAAGGCCGGCCAGACCACGCCCTGGTCGATGGAGGAGCGCTTCAGCTACGCGGGATGGGCGCCGGTCGTCGAACGCCTGGCCGCAGCCGTGCGGAAGTCGAGGAAGCTCAAGGCGTAACCCAGGAGGCGCATCCCGTGACCCAGCCCAAGCGGCCGCCCGAACTCGGCGACGTCCAGGAGACGTTGCTCATCCCGCTCTACGCACGGGCGGCGGAGACCCGCAAGCGGAACGGCATGCTCAGCGACCCACGCGCAGTGGAGATGGTCGATGCCATCGACTACGACTTCACCCGGTTCGACGGTGCCAAGAGCCTGCTCGGCGCGAACCTGCGGACTCTGCTGTTCGACGCCTGGGTCGCCGACTTCCTCCGGCGGCACCCCCCGGGCACGGTCGTGGAGATCGGCACCGGCCTCAACACCCGGTTCGAGCGGCTCGACAACGGCATAGTGCACTGGATCGACATGGACCTGCCGGACGTCATCGCGCTACGGCGCGCGTTTTTCGAGGACACCGACCGCAGGCGCATGCTCGCCGCCTCGGTCACCGATCCGGCCTGGACCGACGAGGTACGCAAGCGCCCGGGGCCGTACTTCCTGGCCGCCGAGGCCGTGCTCATCTATCTGGAGGAGTGGCAGGTCCGGTCAGTGTTCGACCTGATCGCCGAGCGACTCCCGGGCGCCCTGCTCGCCCTGGAGACCGCCGCCGGGCGGATGGTGGACAGCCAGGACAGCCACGACGTCCTGGGCAAGGTGGCGGCCCGGATGCGCTGGCGTTGCGACGATCCGGCGGCCTTGGAGCGCTGGCGCCCAGGCGTCCACCTGGCCGACTCCCGCAGCTTCACCCGCCTCCCGGCCCCTGTGGCCCGTCGGCTCAACACGACCTACCGCCTGATGCTGCGCGCCGCCTCGGCACTTCGCCGCCGCGACGTGGAGGCGTACCGCTTCAACCTTTTCCGGTTCGCCGACTGAGCGCGCCGAAGCGGGCCTTCGACGGAGACCGACGTCTCGCAGTCGAAGGCCCTGTTCCGTGAGGCACTGGACCGACGTCTCACACGCTCAGTGCCGCCCGCACGGTCTGCTCGGAGCCGGTGCCGCCCTCTCCGGTCGAGGTCACCCGGCCCGCTTCCAGGACGTAGTAGTGCTGGGCGGCGCGCATGGCGAAGCCGACGTGTTGTTCCACGAGCAGTACGGAGAGTCCGCCGCGCCGGGTCAGGGCGAGGATCGTCTCCTCGATCTCGGCGACGACGGAAGGCTGGATGCCCTCGGTGGGTTCGTCGAGGAGGAGGAGCTTCGGGCGGGTGATGAGGGCGCGGGCGATGGCGAGTTGCTGGCGCTGACCGCCGGAGAGGAGACCGGCGCGGCGACCGGACAGCTCGCGCAGGACGGGGAAGAGGTCCAGGGCCTCGGCGACGGCCTCCTTGCCGCCGCTGCGGCCGTCCGCGACGAGTTGGAGGTTCTCGGCCGTGGTCAGGTGCGGGAAGGACTGCTGTCCCTGCGGGACATAGGCCATGCCGCGGGCCACCCGCCGGTGCGGGGCGAGGCGGGTGATGTCCTCGCCGTCGAGGAGGACGGTGCCGCGCTTCGGCTTGATCAGGCCCATTGCGGCGCGCAGCAGGGTGCTCTTGCCGGCGCCGTTGTGGCCGAGGACCGTGGCGACGCCGTCCCTCGGGACGGAGACCGTCACGCCGTGCAGCACCGTGGTGCGGTCGTAACCGGCATGGACGGAGCTGATCTCCAGCATGGTCACGCCTCCTCGGCGACGGCCACCGGCATGGTGACGGGGGCGGGTTCGACTTCCTCGGTCTCCGGCTCGGAGGCGCGGCCCAGGTAGACGTCCTGGACCTTGGCATCGGCCTGGACCTCGGCGACCGTGCCCTCGCTGAGGACCTTGCCGGCGTGCAGGACGCTGACGCTGCGGGCGAAGGAGCGCATGAAGTCCATGTCGTGCTCGATGACGACGACGGTGTGGTCGGCGCTGACGCGTTGCAGGAGTTCGCCGGTGGCCTCGCGTTCGTCATGGCTCATGCCTGCCACCGGTTCGTCGAGCAGGAGCAGCTTGACGTCCTGGACGAGCAGCATGCCGATCTCCAGCCACTGCTTCTGGCCGTGCGCGAGCGCTCCGGCGGGGCGGTCCCGCAGGTCCGTCAGCCCCGTCGTCTCCAGTGCCTTGGCCACCTCGTCGGGTATGCCCTTGCGGCGGCGCAGCATCGTCCACACGCCACGCCCGGCTCCGGCGGCGATGTCGAGGTTCTGAAGGACGGTCAGCTGCTCGAAGACCGTGGCTGTCTGGAACGTACGGCCGATGCCCATGCGGGCGATCCTCTGCACCGGCCTGCCCAACAGGTCCTGGTCTCCGAACCGGACCGAGCCGGTGGCCTTCACCAGGCCGGTGACGGCGTCGACGAGCGTGGTCTTACCGGCGCCGTTCGGGCCGATGAGGAACCGCAGGTCGCCGGGGTGGATGTCGAGATCCACCCCGTCGACGGCGGTGAACCCGTCGAAGGTGACCTTGAGGTCGCGAATGGTCAGTCCCTCGCCGCTCATGCCGTTTCTCCCGTCGTACGAGTGGCGGCCCGGCGCCTGCGCAGCGCCACGCCCAGGGAGGCGAGGCCGCCGGGCAGGAAGCCGACCGCGAGGACGAACAGCATGCCCTGGAGGTATGTCCACGCGGCCGGGAAGGCGTCGGACAGCTCGCTCTGTGCCCAGGCCACGGCGATCGCGCCGAGTACCGCCCCGACCAGCGAGGCGCGTCCGCCGACGGCCGCGCCGATCACGAAGCCGATGGACGGCACGATCCCGATCAGCGCCGGGGAGATGATCCCGACGGCCGGCACGAAGAGCGCGCCCGCCAGCCCGGCCATCCCGGCCGCGACGACGTACGCCACGAGCTTGACGTTGGCCGGGTCGTAGCCGAGGAAGCGCACCCGCTCCTCGGAGTCCCGCACCGCGACGAGGAGTTCGCCGTACCGGCTGACGAACAGTTGGCGGGCCAGCACCATCAGCAGCAGCAGGACAGCGGCGATGACGAAGTAGACCATCCGCAGGTTGACCGGGTCGTCCAGCGCGTAGCCGAAGAAGCCCTGGATGTCGGTGAGGCCGTTCGTGCCGCCGGTGGTGGCCTGCTGGCCGATCAGCCAGATGGACAGGGCGGCCGCCAACGCCTGGCTGAGGATGGCGAAGTAGGCGCCCTTCACTCGGCGGCGGAAGACGAAGAAGCCCAGCAGGGCGGCCACGGCCATCGGCAGCACCACGGTCATGGCGAGCGCGAACGCCGGGTTCGCGAACGGCTTCCACCACCACGGCAGGCCGTCGCCGCTGCCGTAGAGCTGCATGAAGTCGGGCAGGGTCTCGCCGGTGGTGGCGGCGTCGGCGAGCTTGAGGTGCATGGCCATGGCGTAGCCGCCGAGGCCGAAGAAGACGCCCTGGCCGAGCACCATGAGCCCGCCCCGGCCCCAGGCCAGGCTGACGCCGACCGCGACGATCGCGTAACACAGGTACTTGGCGAGGAGGTTGAGGCGAAAGTCGGTCAGGGCGAGCGGTGCGACTCCGAGGAGGAGTACCGCGCCGAGGGCGAAGCCGGCGGGGACGCGGAAGCGCTCCAGCGGGGACGGGGGCGGCGTGGTCACCACCGAGGGGGCGGGTTCGGTCGTTGTCGTCATGCCAGGCTCCGGGTGCGCAGTGTGTACAGGCCCTGGGGTCGCCACTGGAGGAAGGCGACGATCGCCACGAGCACGACGACCTTGGCGACACTGACTGTCGTCGAGTATTCAAGGACGGACTGGAGCACGCCGAGCGCGAAGGCGGTGATGACGCTCCCCTTGAGCCGGCCGATGCCGCCCACGACGACGACCAGGAAGGCGTCGACGATGTAGTTGGTGCCCATGGTCGGGCCGATCGGGCCGACCAGGGTGAGCGCGACACCGGCCACGCCCGCGAGTCCCGAGCCGATGAAGAAGGTGATGCGGTCGACCTGGCCGGTCGCGATCCCGGACACCTCCGCGAGGTCCCGGTTCTGTACGACGGCGCGGATACGGCGCCCCAGCGGGGTGAGCCGGAGGAGCAGCGTGAGGCCGAGGACGCACAGCAGGGCGAGGCCGAGGATGAACAGCCGGCTGTTGGCGAGGGTGATGCCGCCGCCCAGGGAAATGTTGCCGGTGAGCAGGTCGGGGGCGCTGGTCTGCACGTTGGGGGCGCCGAAGACGTCACGGGCGAGTTGCTGGAGCATCAGCGAGACACCCCAGGTGACCAGCAGCGTGTCCAGCGGGCGGGTGTAAAGGCGCCGGATCAGCAGCCATTCGAGCAGCGCGCCCATGGCTCCGGCGACCAGGAAGGCCAGCGGCAGCGCGACGAGAAGCGAGACGCCTGCGCCGCTGATGGACTTCTGGAGCACGTACGTCGTGTAGGCGCCGGCCATGATGAACTCGCCGTGCGCCATGTTGATCACCCCCATCTGCCCGAACGTCAGGGTCAGGCCGAGGGCGATGAGCAGCAGGACGGCACCGATGCTGATGCCGGTGAAGGACTGGTTGAGGATGACCGTCATGAAGCGGCTCCGGGTCGGGGACGGGCGTGCGGGCGTTCCATGGGCACGGCCCGGCCTCGGTGTCGAGGCCGGGCGCCGGGAGGGACCCGGGGTTCAGGACAGGCCGGAGGCCCAGGAGTAGCCCTTCAGGTACGGGTCCGGCTTGATCGGCTTGCCCGAGTTCCAGACCTCCTCGATGAGGCCGTCGGCACCGACCTTGCCGATGCGGGCCGTCTTGTAGACGTGCTGGGAAGCGCCGTCGACGGTGACCTTGCCCTCGGGGGCGTCGAGTTCGATGCCGTCGGAGGCCGCCTTGACCTTGGCGATGTCGAAGGACCCCGCCTTCTCGACCATGTCTTTCCAGAGGTGGACCGAGATGTACGCGGCCTCCATCGGGTCGCTGGTCGGCTTGTCCTTGCCGTATGCGGCCTGGTAGGCCTCGACGAACTTGGTGTTGGCCGCGCCCGGCGTGGTCTGGTAGTAGTTCCAGGCCGTCAACTGGCCTTCCAGGTACTGGGTGCCGATGCTCTTGACCTCCTCCTCGGCGATCGAGACGGAGAGCACCGGCAGGCTCTTGGCGGTGAGGCCCGCGGACTTGTACTCCTTGAAGAAGGCCACGTTGCTGTCGCCGTTGAGGGTGTTGAACACGGCGTCGGCGCCGGCGTCCTTGACCTTGTTGACGATGGTGCTGAACTCCGTGGAGCCGAGCGGCGCGTAGTCCTCGCCCTTGATCTCCATGCCGTTGGCCTTGGCGTACGCCCTGATGATCTTGTTGGCGGTGCGGGGGAACACGTAGTCGCTGCCGACCAGGTAGAGCTTGGTCAGGCCCTGCTTCTTGAGGTAGTCGAGGGCGGGCACGATCTGCTGGTTGGTGGTGGCGCCGATGTAGAAGATGTACGGCGACTCCTCCAGGCCCTCGTACTGCACGGGATAGAAGAGGGGTGACTTGTAGCGCTCGAAGACCGGCTTGACCGCCTTGCGGCTGGCGGAGGTCCAGCATCCGAAGGTGGCGGCGACCTTGTCGTCGGTGATCAGGGCCTCGGCCTTCTCGGCGAAGGTCGGCCAGTCGGAGGCGCCGTCCTGGCTGATGGGCTTGAGCTTCTTGCCCAGCACACCGCCGGCCGCGTTGATCTCCTTGACCGCCAGCAGCAGCGCGTTGTGGACCGTGACCTCGCTGATGGCCATGGTGCCCGAGAGGGAGTTCAGCAGACCGACCTTGACGGTGTCGCCCGAGGTGTCCGCCTTTGCGCCGGCCGCGGACGACGTATCACTGCCGGTCTTGGCGCCACAGGCACTGAGGGCGGCGGACGCACCGACGGCGGATATACCGGTCAGGAGACCGCGTCTGCTGATGCTGAGCCCGGACATACACAACCTCCTTGCCCCGGAGGGGGCGAAGTGAAATGAGCGGAAGAGCTCCGAGTGGAGCCGAGGGAGGGAATGGATGTGACGCGCTTCAGACGCGGTGGCGTTGACGCACGGCTTCCCCAGCCGTACCGGGGTGGTGTCCGGACTGGTCGCTTAAGTGCGACCACAGCCTGCGAGGAAACTGTTTCCAATGCGTTTCGACGCAATTGAAGGGTAGTTTCCAACGGAAGTAAAACTGCGGGTACCGCAAAGGAAGTCGCCACTGCTGATGCGGGGTTGACAGCATCACAGCATGGGCAATTAATGCTTCCCGCGGGAAGGATCAGTTTCCCCGGTCCCCCCTTGTCATGCCTCGGGTGATCGAAGGTAGGCTCGGGCAGCGGTCAAGGGCATGAGCGGAGGAGCACGATGGCGAGACGGCCCCAGGAACTGCTCCACCTGCTGACGCGGGCCGAACGACTGGCCGCCCGCCGAGTGCAGTCCGTGCTCGACGAGTTCGACTGCTCCATCGAGGCATGGCGAGTACTTGATCTGCTGTCCGACGGACAGGGGCACAACATGACGGCCCTCGCCGAGCACGCCTTCCTGCCGGCGCCCAGTCTGACGAAGCTCGTCGACCAACTCGTCGATCAGAACCTGGTGTTCCGCCGCGTCGACCCCGCCGACCGGCGCCGGGTCTTGGCGCATCTCACCCCGCGCGGAATGCAGCGCCGGCAGCTGCTGCTCCGTGAAGTGCGCGCCGACTGGGCAGACGTGGAGAGCCTCCTCGCGGATGAGGACACGGAGCAGCTCGGCGCCCTGCTCGAGCGTGTGTCCGGCGCCTTGGAAGAACGCGGCCCGGCAGGTGCGCGGAGGGTCACAACAGGTCGTGCGGAGCGCATAGTTGGGCGAGCACGTTGAAGTCGAGCCCATCCGCCTGTGCCAGGTAGATGCGTTGCCGCACATGCCCGTCCTGGAGGTGGAGCAGTCCGCGCGGCCCCTCGTAGGACACGTTCTCCGCGGTGGCCGAGATCGCGGACACGTCCAGGGTGCGGGCGCGTTCGATCAGTGACGCGAGCAGCAGGACACCCTCGTAGCAGGACTCGCCGAGGCTTCCCGGGGCCGGGGCTTCGAAGCCGAAGCGGTCGGCGTACCGGCCGTGGAAGTCCAGGGTGTCCTGGTTGGCCAGAGAGGCGAAGAAGCCGGCCGTACTGAACAGATCGCCGGTCGCCTCCGGCCCGCTGGCCATCAGCATGTTCTCGTCCATCAGAGTGCTCAGCCGCAGACAGCGCTGGTCGAGGCCCGAAGCGGCGAAGGCCCGGTTGAAGCGGACCGCGTCACTGCCGACCAGCAGCATCAGCACGCCGTCGGCGTCCGCGTGCTCGATACGCCGCAGGACTTCTCCGAAGTCGTCCGTCCCTAGCGGCAGATACGCCTCACCGCACACCCGCCCGCCGCGGCTCACGCGCGCGTAGCGGCGGGCGGCGCGGGCCGTGCGGCGTGGCCAGACGTAGTTGTTGCCGACGACGAACCACCGCCGCACCCGCCGCGTCTCGGCCAGCAGCCGCATCGCGGGCAGGAGCTGCCAGTCGGGGGTCTCGCTGGTGAGGAAGACGCCGTCGGTGTGCTCGCCGCCCTCATAGAGGGCGGTGTAGACGTACGGCACCCGGTGGGCGATGCGCGGCGCCACCGCCTGCCGGACCGAGGAGATGTGCCAGCCGGTGACACCGTGCACCGTGCCCGTGGCCACCAAGGCCTCCACCGAGGCGGCCACTGTGTGCGGGTCCGCTCCCCCGTCGACCTCGAGCAGCCGCAGCTCCTTGCCGAGCACGCCGCCGGATTTGTTGATCTCTTCAGCGGCCAGCTGCGCGCATGCCTCGCATGCGGGACCGAAGATCCCGGCAGGCCCCTGCATCGGGTACACCAGCGCGACGTTCAGGGTTGAATCGTCGGCTGTGAACCACTCGGGAGCATGAAGGCGGAACGGCCGGGACATGCCGACATGATTGCCGGACGGCGATCAGCACCCAAGCGGCAGCCGGGATATGAGACCGATCTGTAGGGATGAGGGGGCCGACCCGTGGTATGGAGGGGGCGCGGGGCGCATCCGAGCCACCCTGCGGGAACTCCCTGCGGCGAAGTGGCCTTTCACTGCTGTTCCTCGTCGAAGTCGACGTCTGAGTGAGCCCGTGTCAGGGCTTGCGCCCCGACCCGAATGCGAGGACGCACGCGATCAGCGAGATGACGGAAAGCAGGGCGAAGAGGACCGAGTATCCGCCCAGTTCCTTCGCGAGTGCCGCCCCGGCGAAGGGAGACAGTGCGCCGGCGATGGTGACCGGTGCGGCGAGAAGGCCGGAGAGACGGCCGTAGTGAGCGGTGCCCCAGCGGTCGGTGACGGCGGTGGCCTGAAGGAGGGTGAGGTTGCCCCGTACCATTCCGGCCGCGATCGCCAGGAGGACGAGCAGGGGCACAGGACCGGGCACCGCTGCGAGCAGCGCGGTGGTGCCGCCGCCCAGCGCGATCAGGGTGACGGTGCGCGTGGTAACGGCCGTCCGGCGAGCGAGACTTGTGTAGAGCGTGCGGCCCAGTGTCTGGCCGGCGCCGCCGAGTCCAAGGGCCCAGGCAGCCGTCGTGGGGTCTGCTCCGCGTTCCGTCAGTAGGGGCACAAGGGCGATGACCACGGCGTACATCACGAAGCCATTGAGAGTGAGGGCGGCGGCGAGCAGCAGGAAAGGGCGGCTGCGAGCGATCTCGCCGCTGTCGCCAGGGAGGTCCGCGGGCTGCGTGGGCGTGGGCGGCCACGGTGCTCTCAGCGCGATCGCATGGGCGGGGATCGTGATCAGGGCCAGGAGCACGGCGAGCACGGTGTACGTGGCGCGCCAGGTGAGGTGTTCGGCGAGCGTGGCCGTCAGGGGTGCGAAGGCGGTGGAAGCGAGACCGCCTGCGAGGGTGACGATCGTGAGCGCTCGGATGCGCTGCTCGCCCCACCAGCGGGTGAGGGCGGCGAAGGCGGGCTGGTAGAAGGTGGCGGCCATGGCCACTCCGGCAAGCATCCAGGCCGCGGTGAAGGAGGGCAGGTTGGGTGCGTACGCGAGGGCCAGCACGGCCACGACCCCGATCAGCGAGCCGGCCGTCATGACGGCACGCGGCCCCTGGCGGTCGAGGATGCGGCCGACCGGGACGCCCGTCAGGGCCGAGACCAGCAGAGCCGCGGAGAACGCCGCCGTCGTGGCGGTCGTGGACCAGCCGGTGTCGGCGGTGATCCTGGCATTGAGGACGGGGAAGGCGTAGTAGACGATCCCCCAGCTGGTGATCTGGGTGGCGCACAGGGCGGGCAGAGCAGCGCGGGGCCGCGACCGGTCCCCGGTTCCGGTCGCGGCCCCGCGGGCGTCGAGGTCGGCCACGAGGGTCAGCAGCCGCCGGAGGCGGTCGGGGCGCCGACGCCGATCTGCAGGGTGGCCGGGGCTGCGCAGCAGCCACCGCCCTCGCCCGCCTGTGCTGTCTCGGGCTCGTCGAACAGGCCCGCGCCGCCGCAGACTCCCGTCTCCGGCAGAGTGAGCTCGACGCGCTCGGCGGCCTCCTGGTCCCCGGCGATCGCCGCCGCGATCGAGCGGACCTGTTCGTAACCGGTCATCGCCAGGAACGTGGGGGCGCGGCCGTAGGACTTCATGCCGACGAGATAGACGTCCTTGTCCGGGTGGGTGAGCTCATTCACGCCGTGCGGGTAGACGGTGCCGCAGGAGTGGACGTTGGGGTCGATGAGCGGGGCCAGCGCGGTCGGGGCCTGGAGGCGGTCGTCGAGGCCGAGGCGGACCTCAGAGAGAAAGGACAGGTCGGGGCGGAAGCCGGTCAGCACGATCACCTCGTCGACCGGATCCAGTCGGCGGCCGTCCTCGGCGACCAGGACCAGACCTTGGTCTCCGTCGAGTTCCACAGCCTGTGCCCGGAATCCGGTGACGGCGGAGGCGTACCCGTCCTCGACGGCGTCCTTGGCACGCAGGCCGAGGGCGCCGCGCGCGGGCAATTGGTCGGCCTCCCCGCCGCCGTAGGTGGACCCGGTGATCCCTCGGCGCAGGATCCACACCGTGTGCGTGCCGTTGCTTTCCTTGGCCAGATCGGCGAGGTGGGCGAGCGCGGTGAAGGCGGAGGCACCGGAGCCGACGACCGCTGTGCGCTTGCCCGCGTACCGGGTACGGACGGCCGGGTCCTTCAGGTCGGGCACACGGTAGGAGATGCGGCCGGCGGCCGCCTTCTCGCCGAGGGCGAGCAGGCCGTTGCCGCCGAGCGGGCTGGGCGTCGACCAGGTGCCCGAGGCGTCGATGACGGCTCGGGCGGTGATGCGTTCCTCTCGTCCCTCGGCCGTCGTGATGTGGAGGGTGAAGGGCTGCTCGTCCCGTCCGGCGTCGACGATCCGGTCGCGTCCGGCGCGGGCGACCCCGGTGACCGTAGCGCCGTAGCGGATCTTGTCACCGAGGATGTCGGCGAGCGGCTGGAGGTACTGCTCGGCCCAGTCGCCGCCGGTCGGGTACGCCGCCCCGTCGGGACGCACCCAGCCGGTCGGCGCGAGGAGCTTCTCGGCGGCAGGCGCGATGACCTCGGCCCAGGGGGAGAACAGCCGCACGTGCGCCCACTCCCGCACGGCGGTCCCAGCGGAGGGGCCGGCTTCCAGGACCAGCGGTTCGAGGCCGCGCTCCACGAGGTGGGCGGCGGCGGCCAGGCCGACAGGACCGGCCCCGATGACCACGACGGGCAGCTGGTCGGGGGTGGACCCCCCGGTGATAGGCGCACTCACGACGATTCCCCTTTGCCTCTACTTCGACATCCGTCGATCTCTTGGCTGCCAGCATCCCACCTGATTCGATGAACGTCAACATAGACATTCATCGAATTGGAAGGCTCCTTGTGGAGCACGTCGACCTTGCGGTGATCGGGGGCGGTCGGTCGGGGCCCGCCGCACCGTAGGACTTGCGGGCCCTGGGCATTGAGGTTGGACGCTGCTCGGCATGACCCAACGGGGCAGAGCCGCAATGCCGAGCCCGGCTCACGACCGACGGGGCCGGGACAGCATCACGGCGAGCGCCGCCGCGGTCAGCGCGACCATGATGGCAACCGCCCCGTAGCCGAAGGCGTCGGCCGCGGGTCCGCCGAGGAGTGGAGCGAGCAGGTAACCGAGGATGCCGATCTGGGACCACAGCACCATGGCCGTCACGATGCGTTGCGCCGACCCGGCATCCAGGAGGAGGCCGGTGGCTCCTGTGTTGGCCAGGCCGATGCCGACCCCCGCAAGAGCGAGCGCCGCGATCCATCCCGGTACGGCCGAAGTGGCTCCAGCGACCGCGAACCCGACAGCCACAGGAACGGTCGAGCCCAGCATCACCTTCCGCGGCTGCCATCGTGCCGCCACTGCCCCCGCCACCACGACCAATACCGATGTCGCCGCATACAGCACCCCGATCTGGGATTGACGCAGCCTGGTGCCGAAGTGGAGCGGCAGCACGCCTTCGAGTGTCCCGAGCGCCATGACCGCGAAGGCGATGGAGGCAGCAGCCGCGAGGAATTCGGGCGAGCGCACCGCTCGCCGGTCGCTGGTGAACGCCCCCACCGCTGAAGGAAGCCGAAGCGTCGCCACAGGCACAACTGCGAGGAGGGCAAGGGTCAGGTAGGCGACGAAGGGGCCGCGCACCCCATGGATCGTGCCGAGCAGCGGGCCCAGGAGCCCTCCTGCGGAGTAGGCGGCGTAGATGCGGCTCATGCACAGGTACTCCTGTCCGGGCCAGGCGGCCAGGGTGGCAAAGGTGATCCCCAGCCACAGGAACCCGGACCCCAGGCCCATCACCAGACGCGAGACGGCGAAGGCGGCCAGGTCAGCGCCGAAGATGAACCCCAGGCTGCCCGCGGCGACCAGCAGCAGTCCCATCAGGAGCAGCCGCGCCGGGGTGCTGCGCTGGACCACGGCCCCGCCCAGGGCGAAGCCCGCGACCATCCCCAACGGGAACGTGGCGACCAGCAATCCCATCGCCGTGGCACCGGCGCCGGTCTGCGCGGCCAGACCAGGAAGCACCGGCGCGATCAGGCTGTACCCGGCCGCGTCCAGCGCACCCAGTGCCAGCAGCAGGGCATAGACAGCCGCGGAACGCATCGGCGCCCGCTCCGCCTGTCCGGCGCCGGCGCCCATCAGCCGCTCCGCCGGCGCCCGCGCGCCTGACCGCCTCCGCTCCGGGCAGGAGCGGGGCGCCCCATGACGACGTCAGCAGCCGAGGGGAAGGCTTCGACGCATTCCTCGTTCAGCCGGTACCGGCTGAACGAGCCCTCACGCTCGACCAGCACAAACCCGACCTCCGCCAGGCCCTTCAGGTGATGCGAGACCGTCGACTGCCCCACCGCCACAGCCTCGACGATCTGCCCCACAGTCAGAGGCTCACCGCTGCGTGCCAGCAGAGTCACGATCTGAATCCGGGTGGCGTCGGCCAGCGCCTTGAACCAGCTCGCGTACTGCTCGGCCTCGGATCGTTCCAAGAATCCACTCATCGGTCATCGACGATAGTCGATGACCGGGCAGCTGTGACCCCCTGCGCCCATCGACCATTGGATCGACGTATGTCAACATAGATGCATGTCGAATACGAGGGTTCTACCGTTGCTCGAACCCGAGGCCCCTGATGGTGCGGTGCCGTGCTGCCCGCCTCTGACCGAGCGGCCCTTCACCGCGGAGGAGGCGGAGCGGACCGCGCGGATGTTCAAGGCGCTCGGCGACCCCGTCCGCCTCCGGCTGTTCTCTGCGGTGGCCTCGCACGAGGGCGGCGAGGCATGCGTGTGCGACATCTCCGACGTCGGCGTCTCCCAGCCGACCGTCTCCCACCACCTGAAGAAGCTCAAGGAAGCGGGTCTGCTCACCTCCGAGCGACGCGGCACGTGGGTCTACTACAGGGTCGAACCGTCGGTGCTCGCGGCCATGGGGCAGCTGCTGACCGTCCGGTAGTCCGCCCAGCCTCCCCGGCCCACCACGCACGGCACAGCAGTACGGCTGCGCGACAGAAGCACGTGTCGACAGACATTCGCCTCCGCGTCACCACCACACGCGCGACATGGGCAAGCATCTATGTCCCGGCGGGGTGGAGTGCGAGTCAACGGGCCGCGACGGCGCGGACGGCGTCCGCCGGTGTCGCCGCCGCCAAGGTGATCGGCAAGGGCAAGGACCTGACCCTGAGGTTCGACTACCAGACCTCCGCCGACGGCACGTGTCCGATCGTGCTGGTCAGCTATGAGATCGTCTGCGACCGGGGCAACGCGGCCGACACACTGCCCGCTCTGAAGTCGTTCCTGGCCTGTACGGCCAGCGACGAGGGCCGGAAGCCGCTGTCCAGGCTTCACTATGCGCCACTGCCGAAGTCCGTCGCCGTACAAGTGCCCGGGGTTGTCGATTCGTTGAGCTGACGGTGTGGCGTGCGACCTCAGACATCGAGGAGTCCAGCGATCTCGCTCGCCGCGTCGCGGGCCGGCCTGCCGACGCCTATGAGGGTGGCGGAGGCGGGGCCGGTCCAGTCGCCGTAACCGAGCAGGTGCAGGCGGGGCTCGTCCACCGCGCGGGTGCCGGCGGTGGCGATGTGGCCGCGGCGTCCGCGCAGTCGGAGCGGGGCGAGGTGGGAGAGGGCCGCGCGGAAGCCGGTGCACCAGATGATCGCGTCGGCCTCGGCTCGGGTGCCGTCGGCCCATTCGACGCCGCCGGGGACGAGTCGGGTGAACATCGGCGTGGCCTTCAGCACGCCACGGTCACGAGCTTCCCTTACGGGCGGTACGGCGACGATGTCGCCCAGCGAGGCGACGCCGCCGGTGTCGGTCCCTCCCTCGTCCAGGGCCCGGCGCCGGGCGGAGGCCACGTCGAACAGCACTCGGCCGTCGATGTCGTCGGCCAGGAAACGGGGCGGGCGCTGCGTGACCCAGATCAGGTGGGTGTCGTACGCCAGGTCGGCGGCGATCTGGGCGCCCGAGTTGCCGCCGCCGACCACGATCACGCGGCCGCCCGCGAAGTCCTGTGCGTGTCGGTACTCCACGGTGTGCAGCTGCCTGCCGCCGAAGGACTCCCGGCCCGGGACGGCGGGGAGGAAGGGGCGCTGCCAGGTGCCGGTCGCGCTGATGACGGCCTGGGCGTGCCAGGTGCCGGAATCCGTCTCCACCCGCAGCAGCTGATCTGCGTCGCGGTGGACGCCGAGGACGCTTACCGGCCGGCGCACGTCCAGCTCGTACCGCTTCTCGTAGTCGCGCAGGTACGTCACCACGTGCGCGGCGTCCGGGTACTCCTCGCCCGGCTGCGGGGGCATGAGCCACCCGGGCAGGGAGGAGTGGGCGGCCGGGGAGAACAGGTGCAGGGAGTCCCAGGTGTGCTGCCAGGCTCCGCCGGGATCGGCCTGGGCATCGAGGATGACGAACGTCAGGCCCCGGCGGCGCAGGTGGTACCCGGCGGCGAGCCCTGCCTGGCCGCCGCCGATCACCACCACCTGGGTCGTCCGCGTCATGTGGCGGGCTGCTCCGCGGTCGTCCGGGCGGGCGCGAAGATCAGCACCACGAGTGCCAGTCCGACCACCGCGCCGACGGTCTGCATGCCGATGAAGCCCGCGAGGGATCCGGGGGCGATGCCCGCGAAGGTGTCCGTGAAGGCGCGGCCGATCGTCACCGCCGGGTTCGCGAAGGACGTGGAGGACGTGAACCAGTACGCGGCGCCGATGTAGGAGGCGACGGCCACGGGGGCGAAGCGCAGGCGGTCGGTGCGGGCCAGACCGAAGATCAGCAGGATCAGGCCGGCGGTGGCGACGACCTCGCCGAGGAGGAGATGTCCCGCCGAGCGGTCGTGCGTCGACCACTTCACGAGCGGTTCGCCGAACATCGCATCCGCCAGGACGGCGCCGGCTATCGCACCCACGATCTGCGCGGGGACGTAGACGGCCGCCTCACGAAGCGTGACTCCGGCGCCGCCGCGCCGGGCGGTCCACCACTCCGCCAGTGTGACCGCCGGGTTGAAGTGTGCGCCGGAGACCGGCCCGAGCAGGGTGATCAGGACGCCGAGGCCGAAGACCGTGGCCAGCGAGTTGGCCAGCAGCTGCACTCCGACGTCCTGGGTGAGCGCCGTGGCCTGGATGCCGGAGCCGACCACGACCGCCACCAGGGCCGCGGTACCGACCAGTTCGGCGGCGGCCCGCGCGAACAGCGGCGCGCGGGGCGGGGTGGCCCGCGGGGCGGGCTCGGGAGAGGCGTCGGTTCTGGCTGACTGCGCAGCGGACTCGTGCGTGGCGGTCAACAAAGACTCCTTGGTGCAGTCGCCGGGCGGCGAGGGATCAGGGGCAGGACCGCTTGTTGTCGGCAGCGGAACGGGCGGCCTCGGCCAGATCGGCGAACTGGCCCGCCAGCGAGGCGATGACGTCCGCACGCAGCTTGTAGTAGGTGAACCGGCCGCACGGTTCCGTCTCCACGACTCCGGCCTCGCGCAGCACTCTCAGATGGTTGGAGAGGTTGGTCTGCTTGGCACCCGTCTCCTCCACGAGGTGGGTGGTGCACAGCGTCTCTTTGGCGAGGAGGGTCACGATCTGGAGCCTGAGCGGGTCGGCCAGAACCCGGATCAGATCAGTGTCGACTGACGTCAGCATGCACTGATACTCTCACATCAGTGGTGACTGACACCACCGGGTACTGATGTGTGCCGTGCCCGTATCTTCCTTGCGAGACAAGAGAGACCTCTGATGTCCGACAAGCCCTCCGTGCTCTTCGTCTGTGTCCACAACGCCGGCCGTTCGCAGATGGCCGCCGCGTGGCTGACCCACCTGGCCGGAGACCGCGTCGAGGTCCGCTCCGCCGGCTCCAACCCCGGCGCGAACGTCAACCCGGCCGCCGTCGAGGCCATGGCCGAGGTCGGCATCGACATCTCCGCCGAGGTCCCGAAGATGCTCACCGTCGACGCGGTCAAGGAGTCGGACGTCTGCATCACCATGGGCTGCGGCGACACCTGCCCGGTCTTCCCCGGCAAGCGGTACCTGGACTGGCAGCTGGAGGACCCGGCGGGCCAGGGCGTCGAGGCGGTGCGTCCGATCCGCGACGAGATCAAGGTGCTCGTCGAGGGCCTGATCAAGGAGATCGCGCCGAAGCCCCAGGCATGAGCACTACGACGGACATACGCGACGTCATCGTCATCGGATCCGGCCCCGCCGGATACACAGCCGCCCTCTACGCCGCCCGTGCCTTGCTGAAGCCGCTGGTCTTCGAGAGAGCGGTCACGGTCGGCGGCGCGCTGGTGCAGACGACCGAAATCTCCTGGCCCACCACCTCAAGCTGCTCGAACAGGTCGGCCTGGTCGAGCGGTCCCGCTCCGAAGGAGACCGACGGCGTACCTACCTGCGCCTGCGCGTCCAGGACCTGGCCGACACGATGCCCACCCCTCTGCGCACGGCACCGCGTGTGGTGTTCGTCTGCACCCACAACTCCGCCCGATCCCACCTCGCCGCAGCCCTCTGGAAGCGCCACAGCACCATCCTGACAGCCTCGGCGGGAACCGACCCCGCGCGACGCGTCCACCCCCGGGCCGTCCAGGCCGCCCGCAAACACGGCCTCTCCCTGGCCTCCGCCCGCATCGCGCACATCGACGAAACGCTGCGACCGGACGACCTGGTGGTCGCCGTCTGCGACAACGCCCACGAACAGCTCGGACCCCAGGCAGCCGACCGTCTGCACTGGTCGGTCCCCGATCCCACCCGCACCGGCACCGACGACGCCTTCGCCGACGCCCTGAGTGATCTCGCCGACCGGGTCGACCGGCTGGCTCCCGCCGTCCGCCCTCCTGGAGGCAGCGATGGCTGAGACCGCGTCCTTCCCGCACCGCAACCTGAGCATCGACCAGCAAGTCGCCCTGCGCACCGCCGCCACCCACCTGCAGCGCCAGTTCGACGGCACCTTCGGCGAAGAGACCATCGAGCGGTTCCTGACCTCCAGCTACGACCAGTTCGCCAGCCGCAGCACCATCCCCAACTTCCTCCCGCTGCTGGCCGAACGCTTCGCCCCCCAGCGCCTGCACGCCCTGGCCAAGGTCGAGGGACTCGCCACCGACGGCAAGCCCGTCGTGCTCTTCCTCTGCGTCCACAACGCCGGGCGCAGCCAGATGGCCATGGGCTTCTTCCAGCACCTCGCCGGCGACGGCGCCGTCGCCTGGTCCGGCGGCTCCGAACCCGGAAACGAGATCAACCCGGCCGCCATCGCCTCGATGCGCGAGCGCGGCATCGACATCTCCCGCGAGTTCGCCAAGCCCTGGACCGACGAGATCGTCCGCGCCGCCGACGTCGTCGTCACCATGGGCTGCGGCGACGCCTGCCCCGTCTTCCCCGGCAAGCGCTACCTCGACTGGACCCTCGACGACCCCGCCGGAAAGACGGTCAACGACGTCCGCCCTATCCGTGACGAAATCGAACGGCGTATCCGCGGGCTCCTCGACGAACTCGGCGTTCCGGCACAGCACTGACCCGGGCACGGCTGCTCAACCTCAGCACCGTGGGGGGCGACACGACCGGCTCATCAGTCGCATGATTATGTCCCAATGGCGCTGGTGACGAGCCTCGGGGCTGAAAGGGTAATCGGCAGTGGACTGCACTTCGAGTTCGGCCGCGAGAAACCCAGGAAGCTCTTCGCGGACCAGCTCCAAGGCGATCCGTGGTCCGTGCTCCGCCACGACGCGCTCTCCCGTTTCACCGTGGGGCCACCCCGACTCCGGCGAACTGGAACGCCGAAGTCGACCGCTGGATCCGGCGGTTGCTGGAGCACCGGGCGTCGCATGACCCGTACGGGCACGGCGAGCATCACCACGACGGACACTACTCCGGCCTCCGACGACACCGCCGGCCGGGCCGGCCGGCGGTGTCGTCGGAGGCATGGTCACGGACGAAGTCGTAGACGAGGTCGGGCACTTATTCGAGAGCGAGGAGGAGAGCTGACCCCTTCCGAATGCGGGTCAGTCGCGTTGCCGGGGCTGCGTGGCGTGCGGGTCCGTCAACGGCTCGGTCCGCCGTACGAACCAGTCGGAGAGAGCCGCGCCGCCCTGCAGCCCCAGGCTCAGGAACAGCAGGTGAGGTGTGGTCGCGGACCGCAGGAGGTCCAACGCCTCACGGGGCATGCCGGCCAAGTCGGCCACCGCCGGCAGCAGGCCACCCACATACAGCACGAGCGCGGAGACCCCCTGCACCCGGATCCGCGCCGGGGACCAGCGTGCGCGCGCTCTCTTCGGTGCCCAGCCGCGGAGCATGGCGATGCCGAGAGGCAGCAGTACCGCCGTGAACAGGCCGATCCAGCACCACAGGAAAATCGTCACGTCCCGCTCCCCCTCCGTACTTCCCGGCGGGGAGCCTGCCACCGGGCGCGGTCCTCTGTCACTGCCGGGGTCCGGAAGTCTCCGGGCGTCCGGAGCGCAGGGTCACTGCGGCTCGCCACCATGCCGACTCGCCCTGTCATTCAAGGACCGGGCCCGACGCGACCGGCCAGGCTTCGGAATGGCCGGCGTCCGAGGTTCACTGCACGACCGGGCAGTTCCCCCAGGCCGCGGACATGGCTTGAGGAATCTGGTGAACATCGCGGCAGCCGTACGCTCCCCGGGGGAAGCCGTCGCTGGTGAGGTAGATCCAGCCGCCCTTGGACGTACTGCGGAAGTACTTGGTGGCACTGCCCTCGTCCTGCATGCCCACGAGTTCCTCGTGCGTGGCACCGGGGCTCGCCTCGAAGCGGGTGGCTGCATAGCTGACGTCGCCGCACTGACCGTAGAAGAACTGGTGCGGTACCGGTCGGACATGGACGAAACGGGGAAACGCGTGCTGATACGCCCTCGTCACGGCGGCCTTCACCGGGTCACTGGCGGTCAGGTTTCGGCAGTCGTTCTGGTTGGCGGACGTGGAAGGCGTTCGCGCGGGAGCAGCGGACGCTGTGCTGGTCGGGGCGGCCGAGGTGAGCGACGGCCCGGGCGTGCGAGTGGCCGGACTCGCCGACTCGGTGGCCGCGGAGGTCGAAGGTGAGGCGGTTGCAGGAGCCCTGGACGAGATGCCGGCCGGCAGCGAGGCGGTTACGGAAGGCGAGGACGAGGAGAAGGCGCCCGAGCTGGCATCGGAGCCCGATGGATCCTGGCATCCTGCCAGCAGCAGGATCCCTCCCACCACCGCTGTCACCGACGTACCTCTCAGACCGGGCATGGCAAGTCCTCTTCTCTACGATGAAGCCACGGCCACGTCCTGCGTGACCACCCTGCCCAGGAGGTGCGGTGCCGTGCGGCCGGCTGCCGGCTCGTTCCCGGAGTCACGGGTCGTTTCTAGACACCTGGGCCGCCTCCGGGGTTGTGCGCACGCGCAGGCGGGAGGGTCTCGAATCCGTAACGCACGCGGTTCGGGGTGGCTCCGAACAGCCGGCGCGTACGGGCGGCCCCGACCCGGCTCGAGGCCGGAAGGCTGCCGCACACCGCACAGGCAGGTGCGAGCCGGCTGATGGCACGATTCCCCGCATGACCGGTCCCCCGGCAGTGACGTGCCGTACCCCGCGTGAAGCTCTCTGTGGCTCCTTGTCGTCCTGGGGCAGCCGGAGCGAGCCTGGCGCGGCGAACCTGGCCACGGAACGCATGATGTGGTGGGGCGGGGTCGGGGACGTGCGGGCGCGCGGCCTCTTCCTCGCGCTGCCAGGCATCGCGTGCGCCTCCAGGGCCACTGCCCAGGCGAGCGCCGACGCATGCGGCCTGCGCACCCGGACGCTGCCGCGCCACCGGAACATGCCGTGGCACGACATCGCCGACCTGAGCGTGTACAGGTCGGGCTCCACGGACAGGAGATCCACCGCGACAGCGTGGGTGTTGCCCGGTGGACGCACACGACGCCTGCCACGACCGGAAGCTCGCCGCAAAGAAGCCCCTGCACCGCCGGTACGGAGCCCTCGCAGTCCGCCCAGGTGCCCGTCATCTCGTACCGGACCGCCGGTCGCGGCTCAGCCTGGGACTGAGCCTGTGCGCGCTGCTGTTCGCGGGCGCGGGCCCAACGGCTTGGTTCGTGCCGGACGAGGAAGCCGGCAGCGGGAGGAAGAGTGCCTGACCACTGTGCCGCCCGTGATCACGCGGGCCGAGGTCGGCACGGGCGCAGCTGGCTGTACTTCCCCGACGGTCGGCCGCTGGAGCGGCTCTCGGTGTCGCAGGAAGGGGCCGGGCGGTGCCGGCCCGGTGACCGCATCCATCTCACCGTCTGGCACCACCAGCTGGGCGACCTCTCCCTGGCCCTCATGTGTACGGGCGCGGGCCTTCCCTGGACACGCTGAGTCTGTGCGCTCACCTATGCATGAGCGCCACGTGCATCCGTACGGCCCAGACGACCGCAACCGCCCCGACTACGTGGGACTCCCCCGACGAGAAAGCCGGCCTGACGGGGAAGGGATGCTGCGCCTCGCCTGCCGCTTCGGCGGCGCTCGAACCACACCGAGCCGACCGCTTGCGGTTGCCGGTTCAGATGCGGCTGCTGCAGTTGACAAACCATGGCAGACAATCGACCGCCAGGCCATGGAGCCAGGGTTCACGGCCGACCGTCCTCTTGGACACGGGGAAACATCTAGTCGGCTACGCCTACAGCAGCACCGTCGAGCACGGCGAGCCTACAGGCAGCGCTCACCGTCATGATTGACGCCAGCCGTCGACCGACAACACCCCCTATCGATGGCTCCGCCCTGGGCGAGACCCCTCACCGCGGCACGGCGGACGACGCTCGCTTTTCTCGAGCTGACTGCCGCTCACCCGCATTCCATGGGGTGCCTCGTGCATCGCAGAGTCCCTTCGGTCTCCACCGCGCTGGAGTTGGCGTCACCCGCGACCGTGGCCTGGAGGTCGTTCACTCTCTTCGAGTCAGTGCCCTCACCCCGTGCGGCGGCCCAAATGACGACGATCCGGGCGCTGTCCTCCTTGAGGAACCGGGTCTGATCGACGTCGACCTGCTCGATGACCGCCAGCTGCCATCTTCCCGCGATGTGCCGCGCGGGATCGGCCTCGTAGGACGGGGGGCTGCCGACAGTGTCCTTCAGACGCAGCAGGACGTCCGAGCGCCACTGCTCGGCCTGGGACTTGGGGATGTCGTCAGCGATGCCGTCAAAGTGGCCGAGGCCGGCGGCGCAACTGCGGGCCGGCGACGTGTAGCGGGCGTCGGTGGCCCGGGTGGGGACCTTGATCAGGCGTGCGGCGCACTGACGGACATGTGCGGCTCGCAGGTCGCCGTACGCGGCTGGGTCCTGGGACACCGCGCGCAGCACCTTCACGAGTTCGTCGATACGGGCCGGCATCCGGACGGTCCCACCGTCCCGCCACGGCGCATCGTCCTCCCGATGGGTGTACTCACCATTGACGCCGTTGAGTATCTCTTGGGTGTCCTGTGCGTAGTCCACCAGCGCCGCCGCGAGCGGGGCACGCAGGTCAGAGGCGACGACCGGCTCCCGGCGCCGTTCGATGTCCTCGGCGACTGCGGTCAGGGCCGCCTGCATGGCACGGGCTTCAGCGAGCGTGTGCCGTCCGGGATCTGCGCCTGTCGCGGCACTCCGTATCGCCTTGCCGAGGGCGCCGCAGTCCATGTCCTCCCGGTACACATCGCCAAGAGCGCGTCGCAGAGCGGTGTCCGACGACAGATCTGTGCAGTCCAACGGGTCCTCGCCCGCGACGTGGGCGTAGCCGACCGCTCCGCCCCCGATCAGGGCGAGGGCGGCCGCCGCCGCGGCGAGGAAGCGTGTGCGGCGTGCGCGTGTCGTCTGGGGTGATGTGTTGTCGTTCATCGGCCGATCGCGTCGTTGGCCAGCTTCTCGCCGGTGGTGTGGTCGTTGCGCATGTCGAATTGCAGGTCGTTGACGGACGGGTCGTCCATACCCGGCATGCCTGGTCCATTGGCCCACTCGTCGACGAGGAACTGCATCTCCCGTTGGGACTTGAGGCTTCGGTCGGCGACCTCGGCGGCCGCCGCGTCGTTGTTGTAGCCCTTCTCCTCGTTGGAGACGTCGTAGGTCCAGGCGTCCAGCATGCGCTGAGCAGCGTCACCGATGCCTGGGACCATGGTCACCGGAGTGCCGGCCACGTGATAGATGGTCTTGGCTTTCCAGTCTTCCTGGGCGTTGGCGCTGTCCCGCTTGTCGTAGATGACGTCCTCGCGCACGGCGTCGTAGGCGCCAAGGGCGGAGCCGCCCTTGCGGACAGGTTCCCGGACGGAGTCGGCGGTGTTTCCGCCGTTGTCCTCCATCTGCTTGGCGATGTAGGCCGTTTCGGCTTTGTGCATGGTGCCGTAGGCCTCTGGATCCTCGGAGATCCCGCGCATCATGCGGATCAGCTTGTCCGAGTTGGGCGCCATGTGGGCGTCGTTCTTGTCGCCGAACAGGCCGTCGCCGCCTCGCCCGTGTTCCTGGGGTGCCTCGTGCGTGTACGAGCCCTGGACTCCCGAGAGGATCTCGTGGGTGTCGTTGGTGTAGTCAGCCAGGCAGTTCGCCAGCGGTTGACGCAGGTTGGGCCTGATCTCCTCATGGCCCGGCGCGGTGTCCATCAACTCGACGGTGTCCCGCATGATGCGCGCCTGGCCTGCCGTGTGCGGGGGACCCGCTTCCTCACCGGTTGTCGCGGCTTCCAGGACGCTGCCGAGACCGACGCGTGTGTTGGAGGCGTCGATGTGGTCGATGTTCCCGGTCGGCTCCTGTCCGCGGTAGACCTCCCGGACTTCCAGGTCCGGCCAGTCGCGCTCGTTGAGCAGGTACTCCAGGCGCTTGTTGCCCCCGTCGTCACCCGGGTCGAGGTAAACGGTGGCCGTGTCCGGATCACGGCTCATGATGCCGAGCATGTCGTCCACCGGATCCATGACAGGAACGGGATCGACGTCGGCACCGGCATTGGTCTGGTCGTACTTGTTCCACAGGTCCGGATGCTTCTTCTCGGCCGCGATGATGTCGTCGGTCAGCCCTGTAGTGAGCCGTGGCGGGTAGTCGGCGGTGTCACCGTGCTTCAGCAGGGTGGTCAGGGTCTGGTACCCGTACGGCTGGGAGCCGTCGTCGCCGGTTCGCTTGACGCCGAGTGCGCGCATCTCCTTGCGCCACTCGTCCGAGAACTCCTTGTCCTTGTTCGCGGTGGCGATGTTGTTGGCGAGGGCGTGCTGGATGTTGTTGTACTTGTCCTTGTTCGGCCCGTCGCCGGCACGTTCGTGCTCCAGGTCCTGTGCCAGACGCAGGGTGCCCTCGGGGCCGAGGTTGTCGAGGACCATGCGGCTGAACTCAGGGTCCTTCTGGTTGTGGCTCATCAGCCGGTTGAGCTCGTTGAGTTCGGCGGGGGAAAGCTTGTCACCGCTCTCGTACTTCTTCAGGAGCTTCGCGGCGCGCTGCGACTCGTCCTGGTCGACGGACTTGACGGTCTTGTCGTTGAAGCCTTCGTCACCGCCCTTGCCGGTGTTGCGCTTCAGCGCGATGGCGGCGGACTGGTCCGCGTCCGCGGCCGCCGTGAGGATGAGGACGATACGCGCCTGGACGTGCAGGATCCTTTCCTCGTTCTGTGACGGCAGCACGCCTCCGGGGCCTCGGCGTTGGTCGCCGGCCTCGTCGGGGTCGATCAGGCTCACTTCTCCCGTGCCGCTGATCCTCACACCGTTACGCTGGGCGTCGGCGGCCAGTTCATGCAGGTCCGCCTTGTACTTGCGCAACTCCTCGTAGGCGTCCTCCAGGACGGCGCGTATGCCCTTCGCCTCAGTGACCGCGTCGCCGAACTCCTTCTCGGCGGCCGCGACCTGAGCGCGGGCAAACATCGCGGTTCCGTCGATGCTGGTCCAGCCGGCCTCGTCGAAGGGCTTGGTGACGCCGTCACCGAACCCTTGGCCCCACTGTTGGTAGCGGCGGGCGACGTCGTTCCACTGGTCGGCGGCGGTCTTCAGGGAGGCGACGTCGAGGTGGTAGAGCTGTTCGTAGGCAATACTCATGGCAGGTCCCTGTCAGTCGAAGTCGGGCAGCGAGGCGTGGACGGCGTTCATCTCGGACTCGTTCGCCGACTCCGTGCGCACGTGGTTGTGCGCGGTCATGATGCATTTGTCCCCGATGTCACCGCAGGTGCGGGCCAGACGGCGGGCCTGCTTGTCCCAGCTCTCCAGCGTGTTCATCAGGGTCACACCGAGATCGCCGCCCCACAGGTCACCGCTGAGGGACCCTACGGCCCCCATCATTTCGGCGTCCTCGCCGACGTCCCCGTTGGAGTGCACGAGGCTGGCCAGCTGGTTGGAGTTCTCACCCGCCCGGTTCAGCGCTACCGGATCGTCGACCCCGCTGAACCCGGTGGTCTGCACACCACCGTTGCCGCCGCTCGACATCGCCTGGAGTCCACCGCTCCCCGTCCCCGTCGAGTGGGAGCCCGGTGCTGGGTCCAGGTCGCGCACGTCGACGGGCCGATCGGGCCCGGAGATGGGCGAGCCGGCGGAGCCTGAGCCCGAGGTGCCGGCTGCGGGCGCCGGCATGGTGCGTACACCATCTGCGTAGAGGCCGACCGGATCGGGGTTGGTGCCGGGCGAGGGGTCCATGTCCCGGACGTCCGCGTCTGGCCCTGGCGCCGGCATTTGATACGCGGTACGCGGATCCGGCCCCGCGTTCGATGCCGATATAGGACGTACGCCATCTGCGTCAGAACTCATCGCTTCCCCCGCGCAAGTGACGCGCCGGCACCAGACTGCACGTCAAGACGACCATGATCGAACCATCGTCACCCTAGCGACCTTTGCACCCCGCACGTCAAGAAGATCGGATGGGCCTGACGAACGTCTGACGTCTCGATTGGGCGCTTCGCCCTTCAGGTGCGCCGGGAAGTCCGGTCGGCGATCGTTGCCTGCCGCCCGGAGTTCTCAACGCGGCTCTTCCGCTTGCGCCGCGGCAGCTGGGCCGGGGCCCGAAGCCCCCCCCGGCACCGCTTGGTCCGACTGCACGGCACTTCATCTCAGCCCAGAAAGATCGACTTCCCCGCCCCCTGCCCGCCAGGACCACGGACGACCGCTGATCGAAAGCGTGCCGTCACGATCCGCTCACATGGAGATACATGTCCGATGAACGGACTTAGGCGTCCGTATAACGGTCCGGTCTCGCCACCTGGCGCTTTAGTCGATCGCAGCCGGATATGTGATTCACGTCACTAAAGATCTCGTAAAGAGCGTGGTAGAACTTCGCAAATCCGCAGGTGGCATGACCCCTCGCCGCCGCGCGGAAGCGTCGGCGCATGCGCCGGACAGGCCAGGGCCGTGACATTCCGAGTCCGCGGACATGTCATCCCGGGTCGCCGATCGGACAACGGCGTTCGCTCAAAGACCGCACTTCCTCGGCGCAGGCTTCTGCGCCCGTCCCCGCGTCACCGAGGTAGCCATAGTGTCACTCGACTCCATCACCACGTCCGTCGACGAAGCAGTCAGCGGATTCTTCGAGCCCATAGCCACATGGCTCGGGGAAGTCGTCTTCTACACGGTCCCCGTGGGAGGGACCGACCTTCCCTTGATCGTCGCCTGGCTCGTGGTCGCGGGTCTCGTCTTCACCGGCTGGTTCGGCCTCGTCCAGTTCCGCAAGTTCAGACTCGCCGTCGACGTGGTGCGCGGGAAGTACGACGAGAAGGGCTCGACCGGCGAGGTCAACCACTTCCAGGCCCTGACCGCGGCCGTTTCCGGCACGGTCGGCCTCGGCAACATCGCCGGTGTGGCCGTCGCCGTGTCCATCGGCGGCCCCGGTGCTACGTTCTGGATGATCCTGTGCGGCCTGCTCGGCATGGCCACCAAGTTCGTCGAGGTCACCCTCGGCGTGAAGTACCGCGAGGTGCACGCGGACGGCACCGTCTCCGGCGGCCCGATGCACTACCTGCCCAAGGGCCTCAAGGAGCGCTTCGGCAGCGGCGGCGCCAAGTTCGGCAAGGTGCTCGCCGTCCTCGCCTCGATCATGGTCCTCTTCTTCGGCCTGTTCGGCGGCAACCTGTTCCAGACCAACCAGAGCTACGCGCAGGTCGCCTCGACCTTCGGCGGCGAGGACGGCTTCCTGTCCTCCTCCGCCGGGGCCGTCCTCTTCGGCCTGGTCGTCGCAGCGCTGGTCGGTCTCGTGCTGCTCGGCGGCATCCGCTCCATCGCCTCCGTCACCAGCCGCCTCGTGCCCGCGATGGCCGGCATCTACATCGCGGCCTGCCTGGTCGTCATCCTGGTCAACGTCACTCATGTGCCGGACGCCTTCCAGACCATCCTGCAGGGCGCCTTCGAGGCCGACGGCGTCGCGGGCGGTGTGATCGGTGCCCTGATCATCGGTTTCCAGCGGGCCGCGTTCTCCAACGAGGCCGGTCTCGGCTCCGCCCCGATCGCGCACTCCGCGGTCAAGACCAACCACCCCGCGAGCGAGGGTCTGGTCGCCCTGCTGGAGCCGTTCATCGACACGGTCGTCATCTGCACCATGACCGCGCTGACCATCGTCATCGCCAACCCGGCCAGCTGGGGCGAGGCCCGCGAGGGCAAGAGCATCGGCGGCGTCACCATCACCTCCGACGCCTTCGAGACCGTACTGCCCTGGTTCCCGGCCATTCTCACCGTCGCGGTGCTGCTGTTCGCCTTCTCCACGATCCTGACCTGGGGCTACTACGGCCTCAAGGCCTGGTCCTACCTCTTCGGCAAGAGCAAGACCAGCGAGACCGTCTTCAAGGCCGTCTGGAGCCTGTTCGTGGTCGTGGGCGCCCTGATGTCCCTCGACTCGCTGATCAGCCTGGCCGACTCCGCGCTCTTCCTGCTGTCGGTCTTCAACATCATCGGCCTCTACCTCCTCGCCCCGGTCGTCAAGCGCGAGCTCAACTCCTTCCTGGAGTTCGTCCGCGCCCGCAGGGCCGGCGAGATCGCCGACGGCGACGATGACCAGGAGTCGGTGAAGACCACCGTCTGACCGCCCCCGCGGCCCGGCTCCTGAGCGGGCCCGTGCTCACCTCGCGCCTTGGTGAACACGGGCCCGCTCGTCATGCCTTACACGACGTTTCCGCAGGTGAAAGGGCGCCTAGCGAAACGGAATGACGCCGGTTAGGGTGTTAGGAACGCGTCAACACACAGCCTCAGCGGCTTGTGACCGACGCGCGGTGTGCCGGGAAGTCTGGTCGGCGTCAGGGGCTCGTATGCCCGCAAGACGATCCCCGGAGGACTTCTTCATGGCTGCCGCCCCGCGCCCACGTTCCCCCTTTCTCGGCCTCCTCCCGCTGCCCGAGCGCACGGCCATCGCCCAGGCACTGAGAACGGAGACCGTCGGCGGGCTCGTCCTGCTCGGGGCGGCCGTGGTGGCGCTGGTGTGGGCGAACACTCCCTGGTCCGACACCTACGAGCGCATACGCGACTTCCACTTCGGCATACCGGCGCTCGGCCTGGACCTCTCCATCGGGCACTGGGCCGCCGATGGCCTGCTCACGCTCTTCTTCCTCGTCGCCGGCATCGAGCTCAAGCGTGAACTGGTCGTCGGCGAGCTCCGCACCCCCGCCACCGCCGCACTGCCGGTCATCGCCGCCCTCTCGGGCATGATCGTCCCCGCCGCCCTCTACGCGATCACCGCGTCCGCGGGAGGCGGCAGCCTGGACGGCTGGGCGGTGCCCATGGCCACCGACATCGCCTTCGCGCTGGCCGTGCTCGCGGTGCTCAGCACCCACCTGCCCGCCGCACTGCGCGCCTTCCTTCTCACCCTCGCCGTCGTCGACGACCTCGGCGGCATCCTCGTCATCGCCGTCTTCTTCACCAGCGACCTGAACTTCGCGGCTCTCGGTGGAGCGTTCGCGGGCCTGGTCGTCTTTTACCTCCTCCAGCGCTTCCGCGTCCGCGGATGGTGGTGGTACGCCCCGCTCGGACTCACGATCTGGGCGCTGATGTACAACGGCGGCGTCCACGCCACCGTCGCCGGCGTGGCCATGGGCCTCATCCTGCGCACCACCCGCGACAAGGACGAGGACCGCTCCCCGGGCGAGCGCACTTCCTATCTCCTGCACCCCGTCTCCGCGGGGGTAGCGGTCCCGCTGTTCGCGCTCTTCGCCGCCGGCGTCAGCGTCTCGGCCGCGTCACTGAGTGACGTGTTCACCAGGCCCGAACCGCTCGGCGTGGTGCTCGGGCTCGTCCTCGGCAAGACGGTCGGCATCTTCGCGGGGACCTTCCTGGCCGCACGCTTCACCCGCGCCCGGCTCAATCCGGAACTGGCCTGGGCCGACGTCTTCGCCCTCTCCTCGCTGGCCGGCATCGGCTTCACCGTCGCCCTGCTGATCGGCGAACTCGCCTTCCCCGACCCCGCGGCCGCCGGCTCCGTCAAGGCCGCGGTCCTCATCGGCTCGCTCACCGCGGCCGCGCTGGCCGCCATGCTGATAAAGCGCCGCAACGGTGTCTACCGACGCCTGTACGAGGAGGAGAACCGCGACGACGACCACGACGGCATCCCCGACATCTACCAAGTCAGCGCCACCAGCGAACGCTGACGTGAAGAGGGGTGGAATGTGGAACCTTCGCTCGCCACAGCGCCGATCCTCATTGCGGTCCTCGTCATCAGGACCGCGGTGATGCAGCTGCGTGACCCCGGCAGCGCACGACGGGAGTGGGCCTTCGTCAGGGACGGGGTCGCATTGGCCGGCGGTGCGTTGACAGCCCTCGTCGTAGGCGCCCTGGGCTGGTCGTACGGAGCGTACGGCGTGGTGGCGTGGGCCCTGCTCGCCGGTCTCCTGGTCGCCCAGGTCATGGGCCGACGCTCAGAACGCTGACGCCGGCAGAACGCCTTTGAGTTGCCGGAATCCGGCAAGAACCCCTGTCCCGGAGTGCGCGTCAAGGGGCTGTCAGGAACGCGTAAAGCATGTGTAAGCTCCTCACCGGTGTGCCGGGAAGTCTGGTCGGCGGTGTGGACAGAAGTCTCTTCGTCGCTCGGGGGTCCTGGTCATGGTGCTCGTTGTGGTGTTCGGTGTGGCGCTGCTCATCGCGGTGCTGCTGTCAGGGCTCGCGGCCCGGACCGTGCTTTCGACGTCCTTCCTCTTCCTCGTCGGCGGCGCGCTGGTCAGCGACGGCTTTCTGGGTCTGATCCACATCACCCCGGACAGCGAGATCGTGTCCGTGACGGCGGACCTGGCGCTGTTCGCGGTGCTGTTCACCGACGGCATGCACGTCTCCTTCCCCAAGCTGCGGGAGAACTGGCGCAACCCGGCGCGTGCCCTCGGGCTCGGCATGCCGCTCGCGTTCGTCGGCATGGCTCTGATCACGCACTTCGTGGTCGGGCTGGACTGGACGACGTCCTTCCTCGTCGGCGCCGTATTGGCCCCCACCGACCCCGTGTTCGCCTCCGCGATCGTCGGGCGCAAGGAAGTCCCCTCGAAGCTGCGGCAGTTGCTGAACGTGGAGAGCGGCATCAACGACGGTCTCGCCCTGCCGGTCGTCCTCATCATGATCGCAGCGGCCGGTCCGACGTCCGGGCAGGCCGAGGCCGACTTCGCGAAGATCGCGCTGGAACTGGTCCTCGGGCTGGCCTTCGGTGTGGTCCTGCCGTTCGTCGTGAACGAGCTCGTACGGTTCCGGCTGCTGGGCGCCGAGCCCAAGCTGCAGCCGCTGCTGCCGCTCGCCATCGGCGTGATCCTCTACGCCCTGTGCCACCTCACGCACGCGAACCCCTACCTGGCCGCGTTCTCCGCCGGCGCCGTGCTCACCGCGCGCTCGCCGGAGGCGAAGGAGGCGTTCGAGCCGCTGGGCGAGGCGCTGGCGGAGCTGGCCAAGTTCGCGGCGCTGCTGGTGTTCGGCGCTCTGCTGACCCCTCAGCTGTTCGGCGACCTCTCCTTCGGCGGCTACGTCGCAGTGGTCCTCGCCATCGTGCTGATCCGCCCGGCCTCGCTGCTGCTGTCGCTGCTCGGCACGCGGTTCACCCGCCAGGAGAAGCTGGTGGCGGCCTGGTTCGGGCCGAAGGGCTTCGCCTCGGTGGTGTACGGGCTGCTGGTGCTCCAGGCGGGGATCCCGCAGGGCGAGGAGGCGTTCACCCTCATCGCCGTGTGCATCGCCTTCTCGATCGTCGCGCACAGCTCGACCGACGTACCGATCGCCCGGCTCTTCAACGTGGAGGACATCGCCGGGATGCCTGACGGTGACTCGGCACCGGCGTCGCGCGCGACCGGACAGTCGCAGGAGGTGGGTGCCTGACCGGTCCCGCACCAGCAACCCCGCTCCCACTGTGCGTCCGTCCGACCGGAGGTCTGCGACGACATGGCCCTGTTCCCTCAGCCGACGCCGGGTGTTCCGCGCCCGGGACACATGATCGTGTGTGGTGACGACGCACTCGCCGAGCGGCTGTCGGCCGAGCTCACGACGGTGTACCGGGAGCGGGTCACGCTGGTGGTCCCGAGCTCGAACGTCACCGGTGTCACCAACCCGACGCGTGCCTCCGCTCTGCTCGACCGGCTGCAGGCCGCCATGAATCGTGCTGCTGACACGCCCGGCGGGAGCGGGGAGGCTCCCCGGATGCTCGAAGCGTCCTTGCTCACGGAGGCGGTACTGGTCGAAGCGGGTGTGCGGGAGGCCGCCGCGCTGGCGCTGGTCCACGACGACGACGCGGCCAACATCCACGCGGCCCTCGCCGCCCGTCGGCTCAACCCCCGACTGCGCCTGGTGATCAGGCTCTACAACCGCAAGCTCGGCCAGTACCTGGAAGAACTCCTCGACCAGGCCGCCGCCCTCGCCGCGCCCGGCCTGGACCCCGACGCCCTGGACACCTCCACCACCGTCCTGTCGGACGCGGACACGGCGGCGCCGGCGCTGGCGGCCACCGCGGTCGCCGGGACCAGCAAGGTGGTGCAGGCCGACGGCCTGCTGTTACGGGCAGTGGAACGCACCCCACCAGACCGGGGCGAGGTGGCCGACCCCGGCCTGTGCACGCTCGCCCTGCTGTCGTCGACCACCAACGACCCGGCGGGAGCGGAGGGTTCGGACGCGAGCGGGCAGGACGGACCGGCTCTGCTGCCCGACGTGGACGCTGTCGCCTCCGCGACGGGGCGCGGCACGGTGGTCCTCGAAACCGTGGCCCACACCGGCGCCACCTCCGCTTCCGGTCGACTGGCAGGGCGCGGCCTTCCGCTCGCCTCCCTCTTCTCACGTCGACTGCGCTGGTCGCTGGCCGGGCTCGTCGCCAGTGTCCTCGGGCTTGCCGTGGCGAGCTGGCTGACCACCGACGACCATCCGCTGCATGCCGCCTACCTCACCCTGCTGGACCTGTTCGCGATCGGGGACCCGGCGGTCGGCGAACCCACCGCCCGCCAGGTTCTGCAACTCCTGTCCGGCCTGGCCGGACTGCTGCTGCTCCCCGTCCTCCTCGCGGCCGTTCTGGAAGGGCTCGGCACCTTCCGCACGGTCTCGGCACTGCGACGCCCGCCCCGCGGTCTCTCCGGCCACGTCGTCCTGCTCGGTCTCGGCAAGATCGGCACCCGTGTCCTGGCCCGGCTGCGGGAACTCGACATCCCGGTGGTGTGCATCGAGGAAGATCCCGAGGCACGCGGCCTGCCCGTTGCCCGCCGCCTCCGTGTCCCCACCGTCCTCGGCGACGTCACCCAGGAAGGTGTCCTGGAATCCGCCAAGGTCCACCGCGCGCACGCTCTGCTCGCCCTCACCAGCAGCGACACCACGAACCTCGAAGCGGTCCTGTACGCACGCTCCGTGAAACCGGACCTGAGGGTCGCACTGCGTCTGTACGACGACGACTTCGCCACCGCGGTGTACCGCACATTGCGCGCGGCCCACCCTCAGGCACTCACCCGCAGCCGCAGTGTCTCCACGCTCGCCGCGCCCGCCTTCGCCGGCGCCATGATGGGGCGCCAGATCCTGGGGGCGATCCCGGTCGAACGCCGTGTCCTGTTGTTCGCGGCCCTGAATGTCGCCGGGCACCCTGAGTTGGAGGGGCGCACCGTCGCCGAGTCGTTCCGGGCCGGATCCTGGCGCGTCCTGGCGCTGGACACCGCCGCCCCGGACGACCGGCTCCCCGACCTTGCCGCCAATCCGGCGCACGAGGACACCGATCGGCCTGCCGGGCTGGTATGGGACGTTCACCCCGGCTACGTCCTGCGACCCCGTGACCGGGTGGTCCTCGCCGCCACCCGACAGGGCCTGGCCGAGCTCCTCGGTCGACAGCCACAGGGCGGGACGCACGGCGCGGGCCCAGAGCGGACGGGACGGAGGGACTGAGCATGGACGGCCCGCTGCGAACACGGCCACCGCGGGATCGTCAACCGAGCGTCACGCGGGACCAGTGCCTGCGGATCAGCGCAGTCTTCTGCTCGAAGGCGGCATCACGACTGCCGCTGCTGAACACGCACGGACCCGCCCGAGATCGTCCTTGAACCCGGACGGCGCGCCCCTCCCACCACTCACCGCCGCGCGGCAGGTGGCTGTGTGGCTCGATCCGGCGATCTCCTCCCACCGGATCGCTCTACGACAGATGAGGCTGTGGAACTCCATCCCGCTGGAGGTCAGAAGCGTTGGGCCATATCCGAGGTTGATCATGTAGCAGAGCGAACCGAGCCAGCAAACGCCCACCCCTCCGGCCCACCATCATCGGTCAGGCAGGGCGTGATGCCGGTCGTGTTCATGCATCCCGCCGAAAGCACGCACGTCAGTGCTCCTCCCCACCCGGTGGCCGCCCCGCTGCGTGGCGGGCCTGGGAGCCCGCCGACAAGTGCCGTGGGTCGGCGGCCCGGTCGATCGCCGTCTCGATCGCCGCGATCCGGTCGGCGAGCAGGCCGAGCGCGGCGACCGCCCGGGACAGGGGAGCGTCCTCGGGACCACCGAGGGTTTGCGAGCGGACGTAGACTGCTTTCATCCCCGCCCACCTCGACGCCTGTTGCGCTGTGAGCGTGCCGCGCAGTTCCGCCAGCTTGAGCAGGTTGGCCTCGGCACCACTGGTGAGGGTCTGTGCCTCGGCCGTGTAGTGGTCGTCGATCAGCGCGGCGAGTTCTGTGTCGTTCATGACGGGCTGGATGCGCTGGGCGATCTTGTTCATGTTGCGGTAGGAGCCCTGGAGCTGGAAGGGCGGTTCGGTGCGGGTCGCATCCGACTGGGCAGCCGAGGTGATGTACGCCGCGTTCACCGCCAGGACCGTCTGCCGGACGGTGAGCAGGTGCCGCAGAACGGCCAGGATCCGCTCCAGCTCGGCGGGGGCGTACGCGTGGGCGAGACGGTCGGCACGGGACGCCCCGTCCCCCTCCACCAGGCGGATGAGGAGTTCCAGGTCGGCGCGGTCTCGGCCGGCCAGTGGGGCGAGCACGGGATTCGACGTGAGGGCGTTCTCGATGAAGCTGACGGCAAAAGCGTCGTCCTTGCCCGTAAGTACGTCGCCGAGGTTCCAGACGTCGGCTCGGTTGGCGAGCATGTCGGGCACGCGGAAGCGGCTGCCGGACTCGGTGTAGGGGTTGCCTGCCATGCATACGGCGAACCGCTTGCCGCGCAGGTCGTAGGTGCGCGGCACACCGTCCCGGATGCCCTCGATCCGGCGGGTGGCGTCGCACAGCGGGATGAACTTCTGCAGCAGTTCGGGGGAGGTGTGCTGAATGTCGTCCAGGTACAGGAGGGTGTTGTTGCCCGCCTCCAGAGCGAAGTTGATCTTCTCGACCTCCTGGCGGGCGGTGGCGTTGGGCGCCTCTGCCGGGTCGAGGGAGGTGACGGCGTGGCCGAGCGCCGGACCGTTGACCTTCACCAGGATCAGGCCGAGCCGGTCGGCGACGTACTCCATGAGGGTCGTCTTGCCGTAGCCCGGCGGGGAGATGAGCAGGAGCAGACCGCCGGTGTCGGTGCGCCTGGTCTCGCCCGTGGTGCCGAGCTGCTTGGCGAGACTGTCGCCGATGAGTGGGAGGTAGACCTCGTCGATGAGCCTGCTCCGCACGAACGCGGACATCACGCGCGGTCGGTACTCGTCCAGGCGGATCCGCGTGCGCTCGGCGGCCACGAGCGCTGTGCGGTGCCGCTGGTAGACGCGGTGGGCGGGAACCTCGTGCAGACGGAAGTGCCGTGTACGGGCCAGGAGTTCGTCCACTCGGACGGTGAGCGTGCGGCCGGTGACGCGCGGATGCGTTCCGAGCAGTCCCGCGACCGTCTCCGTCAGCACCGCGTCCGACTCGTATCGGACCAGGTCGGGGCAGAGCTCGGCCGCCACCGCCTCGGCCAGGTCGCCCGGCGTGACGTCCAGGCCGGTGGCGGAGGCGTATGAGGACAGCCATGCCTCGACCAGTTGCTTGCGGGCGGTCAGGTCGTCGAGGGCGGTGAGGTCGTCGTCGTAGGCCGACGTGCCGACGGTGTGGCGGAACTTGTCGAGCATGGTGCGGGTGCCGGCGCTCATGACGAAGCCGTCGGGTCCGGTGGTCAGTTCCTCGAACAGGTAGGCGGCGGCGGTGTCCGCTGCCTCGCCTCCGATCGCCTCCGCCAGTTCCGCACGCAGGTCGGCGATGGCGGGCGCGAGGCCGAACGTGTCCCTCGCCCGAGCCAGTGACGCTGCTCGGCGCGTCCAGCGCGTGCGGGCCTCGGCCGCAGTCGCGTGTTGCCAGAACAAGTGGGCCGCGGCCCGGGCGCCGGGTTCATGGCGGAGCAGTCCCGCGTCGTCGTGCAGGCGCAGGAGCGCGGTGAGGATCGCCGTCGCGTCGTGGTCGTGAACCCCGCGCTCGTAACCCTCGTCGTACGCCGCCTCCGCTGCCTGTCGCACGAGAGTGGGCAGGTCGGCCTCCGCCAGGGCCTCGGGGCCGTGTTCGTCCAGCAGGCGGGCGGCGAGGTGTTCGGCGCGGTAGACGTCGGGCGACTCCGAGGGCAGGGGGCGGTCCCAGTACGGGCGGGTGGTGGTGAACTCGGGTTCGCTGACCGGGGAGCGGTAGTCGGTTCCGGTTACCGCGAAGGCCAGGCCGTCGCCGTGAGGGACCAGGGTGAGATCGAGAGGCTGGGTGTTCACGGCGAAACGGTGGTGGCCCAGGCGAAGGGCTCGGCCGTCTTCGGAGTACAGGTCGATGCGGTCGCGCAGGGCGCGAAGTGCCTCCTGCCGGGCGGCCTTGAGGCGGCCGTCCAGTTCTTCGGCCCGCACCTGGTCGCCGAGGTCGCGCAGTTGGTCGGCGGTGCTGCGGACCTTGGCGGGCATGGGGTCGCAGGTGAAGTAGGTGGTGACGGCGTCAACGTCCGTCAGGCTTCCGGCCCGGCGGGCCACGGTGCCGAGGACGCGGGCCGCGGAGTCGGCCAGGCGTTCGGCGTGACGAGCGCGGGCGTCGGCGAGGGTCTGTTTGCGGGCGGAGAACGCCTCGTGCACCTCGTCGCGCTTGTCCGCGAGGGTGTCCAGGAAGTCGTCGAACTCGGCGAACCGGGATTCGAGACTCTCCACCTGGACCAGGAGGCGGCCGAGCTGCTCGTCGCAGGCATCCGGGCTGTCGGCCACCGCGAAAGCTCCGGCGAAGGCCTGTCCCAGCAGCGCGATCTCGGCGGTGAACCCGGCTCGGCTCTCCTGGTCGAGGAGGGCACGGCGGCGGGTTTCGAGGACGGCGCGGGCCCGGTTGACCGCGCCGAGGACTTCGGCGACGCGCTCCAGCACGGACGTACGGACCGTGGCGTCACCGATGTCGAGCCCCGCGACCACCTCGGTCACCACGCCCATCCCGTCGGCGAGTTCGTCGAGGCGGAACACGATGGGCCCGGCTTCGGCGGCGGTGGCGACGGCTTCGGTGTCCGTGATGAGCTGCTCGATGTCCGCGTGGTGGTTGGCGAAGGCGTCCTCGTGTGCCAGGTGGGTGACGGCCCGCCGGCCGAAGGCGGCCAGATCGGCCTCGCTGTCGGAGGCGAGCGCGTCGATGCGGTCGTGGTCCGCGTACCGCATCTCCTTGAGGGTCAGCAGGTGCCCCTGCTCCTGACGGAGTTCGGTCAGCCCGGTCACCCAGGCGGCGGCCCCACGCGGTGCCTCACCGCGTAGCCTTCGTACGACTGCGGAGATCCGCTCGGCGGCTTCGTCGAGCGCGTCGGCGGCCTGCCGGGTCAGGGCCTGGACGGTCTCGAACTCGGTCAGGACCTGTTCTGCCGTGGCGCGCACCTGGGCCAACGGGGTGTGAAGGTCGCCGAGTTCGGGGTCCCCCAGCCAATGGTGGGTGTCCGCCACCCGCACGCATGCGGCCACCAGCGCCTCGTACACACCGCTAGTGGGGGTGGTCTCGGCGACGGCGCCGGTGATGGACAGGCAGTCGGAGATGCCCCGCACCAGATCGGCGTTGCCGACCCGGGCCAGCGGGCCGGTGCCGATCGGCTGGGCGGCGGCGTGGGTGTCGGAGACGTACGGGGAGTTCCACAGCTGTACGGGATGGACCCGTTGCGGCTCGTCACCGGCGCGCAGGACCACCAGCGCGCCGTCGTCGAGGAGCGCCCAGCCGTGGCAGGACAGTGGAGCGGCCATCTCCCTGCGGATCGTGTTGTACGGCAGAAGCAGGCTGCGGCCCTCAGCTCGCGAACGGAAGGCGTAAAGCACGTCCTCGCCGTTCGGTGAACGGATCTCCCGCTCGAACTCCAATTCTGCCGTGTCGAGGTCGAATGTCTTGTGGGCACCGGCGGCCAGGCAGTAGCCGCCGGGGAAGACGATGCCCTGGTCGTCCGGCAGGCGGCGGCAGGCCCTGCCGATGTCGTCGAGGCGGACGACGGTCCTGGTGAGGGTGTTGAAGACCAGGTGGCGGTCGGTGGCCTCCTTGTAGGGGCGCACGCGCAGCAGGATCAGGGCGCCCACGCGCGTGTAGGCGATGTCCGCGTCCGCGAGGGCTTGCAGCGGCTCATCGACCGGCGCGGTGTAGACGCTCTCCCCGGTCTCCATGTCGTCGTCGATCTTGACGCTGAGGGTGCCGCCGACCGTGGAGACGAACACTTCGCCGCCGATGGCGACGTGGGGATGGCGGCCCAGGACATGGTCGTCGCGGGTGGCCCCGATCCACTCGATGTCGTGGGAGGGCGGCAGGACGTGATCACGGTCGCCGCGTGCGTCCAGGAACGTTGCCCGGCCGCCGCCGGCCAGAGCCCAGCGCAGGACGCGGACGTCGTCCGTCTTTACGCCGGTCTGGAAGACGGCGAGCACCTTGTCCTCGACGAGACGGAGTCGCAGAAGGCGGGCCTGGCGGTAGTAGCGGTGCAGGGCCTCGAACTCCCGGACGAAGGCGGGGTCGTCGAGCAGGCCGGGCACGGCGTCGTCGGGCAGCCGCCCGAGGTTGCGGTCGTGCAGGGCCAGGACATCGCCGACGCACGTGTCCGCTTCGCGGCTCGGGAGGGCGTTGTAGCCGTAGAGCAGCACGTCACCCACGGCGACGATGTCGCGGGGCACCACCGCGTGTTCGGTGCGCAGTCGCTCGGTGCCGGCGAGTTCCAGGCGCATCGCGCCGAACTCCTCGCCCCGGCGGGCGTTCAGCGCCTCGGTGCGGCGGGCGAGCTCGGCGGCCTGCGTGGTGAGGCGGTCGCGCAGCACGTCGTAGGCACCTGCGTCCAGTGGCTCGTACATCCCCGTGTCCAGGCCGGGCGTCATGGGCTCCCTCTCAGGAAGTCGAAGAGAACACTCGGTCCGGAGCCGCCGTCCCTGACGGCTCCGGACCGAGTGGCGGGGCGGGTCAGGCTTGGACGGCCTTGCCGTTGAGAGCGGTGAGCGGCTTGTCCGCCAGACCCAGCTCGCCGGCCTTGTCGAGCAGCTGCTGGAGCTGCCCCGAGTCGCCTCCGCCGGTCCGCATCAGCTTCATCAGCAGCGCCGACACCGTCAGGTTCTGTACGTCGGCCGCAGAGACCGAGCCGAGGATCCTGCTCAGGTCCTCGGTGAAGCTGGAGGTGCCGTCGAGCCAGGGCCCGGCCAGCGCCTGCGCGGTCTCGGAGTGCTGGACGAAGCCGTCGATGCCCTTGCCGAGTGCGATCGAGGACACCAGCCGGTCGAAGAAGACAGACTCGCCGCCGACGATGTTGATGTCGGCGTTCTCCAGTCCGGTGGCGAGCACCGTGGCCTGCGCCTCGGCGACCTGACGCTGCACGTCCAGGCCCGCGAGCCGGATGTCCTTCTCGGCCTCCAGCCGCAGCCGGTACTCCTCGTGGCCACGGGAGGCGTCGTCGAGGGCAGCCATCGCCGCCGCCTTCTCGGTCAGCCCGGCCGCCTCGGCCTTCAGCTTCTCGCCGATGCCCTCGGCCTCGGCGAGGGCCTGCGCCTTGGTGCCCTCTGCCTCGGCCCGCATCCGGGCCTGCGTCGCCTCTGCCTCCGCGCGGCCGGCCTTCTCGATGACCTCGGCCTCCTTGTCCCGGACCTGTACGGCCGCGAGCCCTTCGGCAGCCGCCTCGGCCTGCACGCCCTCCGCGAGGCGGAGCTTGGCGCGGGCGTCGAGGTCGGCCGTCTTCAACCGGGCCTCGGCCAGGGTCAGTTCCTCGGCCGCGCGGTGCGTGGCCGACTGCTCGGCGGCCTCGGCGGCCTTGATGTCCTTGACCAGCTTCTCCTGCGCCTCCGCCTCGGCAGCGATGATCACGGCCTGCCGCTGCCGCTCCGCCTCCTCCACGGCGCGCAGCCTCTTGATGGACTCCTCCTGCTCGGCGACCGTACGGTCCACCGCGACCCGCTCGCGGATGACCTCGGCGATGTCCCGCTTCTCCGCCTCGACCTCCTTCTCGGCGGCGATCCGGGTCAGCTGGGTCTCCCGCTCCCGGGCGATGACTTCGAGGAGACGGTCCTTCTCGATGCGCTCGTTCTCCACGGCGATGACCCGCTCGCGGTTCTTCGCGGCCACGGCGACCTCGCGGGCCTGGTTCTCTCGCTGCACCCCGAGCTTCTCCTCGGTGGCCAGGAACGCGCCCTGGGCCCGCAGACGCTCCTCCTCCACCACCCGCGCCGTCTCGGCCTCCTCCCGGGCCCGTACGGTCGCGATCTCCCGCTTCTGCTTGATCTCCGCGTCGACCTGCCGGCGCTCCAGCTCCAGGATGGCCTCGCGGGCGTCGACGTTCTGCCGCGTGATCTCCTTCTCCTCGGTGCGCTGGGCCTCGTTGGTGCGTACGTGCTCGACGGCCGTCAATTCCGTGATCTTGCGGATGCCCTGGGCGTCGAGGACGTTGGCGGGGTCGAGCTGGGTCAGTGGCGTCTGCTCCAGGTAGTCGATCGCCGCGTCCTCCAGGTGGTAGCCGTTCAGGTCGACGCCGATGACCTCGATGATCCGGTACCGCAGCTCGTCGCGCTTGGTGTACAGGTCGGTGAAGTCCAGCTGCTTACCGACGGTCTTCAGCGCCTCGGAGAACTTCGCGTGGAACAGCTCCTGCAACGTGTCCCGGTCACTCGCCCGCGCGGTGCCGACCGCCTGGGCCACCTTGATGACGTCCTCGATGGTCTTGTTGACCTTGACGAAGAACGTGATCCGGATGTCGGCGCGTATGTTGTCCCGGCAGATCAGCCCGTCCTTGCCGGTTCGCGTGATCTCGATGGCCTTCACCGAGATGTCCATCACCTCGGCCTTGTGCAGCACGGGCAGCACGACCTGCCCGGTGAAGGTCACATCGACCTTGCGCAGCTTGGAGACGATCAGCGCCTTGCCCTGCTCCACCTTCCGGAACAGCCGGGAGACGACGAGGACGGTGAGCGCGGCGACGACGATGAGCACGCCGACGCCCAGGGTGATGGCATTCATGGCATACGTCCTTGAGGCGTAAGGAAGAGTGAGACGCAAGGAAGTTGGAGCGTGGGGAGGCAGGGCGAGGCGAGGCCGGTGGCGCCGTGCGTCAGGCTGCGTGGTCCATGTGGACCCGGTCCCGGCCTTCGGTCCGGCCGAGGCCGGACAGCTCGGGTTCATCAGGGAAGAGACGGTGCAGGGGCCGTACGAACAAGCGAGACATCCGCCATGCGGCCAACAGGGCAAGCACCGGCACGAACATGCGCAGCAGCCCGGTGGCGAGCCCCGGCGATGTGAACGCGACCAGTACGAGAGTCCCGCCGACGCTCAAGGACCAGGCAAGAGCTGTCAGCAAAGAGAGGGCGATCGTCACCGGTACGCCGCCCATGCCCCACGCGCGGAGATCCAGGTCCGCGTCGAAGCTGTAGGTGCTGGTGAGGCGCGCGGCGACCAGGCCCCAGAAGCACAGCACCACGACGAGGGCGGCGGTCAGCAGGATCGTGGGCAGGCCGGTGGCGATCGCCAGAAACGTCCGCACGACCATGTCCCCCTTCCGCCCGCAGTGCTCGTCGACCGTGTTCGGTGGCGCATCGCGTGCTCCGGGCTCCGGTGCCGGACACCTGCCGGTGTCCGGCACCGGCGTCCCCCGCAGTGCTCCCCGAGGGCCATGGTGCACGGATGGCGCACGCCCGCGCATTGCCTGATCCCGGCAACGTTCACTAGGGTCTGCATGCCGGTGAGCCGCTAAGAAACCGTCATCGGCGCGTTAAGGAAGCGGGGGCGACATGACGGATCGGGAGATTCCCGAGCAGTATCTCGAGGGCTATGCCCAGATCCTGACCGAGGTCTCGGCCACTGGCCGGCGCCTCACTCGGGAGGAACTCACCTCGCGCCGGGCCCTCGGCGAACAGGCCGCAGACGCCGGCCACAGCCTGCGCACCCTCGTCAGCGCTCACCTGAATGCCGCCCGCGCCGCATGGCCGACCGGCCCCGGCACGACAGACAGCGCATTGGCAGCCACCCAACAGGTCATAGACGCCTTCACAGAGGGGTACGAGCGCGCCCAACGCCACGCCGTACGCCAAGAGGAGGCCGCCCGCAGGGAGTTCATCGACGACCTCCTCTACGGCCGTAGCGACTTGGGGCGCCTCGCCGAACGCGCCGAGCGCTTCGGCCTGCGCCTCTCACACGCCCACGCCGTGGCCGTCGCCCAAGGGCCCACCGCCTACGACGAAGGCGACAAGGTTCCCCAACAGGTGGAACGCGCCCTCATCTCCCGTTTTGGTGACCGCAGCACCCTGCTCACCACCAAGAACGGTCGCCTGCTGTGCATCGCCCCCGGCCACCAGGACGAGGTCCTCGCGTACTTCGCCAAGCAGGCCCACGCGGCCACGGAAGGCGGCCAGGTCGCCATCGGCCGCGCGCAGACCGGACCCGGCGGAGTCGTCCAGTCGTACGAGGAAGCCCTCAACGCCCTGGAACTGGCCAGGCGCCTGGAGTTGGAGGAGCCGGTCCTGCACGCTGCCGACCTGCTCGTCTACCCCGTCCTGACCCGCGACCGGCAAGCCATGGCGGATCTCGTGGTGAGCAGCCTCGGCCCGCTCACCACAGCACGCGGTGGCGCCGGACCCCTCCTCGACACCCTCACCGCCTACTTCGACTCCGGCTGCGTGGCCGCCGAGGCCGCCCGTCGGCTCTCACTCAGCGTGCGGGCGTTTACCTACCGGCTGGAGCGGATCCACAAACTCACGGGCGCGGACCCCTCGGATCCCGCCCACCGATACATGCTCCAGACCGCGGTGATCGGCGCCCGGCTGCTGGACTGGCCGGCCAAGGAACTCTGACGCGGCTACGACTGCTGACCGCCCCACGCGAACTGTGCTCGGCGGGCCGGTCGTGGGTCTCACGGGCCGGTACGTACGGCTTCGCTGAGCACGTGCCCTGGTCGTTGTCCCGTACAGTGCGGGCTCAGTCGCCGTCACGCCGGTAGGCAGCGAGAAGGAACAGCCAGATCTCGCTCACAGTAGGGAAGCAGGCGATGGCGTGCCGCAGCCGCTTGAGGGGGACTTCGCCTGCGACCGCCACGGTGGCGGAGTGCAGGAGTTCGCTGACTCCGGGGCCGACGAAGGTCGCACCGAGCAGAATGTCCCGGTCGATGTCGACGACGAGCCGTGCGTGTCCCGGGTAATGGTCGGCGTGGAGGTTGGCGCCCTGGGCGGCGTTGAAGTCGAGGTCGACGATCTTGGTGCGGTGCCCGGCGCGTTCGGCCTGGTCCGCGGTCAGTCCCACGGAGGCCGCCTCGGGATCGGTGAAGAAGACCTGCGGCACGGCGTGCTGGTCGGCGGTCGTGGCGTGGTCGCCCCATGCATGCTCGTCCAGTGGGCGACCGGCGGCGCGGGCGCCGATGGCGTCGCCGGCGGTCCGTGCTTGGTACTTGCCCTGGTGAGTGAGGAGTGCGCGATGGTTGACGTCGCCGAGGCCGTACAGCCACCCTCCCTCAACGTCCTTGACCAGGCAGGTGGTGTCGACGTCCAGCCACGATCCAGGGGTGAGCCCGACCGTGTCCAGGCCGATGTCTCCGGTGCGCGGGGTACGGCCCGTGGCGAACATGACCTCGTCGACCTCCAGCTCACCGCCGTCGTCGAGGGTGAGAGTGACCGGCCCGTTCGGATCGGGACGGCGCAGCGCGGTCACCCGTACACCGATCCGCACGTCCGCGCCGGCTTCCGTGAGGCCTTGAGCCACCAGCTCACCGGCGAAGGGTTCCATGCGGGGAATCAGACTGCGGCGGGCGAACAGGGTGACCCGTGATCCGATGCCCTGCCAGAGGGTGGCCATCTCGACCCCGACTCCTCCGCCCCCGACCACGGCCAGACGGCCGGGCACGGTGCTGGAGTCGGTGCCGTGCCGGTTCGTCCAGGGCCTGGCCTCCGTGATGCCCGGGAGGTCGGGCAGCACGGGATCGCTGCCGGTCGCGACCGCCACCGCGTGCCGGGCGGTGAGCGTCTGGGATGCGCCGTCGTCCCGGGTGACGGTGACGCGGCGGGGGCCGTCGATCCGGCCGTGGCCGCGGAAGAGGTCGGCGCCGATGGACTTGACCCAGAGGGCCTGTCCACTGTCGTCCCAGTCGGTGACGTAGCGGTTGCGGCGGGCGAAGACCCGGTCGGTGTCGATGCGCCCGGACACCGCCTCCCGAGCGCCATCCACACGGCGGGCGTCGGCGACCGCGATGACCGGCCGCAGGAGCGCCTTGCTGGGGACGCAGGCCCAGTACGAGCATTCGCCGCCGACGAGTTCGCGTTCCACCACGGCTACGGAGAGACCGGCGGCGCGAGCCCTGTCGGCGACGTTCTGGCCGACGGGTCCCGCGCCCAGCACGATCACGTCGTAGGTGGTGATGCCCGGGGTTTGCTGCGGCTCGCTCATGGTGTCCCTCGCCTCACGATCGGTTCTGTCTCGGGCTTGGCCCGGGTCGCCGGACGGCGGTCGCCCCAACCAGGCATGTAACCGCACGGCACCCGCCGCCCACCGCATCCCGCCCATACGGCTCACCAAGAGCGGCCATAAGCGCCGCCTGTGGCCCGCTCACACACCCTGACCAGCGCATCGGCAATACGGCGTGCACCACCACGTACGGCATAGCGCGCCCTTATGGCCGGCCTCGGATCCGGCAATGGCCGGGCCGGAATCCCCGGAAGGACGACGCGGCTTGAACGCTCGTCACCTCAGGGACGAGGTGCCGGGACAGCGAACGCGGCACGACCGCATACCCGTTGGTCCCGAGTTTCTGATGCGAAGGACGAGTCTGATGGGTTCTGTTGATCTGGCCGGACGCGTGGCACTGGTGACCGGCGCGACCAGCGGTATCGGTGCCGCCACGGCCACTCTGTTCGCCGAGCGGGGCACGCACGTACTGGTCGCTGGTCGCGATGCCGACCGTGGCGAAAACCTGGTTGGCGACATCAGGTCGCGTGGCGGCAAGGCGGACTTCGTCGCGGCCGACCTGCGCAGCGCGAGCGCGGTGCGGCAGCTGGCGCGGGAAGCCACCGAGCTGGGCGGTGGGCGGGTGGACATCCTCGTCAACAACGCGGGCATCTTCCCGTTCGGGCCGACGGACGCGACGGCTGAGAGCGACGTGAACACCGTCTACGACCTGAATGTGAAGGCGCCGTTCTACCTGGTCGCGGAGTTGGCACCGGGGATGGCCGAGCGTGGGAACGGGGCGATCGTGAATGTCACCACCCAGGTCGCCTACTACGGCGCGGCAGGCATGGCCCTGTACGGATCCAGCAAGGCGGCGCTGCACCAGCTCAGCCAGGCGTGGGTCGCCGAGTACGGTCCGCGCGGGGTACGCGTCAACACCGTCTCCCCGGGCCCGACCCGCACCCGGGGCACCGCCGCCATGGGCGATGCTCTGGAGGCCCTGGCCGCCGAGGCACCGGCGGGCCGCCCAGCGGAGGCGGAGGAGATCGCCGAAGCCATCGCCTACCTGGTCGGCGACTCGGCGAGCTTCGTCCAAGGCGCCCTGCTGACCGTGGACGGCGGTCGCACCGCCGTGTGACCCACGGCCCGATGGCGTGTCCTCGGCCGGCTCAGCGGTCGGCCGGACGGTCGAGCGCGGCAATGAACCGGCCGAGGTCACGTCGGCTCGCATCGGCCGGCCACACCGCCCACGTGCGCCGTACGAGGGGATGCCCGACCAGCGGCGACCACGTCACCTGGTCGGGCAGCGGCTGCTGCCAGCCGGACGGGGCGAGGGTGAAGGCCCGCCCGTCCCTGACGCCCGCCAGCTTCACATCGGCGATCAGAGCCTGCCCCTCCGGCGCGTCCGGCCCCAGATCCAGCCCGTGTCCGCGCAGGATCGCGGTCAACTCGTCGAACCACACCGGGCTCCCGGATCGCGGGAACCCCACCCACCGCAACCCGACGAGGGCGTCGAGCGGGACCCCGCCCGGCCCTGCGAGCTCGGCGGCCTGCTCCGTGGCCAGCAGGACACCCAGGTTCTCCCGTACGACGAGCAGCGCATCGAACTCCGGGCCGACCGGGCGCTCCCGCAGGAACCCGACGTCCAGCTCACCCGCACGCAGGGCGGCGAGCTGATCCGCGGTGGACAGGTGCCGAGGCTGCACTCGGGTGTCAGGGTGAGCCTCCGCCAGTTCCGCCAGCGCCGCGTCGAGAAGCCCGGCCGGCAGCTCCAAAGGGATCCCGATGCGCAACGCGCCGCCACCGGGACCGACGTACCGGGCCATCACCCGCAGCGCCTGATCATGCCGCGCCAGCACCGCGCGCGCCTCTGTGAGCAGGGCCGTTCCCGCCTCCGTGGCCCGTACCCCGGTACTGCTGCGCACCAGCAGCTTCACCCCGAGCTGCCGCTCCAGCCCACTGATCGTCTGGGACAGCGCCGGCTGGCTCATGTGCAACCGCCGCGCCGCCGCCGACAGCCCGCCTTCCTCCACCACCGCCACGAACGCCCGCAGCTCCCGCAACTCCATGGCCCCAATGTCACCACGTTCGTCCGGCCGACGTCGCTCTACCCCGCACCAGGTCCAGCCGAAGCAGATGTCTGGGCACTCAAACTGTGGCGCCGCGCCATCGACCCCGAAGGCCCAGCTCCCGGGACACGAATCGGCACCCAGCCGGTGAGCTCAGGCATGGCACCCTGCCGTGAGCTCAGTCATGGCACGCCGAGCCGCCTGCCCCGTGGCCACTCACCAGCCCCTGACCAGGCACTGCACACCTCGCTCTCGACAGCAGGCACCCGGATTCCGGTCCCGACCCAATGCACGGCAGGTCGGCTGACTGGCTGAGCACTCAATGCGCGCACCACATGCACCTGGGCTCCGAGACACAGAGCAGAATGCAAAATTTACCCTGTGCAATGAAAGCCGGAGCTGGCTCGTCCGTACCTCCTGGCATCCGGACCGCTCACGTCAGGAGCTTCCATGCCCCTCTCCCGCAACACGATCGGCGCCGTCTTCGTGGGCGGCGCGCTGGTTCTCACCCTTTCCGCGCTCGCCTACCCGGCCATGCTCGGCGTCGAGAGCACGTCGTCGAACACGTCCCGCATCATCGCCAACACGCCGTACGGCCCCCTCACCGAGGCCGACCGCGACTTCGTCGTGAAGGTCCGCGCGGCCGGCCTGTGGGAGTACCCCCTGGGCGAGATGTCGATGAAACGGGGTACGACCGAGGAGATGAAGGAGGCCGGCGAGCACCTCGTGGTCGGGCATGCCGGTCTCGACGCGATGTGCCGCAAGATCGCACCCGAGCTGAACATCACGCTGCCCAACCAGGCCAGCCCTCAGCAACAGCAGTTCGTGGCAACTGTGGACTCCAAGTCCGGCAAGGAGTTCGACTCCACCGCCGTCGCCATCATGCGCGTGACCCACGGGCAGATTTTCCCCGTCATCGCCAAGATCCGGGCGACCACCGAGAACACCCTCGTGCGCCAGCTGGCCGACCTCGCCAACGACACCGTGCTGGACCACATCACAGTTCTGGAGAAGACCAAACTGGTCAACTTCGATCAGGTCAACTTCCAGCAGACCACGGCGCCGAAGCTGCCCAAGGAACAGCTCACTCCTCCCGCGCCCCAGCCCGGGTCACCGGTCGTGGTTCTCACCCCGCGCCCGGATCTGGATGTGAACACCGCCTCGCCCACGCCTTCACCTTCGGCCGGCTGAGCATCAGGCGGTGACGCCATCCTTGTCGCGGGTCGGGCCTGCCGCGGCGGCGGTCAGCCGGTAGGAACGCACGACTGCCAGCAGGCACGCGGCGACCAGTGCGGCCGCCCAGCCGACCACGGCGCGCAGCGGCCCGCCCGCCGTCACCCCTGTCTCCACTCCCCGCGGCGACACGTGCCCCTCCGGGTCGTAGACGACGGCGAGCGCATCACCCGGCCGGGTCGCCTGTCCGCAGCCACGCCAGATGCGGACCCTGAGCGGGACGCCGCCCTGGTCGGCCACAGAACACAGGTATCGGCCCTGGCCGGCCGCACCGCCCTCGACGGATGTCACCACTACGGATTCCACCCTCCCCCGCTCCGCGAGCACCACGCCCGCGGCAGCCTGCGGGACCTGGAGCGCGAGGCACACCGCCAGAACGGCGACGAGCCCGACCAGTGCCCGGCCTGCGCGCATCACGCCCAGGTAGAGGACGAGGGCCACGGCGCAGACCAGGCCGACCTCACCGGCCGCGAGCGCAGGAAGCCCGTACCAGGCCCCGGCGACCCCGGTGCCGACGATGGCCACCACCCCGAGTCCTCCGGCCAGGAGCCCTTCCCTGACCAGCCACCACGGCGGCAGGCCGACGAACTCCGCAGGACCCCACACCGAGCTACGCAGGTGGGCCATCAGGTGCCGCTCCGCCACAGGCAGGGGTCGGCGCACTCGGCGCATGCGCGTGTCCACCTCCAGTCCTGTCCCGTGTCCTGCCACCGCATCCTGGCGTCACAGATGGGCGATCAGCATTGCCCTCGGCCGGACACACACACGCGGCCCGTGTTGCCGGTATCCGGCAGCCGGGCCACGTCTTCGCGATTCCCTTGCATTATGCAAAACGTGTGGAGGCTGGAAAAGTGGCGCCCCTGTCCACCATCCGCCATGCGGACGGCGAGTCAGGCGTCTCGCGCCGCCGCGACATCCATCGCCCAGCCCAGCGGGTGCGGTTCGGTGTCGTCCCATGCCGGGGCGAGGGGCTCTCCCCCGGCCTCGTTGAACGCGGCCAGAGCCTCGATGAGCGCCGCCCGCCGCTTGGGGGCGAGCCGTTCGACGATCGTGGCGATCTCGGCCCGGCGCCGGGCGGTGACGTTCTCGACCGTACGGCGCCCCTCATCGGTCAGCCGCAGCAGGGTCTCCCGACGGTTGTCCGGGTTGGTCTGCCGGTCCGCGAGTCCGGCCGCGATCAGCCGGTCGACCATGCGCATCGCGGTGGACGGCGCGACGCCCAGCAGGTCGGCGAGTGCGACCAGCTTGGTGACACCCCGGGTGTGCAGGACCACCAGCATCCGGAACTGCGGGAGCGTCACTCTCTCCTCGACCTCGGCGAGGGAGCGGGCGGAGACCGCCACCAGCAACCGGGACGCGGTCAGCACCGCCCGGGTCACCGCATCGACATCGTCCATCGCCCCTTCGGGGGTCGTGCGCTCCGCCATGGCTCCTTTCTACCGCGCCGAAGGCGCTGCTCACTCACGCCATGGGAACAGATTTTCCTTCCCCATGACCGTGGTAGCGCAACAGGAGCATCGCGGCGTCGTCGCGGGGCGGGCCCGCAGCATGCTGCGCGAGGTCCGCGCGCAACGCCTCCAGGGCACGGTGCGCGTCGAACTCCTTCAGCAACTGCGCCCGATCGCCGAGCGGGTAGAAACGCCCTTGATCGTCGCGGGCTTCGGTGACACCGTCGGTGTACAGCAGCAGCTGCTCGCCGGGGGCGAAGTCCGCCCGGTACGGCTTCGGGCCCTCGCCTCCATGGGCGCCCAGGCCCAGCGGCAGGGCGAAGGCAGGCGGATGCGGGAAGTCGACGGTGCCGTCCCGGCGCACCAGCATCGGAGCCGGGTGGCCGTAGTTCAGCAGTACCGCCTCGTGATCCGAGCCGATCTCGGCCAGGATCGCGGTGACGAACTTCTCACCCTCCAGCTCGCGGGCCACACTGCGCTCCAGACGCTCACCCAGACCCACCAGGTCAGGCTCGTCGTGCGCCGCCTCCCGAAACGCACCAAGGACGACCGCCGCCGTCTCCACCGCCGCCAGTCCCTTGCCCTGCACATCCCCCACGATCACCCGGATGCCGTGCGGCGAGGCCACCACCTCGTACAGGTCGCCGCCGATCCGCGCCTCGGCAACGGCCGAGGTGTACGACACCGCCGCCTGCAGCGGGCCCGCGGTCAGCGGCACCGGCCGTAGCAGCACACGCTGGGCGACCTCGGCGATCGACCGCACACTGGCCAGCTCCACTTCCCTGCGCGAGCGCATCACGGCCGCCGTGATGCCGACGCCGGTGACGCCGGCCACCGCTGCCAGCGCGGTGTATCCCCGACGCTCCTCGAACAGACCGTCGTACAGCCCCAGCCCCACACACAGCACCAGCGCCACCAGCCCGAAGACGGCCGTACGACGCCACCCGCCGACCAGGCCGGAGAAGGCGGGTCCGAGCGACACCAAGGGCAGGAAGCCCACCCCCGGCCCCGCGACGACGTCCGCGACCGCCACCACCGCCATCACCACAACGGGCATGGAGGACAGCACCGTCGACGTCGACGGCGGCTTCGTATCGGTCATGGCGTACTCCAGCGGTTCGAGGCGCTCAAGAGTCGCCCCTCACTTCCGTGGGCACGCCTCCCCCTCACCTTTAGACTATGCAAAGGTGGCTCGCCTGACACGGCTCTCAACCGTGGTCCTTTACCCAATCGAGTCCGAGAGCCGACATTTCCGCCCACCACCGGAAGGCAACGATGGCACCCAGAGACACCGCATCCCGCCACCCTCGACTCCCCGCCGGATGGCGGCGCCTGGGGTTTCGGTTGCCGATCCTTCTCTTTCGCGCGGGGCTCGGGCCGCTCTTGGGAAGACGACTGCTTCTGCTGCACCACACCGGCCGCCTGACCGGCCTCGACCGTCGGGTCGTCCTGGAGGTCGTGTCTCACGATGCGGTGAATGAGAGCTGGATCGTCGCCTCCGGCTTCGGGGCGCGGGCGGACTGGTACCAGAACCTGCGGCACCAGCCGAAGACCCTCATGCAGGTCGGCAATCGACTCTACGCCGTCACCGCCCACTTCCTCTCGCCCGACGAAGGTGCCGACATCATGGCGGACTACGCCCGGCGTCACCCTCGAACGGCCGTCCGCCTCTGCGCCTTCATGGGCTTCCCATCCGACGGAAGCGAGGCGTCGTCTCGCGAGGCGGGTCACTCCATCCCCTTCGTGCGACTCGACACCGCCCACGAACTCCATGGACACGGGCCCGGACAGGCGTGACGCCCGGACCGTCATCCGCGGCGGCCACATCCCCTCAGACCGCGGCGACACCCTCCATGCCGAACTCGGCGAAGGCGGGCAATCCAGGGGCGACGACCTGTACCGGGCGCAGTCGAGCACTTGCCAGTGCATCGGCTCGTACCCGTGGACCTGGAACACGCCACGGTGTCCGTTGCCCATTACCCGCGGGACGAGCAGGACAGGGCGGTTTCGCTTCCGCGTCAGGCTCTCGGGAGAGCTCCGCCTGCTTGGGAAACGGCCCGAACGACTAGAAATCTCATTTTGCACTGTGCAATGATTGGGCCCGGGGGTCGAGCCGACGGTCGTTTGCCGTCCGGCGCCCAGGAGTGACACCGGCAAGGTAACGCGGCACGGGACGGCGTACTGGCCGTCGGCGGGCCCCTCTTTCACCGTCCCATGGCTGACTGACCTCTGGGTCGAACGGCCCGTCCTCGGCGGATCGGGGCGGCCCACCCTGCGTCGACCTCATCCGCGCAGGAACGCTTCGCTCGGCACTCGGCCTGTGGACAAGAGGGGAAAAGGCAACGGTGACCATGCATGGAGGGGGCGGCGCCCCAACTCCCGAAGAGCCCGACGGCACGTGGTACGTCTCCGACGAGGTCTGGCTCAAATTCCTCTCGGACACTGAGAGCGCCAGCCGCGCGTCCGCTCCCAGGGAAGCCTCTGCGCGGGAGCGCGCGCCAGGGTGGCCCGACGCCGCGGCACCGGGCACCTCGGGCCGACGGACTCAGCACCGAGATCCGGCGAACCGCCGAGCGGACACGGTCGGCGACCTGTGACAGCCGTCAGAGGTGGCCCGACCGGCTTGGCGGGACCTCGACAGCCGAGGCAGACTCCGACGCGTCGGCAGCCTGATCACCACGGCCGTCGCGATAGCCCTTGCCCTGACCGTCTGGTCCCAGCTGGCCACCAGCGCGGGAACGCCGCACGACGGGCCGGGCGATATCACCCTGCGGCAATCCGAAGAGGCTCCTGACGAAGTACCTGCGGCACCTGCCTTCCCGACCGGACGGGTCTCACCGGAGCCCTCGTCGTAGACCCCGCCGACTCGGGTCGTCGCCCGCCCGACGGAGGCAACGCGAACGAGAGAACCGCCGGTCCAGTCCAGAACTACGGCGCGGAGGCGTCCAGGACTTGAGATGGGGCGACGTCCGAAGTGCGGGTTCCCGGCTGTGCCCTTGACCGGATCCACCGCATTTCTCCACCGAACTCCGCATGAGAGGGGCGGACGGCACCGAACCATGGCACGATGCAAAAGTGCCCCGCCGCACGCCGCCCTCGCTGGGCCTCGGCAGGGCTGGAGCGCCGGGAAGCCTGGTCGGCACGGAGGAAGTCCGTGTGCCGAGAGGGGCGGCCTTGTCCACCATCCACGTCGCGCTCACTCGGGCGATTCGCGTCGAAGGAGCCCTCGGCGCCGTCCTCGTCGACTACGTCAGCCGCATGCCGCTCGGTTCCATGAGCCGCCGGAAGAGCCTCGACCTGACCCGCGCCGCCCACGGCTGCACCGACATCGTGCGCGCCCATCTCTCCGCGCTGAGCCAGTCGGGGCACCAGCCGGAGCAGATCGAGGACATCCTGGTCACCTTCGTTGGCGAACTCCACCTCATCCGTCCCCTGACCCGGCGGACTCACGAAGGGCTCTTCCTCCTCCTCGTCCTCGACCGCGAACGCGCGCACCTGGATCTCGTGCGCAAGGAACTCCGAATCATCGAAGCCCTGTTGTGAGATCTGGCAGCGCTCATGTGATGCCCGTCCGAGCTGGTGAATCTCACTCCATTGCGCCCCCGCCTGCTATCGACGCGGCGCAGCGCACCGCCGTCCGGCAGATCGCCGTACTGTCCACGATCGGCGCCGAAGCCGCTTCGCACACGGTACTCACAGGCGGCACAGAGGCCACCGCCTGCTGTGACGCCGGCTCCGTCCCTGCCCTCGTTGCCCAGCCACTCGGCCAGGCCGAACTGACCCAGGCTGCCTGAGACCGCGTCCCCGGAGTCGGTCTGGTGGCGCCGGGCCCGCGCTCCCTGCCCCCGCCCGGCGCACCAAGCCCCTGCCACTACCGGCACCGCCAGGCAACCCCACGTCCCCGGGCGGCTCACGGCGTCCCGACGGCATGCACCATGCAGAGGGAGCCAATACACCGCCCGAGAAACACTGCTGGGAGGCGCTCTCCCCGGTGGGAGAGAGACGAGCGCTCGAAAGGAGGGTGGCTCCCCGGCCAGGACCACATCGCGAACCCAGCCTTGGGCAGGTAGCGGTGATCGTCTTTGCCACCGAACAAGTCTGCGAAACCTTGCGCCGCCTCCTGCAGAACAGCGCCACGACGCGGCCCTCTTGTTGGCGCACTGGCATCCCACATAACAAGCGAGTTCGCCCAGCCAGCCGGGCGGCATCAGGTCCGGCAGCGCGCGACGGCTCGGTCCGACTGATCGGCCATGACCTCCGTGACGTTGGACAGTCGACGACCGGAGAAGCCGGCCGCGGGCGACCACGTACGACTGGCGCTCCCCTCCAGGCTCGCAGCGGCCCCGCTTCGGCCACCTCGACCGGTTCCCGCCCCTCCGACCTCCGCGTTTCGTAAGGAGCAAGGACCGATAAGCCCGACTTCCTTTCGTAGGGTGAGAGCCGTGACCATCGACCCCGATCACAGGAAGCTCGCGGCCGGGCCGGCTCGGTACCGAGCCGCGACGCACCGATGACCACGCCGCCGGCGGCCTGGGCAGCCGCCGACCCGTACGCCACCGCCCTGCGCGCCGGCCGTGGGCCGTTGTTCCTGCGTCGCGCCGACGGCTGGTTGTTGCCCCTCGACGTCGAACGCTGGTGCGCGCGCGCCGACCCGGTCGACCTGGACGTACTGGACCGGTGCGAGGGCGCCGTGCTGGACGTCGGCTGCGGCCCCGGGCGCCTGGTCGCGGCACTCTCCGCCCGCGGCCGGACCGTCCTCGGCATCGACGTCAGCGCGACGGCCGTCCACCGTGCCATGCGGCTGGGGGGCGAGGCACTGCGGCGGTCCGTTTTCGATCCCTTGCCCGGCGAGGGTCGCTGGGACACCGTCCTGCTCATGGACGGCAGCATCGGCATCGGCGGGGATCCGCGCGCCCTGCTGGACCGGGTGGCCGGGCTTCTCTCCCCCGGCGGTCTGTTGATCGCCGAGACCGCTCCGGTGGACGTCGACGAGCGCGTCGAGGTGCAGGTCGTCGATGTCGTCGACAGTCCCATGTCCGACGGCGCGTTCCTCTGGGCGCGGCTCGGCACCCCGGCCCTGCTACGGCACGCCCCCCGCACACGGTGGACTGCCGTCGCTCACTGGACGGCCGGCGGCCGCTGCTTCGCCGCCCTGCGCAGCCGCAGCGCCAGCAGCAGCGCCGAGCCCGCGAAGAGCACGGCGGTGATCAGCAGCCATCGGGTGAGAAAACCGTCCGAGGACAGCCCGGTTCCCAGCCGGTAAGCCTGCTCCACCCTCCCGCTGATCAGTGGGAACCACACCAGCAGGAGCAGTCCGGAGAAAGCTGCGGGGACACGGACGTACATCACCCACTCCCGGTGACCTGTCACGTCGAGGCCTCGTACGACGGCCCGGTCCGCCATCGCGTACAGCGGCAGCAGGACGAGATCGTGCAGCAACGCCGCCCCCACGAACCACACCGCCACCGCGAACCAGTCGTCGGCGAGTAGGCGAACGCCCGCATAACCGGCAAGGGCGAACGAGGCGGCGAGCAACAGAATTTGGAACGGACTTCCGACAGGAATCCGCGGTCGGCGCATCAGAGGTCTCCGAACGTCATACGGGCAACCCACTTGGCGTTCAGCACGGTGCAGGGTGAGCAGGGAGTGCGGGTCAGCGAGCTGGTTGTCCGCGCCACCGCTGGTCGGAGGACGACGCCGAGCACCGAGGTCAACCACGGACCGCGCAGAGGACTGCGCCAGAAGCCCGGCGAGGAAGGTGACCGTGTCATGGCTCGACCGTAGGTCCGGCACACCCCGCGAACGGGCCACCGACCCACGTCGAAACGCTGACATCCGGCCCGGACGGCCGTATCTCGCGCGTCGCCCGGCCTAGCGTTCGGATGTGAACCGCCCCCTCCTACGCGATCTGTACGCCGTCCTGGCCGCCGCTCTCCTCGTTACGGCGGCCGCGCTGGTCGGACAGCACATCCAGCACTCCCGCCACACTCTGTTCGTCAAGTGGCCACCACTGCTGGCTGCCTGGGACCCGCACGTCGGTCCCGGCACCCCGGCAGCCCTGGTCGTGGCAGCCGCCGGTGTCACATACGGTCCCGTTCTCGCCGCCCGGCTGCCCTGGCGGGCCCTGCTCGCGACCGCCTGGGCGACGGCAACGGCCTGGATCACCTCTCTCGCCCTGATCGACGGCTGGCAGCGCGGCATCGCCGGCCGGCTCACTGCCCGCCACGAATACCTCCGTGTCATCGACCGCTTCGACGACATCCCGGCCACCCTGCGGGACTTCACCCACCACATCCTCGTGGAATCACCGGACAACTGGCCCGCCCATGTCGCCGGGCACCCTCCGGCCGCGCCACTCACCTTCGTCCTCCTCGACCGTATGGGCCTGCGCGGCGGGGGGTGGGCCGGGGTGTGGTGCATCGTGGTCGGCGCGACGGCATGCGTGGCCGTGCTGGTCGCGGTACGGGCGCTGGCCGGCGAGAGCCTCGCGCGACGCGCGGCCCCCTTCCTGGTCCTGTCTCCGGCCGCGGTGTGGATGGGGGCCTCGGCCGACGCGTACTTCGCGGCGGTCGGGGCATGGGCCGTGGCGCTGCTGGCGCTCGCGGTCAGCGGGCGGTCGTTGTGGTGGGCAGCGGGAGCTGGACTGCTGTTCGGGCTCACCTGCTATCTCTCGTACGGCCTCACACTCCTCGCGCTGATCGGCGCGGTGGTCCTGCTTCTGGGCCGACGGCGTGTACGAGAACGGCCGGTGCTGCTTGCCGCGCTGGTCGCCGGTCTGGCCGTGGCGCCCATGGCCTTCACGCTCGCCGGGTTCGACTGGTGGGAGGCCTACCACCTCCTGGTCAGGCGCTACTACCAAGGCGTGGGCGGCATCCGCCCCTACGGCTACTGGGTGTGGGCGAACCTCGCCTGCACGGTCCTGATCACGGGTCTGGCGACGCCACCGGCGTTGCGGCGGGCTGGTGCGGTGCTGGTTCGGCGGCACACCGAACCTCCCGCGCATGTCCGCCTCGCCCTTCTCGTGTCGGCGGCCCTCCTGGCCCTGCTGGTCGCCGACCTGTCCGGCATGAGCAAGGCGGAGACAGAACGCATCTGGCTCCCGTTCGCGGTGTGGCTGTTGCCGGCCTGCGCGTTCCTCACCGGACCCCGCGCCTGGCTCGCCGCCCAGGCAGTACTCGCCCTCCTCCTCAACCATCTGCTGCTCACCGGGTGGTGACGCCGGGCTGGAGCGGGGAGGGTGAAGCCATGAGGATCGACGTGACCGCCGAGCGGGTCGTCCCGCTGCCGCGCGAGCAGGTGGCCGCTTACGCCATGGACTGGCGGCACGACGTCGAGTGGACCCAGGGAATCCGCACGGCCGAACTGACCAGGGAGGCGGAGGGCGGAGGTTTCGGCGTCGGGGCCGAGGTCACGCGGACGGCCCACTTCCTGGGCCGCCGCATCGACTATGTGCTGCGGGTCGCCGCGTACGACCCGCCCGGGCTGCTCGACATGGTCTCGGTGGCAGGCCCGATGCCGATGCACGTCACGTACAGCTTCGAGCCCCACCCTGACGGCACCCTCGCCCGCATTCGTGTCCGAGGCGGAGAAGGCGGCTTCTACCGGATCGCCGCCCCACTGCTCGCACGCCAGGTGCGGGGCAACCTCGTCAAGGACCTGCGCGACCTGCAGGCACGGCTAGTGAAACAGGGGTGAGACGAGGGTGGCATACGATGAAGGACTCGCCGTGCGGATCCGGGAACGGCTGGGCGCGGACCCGGAGATCAGCGAGAAACGCATGTTCGGCGGCCTGGCCTTCCTCTACCGCGGCAACATGGCCGTGGGCGTCACCGGCGACGACCTCATGGTCAGAGTCGGTCCGGAGGCGACAGACGCGGCGCTGACACGATCAGGAGCACGGATCTTCGACATGACCGGTCGCCCGATGCGCGGCTGGATCGTGGTGGACGGCACCGCGGTCGCGGAGGACGAGGCGCTCGGCGCCTGGGTAGACGAGGGACGCGCCTTCGCTGCGGGCCTGCCGCCCAAGTGAGGCGGGGACATGATCATGGACGGCATATCTGTCCAGGCCTGACGAGCATGCCGTCCGCGTCGACAGACCTCCGTCGCCGCAGGCAACCTGACCAGCACCCCAACACGTCTGACGCCCCACCAGGCCGAGCGTCGGATCAGCCTCCCGAGTGTTGGCGCACGGCGACGCGATCGCCGTGGGCCGCGGCGGAATCCACCAGGAACGTGGCGAGGTTGGTCATGTCGGCTGTCTCCTTGGGGTCGTCCCGGCCTGCGACGCGGCATTCCGGCGGCGGATCACGTCGCGCGGGGTGACCCCCGCCAGGGCGTCGTCGGTACGGGGGCGGTGCGGCAGGGCCAGCCACAGCCGCAGCAGGTGGCGCTTGAGTTCGGGCCGGTCGTGGTCCTCGAACTCCGCCCGCGCGTGCATGATCGTGTGAGTGTTGAGCAGCAGCAGATCGCCGGGGCGGAGGTCGATGTCGAGCCGGAACTCCGGCGAGCCCGCCACGTTGTCGATGAGGTCGAACAGCTCCACGTCGGCGGGTTCCAGACGCGGCACCTGAGGGAAGCGCTGGGCGGATTCCAGGTAGCAGCGGTTGTAGCGCATGCTCAGTGCGCCGCCTCTCCGGACGGCGAGCGAGGCGGCGGCGTACGGCGGCTCCTCGGGCGCATGCTCCTCGCGACGGTCGAAGAAGTACGTGCGGTACAGCCGCTCGGCCAGATCGGGGCGGCCGGCCAGCACCGTGTCGTGGACCACCGCCGCGCTGACCAGGGAGGTGCGGCCCCCGGTGCGGGGTCCGCGCAGGGACAGCAGCGCGAGCAGGTCGGCGCCGTCGGTGTGGAACGGCAGCGCGGCCCGGGTCTGGTAGCCGCGCGCCGCCGGATCGGCCAGGCTGCGGCCGGTGTCCCTGACATGGCCGAGCAGGTGCCCGTCGGCGTTCTGCGGGACGGGCCGGCCCAGGTACTGACCCAGGCCCCACAGGACCGTACTCGCGGCCGGCTCGCCCAACTCCTCGACCGGGATGCCCTTGACGAGCACGAACCCCCGCCCGTGCTCCAGTACCTCGGCGATGCGTCCCAGCTCCTGGGCGAGCGTGGGCAGCGGGAAGTCGGCGGCTGTCACCTTCAGCAGGGTGCGGTCACGCCTGCGCGCCTCCGTCACGGCGGAGTCAATCTCGGCCAGCTGGTGCGGTGAGAGCCGTACGGTCCACTGCTCGGGGTCGTTCGCGAGATTCCCGCCACGCCACACCGAGGGCCCCGAGCAGGGCGCGTGCGCTGCCTCGCCTGTCTCCGTCATACCGGTCATGTGCGCCTCCGTACCATCGGGCGTTCACCGGCCCGGCGCGGTTGCCATACGTGGACCGGGCCGGTGAACGGGCGCCATGCTAGGTTGCGCATCCCCGCCCCGCTTGTCCTGGCGTGACATGAGACTTTTCATTTCGGGACGACGCCGGGACAGTCCTGGAGTGTGCCCATGAAGCCCCTGGTCCGCACCGCAGCCCTCAGCGGCTATGTCGAGCTGTGCCGCACGCTGGGCATCGACCCGCAGGCGCTGATGAAGCGCGTGGGCCTGGACACCGCCGCCCTCACGGTCCAGGACCGGTGGATCTCCGGCGCGGCCGCCGTCCAGCTGCTGGAACTGTCGGCGACCGCCTCGGGGCACGACGACTTCGGCGTGCTGATGGCGGAGTTCCGGCGCTTCTCCAACCTCGGCCCCGTCAGTCTGGTCGTCCGCGAGGAACCCGACGTGCGCAGCGCCTTGGGCCTGCTGATCCGTCATCAGCACATGTACAACGAGGTCCTGCACGCCCGGCTGTCCGAGGGCGACGGGCTCGCCACGCTGAAGGTCGACCTGCAGATCGGCGAGGCGATGGAGGCCCGGCAGGCCACGGAACTCGCCGTCGCCGTCTTCCACCGGATCCTGCGCGGCTTCCTGGGCGCACAGTGGCAGCCGCTCTCCGTCTGGTTCAGGCACCCGGCCCCGGCGGACACCGCGACGCACCGGCGCGCGTTCGGGCCCATGGTGGAGTTCGGCCGCGAGTTCGACGGCATCGTCTTCTACTCCGACGACCTCGACGCGCCCAACGCGATGGCGGACCCGCTGCTGCGGGAGTACGCCCGCCAGTACTTCGAGTCGATCGTGGTCCCCAAGGACGACACCGTCGGGGACCAGGTGCGGGAGCTGATCGAGGTCCTGCTGCCGAGTGGGCGCTGCTCGGTCGAACAGGTGGCGCGCAGCCTGGGCGTCGACCGGCGCACCGTCCACCGCCAGCTGGCCTCCTCGGGCGTGACGTTCTCCTCGCTCCTCAACGCCACCCGCATGGACCTCGCGGAGCAGTTCGTCGCCAACCCGCGGCGCTCGTTGACGGAGATCTCCGACCTGCTCGGCTTCTCATCGCTGAGCGCCTTCTCGCGCTGGTTCAGCGAGCGGTTCGGGTGCAGCCCGAGGGCGTGGCGCAGCAGGCAGAGCCGGCAGAAACGCCCAGGTCAGGACTGATACCCGAGGCGGGACGGAATCGACAGCGGTCGCGCCATGCGCTCGGCACACCGCCACGACGTCCCCAAATGGCAAGTAATCCGTCCCCGATGGTCAAGCGATCAGCGATCACCCGCCCTACCTTGGCAGGACCGCAGAGACGCGGTCGACCGCCGGAGGAGTCGGTGGACTTCCCCTGTGCACCTCTCCTCCGGACCTGGTCGAGCGGACCGGGGGCCGTCCTGGGCCCCTGTCCCACGGTTTCCCGCATCGATCCTCGCCGGACATCTCGGCCCCTCGCATCGCCCATCGCACATCTCACCGGCGATGCCCCGGCGGATGATCACCGATCGCACAAAGGAGACGGACCGTGCACTTCCACGACGACTCACTTTTCCCGGAGAACCAGGAGAAGCTGGTGATCCAGGCCGCTCCCTACGGGCCGGAGTGGCTGCCCGGAGACGCCGACGACCTTCCCCTGACGATGGACGAGCACGTCCAGGCGGCCGTCGACTGCTACAACGCCGGCGCGACCGTGCTCCACATCCATGTACGTGAGCTCGACGGCAAGGGCTCCAAGCGGATGTCCATGTTCAACGAGCTGCTGGGCCGGCTGCGCGACGCGGTGCCGGACATGGTGCTGCAGATCGGCGGCTCGATCTCGTTCGCCCCGGAGGACGAGGGCAGCGAGGCGAAGTGGCTGAGCTACGACACCCGCCACCTGCTGGCCGACCTCACCCCCGCGCCGGACCAGGTGACGATCGCGATCAACACCAGCCAGATGAACATCGTCGAGATCATGACCGACGACGACCTGGAGGGCACCTCGATCGCGAAGCCCGAGTACTACAAGGCCTACCGCGACATGGTCGTCGAGGCGGGCCCGGACTTCTATCTGGAGCACCTGAAGCGGCTGCGCGCGAACGGCATCCAGCCGCACTTCCAGCTCGCCACGCTGGCCCAGCTCGAAACCGTGGAACGGCTCATCCGGGCCGGCATTCACACGGGTCCGCTGATCCTCAACTACGTGGCCATCGGCGGCGGTTTCGCGGGCCGTCACCCCGCCGACCTGATCGAGTTCGTGCGCCGCACCCCAGACGGCGCCGTACTCACCATCGAGAGCTCCATGCGCGCGGTCGCTCCGATGAACGCGATCGGCATTGCGCTCGGCGTCCACGTGCGCGTGGGCAACGAGGACAACCTCTGGCGGCGCAAGGGCGAGCGGATGACCACCGTCGAGCAGATCGAGCAGATGGTGCAGATCTCCGAGGCCCTCGGCCGCGACATCGCGACCGGCGCCGAGGCCAAGAAGATCTACCAGCTCGGCGAGTACTACTCCGACGCCGACGAGACGCTGGCCCGCCTCGGCATGGTGCCCAACCGCCGTCCCGGCCGGCGCGGCTTCATGCTGCGCGACGCCTGATCGCGGCACGGAACCACCGGCGCCCCATCCCCTCCCCCACCTGTCACGAACAACGGAGCACGTCCATGGCTCACGCCATTCGCTTCAAGGAGACCGGCGCTCCCGACGTCCTGCGCTGGGAAGAGGTCGTCGTCGGCGACCCCGGCCCGGGCGAGGTACGGATCCGGCACGAAGCCGTCGGACTCAACTTCGCCGACACCTACTTCCGCAGCGGCCTGTATCCCGCGCAGCTGCCCGCCGGGCTGGGCGTCGAGGCGGCAGGGGTGGTCGAGGCGGTGGGCGAGGGCGTCACCCACGTCGCCGAGGGCGACCGGGTGACGTACACCGGAAGCCCGCTCGGCGCCTACAGCACGCAGCGGGTCATGCCCGCCGACTCGCTGATCCGGCTGCCGGACGGCATCGGCTTCGAGACCGCCGCCGCGATGACCATGCGCGGTCTCACCTCCGCGTATCTGCTGCGCAGGATCCACCCGTTGCAGGCCGGCGACACGATCCTGCTGACCGCGGCGGCGGGCGGCGTCGGCCTCATCGTCTGCCAGTGGGCCAAGCTGCTCGGGCTGAGAGTCATCGGCACCGTCTCCACCGAGGAGAAGGCCGAGACCGCCCGCGCGCACGGCTGCGACCACGTCATCCACTACCGGCGGGAGAACGTGGCCGAGCGGGTGCGCGAATTGACCGACGGCGCCGGGGTCCCGGTCGCCTTCGACAGCGTCGGCCGGACCACCTACGCCGCCTCGCTCGCCTCACTCCGGCGCCGCGGTCTGCTCGTCTGCTTCGGTACGGCCTCCGGGCCCGTGCCGCCCATCGACGCTATGCAACTGGCCGTCAGCGGCTCCCTGTTCGTCACCCGGCCGGCGCTCGCCGACTACATCGCCGACCCGGCGGAACGGGCGGAGCTGGCGGGCGAGCTGTTCGACCACGTCGCCTCCGGCCGCATCGTCATCGAGGTCAATCAGCGCTACGCGCTCGAGGACGCCGTAATGGCGCACCGCGAGCTGGAGTCGGGGCGGACCACAGGATCGTCCGTCTTCGTCCCCTGAGCCCCCGCGGGACCATCCCCGCCAACCTCTCCTGGAGAAGCACGATGGAGAAGACTCTCGCTGCACCGCAGGGCGCGCCCACGCTGGTGCGCGCCCACTCCCGCGGCTCGATCAAGGTCGAACCGCTGACCTGCACGATCGGCGCCGAACTCACCGGCGTGGACCTCGGCGATGCCTCGCGCGACGACGAGCTGTTCGCCGAGATCAGGGCCCTGCTCCTGCAGTACAAGGTTCTGTTCCTGCGGGACCAGGACATCACACGCGCCGAGCACGTCGCCTTCGCCGGGCGTTTCGGCCCGCTGGAGGATCACCCGGTGGCCGGCAGCGACCCGGACCACCCCGGCCTGGTGCGGATCTACAAGGACCTGGACAGCCCGGCGGAGCACTACGAGAACGCGCTCCACACCGACGGCACCTGGCGCGGGAACCCCTCCATGGGCGCGGTACTGCGCTGCATCGAGTCGCCCCCGGTGGGCGGCGACACGATCTGGGTCAACATGGCCGAGGCCCACCGCCGGCTTCCGGAGCACATCAAGACCCAGATCCAGGACCTGCGGGCCCGGCACAGCATCGAGGCCACCTTCGGCGCCGTCATGCCGCAGGAGAGGCGTCACGCGCTCAAGGCTCAGTTCCCCGACGCGGAGCACCCGGTGGTGCGCACCCACCCCGAGACCGGCGAACAGATCCTGTTCGTCAACGCCTTCACCACGCACTTCGTCAACTACCACACACCCGAGAACGTGCGCTTCGGGCAGGACTACGCCCCCGGCGCGGGCCTCCTGCTGAACTACCTGATCAGCCAGGCGGCCGTCCCCGAGTACCAGGTGCGCTGGCGCTGGACACCCAACAGCGTCGCCATCTGGGACAACCGCTCCACCCAGCACTACGCCGTCCAGGACTACTGGCCCGCCGTCCGCAAGATGGAGCGCGCCGGAATCGTCGGCGACAGACCGTTCTGACCCTTCCCTCTTCTTTCCAAAGCGTCTTCCACAGCAGCTTCCCTTCCACAGCAGTTGAGGTGATGACAATGGGGTTTCTCACCACTGCGGAACCCACCCCGGGCAGAACCGCATCCGGTTCCTCGGAGTGGCCCGGCTCCCGGCGCTACGCCTGGGTCGTCTTTGCACTGAGTTTCGGACTCCTGCTCTCGGACTACATGTCCCGGCAGGTCCTCAACGCCGTCTTCCCGATGCTGAAGGCCGACTGGCTGCTCTCGGACGCCCGGCTGGGCTCCCTCAGCGGCATCGTGGCACTGATGGTCGGTCTGCTCACTTTCCCCCTCTCGCTGCTGGCCGACCGCTGGGGCCGGGTGCGGTTCCTGGTCATCGCGGCCACGATGTGGAGCCTGGCGACGCTCGGCTGCGCGGTGGCGGCGAGCTACGGCCAGATGTTCGTCGGCCGGCTCTGCGTCGGCGTCGGTGAGGCCGCGTACGGCAGTGTCGGCATCGCCGTGGTCCTCAGCGTCTTCCCGGGCGCGCTGCGGGCGACGCTGTCGGGGGCCTTCATCGCCGGTGGCGCCTTCGGCTCGGTCCTGGGCATGTCCATCGGCGGTGCCGTGGCCCAGGCGTACGGCTGGCGCTGGGCGTTCGGCGTGATGGGCGTCCTCGGGCTGGTGCTCGCGGGCGTCTACGCCGTGGTCGTAAGGGAGAAGCGGCTGAACCCGCAGAAGCCCGCAGCCGAGGAGCGTGCGGCTCTGCGTGTGCTCCTGCCCCGGCTGTTCTCCTCCGTCTCGGTGGTCAGCGCCTACATCGGCAGCGGTCTGCAACTGTTCATCGCGGGCGCCCTGATCGCCTGGCTGCCCAGCTACTTCAACCGCTACTACGACCTGCCCACCGCGAAGGCGGGCGCGACCGCGGGACTCTTCGCCCTGGTCATCGGAGTCGGCATGATCCTCGGCGGAATCGCCTCGGACCGGATCAGCCGACGCGCCCCGATCCACAAGTGGACCGTCGCCATCGGCTGCAGCGTGGGCTCCCTCGTCCTGCTGATGACCGCGTTCCGTCTGCCGGCCGGCCAGGCGCAGCTGCTGGTGCTGGCACTCGGAGCCCTGCTGTGCGCCGGAACGGCCGGGCCGGGGGCCGCGATGGTGGCGAACCTGACCCCCGCGGCCATTGCCGCGACGGCTTTCGCCACGCTCACGCTGGCCCAGAGCCTGCTCGGACTGGCCCCCGGCCCCGCGGTCACCGGCGCGCTCGCCGACCGGCTCGGTCTGCTCGGCGCGCTCCAACTCGTCCCGCTGGTGGCGATCGCGGCCACGGGGTGCTTCCTGACCGGCCGCCACCACTACGGCCGCGATCTGCGCCGTCTGACCGGGCTCGCCCCGGTGGCGGAGCCGAAGGAATCGGAGCCTGAGGAATCGGAGCCGTCCGCATGAGCCGTACCACCGAGCCGGCGATCGTGATCGTCCCCGGCCTGCGCGACCACGTGGAGGAACACTGGCAGACCCTGCTGGCGGCCCGGCTCGCCGAGGCCGGGCGAACGGTCCGCACCGTTCCCCCTCTGACGCGGGACCGGCTGAGCCGCATGGCTCAGGTCGCCGCACTGGACAAGGTGATCTCGGAGATCGCCGGGCCGGTCGTGCTGGTCGCCCACAGCGCAGGAGTGATCACCACCGTCCACTGGGCCCAGTGGCACGAGGCCCAGGTGCGGGGGGCGCTGCTGGTGACCCCGCCGGACTTCGAGCGGCCCCTGCCGGAGGGCTACCCCACCTCCGAGGTGCTCGACGACAACGGCTGGACACCGGTACCCCGCTCCCCCCTGCCCTTCCCCAGCATCGTCGCGGCCAGCTCGAACGACCCCCTGGGCGCCCTCGACCGCGTCGCCGAGCTGGCCCGGAACTGGACCGGCCGCCTCGTGGAACTCGGCGAGGTCGGCCACCTCAACCCCGCAGCCGGGTACGGCCCTTGGCCGGACGCCGAAGAACTGCTCCGCGAGCTCGAACAGAGCTGATCCCGTGCGGCCCTCGCGAAAGGCAACGATGGACACCGACACCCCCGCCGACCTGCTGTGGTCTCCCGGTCGCCGCGAGTTGGAGGACTCCAACGTCGCGTGCTTCATGGACTGGGTGAGCGAGACGCGGGGGCTGCACTTCTCCGACTACGCCGCACTGTGGCGCTGGAGCTCCACGGACCTGCCCGGCTTCTGGTCGGCGGTGTGGGAGTTCTACGGTCTGGACTCGGTCACCCGGTACGACGAGGTACTGCGCGACGCGTCGATGCCGGGCGCCGTCTGGTTTCCCGGCGCCCGGCTGAACTTCGCCGAGCGGTGCCTCGCCCAGGCAACGGACGCCCGTCCGGCGCTGGTCAGCGTGGCTGAGGGCGGCACACCCGTGGAGACTGCGTGGCGGGAGCTGCGCCGCCAGGTCGCGGATGTCGCCGCGGCCCTGCGCCGCATGGGCGTCGGCCCCGGCGACTGCGTGGCCGGATACCTCCCCAACCTCCCGCAGACCGTGGTCGCCCTGCTGGCCACCGCCGCCGTCGGCGCCGTATGGACGGCGTGTTCCCCGGACTTCGGCACGCCCAGTGTGCTCGCACGGCTCCAGCAGGCGCGGCCGGCCGTCCTCGTGGCCGCGGACGGATACCGCTACGGCGGCAAGACGTACGACAGGCGCCCGGAGGTCGCCGAGCTCGCGGACGGACTGCCCACGCTCCGTCACGTCCTCGCGGTCGACAACCTCTTCACGGCGCCGACCGAGCCCTGGTCGGCACGCCCCGGACTCGAACAGCACGCATGGTCCGCCCTGCCGGCCGCAGAAGCACCACTGGAGTTCGCCGACGTGCCCTTCGACCACCCGTTGTGGATCCTGTGGTCATCGGGGACCACCGGGATACCCAAGGGGATCGTTCAAGGTCACGGTGGCATCGTGGTCGAACTGCTCAAGGCACTCGGCCTGGGCGCGGACCTACGCCCCGACGACCGTTATCTCTTCCTCACGTCCACGAGCTGGATGGTCTGGAACTTCCTCGTCGGCGGGCTGCTGCACGGCAGCACGATCATCCTGTACGACGGCAGCCCCACCTTTCCGGACGTCAACGGGGCCTGGCGGATCGCGGAACAGACCGGTGCCACCATGGTCGGCGTGGGCGCGGCCTACCTAACGGCCGTCGAGAAGTCCGGGACGCATCCCGCCGCCGAGCTCGATCTGAAGCGACTGCGTTCCATCCTCCAGACCGGATCGTCCCTGCCGTCCAGCACCTGGCGGTGGGTCTACGAAAGGTTCGCCCCCGGCATCTGGCTGCAGTCGATCTGCGGCGGCACCGACGTCTGCTCCGTTCTCGCGGGCGGTTCCGCCCTGCTGCCCGTACACGAGGGCCGGATCCAGTGCCCCGCGCTCGGCGTCGCGCTGGCCTCCTGGGACCCCTGCGGACAGCCTCTGACGGGTGAACAGGGCGAGCTGGTGGTGACCGCGCCGCTGCCGTCCATGCCCCTCCACTTCGTCGGCGACCCCGACCGCACCCGCTATCGTGCCGCCTACTTCGACGTCTACCCCGGGATCTGGCGGCACGGCGACTGGGTCACGATCGACGCGGACCTCTCGGTCGTCGTCGCCGGCCGCTCCGACTCCACCCTCAACCGCATGGGCGTACGGATGGGTTCCGCCGACATCTACGCGGTGGTGGAACAGCTCCCCGGCGTCGCGGACAGCCTCGTCATCGGCGTGGAACAGCCGGACGGCGGATACTTCATGCCGCTCTTCGTCGTCACGGCTCACGGCATCACACTCGACGACGGACTGCGCGAACGCATCACCGCGGCCCTCAAACGCCGCCTGTCCCCGCGCCATGTGCCCGACGTGATCGTGCAGATCCCCGCCGTCCCGCGCACGCTCACCGGCAAGAAGCTCGAAGTACCCGTCAAGCGAATCCTCCAGGGTTCCCCCGTCGCCGACGTCAGCAGCGCTGGATCGGTGACGCACTCCGAGATGCTCGCCTGGTTCGCGGACTTCGCCGCCCGTTCGGCCCCGGACGGATGAGCCCACCGCCCTCAGCTGTACCGGCTTCCTCGCATCGCCGCCTCCGGCAGCCGCACCGCGCCGATTCGGACCACGTTGCCCTGAGCAGACCTTCAGCCGAGCCGCACACGGTCGAGCGTCACTTGAGCGTCGAGAACTCAGCGATGTCCTGACACCGTCGCCGGTACGGTCGACGGCCTCCAGAAATCCGCACGCCGGACCGGCTCCGTGATCTCGTCGTCCGCTCGACCCGTTGCCAAGAATTCGTGCCGGGGTGCCACTGGTGAGTCCGACGCCGCAGGAAGTGTGAAGATCCCTATGAGCCTTGTTCCATTGCCCCAGCGCCTGCTCGGCCCAGATGGTCTTGCCTCGGGCGGCGTAGCGGGTTCCCAGCGGCCGGCGAGCTGGGCGACAAGGAAGAGTCCGCGGCCGCCCTCGTCCGCGGCATGGGCATATCGCAGGTGCGGGGCAGTGCTGCGCCCGTCAGAGACTTCGCATATCAGGGCTCGGTCACGGATGAGGCGCAACTGGATGGGGCCGGAGCCGTATCGGATGGCGTTGGTGACCAGTTCACTGACTATCAGTTCGGTGGTGAAGGTGAGTTCCTCCACGTTCCAGGTGCTCAGCTGCCTGCTTGCCAGGGTGCGCGATGTGGCGACTATGGCGGGGCCAGGTGGCAGAGTCCACGTGGCGACCTGGTCCGGGTCGAGGGCGTGGGGTCTGCGCCAGGAGCAGCACGACGTCTTCATCGTGCCGCGGTGACTCCCCTGCCTGGATGGCGGTCTCGCAGTCGTCCAGCGCTCGGAAGGGGTTGGCGAGGGCGTGGCGCAGGCGTGCCGGCTCTCGCTGCGGGGCACCCGCGTCGGCCCGGGCAAGCCCTTCGTTGTAGAGGGCGATGGTGGTGCCCTCGGGTAGCTCGAGTTCCAGGGTCTCGTACGACGGGGTGCCGCTGCCCAGCGGCGGCCCGGTGGGGACCTCCGGCCGCGTAGACGCAGGTTGCTCCGGCTGCCCGTTCCATGAGGGGCCTGTCCCTGGGTGCCTGGTCCGTGAACGTTCCGGCGACCAAGTCGTCGAGATGGGCCAGCAGCTCGTCGGGAGCCTTGTCCTGCGCGGCGAGGGTATGGACTGCGGTGCGCAGTCGTCCCATGACCGCGGCGGCGTGCATGCCGTGTCCCGGCACATGGCCCACCACGAGGGCCACTCGCGCCCCGGACAACGGCATGACATCGAACCAGTCACCGTCGGCGTGCTGCGAGAGGTGTCGCCAGGCCACCTCAACCGGGCTGAGATCTGGGAGAACCCGAGGCAGCAGGCTGCGCTGCAGGATGAGGGCGGCGTTGAGTTCCCGGGTGTAGCGCCGCGCGTTGTCGATGCACACAGCTGCCCGACCGGTGAGTTCTGTGGCGAGCGTGAGGTCGTCTTCGTCGAACGGGTCGATGGTCGTGGTCCGGTAGAAGCTGGCCAGGCCCGGCGCAATCCCACGGGCGGTGAGTGGCACCACCATCAGGGAGTGGGCTGCCCGTCCGATCAGCTCTTCTCGGTTCGAATCGTCCATGGGCCTCTCGGTGGTGGCTTCCAGATGCGGTACCAGGCAGGGGACCATCTCGGCGAGGTGCCGCGTGTGAGGGGACGAGTGGGGCAGGGTGGCCTCGCCTACCGTGGAGACCGACCGTGCCACCGTTGCTGCAGCAGGCTGGGAGGCCGCACGCCGAAGGACCGTCTGCGGGTCCATCGGTCCGGGCGGTGGCGCCTCGCCGCGGAGGACGTCGTCGAGCACGTCCACTGTCGCCATGTCGGAACGCCGCGCACGTACCACCACACACGGAACCCCCACCGAAACACTGCCGACGGAGGTTCCTCACATGTCACGCGCTATCACACTGCCCCTATGGCAGGGGCCCGTATGCAGGCCGACCACATCGTGCTAGGAGGTCGAAACGTCACAGGTCACGTCTAGCTGAGCGCAGCGCGCGGCACCGGGCGACGTGTAGCGCCACGGTCAGCTGTCAGGTCAGCGCAGCGACTCGGGCCCGCCACAGTGGGCAAGATACTCGGCGGCACCGCGGGGCAGGCCAGCGACCATCACGTCCGGCAAAGTCGGGATCACGACCCGCAGCCGCGCGCCGCGCTCTGGCAGCAAGGCCCGGGCCGAAGCAGAGGCATGGACGGCAGCGAGCAAGGAGCGTGCGCGGATCCGCCCGCTCCGGGTTTGCCCAGGGGCACACGCCGCAACCCATGCATGGTGGACACCAACCAGGCCGCGTCAGCGGTAGGAGGCGCCCAGCGGGGTAGGTCAAGCTTCAGGTCTCCACCACTTCGCGGAACGTGCTCTCGCGCTGGACCAGGTGCAAGAAACTCGCGTGCGGGCTGGCCACGCACCGGCACCGTACCCTCGACTTCGACGGGATGAACACCTACCGGCCTCAGGTCGGCCTCGACCCCGCACGCGCAGTCGACGGCCGGAGATGGAGCATGGGACGGCCTCGCCGGATCGGGAATCCGCCGGCAAGCTGGAACTCGCAGTCACTTCCGTGGACGTGACCGATGCTGCGCCCCTTGGCCGCCTGGTCGGATCTCCAAGCACGCTCGTGGTCACCAGGAGGAGGGAGGTGAGGTGCGGGTGACCACGGCAGGAAGCTGCCCGTGCTCGATCACCTGCCGCGGCAGTAACAGCCCGAAATGCTCACCGACGACCTGCAATACCCGGCGCTTCTGTTCGACAGGCGACAGTTCCTCGTCCGCGCCGAGCAGGTCATCGATGGAGCCTTCCGGCGGGATGACTCCGGCCGCTTCCAGCGCCGGGCGCAGCAGGTCAGGCTGGGCTCCGGCGGGGTCGTAACCGAAGCCCAACTCGAAGTGCAGCTGAACCTCACCGTCGGCGAGGTACCTGAACAAGGAAGGCGGATCGTCCGGCCGTGGGTCGAAGATCAGCACCTCGGCGCCGCCGCGGGACACTGCCGGGTCCAGGGCCCAGCCTTCGCTGCCCCCGCACTCCACGATGAACGACCAGTCGCCACTCTGGCCGATGCGGCCTACGCAGTAGACATGCGTAAGGTCGACCATGCGGGACGCTTCCTGGATGGTGAGGGCAGGCCCGATCTCGACAGGCTCATGGTCGGCCATGCGTTCAGCCAGTTGCTGAGGGCTGAGGCCGCGGGCGCAGGTGATGTACAAGTCGGTGGCGTTCAGGTTCGGGCTGTGCCAGGCGTCGGCGATCAATGCGAGGCTGTCGGGCATTGCCGATAGCTCCTTCCGTACACAACGTGGGCTGGTGGGGCACAGCGAGAACCCGGTGCGGTGCCCCACCAGCGGTCAGCAACCTGTCATGGCTTGGGTACCGTGCAGGCCACGGTCACCTTGGACGCATCGCAGTGCGCGAACTGGGGGAAGTCCACCCAGTACGGGTCCTTGTCCAGCATCCGGTACTTGGTCGAGAAGCCCGAGCTGAACGCTCCCCCCATCGAGGTGGAGTTGATCCATCCCGACATGGCCGAGCGGCCACACACTTCCTTCCATGTCGGAGCAGCCGCACGGAGGTCGTCGTACAGGTGCCATTCGCCCTGCTTGACCCGGGTGGCGTAGGTCTGCACGCAGTCGTTGCCGGTGTCGACCTCGTTCATGCCGCCCATGCTGGCGGGCATGCCGCCGGAATTGTAAGTAGAGGCGTAGGCGAACTCGTCACACGACGCCTTGTCGCCCGCGCTGATCTCGGGAACCGTGGTGGCTTCCGGGTTGCCGTAGGTGGCCGCCCATCCGTCAGGGCAGATCACCTTGCGGTTGTCGTCCGGGTCGCGGTTGTGCGCGTTCTTTGACGCGGCAGGCAGGTAGAACAGCGGCTTCTTGGCTGCCTCACTGCCGGGGTGGTTGGGCAGTTTGGCCTGCATCAGCCACGCGTGCGCGACGGCCGGCGGCGTCTTGGCGAAGTTCATCACCCACGTCGGTATGTACTTGTAGAAGGTGCAACCCGGCGTGGTGGAGGAAATCTTGTCGCAGCGGATCTGCGCACCATCGGCCTGCCACCGCATGGCGGCCGCGGTCGCCACCGGCGAATAGGCAGTGATCTTCGTGGACAGGTTCAGCGTGTCCGCGTTGTTCGCCGCGTTCCAGGTGTGGTCGATCTTCCCGACCGCGGAGTGTGAGAACGGATCCGCCCCCGTCCACACCAGCGCCCCGTTCCACGACTGCGGACCGTTGGAGCACCGGTCGGCCAGGAGGCAGTCGAACTCCACGTTGAGCGTCACCGACCCGAACTTCGGGTCGATCGCCACCGGCACGAGGACCAGTTGCTGCGTGAACGTCGCCGAGGTTCCCGCCAGTTTCACCTCCTGGCCGACCGCCCACGAGGCGTTCAAGACTTCACCGGTGGGCCTTCCGTCCTTGATGACGATGCCCTCGTACTCGTAGTTGAAGCTTCCGACGCACGCCTCATAGCGCTTGATGTGTGAGCCGGCCAGGTTTGCACACCAATCGACCAGGTGAGGCAGCGGCGCCCTCACCCCGTTCGTCCCCTTGGTGAGGGCGTCGCGGATCTTCTTGCTGGAGTCCGGCACCAGCCGCGAGCACGGCTGAATCCCCGTCGTCTCGTTCAGCTCGCCGCAGTTCCAGCCATCCGAAGCACTACGGCCGATGGGCGGGTCGGTTGGAGGCACCGCTTCAATGGACGGCTGGGCGATCTTCTGCGGCTCCTGGTAGCCGTCCTGATTGACCGCCGGAGCGTCCTTCTTCGGCTCGGGCAGGGTGATACTCACCGCCCGGCCGCGGGTGTGGAACTTCGCCCATGACGACCAATTGGTCTCGTACAGGCTGCCGTCGTAGGCGCTGGTACGGAACGCATAAGTGGTGTTCGGCTTCAAGTCGCCGTACCTGATGGTGACCTGCGCCGTTCCGCCGGACGTCACGAAATCGGACACGATCACACCGTACGCGGCGGGTTGACCGGTGTCAGGGTCGGTGAGTTTGACCTGGTCCTTCGGATTGCCGGCGGCGTCCGTCGTGTAGACCTGGAAGGTCAAGTTCGCCGCGTCGCCATCGGCGTCAGTGACGGTGTTGCGCAGTGTGACGTTGGTGCGATTGGCCTGCCACACGCCAGCCGAGTCCTTGGTGAACGGCGGGCCGGCCCTGAGGTTCTTGCCTGAGACGGGCCGGTTGTCGTTGGCCTTGGCGAGGGCCTCAGGGCCCGCCGCAGGCCGGGAGGACGGCGCATAGTCCCAATCGGGAGTGCCATCACCGCTGTCGGCTGCGGCGGCCACGCCGCCGGATCCCAGAAGCAGGATCGAGCAGGCGCCGAGGGCGAGTTTCGACAGGATGCGTCTTCTGCCTAATAAGCTTCCGGACAAGAGAAGTTTCCCCTCTGGCCCCGCCCACGTGTTCCCTCTGAGCGAGGCTCGTCGGTTGCAGTTCGTCGCACTGCTGTTCTATGAACTTGCGACCTAGGGCGGCAAGTTGCATCAACCGGGGCACACGCCAGGAACCGGGATGTGGTGGACGTGACGATGGGCACGGTTGTGCACTGTGGGGTCACGATCCTGTGAGGGAGCCGTGAAGGCACCTGAGCGTTTTGAAGGGGAATTTGATTCACATCGAAGTGCCATCAGCGGTTCCAGTACCGCGGTGGGTTCACGGCCCCGGCTGAACCCGAGTCCTGGTCAGCAAGACGCCGCAGGTGAGCTGCTGGACATCTGCACCCGGCACGCAATGGGATTACCTGCCATAAGAGTTGGGCCTCGGCTTCGGTTCCTCCTGCTGGCGGCGGCTGGCCGAACGGCAGCAGGCCGGGTGTGGGAGGACTCGCGAAGCAGCCCAAAGAATCGGTCCGTTGCCCGGTCGACCGCGCATGGCCGGGCTCGAAGCACCACGTACTGACCGATGCGCACGGCACGCCGCTGCGCGTGTCGTTCGGGAACGACACCGGCACACAGGTCGACCTGAGCAAGCTCAAGGGCGTGGACATCGTCAGCGACAGCAGCACCGACCTCTCCTGCCCCTGGGCCACGAGCTACCCGGACGTGCCCGGCGCCGACGCGATGACGGCCGCGATGAAGAAGGACGTGAAGGTACGCCTCGCGGGCTTCCTCGGCGAGGACATCGGGGGCCCGCCAAACTGCGGTGGCGCGGCCGGGTCAGAGGGACCCGCGCTGAACGTCAGCTTCTCGTTCCTCGTGGCCTCCGGCGACGTACTGGGCGTCGGCTGACGACGGTCGACCGTACGTCGAACGCGGACGGCATAGGCACAAGGGCGTACTGGTACGACAGTGCCGCCATAGGGCCAGACGGCTCTTTACGGGCCGCGCCCGCAAAGGGTCACCGAAGCCTGGTGGCAGGCTATTCACCCGGCCTGGCGTTTGGCGCTGCTTCGCATCCCACGCTGCGGGTGGCTTTGCAGGGGTGAAGGCTACGGCCTGGTTGGTCGCGAAGAGCTCCCGGGGCGGATACTGCGCGTCGGGCGTAAGCCGCATGGCGTCGCCGCGTCCTTGCTTCGGGTGCTCGAGAGAGCAGAACCCAAGTGCAACGGTGCGCACGGCGGACACTCAAACCCACCTACTCAGAAGCCCCGCCGGTCCGCACCTGCGGGGCTTCTCGTCACACGCCGCTCTCACACGCCTATCACCAACTGCGTCGACTCCCCCGGAGCAGAATGCCTTGACCTGGCTTTACGCGCCCACCTGGACTGGCCTGGACGCCCACGGACGGTCTCCACCAACCTGCGCCATGTGGTGCCAGGTGCACACAATCCAAGGCGATTTCATTCGTTGTCGCAGGCCAGAGGGCGCCGAGGCTGCGCACCACCACAGGCGGAGGTGCGGGGCGACACTGCGGAGCTTCTCGCAGGTCTCTTCCCCCTCGCGTTCGGGAGTCGACTGCCCCATGATCCCGCGTGCGCGGCGACCGAACTCGCCGACGCCGTCGGCATGGAACAGTCCGCCTGCTCCCACCAGTTGCGCCTGCTGCGCAACCTCGGCCAGGTCACCGGCGAGCGCCGGGGCTGCTCGATCATCTACGCGCTCTACGACAACCACGTCGCCGGACTCCTGGAGCAGGCCCTCTACCACGTCGAGTACCTGCGCCTCGGCCTGCGCGACACCCCGGCGTCGACCCCTGACACCGTGGCCGTGGCTCGCTGAGCTGGACGGCTGCGCCATGTCAGCCAAGGTCGTCAAGGCCGGCGACCAATTGCGCCACAACGACATGGCCCGCAAGACCTCACGGTGCGGCACCTGCGCCGCCTTCGACTTCGCCGCGATCTACCGAGAGCAGCCCAGCACTCCGTAACACCAGCCGACCACATCGGCCCGCTGGGCTGCGGTGTAGCGCGATACCGGCACCACGGCGCAACCACCGCCGACCCGATGGTGAGGGCTGCCCCCGCCCGATCGAGCTCAGCAAGGCGCGGCGATACGCGTCGCCGAGCACGCGACGAGACCGTGTCGGGCACCGGGTTGGTGCGCGGACCATTCGGTCAGGCCAGCTGGGCCCCGCTGAACTCCAGAGAACCCCGGTTGACCTTCGTCGCTACAGGCGACCTGAGCAGCAGCTCATCACCTCTGACGCCCCATCAGAACGAGCGTCAAATGAACGTCACTAGCGTCATTTCAGCGTCGAGGTATCGCCCGAAATGCCCACACTGCACATAATGCGCACGCACAAAACCGCAGTTCAGGAGCCCTTCCCCGCCCGTTCAAGGATCGCGACACACTCCACATGATGAGTCATCAGGATCACGTCGGGCGTGCGCTCGCCCACATGGTGCGTGACACCCACCTGCACCCGGCCTGCGCATCACCGAACAGCCCTCTGAGGCAGTTCCGGTGCAAGCTCGCCCGGTCGCCCGCTCTGCGCGGCCTGCCCCTCGCCCCGGATCGCGCCCGCCGTCACCGCTCCGCGTGGACGTCCCCCTGAGCCGTGAGAACGACCCCTTCCCGCTGCGAAAAAGCACCAGGCGGGATGCCCGGGATGGATTGCGTCGGGGTCGTCTGCTCGTCACCGGCCGACAACCCCAGGGTCAGGCGGGTGACGATGCGGTAGCGGTCGCCGCGGTAGATGGAGTGGACGTATTCGACGGCCCGGCCGTCGGTGTCGTGGGTGAGGCGCTCGAAGAGCAGTGCCGGCGACAGGTGCGGCACGCCGAGGATCTTGGCCTCGGCCTGGCTGACGACGGTGGGCTCGATCGTCTGCACGGCCTCGCTGACCCGGACTCCATGGCGGTCGTGCAGGTGCTCGTACAGGTCGCCCGCCTCCAGTTCCTCCGCGCTCAGCGTGGGCACCAGGCTCGCGGGGATGTGCAGGTGCTCGATGGCCATGGGCACTCCGTCGACGAGCCGTAGCCGCGCCACGTAGACGATGTCGGCGGCGGGTGACAGGTGCAGTTTGCGGCCGACGCGGGCCCCTGCCGCGATGGTGGTGAACTCCAGCAGACGGCTGGTCCAGGCGCCGGACGCTCTGGGCACGACCATGGCCTGGTGGTCCGACACCAGCTCCTGTGTGATCTTCTCCGGTGCCACGAACATGCCGCGGCCGTGCTCACGCACGAGGAGTCCCGCGGCGACGAGTTCGTCGACGGCTGCCCGCAGGGTCGGCCTGGAGACCTGTAGCGCGGCGCACAGGGATCGCTCGGATGGGATGGCGTCGCCGGGGTTCAGCGATTCCATGAGTTCGAGGATGTGGTCCCGGACGCGTTCTCGCTTGAGAACCGTCCCCGACTCGCCAGCGTTCATGCTGCTGCTCCCGCCCCGCCGTCCATGACAACCCTTGACCAGTGTCCGCCACTTCTTACCACTGATCGGGTACTGGTCAGGTGGAGTGTAGCCACCAACTGTCCGCCATGACACGGCTCGGCGTGAATCGTTCAACCAAAAGCCCGGTCAGCGCGGAGGGTTGACGCTTCGATTGGTCTATGCCACCTTCATCGACCAACAAGAGGTCACCTGACCAGTCGATGAACTGGTCAGGTGGCGTGGTGCTTTCCTCCCAGGGGTGAACTGTGAAGCTCCGCATGCTTGCTGGTGTTTCCGCGCTGGTGCTCGCCGGCGGCCTCAGTGCCTGCGGCGGCGATTCGGACTCGTCCGGTGAATCCGCCGAGGGCCGGACGACCATCGATGTCTGGCTCATGCGCGACAGCGTCTCCGCGCAGTTCCAGAAGGAGTTCGTCGCGGGCTTCGAGGCCGCCCATACGGACATCGACGTGAAGGTCCAGATCCAGGAGTGGGACGGCATAGGCGAGAAGGTGACCGCCGCACTCGCCAGCAACGACGCCCCGGACGTCATCGAGACCGGCAACACCCAGGTCGCCCAGTTCGCGCAGAGCGGCGGGCTGCTCGACCTCAGCGACAAGGTCGACGAACTCGGCGGCGGCGACTGGCTCAAGGGGCTGGCCGAGCCGGGCGCCTACGAGGGCAAGCAGTACGGCATCCCGTACTACGCCGCCAACCGGGTCGTCATCTACCGGACCGATCTGTTCAAGAAGGCCGGCGTCGACGCCGCGGCCATCAAGACACGGGAACAGTGGATCGCCGCGACCCAGAAGCTCAACAAGGGCGGGACGCAGGGCATCTACCTGCCGGGCCAGATGTGGTACGCGCTGGCCGGGTTCATCTGGGACGAGGGCGGCGACCTCGCCACGCGGTCCGGCGACACGTGGCAAGGCTCGCTCGACAGCCCGGAGGCCGTACGCGGCATGAACTTCTACGAGCAGCTCCAGGCTCTCGGCAAGGGCCCGAAGGACTCCGACGAGGCGCAGCCCCCGCAGGCCGAGGTCATGGCCAAGGGGCAGGTGGCACAGATCATTTCGACGCCCGGCGGCGCCAATGTCGTCATCGCGAACAACCCCGACCTCAAGGGCAAGCTCGGCTTCTTCCCGATCCCCGGCAAGACGGCCACGCAGCCCGGTTCGGTGTTCATCGGCGGCTCCGACCTCGTCATCCCGGCGGCATCGGGCAAGCAGGACGCCGCCTTCGCGTTCATCAAGGAACTCACCGGTGACGCCTGGCAGCGCAAACTCGCCGCGGCCATGAGCTATGTACCGAACAAGACGACCCTGGCCGACGCGGTCGCCGCCGACCCGGGCGCCTCCGCGATGGCCGTGGGCGCCGCCGTCGGCCGGGCGACACCCAACACCCCCGGCTGGGCCGCCGTAGAGGCGAAGAACCCCATCAAGGACTACATGACCGCCGTGCTCACCGGCGCCGACGCCGCGTCCGAGGCGGCCAAGGCGTCCGCGGCGATCACCACGGCCATGAAGACCGGCTCCTGAGCCGCCGGCCGATGCCGGACTCGACACGCCGTGCTCCTGACCGGCCCAGCTCTTGACCGGCCGAGCTTCTGCCCCGCCATGCCTTTGACCCGTCGTACAGCGCGAGCCGCACATCGAGAGGAGAGGAGAGGACATCGTGACGGTCGTCCGTGAAACCGATGCGCCACCCGCCTCGCACCCCCGGCCGGCCGGCGCCTCCCACCGGCTGGGCCGCGGCGGCGGGCGCCGGCTCGTCGGGAGCGGAGCCTGGCCCTATCTGCTGATCGCCCCCGCGATCCTGGGCATGCTGTATCTCCTGGCGTACCCCCTGGTCCGCACGGTGCTGATCTCGCTCCAGGACTTCCAGCTACGTCAACTCATCCAGGGCGACGCCCGGTTCGTGGGCCTGCGGAACTACGAGACCCTGCTGACGGACGCCCACTTCTGGCAGGTCGTGCGCCGCACGTTCCTCTTCATGGCCGTGAACGTCACCCTGATCATGGTGATCGCCACCCTGGTCGCCCTGGTGATCGAACGGCTGGGCCGGGTGGGCCGTATCACCGTCCTCAGCGCGCTCGTGCTGACCTGGGCCATGCCGGTGATCGCCGCCACGACGGTCTTCCAGTGGCTGTTCCACTCGGAGTTCGGCATCGTCAACTGGGCCTTGCAGCAACTGGGGTTCACGTCCTTCGACCGCTACCCCTGGTTCGCCCACGGAACGGCCGCCTTCACGATCCTGGTCGTGCTGATCGTCTGGCAGTCAGTGCCGTTCGCGGCGATCACCCTGTACTCGGCCCTGGTCACCGTGCCGACGGAGTTGTACGAGTCGGCACGCATCGACGGCGCCTCGGCGCGGCGCATCTTCCGCGCCGTCACCTTCCCCATGATCCGGCCGATCTTCATGCTGGTGTTCTCGCTGGAGGTCATCTGGACCTTCAAGGCGTTCGTCCAGATCTGGGTGATGACCAACGGCGGCCCCGGCGACGCCACCACCATCCTGCCCGTCTACGCGGTGCAGACCGCCCTGTCGAGTCAGCGCTACGACCTCGGCTCGGCGGCCTCGATGGTCACCGTGCTGATGCTGGCCGGCGTGCTCGTCTTCTACTTCCGACAGATGTTCCGCCAGGAGGGCGAGGCCCTATGAGCGTCCAGCGAGACATCACCTGGACCATGACACGCCGGCGGCTTCGGCGCATGCCGCTGCACATCGCCGCCGCAGTGATCGTCGTGGTCTGTCTCTTCCCCGTCTACTGGATGGTCGCCACCGCGTTCAAGCCCAACCGCGACATCCAGTCCGACAGCCCTCAACTGCTGCCCCACACCTGGACGTTGGACCACTTCCGTGCCGCTGTCGACGCCGACGGCTTCGGACTGTTCTGGCGCAACAGCATCCTCGTGACCCTGGGCGCCGTCCTGCTCTCCCTGCTCGTCGCACTGGGCGCGTCGTTCGCGGTGGCACGCATGCGCTGGCGCGGCAGACGGCAGTTCATGCTGATGGTGTTCATCGCGCAGATGGCGCCCTGGGAGGCACTGATCATCCCGGTGTACATCATCTCCCGCGACACCGACATGCTCGACCGGCTGCCCACCCTGACGCTGGTCTACTTCATGATGACGCTGCCCTTCACCATCGTGGTGCTGCGCGGATTCATCGCCGCCATCCCACCGGAGTTGGAGGAGGCTGCGCAGGTCGACGGCTGCACACGCCTGAGGGCCTTTCGGCACATCGCCTTCCCGCTGCTCGCCCCTGGGCTGATGGCCACCTCGCTGTTCGGCTACATCACCGCCTGGAACGAGTTCACCTACGCCAACTTCCTGATCATCAAGCACCAGGACAGCCGCACCCTGCCTGTGTGGCTGTCGTCCTTCCAGAACGTCTTCGGCACGGACTGGGGCGCCACCATGGCCGCCTCCACGCTCTTCGCCCTCCCCGCGCTGGCCGTGTTCCTGCTGCTCCAGCGCCATGTGACGGCCGGCTTCGCCGCCGGCGCCGTCAAGGGCTGACACTCCCCCGCACCCGACCCCCGGAGACAGCTGTGCCCGCACGCCCGCCGGTGACCTTCTCCCTCCTCCCCCACCCCACCAAGGCCCACGCCAGAGCGGGCCACTTCACCTTCGCCCCGGACACCTGCCTGCGCATCAGCAGCGGCGCCGAACCCGCAGCCGAACTGCTGCGCACGCTGCTCGCCCCTGCCACCGGACTGCCGCTGCGCTCCGCCGAGGACGCGGCCGTCGTCCTGGCGCTCGACCCGGCCCTGACCGGACTCGGCAGCGAAGGCTACGGACTGACGGTCGGACCGCACTCCGTGCTGCTGCGCGCCGCGCAGACCACCGGCCTGCTGCGCGGAGTCCAGACGATCCGTCAACTCCTGCCCCCGCAGGCCCTGATGGCATCACCGCAGCGCGGTGTGCGCTGGTCACTGCCCTGCGTGGAGATCACGGACGTCCCCCGGCACCGCTGGCGCGGCGCGATGCTCGACGTGGCCCGCCACTTCCAGCCCGTGTCCTACCTGCGCCGTTACGTCGATCTCCTCGCCCTGCACAAGATCAATGTCTTTCATCTGCATCTGACCGACGACCAGGGCTGGCGCATGCCGGTCGCGGCCTACCCCAAGCTCACCGAGATCGGCTCACAGCGCGCCCAGTCCATGACCCGCCCCGACGGGGGTGACTACGACGGCGTGCCGCACGGCGGCGCCTACACCCGCGCCGAGTTGGCCGACCTGGTGCGGTACGCGGCCGCCCGAGGCATCACCGTGATGCCCGAGATCGAGATGCCCGGCCACGTCCGCGCCGCCCTGGCCGCGTATCCGCATCTGGGCAACCGCCCCGACCGGGTGTTGGACGTGTGGACCAGATGGGGCGTCTGCGACACCGTCCTCGGGGTTCACGAGGAGGTCTTCGACTTCTGCCACACCGTCCTGGAGGAGGTCATGGACCTCTTCCCCTCCCCCTACCTCCATATCGGCGGGGACGAGTGCCCGACCGTCGAATGGGAGGAGAGCCCGCAGGCCAAGGCACGCGCCCGGGACGCGGGGCTGAACGGCCCCGCCGCACTGCACGGCTGGTTCCTGGGCCGCATCGGAGCCTTCCTCGCCCGCAACGGACGAAAGCCGGTCGGCTGGGCCGAGACCGGAACCGAACTGCCCGACCACTTCACCGTGATGGCCTGGCGCGACCCCGCGCACGCCCTGGCCGCCGCCGAACGCGGCCTCGACGTCATCAACGCCCACCACCGCACCACCTACTTCGACTACCCACAGAGCGCGAGCCCCCAGGAACAGCCGGCACAGCCCGGCGCCGTCGTCGCACTGCGCGGCGTGCACGCCCACGACCCCGTCCCCGAAGGGGCCCCGCCCGAAGCCGCCGCCCGCGTCCTGGGCACGCAGGCCCACCTCTGGACGGAGTACGCCGCCACCCCCGACCGCCTCGAACACCTCACCTATCCCCGGCTGTGCGCCCTGGCGGACCGCGCCTGGAGCGGCCCGACACCGTGGACGGACTTCCGCTCCCGCCTGGACCGGCACCTCCCACGCCTCGACGCCCTCAAGGTCTCCCGCCACCCCTGATCCCCCGAGCACGACGAACCCCACATCCCGTGTTGGAAGGAATCGCATGAACTCCCGAACCACTCCGAGCAGACTGCGTATCGCCGCAGCCGCCTCCGTGGCCATGGCCATGGGCACCGTCGGCCTCACCGCCCTGACCGGCACCGCCAGCGCCGCGGCCGACGACGTGACGGTCCAGTACCGGACCAGCGCCACAGGTGTCACGGCGGACCAGGCCGAGCCCTGGCTGAAGGTCAGGAACACGGGCGACAGCGCCCTCCAGCTCAGCACCGTCAAGGTGCGCTACTACTTCAAGGCCGACTCGGCCGGTGCCGCCTACCGCTTCGCCTGCTCCTGGGCCGTCAAGGGCTGTGCCAACATCACCGGAACCTTCGGCACCCTGGCCAACCCCACGGCCACCGCCGACCGTTACCTGGACATCGGCTTCACCGCGGGCGCCGGCACCCTCGCTCCCGGCGCCGACACCGGCGACATGCAGCTGCGCTTCCACCGGGCGGACTGGCAGACGCTCAACCAGGGCGACGACTACTCCTTCGGCCCCGCCCAGACGTCCTACGCGGACTGGTCGAAGGTCACCGCCCAGGTGTCCGGCAGCACGGTCTGGGGGACGGCGCCCGAGGGCAACGACCCGACCGATCCCCCCACCGACCCGCCGACCGACCCTCCGGGCGGCGGACAGAGCCTGTTCGACGACTTCAACTACACCAGCTCCAGCGACCCGAAGATCTCGGCGAACGGCTGGAACGTACGTGCCAACTCCGGCGGGCCGGGGGTGCCCGGTGCCACGTGGTCACCGGAGAACGTCACCTTCGCCGCCTCCGGCGGCAACTCGATCATGAACCTGCGCACCTCGACCGCCGGCACGGCCGAGAGCACCAAGCACACCGAAGTCCTCACCAAGGCCATGAAGTTCAAGAACGGCACCTACGCGGCTCGCGTCAAGTTCTCCGACGCACCCGTGTCCGGTCCGGACGGTGACCGCCTCGTCCAGACCTTCTTCACCATCAACGACCTCAAGGCGCCCATGGCCGACGACTACGCGGAGTACGACTTCGAGTATCTGCCCAACGGCGGCTGGGGCGAGCCGTCCAACATCCTGTACACGACGTCCTGGGAGACCTACAACCCCGATCCCTGGCAGGCCGTCAACCAGCACAGCGAGTCCCGGCAGAGCTACGCCGGCTGGCACGACCTGGTCCTGACCATCGACAACAGCAGCATCAAGTACTACGTCGACGGGCAGCTCTTCGGCACCCATGACGCCGCCTATCTGCCCGAGCGGCCCATGTCGATCAACTTCAACCAGTGGCTGATCGACCTCGCGGGCCAGACCAGCACCAGTCCGCGGTCCTACGACGAACAGGTCGACTACGTACTGCACGTCAAGGACCAGGTCCTGACCCCGGCGCAGGTCGCGGCGAAGATCAGCGCCTACCGCACGGCCGGCACCACGTTCGAGGACACCGTCCCCAGCAGCCAGTAACGCGGCAACTCTTCAGCGGGGCCCTACCGGTTCTCACCGGCGGGGCCCCGGCTAGAGAGTGGTGTCCTTCCACTCCCCGGGCCGGTCGTAGATCTGCTTCAGCAGCACGGCGAAGCTTTCGCTCTCGAAGAGCAGGCCGTTGTACTGGACCGGGATCTCCTTGTCATTGATCACGGCCGTGGGTGTCCCCGGGCCTTCGGGATCCTGTGCTCCTCCAGCCTTCTCGTAGGCCTTCTGAGAGGCGGCGACGAAGGCGCGGTACTTCATGGAGGTCACGGCCGCGTCGAACTCCGGGCTGCGCAGTCCCTCCACCTTGCCGGCCAGTTCAAGCAGGTAGGCGTCGGTGTAGCCGTCGACGCTCTCCTCGGGCTGATGGGCGTAGAGCACCTTGTGGTACTCGACGAACTTGCCCTCCTCCAAGGCGGCCCGAAGCGCGTTGACCGCCTTCTTCGAGCCGGTCCCGCCGACCCGGTCGTCCAGGAACGAAGCGAGGGTGTACTCGGTCTTGACCCAGCGCTCGCGAAGCACATCCCGCAGTTCCGGGCCGGCGCCGGTGGTCTCGAACTCCTCACAGACCGGGCAGCGGGGGTCCTCATAGAGGTGCACCTTCACCGGCGCCTCGGGATCGCCGACCGTGATGGTGGTGCCGTCCGCACCGAGCGATTCCGGCAACTCCTCAGTGCTCGCGAAGTCGGGCTCATGCTCCGCAGCTCGCTGCCCGCACCCCGCCACCACCAATACCGCGGTTGCGCACATCACAACCCACCGGCCCCCACGCACCATGCGCCATCCCCTCCCCAGAGAACAGCGTGACTTTAGATCATCCGTACGACCGACCGCACCAGCAAAAGCTCCTCACCGGGCCCGTCCGCGGGCGCGCGGCCGACGTGTTCCCTCCCAGGTGGGCGGCCTGGTGCCGATCACGGTGCCTGGTCTGCCGTCGCGGCGGGCCGTGTGGTCAGGCGGTGCAGCCCTTTGCGGTCGTAGTAGAGGGTCATGCCGAACCCGAACAGCAGGGCGAGGGCGACGCCGATGGCGATCATGACCCAGCCGCGGGTCAGGCCGGCGTCGGCGCGGGCGTCGAAGTAGAGGATGGCCCGTACGCCGTCGCTCAGTTGCCGCATCGGTTCGAACAGCGCCAGGAATCGGTAGAAGCCCGGAACGGCGTGGAGGGGAATCGTCGCCCCCGAGGACGGCAGGGCCAGGGCGATGAACACGAACATGGACACCACTTGGCCGATGCCGCCGAAGGCGGCGTTGATGGCCTGCACTCCCAGGCCCACGGCCAGGCTCGCGCAGTAGGAGAAGATCCACAGCAGCGGCAGGTGCGCTGCGTCCATGCCCAGGATGCCGATCGCGGCGATCATCAGCAGGCTGGTGGTGAGCACGGTGATTCCCGCGGTCATGAGCATCTTCAGCAGCAGTGTCTGCGTGCGACTGATCGGCACCGTGGGGCGCCGGGTGTGCCAGGGACCGATCTCGTTGTCGGTGTAGCCCAGGCCCGCGTCGACGCCGTTGTTGATGATGTTTCCGCCCACGAAGCCGGTGAGCACCAGGAGCAGGGCGAAGTAGAAGGCGGTGAGGCCGAGGCCGGTGTGCCTGCCGATGGGGTGGCCCACCTTGGTGGTGACGGTGATCGGATCGCCGAGGAGCGCGCGGGTCGTGGAGTCGGCGTCCTGGGCGGAAGACCGGGTCGTCAGTTGCCGGCCGATCGTCAGGGATGCCTGGTGAGCCGCACGCTGGGTGATCTGGGCGGCCAGGGAGGAGCCGAGGCTGCCCAGTCCGGGGTTGGTCAGGACCGTGAGGGCGGGGCGTGCTGTGGCCCGGGGCGTGGTCAGCGCCGACACCGACGTGGTGAAGTCGGTGGGGATGACCAGGGCGCCGTAGATCTTGCCCGACGCGAGTTCGTCCTGCATCTGGGCCTGGCTGAGCCGGCGCCACTCCACGGTGCCCGCGGGGGTCGCTGCGGCGATCGACCGGCTCACCTGCGTGCCCACGGTCTGTTGTTGTCCTGGCAAGGGCGGGCCCTGGTCCGTGTTGACCAGGGCGATCGGCAGATCGCGCAGGTTGCCGTTCGGGTTGAGGATGCCACCCATGTAGAGCAGCGTCAGACCCAGGGCCACCAGCGCGGACAGGAGGGTCGGCACCAGCCAGAGCGTTCCGTGACGTGCGACGGCGAGGGCGCGCGCGAGCGACGGCTGCTGCCCGGAACCCGCTGAGGTCATGGAACTCCCATGGGGACACGGTCCTGCACTGTCCGGACCTGCCTGCGGAAAGCGACGATAACCCTCTGTAGTCAGGGCATCCCTTCACGACACGGCCGCAACCCGGGGCCGGTTGCGTACGAGACAGCCCCTCGGCACCGAACCCCCGGCCGCGGTCGGCAACGGCGCGCTGTCAGTGGCACCTGGCAGCATCGGGCGCATGACGGACACCTCGGCATTCGACTGGCGTTCCTTCCTGCTCAGGTGGAGCGGGGAGTGGGCAGATTCCCTCCCGGACGGCGAGGCGCAGGGCGAGGACGACAAGACCGCCCGGCAGGCGCGGTGGCTGGGCTTTCCGCCCGCGCCCGGAGAGAGGATCGCCGCCATGGAGGAGCGCCTCGGTCGCCGGATGCCCCCGTCGTACCGGGAGTTCCTCGAGGTCAGCGACGGATGGCGGCACGCAGGCGGGTTCGTATGGCTGCTGGCGGGGACCCGGGACGCGCACTGGCACGACAACGAGTCGGGACTCGCCGACTTGTTCGAGGAGCACCTGGACGACGACGCCGGGCCTGAGGAGCGGTTGGAGGCGGACATCTGGCGGCGCGGGCTGCAGTTGGACGTGGAGTCCGACGTCACCCACGTCCTGCTGGATCCCGAGGACGTGGACGAGGACGGCGAGTGGGCCGTGTACACATGGGCGAGCTGGCGGGCCGAGCCACCCGAGCGGCACGACAACTTCCTGGAGTTCATGCGGGACATGTACCGGGAGTTCCACAGCCTGCGGGCAGGCCCGAGCGGCGGGGAGCCGGTGTTCGTCAACGACACCACGCGAGAGCTGGACGCCCGGGTGGAGGAGGCGCGGCTGGAGGCGCTGCGCGGCAACTGGGAGGGGGCCGCGAGCTCGCTGGACGAGGCCAAGAAGTACGGCCGGCCACGCGCCGGCGGGCTGGGTGACCAGATACGCAGCCTGCTCGGACAGACCTACATGGTGTACTTCGACGGCCTGGTGACGAACCCGCGCTACGCGTCCGAGCTACTGCCACCGCTGGTCGCCGAGCACGCGGCGCACCCGTACCGCGGCGACTCCTCCCTGATGTTCCATCTGAGGGGCGCCGACGACGACCTGGTGTCCCTGGCCTACGCGACGCTGGATCAGGTGCGGAACGGCACCTACCGGTGCACGGTGGCGGGGCCGTTCGGGGAAGCGGTCGAGCGGGCGCGCGAGCTGGCGCAGTGGGGAGACGCCGACGGGGCGTGGCGGACACTGATGGATGCTCTGCCCCTGTGGGAACCGCTCGGACCGGACCATCTGGCGCCGCTGGGGTGGGTGGCCGATCCCGTGCTCGGGCCGCTCCTCACCCCGGAGCGGGGCCGCGAGCTGCAGTCCACGCCGCGGGGCGGGCAGGCGGGCCGGCGTGTCGTTTGACCTCATCGCCGTTGGGGGTGGGGGATGTTGGGGTTGGTGATGGAGTCGGCCGTTCTTGAATCTGTCAGGTACTCCGCGGTGTGTCAGGACTGCGGTGCCGAGTTGGAGTGTTCCGGTGTCCAGGCGCTCGTCAGCGGCCGCTTGCGGTGGGATGTCGAGTCTGTGTGTTCCACCTGTGGGTTCGCGGTCGCCGTGTGTGGCGGGGACATGCCGAGCGAGCTGCGCGAGCAGATGCTCGCCGAGCGTGGACCAGCGACGCTGCAGGTAGTCACTGCGTCGGCGAAGAGGGTCGTGATCATGCGGGTGCTCCGTGCCGAGCTCGGCCTTGACCTGGTCAACGCCAAGGCTGTGCTGCGGCGCGTGCTGAGCGGTGACTACTCAGGAACGCTTCCTGAGGTGGAACATCTGGCCCGACAGCTGCGGGCGTCAGGCATCGCTGCCACGGCTACTCGGTCATAGGGCGGACAGGAGAAGTACGGTGTCGTTGCCCGGAACCCCTGGCTCCGCGAATCGAGTGTGACGTGCGGCCTCTCGTGGGTTCACCTACTGCTGCGATGGTCCGCGACCGTCGAGGGACTCCTGCGCCACCTGTGAGAGCTGCGCGTCCGGTGCCGCCATGCCCCGGATCAGATCACCAAGGATCACGGCCCGCTGCTCCTGACTCATGTCGACGTCGGCGATGAGCGGGCCACGCCGCGTGGATTCCCGACTGGAGCGTGCAGCCAGCTGCTGATGTCGTCACCGGACCGTTCGCGCACAGCCCTCACCGCCTTCGTCCCGGTCAAGTGCCTCTTTGGTCGGAGCACATGATCGTGCGGAGTCGGTTCGCACGTCCGCCGAACATCGAGTTGTCGAGCTTCTCAATCGCCGTGTGCTCTATGGAGTTCGCGGCGGTCCCAGGCTCGGGCAGTGCGGCCTCGCGCCGATGGGCGGCGGGCCCTTACTCTCCCCCGTCGGCGGAATGGAGCTGGAAGTCGACGACGACGCAACCAACCTGTCCGTCATCGGTGCGGCCGATCCAGACGGGGTAGGCCCCGTCGCCCTGGCCGGCGCGGAAGGCGATGAGGTTCGGCTCGGGCTCCACGCTGGGCAGTTCGACGGTGAAATGGCTGTCGAGGGGTATGAACAAGTCCTCGTCCAGCTGGTCTTCGTTCACCGTCCGCGTCGCATCCATGAAAGCCGCCGTGCCGGTATCCACGCCAACCCCGTAGAACTGGCCCTCGCCGAGCAGCCCCAGGTCCTCGTCGGGCCGGAGGGCCATTTCCCACTCGCGGGGCGGGATGTCCAGGAACGTCACCTTGGCCGCGGCGACACCGACCCCGTGTGTCGTGCGCAAAAGCGACAGCGTGACCGGGAACTCGCCCGGTGGCACAGCGACGGTCCGTGGGTTCTCTCCGATCCAGCCGGGGTCCGAGACCGCCAGCTGCCCTGAGGTGATCCGCAGCAGGCCGGCGTCAACGGGCTCGACGACGGCCGGCCCATCCGGAGTGTCGCAGACGCCCGGACTGAACAGTTGCTCGATTCCGGTGGCGCGCAGCGGTCCCGATCCTTCGTCCACCGACACGTCGCTCAGGACTACGCTGGTGGCGGGCTCGTGGCCCTGCTGGGCGAGGAACGGCGCGAACACCTGCCAGTCGCCGAATTCCGGTACGGGGCAGAGGAAGCTTTCGACGGGCGCCGGGAACCGTCGCACGGGGACGCTCGACGGGCCGGATGTTCGAGCGTGCGGTGGCTCCGTCGACGCTCCCCTCGGCCCGGTGAACTCGGACCTCACCTCGACCTGCCCGTCGGCCGAGACGGTCGTGGTCTCCTGAACATCCCACTTCCCGGACGAGTGCTTCTGCTCGTTGGAAAACTGCCATCGGGTGTTCCGGTGCGCCAGCAACATCCCCGCGCCGTGCGGTTTGAGGTCGATCATCTGCATGCGCCAGGACCTGTCGTCGAACAGGTACACACGCCACATCCGGCGCGGCCAGTATTCGGCCAGTGCCAGGGGTCGCTCCCGCGCGGACAGCAGAACCGCGTACTCCATCCCGGCCGCATGTCTGCGTGCCGCGACCGCGCGCGACATCGGGTCCGGATGGGTCATTCCCTGGTGGGAACCCCACATGTTGCCGTACGACACATCAAGACTGTCGAAGATCACAGCCGCGCAGCTCCCCCCGTGGCAGCAGCCGCCCCCGAGCAGTGGCGCTCGACGGGTGGCCCTGCCGCATCGCCCTGCCCTTCCGGGGCTTCGTTGTGCCGCCAGTCTGCCACTGAGGTGTGACACAGAGGATCGTGGGAGGCCGGCAACCTGGGGTTACCGACGAAATGGGCCGCCCCGGGTGACGAAACACAGTCGGTTCGGCGGGCCCCATCGGTGATGCCTGCGTTCGCGTCAGCGCCGACGCTCAGGGGCGGGGAACGTGGGCACTCCTGCGCGGGAATCCAACCCGCCGGAAGCCACGTTACGGCTGGTCGACGAATTCCGTCGGTTGGCCCGACCGCGGTCTTGGCAGAACAGGCGACACGGACACGGGCGGCCTTCTCACCACCAGGCACCACACAACGGCCACGACACCGTGCTCCATCCAGCGTTAGAGTGCCGTCGCCCCCCACGCCCGGCAAGGCCATAGGAAGGCAACGCGTTCCGTGACCCACCCCCACGAGTCCACCGGTTCCCTCGGCGAGCGCCGCCTGCAGCAGCTTCTCGGTACGGCGGACCAGGCCGCCGGCTTCTACGACCGCCAGGTGCAGCCCCGTCTGACGCCGCAGATGGCGGAGTTCATAGGTCGGCAGACCATGACGTTCCTGTCCACGTCGGATGCGGGCGGGGCCTGCGACGTGACATTCCGGGCCGGTCCCCCGGGTTTCGTCACCGTGCTGGACGACGGCACGCTCACGTACCCCGAATACCGCGGGAACGGGGTTCTCGCCAGTGCGGGAAACATCACCGAGAACCCCCATATCGGAATGCTTTTCGTCGACTTCGCCCAGGACCACATCGGCCTGCACGTCAATGGCACCGCTCGGCTCCACCGGGACGATGAGCAGCGACGGGCCTACCCCCGGCTTCCGGTCGACACCGCTCCAGGGCGCCAGCCCGAATTCTGGGTGCACATCACGGTGGAGGAGGCGTATGTGCACTGCTCCAAGCACATCCCCCATCTCGAACCGGCGCCGCGTCCCCGCGCGAGGGCGCAGCGGCCGAAGGATGCCGATTATTTCGTCGCCCGTCCCGAGCACCAGTCCCCGGCGTACGAGGACGAGCAGACTGCGCCCACTCGCACCGGATCGCTGCCGGGCAGGGGTTGACCAGTGAGGGGCGGCCTCCGCGCGGTAGGTCGCGCGGAGGCCGCGGTACGGGTGTCACCGTTCCCGGGCACCGGCACCGTCAGGTGTCGACGGAGCCCCTCGGCGCGCCGTCAGGGCGTCATCTCGTAGGCCCCGGACAGTGCCTCGACCCGGTCCCAGACGCGGTTCGAACGCACTGCGTCGACGACGGGGCGCCGGACCGCGCCGAGGGCCCAGCTCTGCTGAGCCTCGGTGGCGGAGTCCTTGCCGTGCAGTTCGACGGCGTAGGCGGAGAAGTCGCGGACGAGGACGGAGAACAGTTCGTCGAGCACGTCCTCGTCGAGGCCCGTGAGGCGGGCCTGCTCCAGGATCAGCTGGCCGTGCACCACCAGCGCGAACAGCTGGCCGACGGCGAGCAGGAGGTCGAGGTCGCGGCTCTGCTCCTCGTCGGGGGCCGCGGTGGTGACGAACTCGCACAAGGCGTCGGCCTGTTCGCGGAAGCGGGCGACGTTCGGGACGCCGGCGTAGGCGTCGTAGGCGGGGCGCCAGTCGTGGAAGCGCACGGAGCCGAGGCCACGGGCCGGTCCCTGTGAGAAGAGGAACGTGTCGTCGGCCGCGTCCTGGCGGGTCGGGACGGGCGCGAACTCGGCCGGGTTCAGGAGGTGGTTGCGCATGAACTTGAGGATCAGCGCGAGGTTGACGTGCACCGTGCCCTCGAGCTTGGGCAGTCCCCGGATCTCGACGGCGGCCTGGGCGAAGTAGGTGTCCTTCTCGAAGCCCTTGGCGGCGATCACGTCCCACATGAGGTCGATGACCTTCTCGCCCTCCGTGGTCACCTTCATCTTCGTCATCGGGTTGAAGAGCAGGTAGCGGCGGTCGTCCGGCGAGGCGGAGCGGAAGTAGTCGACGGCACGGTCGCTGAACAGCTTCATGCCGACGAGGCGGACATAGGCGTCGGCCAGCTCGCGGCGTACGTGCGGGAAGGCGGTGACGGGACGGCCGTACAGGATGCGGTTGTGCGCGTGGGTGACCGCCTCGTACATCGCGTGCTCGCAGATGCCGATCGAGGCGGTGCAGAGGTTGAACTTGCCGACGTTGACGGTGTTGAGGGCGGCGTCGAAGGCGGCGCGACCCGTGTGCAGAACGTCTTCCGGGGCCACCGGGTAGTCGTCGAGGCGGAACTCGCTGACGTACTTGGAGGAGTCGACGACGTTCTTCACCAGGTGGTAGGCCGTGTGGCGGCTGTCGGCGGCGAAGAAGACGTAGCCGTCCGGCCCCTCGATGTCGGTGCGCCGGCCGAAGACCGAGACGAGCCCGGCGGCGTTGCCGTTGCCGATGTAGTACTTGGAACCCGATGCCCGGAAGCCGCCGTTGCCGTCCGGCGTGAGCAGCATGTCGGTGGAGTAGATGTCGGCGCCGTGCGTCTTCTCGGAGAGGCCGAAGGCGAACACCTCGCCCTGGGTGAGGAGTTCGGCGGCGCGGGTGCGGGCCGCGGTGTTGTCGCTCTGCCAGACCGGTCCGAGACCGAGGATGGTCACCTGCCATGCGTACCAGTAGTCGAGACCGTAGAACCCGAAGATCTCGTTGAGGGCCGCGATCCGGGCCGTGTCCCAGCGCTGGTCCTTGTCGTCGGCGGCGGCTGCCGGGGTGAGGAAGGTGGCGAACAGCCCTTCCTTGGCGGCGAAGGCGAGGAAGTCGGCCAGCCAGGCGCGGGAACGGTAGTCCTCGATCAGCCTGCGCTTGCCGCGGTCCTCGAACCAGTCGACGGTGGCGCGCAGCAGCCTGCGGGTCTCCGGGTCGAACTGCGCCGGGTCGTATGTGCGCGGGTTGAAGAGGAGGGAGTCGGCCATGGAGGTCCGCCTTCCGGGGGTTGAGGGTGAGGGTGCGGGAGAGCGAGGAGTGGTGGCCGGCACCTCAGGTGTGCGGGTGCGGCGGGCCGAGCCGGCGGAGCGTGGCGAGTACGTCGTCGAGCCAGGCGATCGTCATGCGCTCGTATGCGATGCCGCCGCGCAGCACGACATGCTGCAGCTCCTGACCGGCGTCGAGCGGGGTGGGAGCCGTCGGGCCGGTGAAGTCACGCAGTTCTCCGGCGAGGTAGTGAGCGAGCCGGTCGCTGTGTATCCGGCGGTGCCGTTCGACCTCGCGGATCAGCAGGGACGGATCGTCGAAGGCGGCGCCGCGGATCTTTACGGCGAGCTCGTGCCGGATGCTCTCGGGTTCGATCGGTTCGTGCAGCCACTGAGAGAGGGCGGCGCGGCCGGGGCCGATGACCGAGTACTCCTTCTTGTCCGGCCGGCTCTGCTGCGGCAGTCCGCGGACGGCGAGCAGGCCGTCGCTCTCCATGCGTTTGAGGACGCGGTAGATCTGCTGGTGCGTGGCGGTCCAGAAGTATCCGATGGACCGCTCGAACCGCCGGGCCAGCTCATAGCCCGAGCCCGGCTTCTCCAACAGGGAGACGAGGATTGCGTGCTCGAGCGCCGTGCCCCGATCTTCATATGCAACTCGTTGCATAGCCAAGAGGAGCTGCTCAGGTGAGACCGGGGTCACGGCGGCGGCGTAGGGCGATCCGGCGGCGGACGGCGCGCCCATCGCGCCGCAGTGGGGTCATTTCGGGATGCGGCGGGGAGACGGCAGCCAGGTGTCGACGGCGGCTGCCAGCCTGTCTCGGTCCGTGAAGACGTGTCCGTTCATGCCGGTGGCCTGCGCGGCGCGTACGTTGACCTCGCGGTCGTCGACGAAGAGGAAGTCGGCCGGGGCGGCCCGCATGGCGAGGGCGCAGTGGTGGAAGGCTGATGGGTCCGGTTTCGCTGCTTTGATCTTCCCGGAGAAGGCGACGTGGTCCAGATCGTGCAGCCAGGGATGCGCGGCGAGGAAGGCGTCCGCGTGGTCCGAGGGGATGTTGGACAGCAGGGCGACCTCCGCGACGGCGCGGAGGGAGCGGACGTAGGCGACCATCCGGTCGTCGACGCGTGACCAGCTGTCGATGTCGGTGAGGCGTAGTTCCTCGATCGTGTCGGCGTCGAACCGTGGCGACAGCCCGCGCAGTACGGCGGTCCAGTACTCGGAGGCGGACTGCCGGCCTGCGTCGTAGGGCTCGCGGCAGGCCCAGTAGGCCGCGGTGAACGCGTCGACGGGTGCGTGGCAGCGAGCAGCCATTCTTTCCAGGGCGCCCGGGCGTTGGTGGCGGGCGATGACCCCGAAGAGGTCGAACAGAACGATCTTCCGGTCGGTGCGCATGGTGGCGGTTCCTTCGGATCCCGTGGGGGTCAGTGGCTGCTTGTTGTCATCTCGGGGGTGCGCTCGGACCCGGTTCGCATGACTCCCGCGGCCGCGGCGGTGCTCGCACAGAGCACAGTGAGCAGGACGAAGGTGTGGTTCAGGGCGACGAGGTGGGTCAGCCAGCCGATGACGGCGGGGCCGGCGAGCATGCCGACGTAGCCGAGCCCGGCGACGCGGGAGACGTTGGCGCCCGCGGCGGCGGGGTCGGCATGTCCGGCCGCGCTGAACAGTTGCGGAACACAGCCGGAGAGCCCCAGACCGAAGAGCGCCCAGCCCGCGAACGCGGTCCACATCCACGGGAAGAGGGCCGCGACGGTGATGCCGACCGCAGCCGTGGCCGCGCCGTGGCGCAGGATCGCCATGGCCCCGAACCGGGCGACAAGACGGTCGGCGAGCAGCCGGCCGATGGTCATCGTCGCCGCGAAGGTGCCGTACGCGAAGGCGGCAGTGCTCGCGGAGGCACCGAGGATGTCCTTCAGGTGCAGGGCGCTCCAGTCGTTGGCGGCTCCCTCGCACAGCATCACCATCAGGGCCAGGGCGGCGAGCAGCCAGATGCGCCCGCTGGTGCCGGGACGGCCGGTGGTGGGCGTCTGTTCGCCCTGCTCCACGAGGTCGGGGTCGGCGGTCGTGGGTGCGGCCGGCAGCAGGGCTCGTGCCGAGAGCAGGGCGATCAGCACACCGAGGGCTCCTACGGCGGCCATGCCCGTGGCCGGGCTCAGGCCGGCGCTTGCCGTGGCCGCACCGATCACCGCGGCGAAGACTCCGCCGACCGAGAACGTCGCGTGGAAGGCCGACATGACGGGACGGCCGTACGCCTTCTCCACGTGCACGGCGTGGGCGTTCATGCTCACGTCCAGGCAGCCGTTGCAGAAGCCGAAGGCCAGCAGCGCGCCTGCCAGCGTCCATGGCTCCCGGGGCAGGCCGGGCAGTACCAGGGCGGCACTGCACAGCACGCCGGTGGCGGGGACGACGATCCGCGGTCCGAGCCGGTCGGTCAGCGGCCCGGCCACTTGCATGCCGAGGAACGCCCCGAGCCCCAGCACCACCAGCAGTCCTCCGAGCGTCGCGTGGCTGATGTCCACGCGCTCCTCGATGGCGGGGATGTACACCACCCAGGTGCCCATCAGGGCGCCGCACAGGATGAAGTAGACGAAGGTCGCCACTCGGGCGGCTCGGAGGGAGTGATCCATACTGGCCACCGTAACGAACATTCAGCATGTTTGAACATTGGCACTTCACACACATTGATTGTTCGTTTAGTGCGGTGTTGAATCGCGGTATGAGCAACGCAGACCGGCACGGGACGATCGCGCAGGCCGTCAGGGAGTCGGGAAGGATCACGGTCCAGGAACTCGCCGAACTGACCGGTGCCTCCGAGATGACCATCCGCCGGGACCTCGACACGCTGGCCGCGCAAGGCGTACTCGAACGGGTCCGCGGCGGCGCACGCACCCTGCTGCTGCGGGGTGAGGAGCCGCCCTTCGCACTGCGCGTGCGCGAGTCCGTCGATATCAAGCGCCGCATCGCAGCCGAAATCTCCTCACTCGTCGCCGACGGCGAGACCGTCCTCCTGGACAGCGGCACGACCTGCCTGGAGGTCGCCCACCTGCTGCGCCGACGGCCGGTCACCGTGATGCCCCTGTCCTTGCAGGCCATCCATGTGCTGGGCGAGGGCTCGAGCCCGGCCACCCTGATGGTGCCCGGCGGGCAGCCCCGTGCCGCCGAGGGAGCCCTGACCGGTCCGCTCACCCTCGCGTCCCTCGCGGCACTGCGCTTCGACACCGCCGTCATGGGCTGCTGCGGCCTGAGCGCGCTCGAGGGCATGACCGCCTACGATCTCGACGACGCCGCCGTGAAGAAGGCCGGCATCGCCTCCGCCCGCCGCGTCCTCGTCGCCACCGACGGCAGCAAGCTCGGCCACACCGCCCACGCGCACGTCGGCCCGTCCACCCTGGTGGACACCCTCGTCACCGACGCGACAGCGCCCGCCGACGAGGTCACCGCCCTCGAAAGAACCGGCATCGTCGTCAAGGCCGTCTGAGCAGACCGTTCCGCTCGTTCCGCTCGTTCCGCTTGTTCGGCCGAGGGCCCTGGCGCCGCAGAGCACAGCATCCACGGGCACAACCGGATGCGAAATTGCAAAATTTCGCAACTGCCTAGATGCTAGACATGCTGTGCTCGCAACCTCCGGTGGCCGCGGGCCCAGCCTCACCGCATCTGCCCCGTAGTGGGGCGGGCGTCTCAGGGGAAGCCGAGGGGTTGTGTCCGTTCCGCTGTACCAGGCCAAGGCCGAGTTCTTCCGGATGCTGGGGCATCCCGTACGGATCCGGGTGCTGGAGCTCTTGCAGGACGGACCGATGCCGGTGCGGGACCTGCTGACCGCCATAGAGGTGGAGGCATCGGGCCTGTCCCAGCAGCTGGCGGTGCTGCGCCGCTCCGGCATCGTCACCGCGGCCCGGGAGGGCTCGACCGTCGTCTATGAGCTGGCGGGCGGGGACGTGGCGGACCTGATGAGGGCCGCGCGGCGGATCCTCACCGAGATGCTGGCCGGGCAGGGCGAACTGCTGGCCGAGCTGCGGGAAGCCGAGGTCTCCGCGTCATGACCTCGGCGATCGGCCGGGCTGCAGCCCGGTTCACCGCGCTCCTGCCCGGCCACGCCGACCTGGCGGACGTGCGGCGCGACCCGCGCAGGGATCTGCTGGCCGGTCTGACCGTGGCGATCGTGGCCCTGCCGCTCGCTCTCGGCTTCGGGGTGTCCTCGGGTCTCGGTGCCGAGGCGGGCCTGGCGACCGCCGTGGTCGCCGGTGCGCTCGCCGCCGTGTTCGGTGGATCCAACCTCCAGGTGTCCGGGCCCACCGGAGCCATGACCGTGGTGCTGGTACCGATCGTCGGCGCGTACGGTCCTGCCGGGGTTCTGACGGTCGGGCTGATGGCGGGCGTCATGCTCGTGGCGCTCGCCGCGCTGCGCGCCGGGAAGTACATGCAGTACGTGCCCGCGCCCGTGGTGGAGGGATTCACCCTCGGGATCGCCTGCGTGATCGGCCTCCAGCAGATCCCCAGCGCGCTCGGCGTGCCCAAGCCCGAGGGCGACCGTGTGCTGGTGGTGACCTGGCGCGCCGCCGGAGAGTTCGCGAGGGATCCGAACTGGACGGCGATCGGCCTCGCGCTGTCGGTCGCGGCCGTCATGCTCGTGGGTGCCCGCCGGCGGCCGACCGTCCCGTTCTCCCTCCTCGCCGTGATCGCGGCCACCGTCGTCGCCCAAGCTGCCGGGCTGGACGCGGCGAAGCCGATCGGCGACCTGCCCTCCGGCCTCTCAGCGCCGTCGCTGGGCTTCCTGGACCCCGGCTCGCTGAACACTCTGCTCGCCCCGGCGGTGGCCGTGGCAGCCCTGGCGGCCCTGGAGTCCTTGTTGTCCGCCTCGGTGGCGGACGGCATGACGGTGGGTCAGAAGCACGACCCGGACCGCGAGTTGTTCGGTCAAGGGCTGGCCAATATCGCGGCCCCGCTGTTCGGCGGTGTGCCGGCGACCGGAGCGATCGCCCGGACCGCGGTCAACGTCCGCACGGGCGCGGGCTCCCGGCTGGCCGCCCTCACCCATGCCGCGATCCTCGCATTGATCGTCTTCGCGGCGGCGCCCTTGGTGTCGAAGATCCCGCTCGCCGCCCTCGCCGGGGTGCTGCTGGCCACGGCCGTCCGCATGGTCGAGGTCGGCTCGCTCAGGGCGATGGCCGGAGCCACCCGCGCGGATGCGCTGATCCTCGTCCTGACCGCGGTCGCCACCCTCGCGCTGGACCTGGTGTACGCGGTGATCATCGGTCTGGCCGTGGCGGGCGCCCTCGCTCTGCGGGCCGTGGCCAAGCAGGCCCGCTTCGACCAGGTGCCGCTCGACCGGGGCGACCACAGCGCCGAGGAACACGCGCTGCTGGCCGAGCACATCGTCGCCTACCGGATCGACGGACCGCTGTTCTTCGCCGCCGCGCACCGCTTCCTGCTGGAACTGACCGAGGTGGCCGACGTCCGGGTCGTCATCCTTCGTATGTCGCGGGTGTCGACGATGGACGCCACCGGTGCCCTCGTACTCAAGGACGCGGTGGAGAAGCTCACCCGGCGCGGCATCCTCGTCCTGGCCTCCGGCATCCGGGCCGGCCAGCGCCAGGTCCTGGACTCGGTCGGCGCGCTGGACCTTCTGCAACACGACGGCCGGGACCACGCCACGACCCCCGACGCGATCCGGGACGCCCGCGACCACCTGCGACAGGCCGGCGTCCTGCCCCCGGCGGCCGCCCACCCCAAGCAGCCGGCGATCCCGAACCCCACCCGGTCCCCCCAGTCCTCCCAGTCCCCCCAGTCCTCCCAGTCCCCCGAGTCCCGTGAGGAGCCCGCGCGATGAGCCGTCCCCCGGCAGTCGGGAGCATGGCCGAGGTCTCCGGCGCGGAAGCTCTGTGGCTGCTGGAAGGCAGCAGCCTCGGGCGCCTGGCGTATCCGCAGCGGGGACAGATCGTCGTGCGGCCCGCCCGGCACGTATGGGAGTACGGACGTCTGATCGTCCGGGTCCCGGTCCAGGCGGCTGTCGTCCCCGAGGCGGTGACGTACCAGGTCGACGACATCAGAGTCGTCGCCGGCACCGGCTGGACCGTTACTCTGTCCGGTCCCGCCGAAGTGATCGGCGATCCCGACGAGGCGGCCCACTACCGTCGTACGCTCTCCGGCTGGACGCATGGCCCGCACGACACCGTGCTGCGCCTGCACCCCAAGACGGTCAGCGGCTTCCGCCTGGCCCGAGCGGAGGGCTGATGTCCACGCGACTCGCAGCCCTCCCGTACCGGCACGTGCTCACCCTGCCGGCCCTGCCGTCCGCCGTGCGCATGGCCCGCGAGACAGCCGAACAGGCGCTGACGCAGTGGGGGATCGGCCTGCGCCACCCCGCCGTGGACCCGGCACTGCTGATCCTGAGCGAGCTGGTGACCAACAGCGTCCGGCACGCCGCTGTCCTCTCCCCGCAGCTGACGGTGATCTACGCGGCCGGCCGGGACTGCCTGGCCTTCGCCGTCCATGACCGCCACCCCTACCGGCCCCCACTCGTCGGCGGGGCCGGAGGCGGGCTGGCGACCGTCATGGAACTCACCCAGGGACTGGGCGGCACCGCGGTCGTCCGCGGCGACGCCGACAAGCGGGGCAAGAGCATCTGGATCACCCTCCCCCTGTGACCCCAACAGGGCTGCACCACAAGGAAGTTCACCTCATGACCATCGACTGGCGCTACACCAGCGAGCAGGATCTCGGCATCCTGTCCGTCGCCGGATACCTGGGCCCGCACGGAGTCCACCGCTTCGCCGGAGCGGTCGGCTGGGGCCGTCGCCCGCGGCACCGGACCGGTCATCCTCGACCTGACCGAACTGCGCGGCTGGTCCCCCGAGGGCCAGCTGGCGATCACCGAAGCCGCCCACCGACTCACCGCGGCGGGCCGGAGCCTGGAACTGGCCGCCATCCCCGCCGACGGCTCCCTGGTCCCGCCCGGCGACGGCCCGCACATCCCCGTCCACCATGACCTCGCCACCGCCCTCGCCGCCCACACCCGCTCCTCCCCGGTCCCCGAGGAGGGCCGACAGGAGTGGCGTACCGACGCCTGGCCCACCTGATCCACCCATCCGTTCTCTCAACGAAAGACACTTGCGCCATGAGTGAAAACCTTCCCCCTTGCCCCGAATGCTCCGGCACGTTCGCCTACGAGATGGGCGTGCTCCTGGTGTGCCCCGAGTGCGGCCACGAGTGGTCACCGTCCGAGCAGTCCACGAGCCCTGCCTCCGAGGGCCGGGTGATCAAGGACTCGGTCGGCAATGTGCTCGCCGACGGTGACACCGTGACGGTGGTCCGGACACTGAAGGTCAAGGGCAGCCCGACCGGGATCAAGGCGGGCACCAAGGTGCGCAACATCCGCCTGGTCGACGGCGTGGACGGCCACGACATCGACTGCAAGGTCGACGGGTTCGGCGCCATGCAGCTCAAATCCAGCGTGGTCAAGAAGGCCTGACCTGAGACCCCTGACCCGATACCCCTGATCTGATACGCCTTGTTCGGGCGCATCGGCGGCGCCGTCGGGTGCGGTTACGGCGGATGGAGCGGGCACACATTGCCGGAGTCCGGCATGGTGGCGCGCGGGGGCCTTCTGCGAGCATCCGCACCAGTGCGGTCCAGGAAGGCGCCAGGAAGGCGCATGGTTTTGTCGCCCCTGGCTGTCGGCGAGGCGATGGTGCTCGTAACAGGGGGAACAGCGACCTTGATCAGGGTTCGGGGTACTCGCCGCCGGGCGGCGTCAGCAGCCGCGTATGCCGTGGCCGTCGGAGTGCACCTGGGAGTCGTGGGTCTGATGGCCGGGGGTCTGGCCTTGATCGTCCTTGGCTGGGGCTCCATGGTGCAACCGGCAGTCGGCCTGGTCCTGCTCGCACTCGGCGGCTATCTGTGGCCCCGCCCGGCCAGACTGGCACGCGGCCCGCTCACCCTGGAACGGAAGCAGGCAGCAGAGCTGTTCGAGCTGCTGGACCGGCTGGCCGACGCGGCCGGAGTGCGGCGGGTCGACGTCGTACAGCTCGACGTGGGCTTTTCGGTACGAGTCGCCACCTTCGGTGTGCGGCGCAGGCGCGTGCTGTTCCTGGGCTATCCGCTGTGGACGGTGTACGGACGGCAACAGCGTCTGGCGGCCGTCGCGCACGCCTTGGTGCGCCAGGCCCACGACATCCGCGACGACGCGGTGATCGACGCGGCCCTCGACACCCTGCGCAGAGCATCGACTCTGGCCAGTCGGCCACCCGCGTCGGACGATGCCGCCGATCAGCTCCTGCGACCGTCCGCGCTGTCGCGGTACGGCGACGAAATGACCACCGCGGCCAGTCAGTTCATCTCTCGGACCCGCCTGGTCGACTGGACTCTGTGGGTGCCCGGACTCGCCGCTCGCGGGACGCGGCGGCTCCTCCTGAGAGCTGCCCGGTCCGCGGTTCGCGACGCCGAGCGTCGGGCCGACGTGGCCGCTTCGCGCATCGTCTCTCCTGCAGCGGCCGCAGCCGCGGCTCCGGACCGGGACCTCGCCCGTCAGGTCGCCGCCGAGATGCATCGCCTGGCCGTCACGCTGCGCACCTTCGGCCCTGCCCGTGACGGCGACAGCGCCGCGGAACGCTACTGGGAAACCGTGCGCCGCTACACCGAGACGGAGCAGCTCGGACCGAAGGAGACGGTCGACTCCGGTGCCGGCACAGAAGCCATGTCCCTCGACCAGGGCACAGCGGACGCCATACAGGGCGAGCTCCGCCAAGCATCTCTCGCCCTGGCCGAGACGATTCTGCAAGGCGACTACACGGCGACGGTGTCATCCGGAGGGAATCTCCGCACGTAAGACCATGAATTGCTAATATTAGAAACTCCTGAGGCTCTGGTTACAGCGCCCGGTCGCTCGGCTCCTCGGAGGCCGGTTCTGCCGAGCCGGTGCCGCAGGCGAGGATGGGCCCATGCTTTTGATGAATGGGTGGACGCGACGCACCGGGGTTCGGCCGACGGGGCCGTGCTGTTGTGTCGAGGAGGAGACGACACGATGAGTACGCCGCTGTACCAACTGAAGGCCGAGTTCTTCAAGACGCTCGGCCATCCGGCTCGGATCCGGGTCCTTGAGCTGCTGAGCGAGCGCGAGCACGCCGTGTCGGAGATGCTGCCCGAGGTGGGCATCGAACCCGCGCATCTGTCCCAGCAACTGGCCGTGCTGCGGCGGGCGAACCTGGTCAAGACCCGCAAGGAGGGCTCGACGGTCTACTACTCGCTGACCAGCCCGAAGGTCGCGGAACTCCTCCGGGTCGCGCGGACCATCCTGTCCGGCGTGCTCGCCGGACAGGCCGAGCTTCTGGCCGACCTCAAGGCCGCGCAGAGCGAGGGCAAGCCACCGTCGTAGCGACAGCCTCGAACGGCGACCGTCCCCCGGGAGCAGGACGGCCCTCAGTGGCGCGGGTGACGGTCGCCTCTTCTCCCCCCGCCGGGTCCGGCGCCATACGCCTGGCGCCGTCGGGCCACAGGACCTCGACCTCCACACCGCTGCTGCGGGCGTACGCCACGAGATGGGCTGTTGCGTCCCCGCTGTTGGACTGCGAGCCGTCCCAGACCGCGAGCAGGCGAGCGCAGGAGCGCATCAGGCTCTCATCGGCCCCTATGCAGGCACCGCGATCGGACGGGTCGTACTCGAGCAGCCGCACATGCTCCGAGAGCAGCAACAGCTCTCCGGCCGCCCTGCGATCGCCGGCCCCCAGCACGTCGGGCACACCGTTGGTGGCGGGCAGGACGGTCACCACTGGCAGTCCCGCGGCCCGAGCCGCCCGCCCGAAGGCGACCGGCAGCCCCTGCCCGGCGCGCACCAGCCCGGTCTTGCCCGCCCGCGCGAACTCGACCAGCGGCCGGCGCAGTTCCTCCTCCAGCATCGCCAACGTGGACGCGGTGAGATCGGGGTGTCCCGCGACAGCGATCACTTCAGGCCGTCCTTTCTCCACGCCGAGCCGGCACAACAGGGGTCTCACGATTCCACGGCCGGCAAGGGTTTGATCATCCCTGACAGCGCGGGCACTGCGGCAGAGCCGACGGGGGCGGGATGAGGGCCGACAGGCCCTTGCGGACCGCACGGCGTCCGGCTGCCGCCAGGACATGGGGGACTGTCGGACTCTGCCCGTCACAGCGCCGCGTCTGTGCGGCGCAACTCCTCCAGCAGGTCCTGCCGCCCGGCCAGCAGTACGGACAGGATCCGGCGGGCCGCGGCCAGCAGTTCGACGACGTCGCCGCCGGCCAGCTCGTACATCACCGTCGAGCCGGTACGGGTGGCCGTGACGATGCCGGAACGGCGCAGCACGGCCAGTTGCTGCGACAGGCTCGACGGCTCGACCTCGATCGCAGTGAGCAGGTCACGCACAGGCTTGGGCCCGTCCTGCAAAAGCTCAAGGACCCGTATGCGCACCGGGTGCCCGAGCATCCGGAAGAACTCGGCCTTCGCCTCATACAGCGGCCTCGGCAAACCGCTCACCCGTCTGCCGTTCCCGTCGCCTCGGCGTCGAGTCCGTGCCGGCGCGCCAGGCGCACCGCGTCGTCGAGTTCGTCCTGGGCCACCGCGACGGCGTACATGTCGTCCGCCTTCAGGGCCGCCGCCAGACCGGCCCGCGCGGCGCGGACGCGCGCCAGCAGCGCCTCGGCGACTTCGCTCATTCCGACCTCCGGGTCGACTCACTTAGGGAACACCGCAACTCACTAATTGAAGAACTCTTCAATCCTAGCGAGGCCGATCGGCGGCAGAACATGCCGCTTCCTGTGCGGCCATCACCTCATCTCCGTGCTCGAAGGCCCATGCGCCTACGGCGTCGATGGGGATGAGCAAGGTCCGGCCCAGAGCGGTGAGTTCGTACTCGACCCGTGCGGGCGCGCCGGGGCGGGCATGGCGGTCGATGAGTCCGTTGAACTGCAGTCGCCGCAGCGTCTCGGTGAGGACCTTGGAGCTGATGCCCCCGATCCGCTCCCTTAGTTCGACCGGGCGCCTGGGCCCGTCACGCAGTGCCCAGAGGACCACGGCGTTCCAGGTGTTGGAGAGCAGGTCGAAAGCGAGGCGTGCACGGCAGTCGGCGAGGAAGGCGTCGTTCGTCACGCACCAAATGGTGCCCGGACGTGTCTCTAGCGTTCCTACCAATCGTCGTTGCAGGCGCGGAGAGGGAACGTGTGATGAGGATCGGTGTACTGGGGACGGGCAACATGGCCGACGCGCTGGCCACCCACTGGGTGCGCGCCGGGCATCAGGTGACCGTCGGGGGGCGCGACGTGCGCAAGGCGGAGCGGCTCGCGATGCGCATCGGAGGTGAAGCCAGGCCGGGCGGTCTGCGCATGGCGGCAGAGGCCGGTCAGGATGTGGTGCTGGCAGCGCTGCCCTTCGGGGCGGGAGCGGAGGTGGCGCGGGAACTGCACGCGTCCCTGGAGGGCAAGGTGCTGCTCGACTGTTCCAACCCGGTCGGGCCGGGTTTTCGGCTGCTGACGCAACAAGGAGTTTCGGCCGCACAGCACTTGGCCGCGGCGGCACCGGGCGCTCACGTGGTGAAGGCCTTCAATCTCTGTCACGAGGATGTGTGGCGGATGCGGCCACCCGTCTTCGATGGTCGACCCCTGTCCGTGCCGGTGTGTGGGGACGACGAGACCGCCGTCGCGCGTGTACGGCAATTGGTGCAGGACGTGGGCTGTGTACCCGTCGTATGTGGTGGCCTCGAACGGGCAGGGCTCTTGGAGGCGACCGCCGCGCTGTTCATTGCCCTGTGGGTCGGTCAGGGAGCGGATGCGCAGGCCATCGCACCACCGCTGGCGTACGCGACCGGACCGGGCCGGCAGGTGGCGGAGGGCGGCGCGGGGGCATTCGGTTAGTGGCCGGGGCGGGCGCGGTGCTGCGCGGGCGCACCGGTCGGCTCGTGACCTGGCCGGTAGCCCGCGCGTCGCGCCTGTCCCCCGCTCCCGGGCTCCTCGACTCACCGTAGCCACGGGTTGCGGCTCACCACCGGCAGGCGGGCCCACGCCTTGCCGAATCCCCAGACCGCGCCTGCGCCGGCGGCCGCCAATGCGATCAGGACGACGGCGTACACGACGTGGTACTCGGCGAAGGGGTTGGTCGACATGCTGGGCGACCCGTCGGACAGGTGCTTGGCCGGCGGCCACTCGGCCAGCCACATCAGCGCCATCATCAACGTGCCGGCACTGGCGGCCAGTCGCAGCCCGATACCCAGGATCAGCGCCAGGCCGATACTGAGCAGCCCCAGCATGAACAGCCGGTCCGCCCATGCGGCGCCGGCCCAGTCGTGGAAGGTCGACTCCAGCGGGCCCGCCGCGACCGCGCTCAGGAATCCCTTGGTGGGCGATCCGCCGTCGATCCAGCCGTTGCCGGACGGGGTGGCGTAGGCGAAGCCGAATGTCTTGTCCAGGAACGCCCACAGGAAGATGAATCCGGTGAGCAGACGCAGAGTTGCGAACACGTAGGCGGCCACGGAGGTGGTAGCGGCGACGTCCTCCGCAGTGCCGTCGGCCGCCGCCGGACGGGGCCCGCGGAACCACGGGAGTTGGAGCGCGGCACGTCGGTGAGGGTGCTCTTGGACGACCATGGTGGTATCCCTTCGGAGCCGATTGCGGTTGTTGGCGCAGTTCAATGTCGCCGCTTTGGGCTTACCGCCGCTCGATGCCGATGGGTCCGTTTGTGCGGGGCCGAACGGCTCCTTTCCCGGGCCTTGTTGGGCCACGGAAGCGGGGGGCGGTGGGCGGTGGGCGTCACCGCATCTCAGGCGTCCGTCAGGTCCCTCCGCCGCGGGAATGCGACCGTGATGTCGAGCCCGCCCTCCGGGCCCTGCTCGGTGACGATGCGGGCGCGGTGGGCGTCGGCGACGGCCGCGACGATCGACAGTCCGAGGCCGTGGCCGTCGTGGCGTGCGGAGCGGTGGCCGAGCCGTTGGAAGGGCTGGTACAGGGACGGGATGGCGTCGCGTGGGACCACCGGTCCGCTGTTCACGACGCGCACCGTGGGCACCCCGCCCTCAAGGCTGGTGGTCACCCGGATCCAGCCGCCGGCATGGGTGTAGCGCTGGGCGTTGCCGACCAGGTTGGTCACCAGCCGTTCCACCAGGCCGGCGTTGCCGTCGGTCGGAGCGGAGGCGAGCGTGACGTCCAGGGCGACGTCCTCTGGTTGGGTCGGCGTGACGTTGTCGAGCACGTCGGTGACGACCTCGGCCAGGTCCAACGGCTCGGTCCGGAAGACCCCGCTCTGGCTGCTCGCCAGGGTCAGCAGCGCCTCGATCAGGCGCTCCTGCTCCTCACCTATGGCCAGGGCCCGCTCGCACACGGCCCGCAGGTCCTTCGTGTCCGGGTCCGGATTGCCGAGCGCGACCTCGATCAGCGTACGTTGCAGGGTCAGTGGGGTGCGCAGTTCGTGCGAGGCGTTGGCGACGAAGCGTCTCTGGGCGTCGAACGCGGTGTCCAGGCGGGCGAGCAGTCCGTCGAAGGTGTCGCCGAGGTTCTTCAGTTCGTCGTCGGCGGGGCCGGGCATCGCGAGCCGTTCATGCAGGTTGTGCGCGGAGATACGGCGGGCGCGTTCCGTCATCACGCGTACGGGGCGCAGCACCCGCCCGGCCATCAGCCAGCCCAGCCCGCCGGAGACGCCGGTCATGACGCCGAGTGCGATCCCGGACCGGGTGAGCAGCGTGCGCTGGGCCTCCTGCCGCTGGCGGTCGGCGACGTACGAGATCTGGGCCGTTATCTCCTGCACCGCCGGGTTGCGTGAGGCGTTGCCCGTGGTGATCTTGGTGCCCTTTGAGGCGGGGCTCTGCACGACCAGGAGGTAGGTGACGGCGAGCAGGGTGGCGCCCGAGACGAGGAACAGCGTGCCGTAGAGGAGGGTGAGCCGAAGCCGGGCCGACCAGCGGATGCGGAACCGGCCGGCCGGCTCAGATGCGGTAGCCGACATGCGGCACCGTCTCGATCAGGGGCGGGTCGCCGAGCTTGCGGCGCAGTCGGCTGATGGTCACCTTCACGGTGTTGGTGAACGGGTCGGTGGCTTCGTCCCAGGCCCGTTCGAGCAGTTCCTCGGCGGAGACCACCGCGCCGCGCGCGGCCAGCAGCAGCTCCAGTACGGCCATCTCCTTCGGGGACAGGTCCAGTTGGCGTCCGCCGCGCCAGGCCGAGTGCTCGGCGGGCGACAGGGACAGATCGTCGTGGGTGAGCACCGGGGGCACGGCGGGGTGTGCGCGCCGGGCCAGAGCGCGGATCCGTGCGACCAGTTCGGCGAAGGCGAACGGCTTGGTCAGATAGTCGTCGGCGCCCAGGCTCAGTCCGTCGACCCGGTCGGCGATGGTCGACGAGGCCGTGAGCATGAGAATGCGGGCCCGGCAGCCGTGCTTGATCAGCGCACGGCAGACCTCGTCGCCGTGCATCAGCGGGAGGTCCCGGTCGAGCACGATGACGTGGTAGTCGTACACGGTCGCCTGCTCCAGCGCCTGTCGGCCGTCCAGTGCCAGGTCGATGGCCATGCCTTCCTGCCGTAGACCCGCGGCGATCGTCTCGGCGAGTTCGAGGTGGTCGTCGACAATCAGCACTCTCATGCCGGTCAGGATGCCCCGGACCCCATAACAGGGGCATAACACGTGGAGGGGGCGAGAGAGGCGGGCACGGCTGTTCCCCGGGTGTAACCGTGCCCGGCGTACAACTCCGTGCATGTTCTCCACACAGCGACGTGCCCTGATCGGGCACGCACTTCTTCCCGTGTCCCTGCTTATCGCGGGCGCGCTGATCAGCGGCTGTTCCGGTGAGTCCAGCGCGGTCGCCGACGGTGACGCGGCCTCGGAATCCTCCGCGTCGGCGAACGGCGCGTTCGACCAGGCCCTGGAATTCGCCGAGTGCATGCGGGCAGAGGGCGTATCCGAATTCCCCGACCCCCAGCAGGCCGACGGCGGCATCCGCATGGACGCCGGCGGTGTCGACACCAACTCCCCCGAGTTCCAGGGCGCCATGGAAGCCTGCCGCGACAAGGCTCCGCAGGCCGAGGGGCAGGCGCAGGGCGGCGAGCCGCTCGATCCGACGAAGGTCGCCGCCTGGGCGGAGTGCATCCGTGAGAACGGCGTGCCGAAGTTCCCGGACCCCGAGATCAACGGCGGTCAGATGGCCCTCGACTTCGCCGGTGCCGGCCTGAGCATGGCCGACCCCGCCTTCCAGAAGGCGCGTTCCGCGTGCCAGGACAAGTGGCCCGGCGGCGGCATGATGATCCAGGGCGGTGGGGGCCGGTGACCATGCGGGAGGAGGCGGAGCACCTCCCGCAGGTCGCGGAGCCCTTCGGGAACCCGGCGGTCCCCGACGTCGCGGAGCGGGCGCCGGCTGTCGCCGAGGAGGCGGCACTGACGGCGCCGGCCGAGGACTCCTACCGTCCGACGGCCGACCGGCGCGGGCGGCGTGGCCGCCGTACGGCCGCCCTCGTGGTGATCGCGATCGCCGTGGCCGCCGGCGCGGGACTCACCGCCACGGGCGCGTTCAGCGGTGACGGCGGCCCCACGACACAGGCCGCCGCCGAGGGGCCTGCCGCGACGACGAAGGTGCAGCGGATGACGCTGACCAGCACCGAGACCGTGGAGGGCACGCTGGGCCACGGCGAGCCGACCGCTGTCACCACCGGCTCGGCCGCCCCCGCCTCCGGGCAAGGCGGCGGCAACCAGCCCGCCACCGACGGCGAGTTCATCACCTGGGTGCCCGGCGAGGGCGACACGCTCAAGCGTGGCGACACCGTCTACCGGGTCAACGAGCGCAAAGTGCCCCTGCTGTACGGGTCCGTCCCGCTCTACCGCACGCTGGAGCAGGGCAGCGAGGGCTCCGACGTACGGATGCTGGAGCGCAACCTCGCCGATCTGGGCTACGACGGCTTCGACGTGGACGACGCCTACACCTCGGGCACGGCAGCGGCGGTCCAGGAGTGGCAGGACGATGTCAACGCCGAGGAGACCGGGACCGTACGGCCCGGCGATGCGGTGGTCGCCTCCGGGGCCCGGCGGGTTGCGGAGCTGAAGACCTCGCCCGGCGCGGTCGCCGGCGGCGAGGTGCTGACCTGGACGGGCACCGAGCGGGTCGTCTCCATGAGTCTGGACCCGCAGCACGAGGACCTGGTGGAGGAGGGCTCCAAGGCCACGGTCCGGCTGCCGGACGGCAGCACCGTGGTGGGCGAGGTCAGCGATATCGGCACGCCGGGCCATGACGCCGCCGCTTCCGGCGCCGGGGCCGGCGTCGCGGGCGAGGGCGCCGATGAGGCGACCCTGCCGGTCCGCCTCGACATCCACGACCAGAAGAAGCTGGGCCGCTACCAGGCCGCGTCCGTGGACGTGGTCCTGGAGGCCGACAGCCGCCGAGACGTACTCGCGGTGCCGGTCAACGCCCTGATGGCGCGGCCGGGCGGCGGCTATGCGCTGGAGGTCCTGAAGGCCGGCGGCGGCAGCGAGATGGTGCCGGTGGAGCTGGGCATGTTCGCCGGCGGCCTGGTCGAGGTGAGGGGCTCGGGCATCGAAGAAGGCATGAGTGTGGGGGTGCCCAAGTGAGCCAAGTGGATCAGGTCACTCAATTTGGTCAAGGGAGTCAAGTGGCGCCTCATGTGGTCGAGTTGAGCGGGGTCTCTCAGCGGTACGGGGAGGTCGTCGCGCTGGCCGACACGGATCTGGTGATCGGGCGCGGTGAACTGGTCGCGATCGTCGGGCCGTCCGGGTCCGGGAAGTCGACCCTGCTCAACATCATGGGCACGCTCAGCCGCCCGACCTCCGGGCGCGTCCGGGTGGACGGCCATGCGGTCGAGGAGCTGAGCGACCGCGAGTTGTCGGCACTGCGCGCCGCGACCATCGGCTTCGTGTTCCAGCAGTTCCATCTCACCTCGGGCATACCGGTGCTGGACAGCGTGGCCGACGGGCTGCTCTACAGCGGCACCCCACGCGCCGAGCGGCGTCGGCTCGCCGAGACGGCGCTGCGCCGGGTGGGGCTCGGGCACCGCCTGTACCACGAGCCGCACCGGCTCTCCGGCGGGGAGAAGCAGCGGGTCGCGATCGCCCGTGCCGTCCTTGGCGATCCTCCGCTGCTGCTGGCCGACGAGCCGACCGGGGCGCTCGACTCCCGGTCCGGCGCGACCGTGCTGGAGCTGCTGCACGAGCTCAACGAGGCCGGTACCACGGTCGTCGTCATCACCCACGACCGGGATGTCGCCGCGTCGCTGCCGCGCGAGGTGCGGCTCAAGGACGGGCGGATCGAGCACGACTCGACCGCCGGCCGGGAGTTGACGGCCACCGTGTCCGGGGCGGAGCGGTGACCGGGTCCGAGGGGCGTGCGGCCGGCTCGCGGCCCCGTCCGGCCCGGATGAGCCCCGCCGACGTACTGCGGGTGGGCGGGTACGGGCTGCGGGCCCGGCCCATGCGGGTGTTCCTGTCCGCGCTGGGCATCGCCATCGGCATCGCGGCGATGGTGGGCGTGGTGGGCATCTCCACCTCCAGCACGGAGGATCTGGACCGGCGGCTGAGCGCGCTGGGCACCAATCTGCTGTCCGTCACACCGGGGCCGTCGCTCAGCGGTGACGCCTCCCATCTGCCGGGCGAGTCGGTGGAGATGGTCGGCAACATTCCGGACGTGGAGTCGGTGACGGCGCTCGGCAAGGTGGACGCCAAGGTCTACCGCAACGACCACATCCCCGACGCCGAGACCAGCGGTATCGCCGTCTACGCGGCCAAGACCGACCTGCCCGGGACGACGGGCGCGCAGCTGACCGACGGCCGCTGGCTCAACGCCGCCAACGACCGCTATCCGTCCGTCGTGCTGGGCCCCCGCGCCGCCGAACAACTCGGGGTGCACCGGGCCGGATCCGATGTCCAGGTATGGCTCGGCGACCGCTGGTTCACCGTGATCGGGCTGCTCGCGCCCAACGAGCTGACTCCGGAGCTGGACACCCAGGCGCTGGTCGGCTGGCCCTACGCGCGGGAGAACCTCGGCTTCGACGGCTACCCGTCGGTGCTCCACGTTCGGGCCGTGGAGGAGCGCGTCTCTCAGGTGCAGGGTGTCCTCGGGGCGACCGCCAACCCGGAGAAGCCCGACGAGGTGGCCGTTTCCCGGCCCTCCGACGCGCTCGCCGCGAAGGAGGCCACGGACGACACGCTGAGCGGACTCCTCCTCGGGCTCGGCGCGGTGGCGCTGCTGGTCGGCGGCGTCGGGGTGGCCAACACCATGGTCATCTCCGTGCTGGAGCGCCGCTCCGAGATCGGACTGCGCCGCTCGCTGGGGGCCACGCGGAGCCAGATCCGCAGTCAGTTCCTGTGCGAGTCCCAGCTGTTGTCCGCGCTCGGCGGCGTCGGCGGGGTGATCCTGGGGATCGCGGTCACCATCGGCTACGCCTCCTATCAGGGCTGGCCGTCGGTCGTCCCGGCCTGGGCCATGGCCGGTGGCATCGGCTCGACGCTGGTCATCGGCGCGCTGGCGGGCTTCTATCCGGCGGTGCGCGCGGCCCGCCTGCCGCCGACGGAGGCGTTGGCGACACCGTGATCGACAGCCGCGTACGGCAGGGCGACCGCGCCCTTATCAACGGTGCCCCTCGCCACTCCCTCACGAGGGACACCGGGCCCGTGCCCTCAACGGGGCTCGGCCGGGGAGGGTGCCGGTGTACTTCAGCGAACGGAGCCTGCGCGAGCGGCCGGGGTCGCACACGAGCCGGGGCGGGAATTGGTGGGGCAGTGTGCCGCGGCACCCTCGGCGTCGACGAAGTCCGCGGCATGCGGCGCGTCTTGGCGGAAGCAGCGCAAGGACCAATATCGCTCGACCGAGCCGAGAGAGTGATCAGGCGAGCGTGTCCCACAGCACGTGCAGGGCGGGAGGCTTGCGGAAGACCAGACCGTGCGGGGCGGCGGGGCGGTCGGGGTCGAGGCGCAGGGCGGGGAGGCGTTGGAGCAGCCGCTGGAGGGCGATGCGGGCCTCCAGGCGGGCGAGGTGCGCGGCGATGCAGTAGTGCGGCCCCTGTGCGAAGGCCAGTTGGAGGCGCGCGTTCTCGCGGCGGATGTCGAATCGGTCGGGGTCTGGGAAGACTGCCGGGTCGCGGTTGGCTCCCGCGAGGGAGACGGTGACCAGTTCACCTCGCCGGACCGCGGCCGGGCCGAGGACCGTGTCACGCGTGGCATAGCGGTCCACGACCGCCGCGCCGGGTTCGAGGCGCAGCGATTCCTCGATCGCGCCGTCCAACAGGTCGACGTCGGCTCGGACGAGGGCGAGTTGGGCCGGGTGTCGCAGCAGGTGCAGCAGCGCGTTGGTGATCATCGCCTCAACGGTCTCTATGCCGCCGAACATCAGCACAGCGGCGTTGGAGGCCACTTCGGGCGGTGTCAGCCGTCCGGCGGCGGAGCCGAGGAGCGACGCTGCTCCCCGGGAGGCGATGGTGGTCACCACGGCATCCCGTAGCTGCGCGTACGCCGCGCCACCGGCTGGTCCTGCCGCTCGCCCGGCGGTGAGGTCCGAGACCGACCGCACGATGGCGTCGTACCAGCGCAGCACCGTGTCCGCGGTGGTCCCGACCAGCCCGAGCGCCTCGGTCACCACGGCGACCGCGAGCGGCCCGGCGAAGCCGCGTCGCAGCTCGGCGGCGCGCGCCGGTTCCAGTGCGGTGATGAGCCGGTCGACCTCCCGCTCGATGAACGAGGCGAACCCGTCGTGCACGGCCCGGGGCCGGAAGGGCGCGGCGAAGGGCTCACGATGACGGGTGTGCGGGTCTCCGTCCAGGGACAGCATGCTCGGCCCGACGACCTGTGCGGTGGAGAACCTGGGGTCGTCCACGGTGAAGGTCGCGGCGTCCCGCATCACGCTCAGCGCCAGGTCGCGACGCGTCACCAACCAGCCGTCCAGCTCGGGCAGCCAGGAGACGGGCTCATGCGCGCGCAGCAGCGCAAGCCGCGCATGCGGATCCCGGGTGAGTTCGTCGAGGGTGGTCGCGGCGCCGAGCGGGCAGGATCCGACCGCCCTCATCCCACACCTCGGCCATGCGCTGGGAAACCGTTCATGGCCAAGGCTAACAACGACGCCGACGGCTGCTGCCTGCCGATCCGACAGGCCCCGCACGCGAGGGCCCGGTTACACGACGTTAACGCCCGTGACTCGGCTGTGAGACCGCTTCACCCCACGATCGCAATACCTGTCAGCCGATAGGTAATCACGTTCGGAGGTGCGGTGATGAACCCGTCCGAGCTCACCCCTGCGTCACATCCCGTCGACGGCGTCAAAGACGGCGCCGCTCCCGTCGGCTATCACCAAGAACTGCGGCGCGGGATGGGCGACTTCGCGTCCTTCGCCGCGGGCTTCTCCTTCGTGTCGATCCTCACCACCGTCTTCCAACTCTTCGGCCTCGGCTTCGGCCTCGGCGGGGCGGCGTTCTTCTGGACCTGGCCGTTGGTCTTCATGGGGCAGCTGCTGGTCGCGCTCTGCTTCGCCGAACTGGCCGCGCGCTGGCCCATCTCCGGGGCGATCTACCAGTGGTCGAGCCGGCTGGCCGGCACCACGGTCGGCTGGTTCACCGGCTGGATCATGATCATCGGGCAGATCCTCACCGTAGCGGCGGCCGCGATCGCCGCGCAGGCGGTACTACCGGGCATCTGGTCCGGCTTTCAGTTCGTCGGCGGACCCGACGCGGACCCGTCGGTCGCCTCCCCGACCGGCGCCCAGAACGCGGTCCTCCTGGGCTGTGTCCTGCTGGTGATCACCACCGTTGTGAACATCCTCGGCATCCGTCAGATGGCCGCAGCCACCAGCGTCGGCGTCATGATCGAGATCGTCGGTGTGATCGCACTGGTGCTGGTGCTCTTCTTCCTGCCCGAGCGGGGCCCGCAGGTAGTGGTCCACAACACCGGCTGGGCCGCAGAGGGAAGCTACCTCGGCGCCTTCCTCGCCTCTTCGCTCATGGCGGCCTACGTCATGGTCGGCTTCGACTCGGCCGGCGAACTCGCGGAGGAGACGCACAGCCCACGCCGGACCACTCCCCGGACCATCCTGCGTGCGCTGGTCATCTCAGGCATCGGCGGCGCGCTGCTGATCCTCTCGGGGTTGTCGGCCGCGAGCAGCCTGACCGACGGCAACCTGGCCGCCGGGGGCCTTTCCTGGGTGCTCACCGACCGGCTCGGAGACGTGCTGGGCCGACTGCTGCTGTGCTGCGTCGCCGTAGCCGTGTTCGCCTGCACGCTCGCCGTGCAGACCTCCGGCGCACGCATGATCTACTCCATGGCGCGCGAGGGCGCCCTGCCCTTCCACCGGCACCTGGGCAAGGTATCGGACCGCACCGGCACACCGATCATCACCTCGATCGTGGTGGGCGTGGGTGCCGCGATCGCGCTCCTGGTGAACGTCCGTCAGTCGGCGATCTTCACGGCGCTGTCCAGTCTCTGCATCGCCATGCTCTACCTGGCCTATCTGGGCGTGACGCTGCCGTTGCTGATCGCCCGGATCAGGCACCGGGGCACCGACCGGCTCCCGGACGGCGTCGACGAGACGGGCCGGCCATTGTTCTCGCTGGGACGCTGGGGAACCGTCGTCAACACGCTGGCCGTGCTCTTCCAGATCGGCATGGCGGTCAACCTGCTGTGGCCGCGCGCGGAGATCTACGACCTCACCGAGGGCACCTGGTGGCTGCAATGGAGCGCGCTGCTGTTCATCGGGCTCAGCCTCGCCGTCGGGGCCGCCTACTTCCTCTCCCGTCGGCTGCACCACCGCATCGAGCTGAGGCACGTCCCCCACACGCACCTCGAGCCGCCCGCCGAAGCCGTCCCCGAGCCCGCCTGACGGCCTGACGGCACACCTCCTGCCACGCACCACCGGAGGCGCTGACCGCGCACCGACGAAGGGACGACGGCACACCCATGACGAAGACCGAAGGGCCACGGCCCGGTACTCAGCACGGCCTGCAGGCCACCGGAAACCCTCTCCAGGAGCCAGCCATCGGGCAACCGCCTGCCGGTGTCCGCGACCTGCACCTCACCGACAGTGTCTCCAGCGCCCGCGACGACGCCCGTGCCCAGGGCGGACAGGCGGGCGAGTGGATGCCGTATCTTCCGGCCTCCGCCAGTCCGCACTGCCCACCGGGAGTGGACCCGGCCGCCCTGGTGTGGGCGGAGACGGTGGCACCCGGCGGCTACACCCACAAGGTCCTCGCCCGCGGCAGCCGGCTGCGCTTCGACGACCCGACCGGCGACGCCTGCGCCCATCTGCTGCTCTTCAACGCCCTGGAGCCGGTCGAGCGGCTCAACGTCGCCGACACCCAGAAGATCCCCTGGCAGGCCTACCTGGGCGTGAACCACCCGCTGTTGTCCGGCGACGGCCGGGTCCTGGCCGTCGTCACCGGTGACTCCTCCGGTCGGCACGACGCCTTCTGCGGCACCACCACCGACGCGTGGAACGAACGCAAGTACGGGGACGCCCGCCCCGAGGGACCGTCACCGTCCGGCCGAGGCCTGTTCATCAAAGCGGCCGCCAAACACGGTCTGAGCCGACGCGACCTGCCGCCCAGCCTGTCCTTCTTCCAGGGCGTACGCGTCGAGGCCGACGGCGCCCTCACCCGGCAGGGCAGCGCGGGCCCCGGCGCGCATGTCGAACTCGTCGCGGAAATGCCCCTCTTGGTGCTGGTCGCCAACGTCACGCATCCGCTGGACCCGCGCTCCGAGTACGTCGTCGGGCCCCTGCGGGTGCACGCCTGGCGCGGCCTCGCGACAGGACCCGACCAGGAGCGGTTCACCGCAACGCCCGAACTGCACCGGGCGTACCTCAACACCGTCGACTACTGCGAAGCCCGGGGGCTGTGACATGGCGACCAGTCGGACCGAGAACACCGTCCCGGTGGGGGCTGTCCATGCCGAGGGCTCACCCTTGGACTGGGGAGTGAGCCTGGTCGAGGGCCACGTGGTCCTGGACGACAAGGTGGCGCCCAACGCACCCTGGTCGGCGGTGGTGGCCGAGGGGCATGTCCTGACCATCGTCGACGTCGGCGGCAACCAGTCCGCCGACTGCCTCCTCTACAACGCCGACGACCCCGAAGAGCGCTACAGCGTCCCCGACACACTGGCCTGGCAGGGCAACGCCTATGTGCGCACCGGCACCGTCCTGCGCAGCAATGAGGGCCGCCCGCTGATGACCGTCGTCGCCAACGAGATCGACCGTCAGGACACCATCGGCGGCGCCTGCGGCAAGGAGTCCAACACGCTGCGCTACGGCCATCATGTGATGTTCCATCACGGCTGCCGCGAGAACTTCCTCGCCGAGGCCTCCCGGCGCGGCCTGGGAGTGCGGGACCTCGTCTCCAACCTCAACTGGTTCATGAACGTGCCCGTCGAGGCGGACGGCTCGCTGGGCATCGTCGACGGCATGTCGGCGCCCGGTCGCCGGGTCGCGGTGCGCGCCGAGACGAACGTCCTGGTGATGGTGTCCAACTGCCCGCAGATGAACAACCCGTGCAACGACTTCAATCCGACCCCGCTGCGGATGATCGTCGTGGACCCGGGCAGCCCGACGGGCCCTCACGACGCGAAGGCGCAGGGCACGCCGGAGGCTGCTGCCTAATGCTGTTGTCAAGCCACGAGACGAAGAGGTGGCCGGGCTTCGTAGGGGCG